>NZ_JBGGTX010000004.1:0-601327 GCF_041287255.1 Tamlana flava
TGGACCAATTGCAGTAACCATAACCCAAGTTGTCATAATAACCTGCAATTTGTGGCCAACCGTAGTTTTTACCAGCTGTAATAATGTTTATTTCATCATCTACTTTTGGACCATGTTCCGATGAATATAAGGCTCCATTAGAACCAAAAACAATACCTTGGGGGTTTCTGTGCCCGTAGGTATATACATGGCTTTGCACGCTGTTTAATATAGGGTTGTCAGAAGGTATGGAGCCATCTAGGTTCATCCGTAATATTTTGCCCTTATAATCAGAATAATCGGAAGGGCTTGTTGGTAAATATTGAGCCCTTATTTCCAGACAGGCATTTTGAAATTGATTATAACCTTGGTCTCCAGCAGTGTAATACAATTTCATGTCAGGCCCAATTTGAAGCTTGCCTGAATTATGGTCGTTGCTCGCGTCAAAGCCTTCAAGTATGGTTGTGGCACTAGAAGCATCCAGTGTGCCTGTAGAAGATATGTATCTATAGCTTTCAATTCGTAATTTTCTTCCTCCTGAATCATAAGTGTATGCCAAATAAACAAGATTGTTGGAGGTATTGATGTCATTATATAAATCTGGGTGAACGGCCATACCCATTAGTCCATCCTGTCCGGCTGTTTGGTACACAACCGAAGTTAAATCCAGCATCACAGATTTGCTTCCCCCGTTAACCGGGTCGACTTTTACAACTTGTTTTCCCACACGCTCTGTAATCCACAAATAATTATCAGGTCCATAAACTATGGTGTTTGGGTAGTTTAATTCATTATCAGGAGTAATGTTTGTAACGTTCCAATCAGGGCCACTTGTGGTAGGTGTGTAAGTTGTGTTTTCTGCATTCCCAAACAAATTTATAATGTATGGATTCTCATCGGAATCATCATTGGCTATACTAATTATTGCACTATGTGAGCCAGCGGTAAGTGGGTTATATTGCACAATAAAAGTAGATTCTGTACCACCTGCTATTGAAGCGCTAGTAGGTTGTGCGCTAATGGTAAATTCACCATCTCCAGTTATTGCGACTAAATCAGGTGACCCAGTTAAACTTAAATTTGTATTTAACGAACTAATATTTTTTATGGAGAATGATTCGAATGCAAAATTATTTGGGGGAATTGTTCCAAAATCAAAACTTCCATTATTGCTAATTGAAGAAGCTGAACTATCTGTTATATCAATTTCTGGTAGCGGCATTGTGCCAGTTCCCTGAATTGAAAATGTATATGGAGCATTGGTTCCATTTGAAAAGGTTATAGTGACCAAAGCCGTTTTTAATCCTATAGAACTTGGTGTAAACGTGATGATGTGACTGATTGGTGTATCACCTCCTTTTAAGCTACCTAAATTAGAACTATCAGTACTGAAGTCAGTAGATCCAGATAAAGTCACTATAATGTCGTTTAGTCTTAACCTGGGGTTTCCACCATTGGTAGTATTGTTTAAAACGAAAGTATTGTTCTTGGTAGAGCCTACCCCCACATTGCTAAAATCAGTATTGTTTGAGACGGAGGGAGAGGAAGATCCATTAGAAATTATATTGCCATTTCCAGATACGCTCAAGGTGCCTTGAGCAAATAACTGTGAACTGAACAATAATAAAAGTAAACATAAGAACAGATTACTTTTTTGTGGTTCATTGGTTGGTTTCATCATGTGTATAAATGTTTTTGGTTTAAAAAGTTAAAAAACTAGGAATAAAAATAGAAATTATTGGGTGACCTATTTAACTTATCAATTTTTATAATTAAAAAGTTGTTAACGAAAAAAGTTGACCAGAAGTTAACAAGTATTTGTGATTTCAAGAAGTGGTTTCCGAACTTTATTCCTCGTAATAATTAGAAATTGAAAAGCAACTCAAAGACTCTTAATAATGAAGAAGATAATTCAACATTATTAACTTAAAATGAAAAATATCTTTTATCTTGAGGATTCTTAAAAACTGGTCGTTCGTAAAATAATGAATCGCCCATTTTTCAAATGGAAGATTTCGATAACGAGCTTTTAAATCAAATAAACTAAACTAATAACCGTAATTTCGATTGTAAAACAATAAACATAATAAAAAACACTTGCTTTTTAACTTAAATGTATTATTTTTGTGTAATCGATTACATAAATTATCTGAACAATGAAAGAATATGACATGAGGTATGCTTCGGGTCCTGAGGCAGTTAAACGATACGACACACAACAACTACGCGACGAATTTTTAATTCAAAACCTTTTTAGAGAGGACGATATCCATTGGGTTTATACCCATTATGATAGGTTTATGGTAGCTGGTGTTATACCAGTGAAGAAAGATGTTTCACTCGAGGCCATTGACCCCTTAAAGGCTTCTTATTTTTTGGAAAGAAGGGAAATGGGTATCATTAACGTTGGGGGAGCTGGAACGATAACTGTAGATGGAACAACGTACGAAATAGATAATAAAGAAGCACTTTACTTAGGCCAAGGAAATAAAAATGTTGTTTTTTCGAGTAAATCTTCAGGTAGTCCTGCAAAATTCTACATCAATTCAACTCCAGCGCACAAAGCATATCCAAATAAAAAAATAGGTAAGGAAGATGTTGAGACCATTGAACTTGGTTCTCCTGAAACGGCTAATGCCCGTACATTAAGAAAATATATAGTAAATAGCGTGGTAGATGTATGCCAGTTGCAAATGGGTATGACGTCTATAAAAACCGGCAGCAGTTGGAATACCATGCCGGCCCACGTGCATGACAGAAGAATGGAGGTTTATTTCTACTTTGAGGTTCCTTCCGATCAAGCTGTTTGCCATTTCATGGGTGAGCCAACCGAGACTAGACATATTTGGATGGGCAATAACGAAGCTGTAATCTCACCTCCATGGTCAATTCACGCAGGTTCTGGAACAAGTGCATACAGCTTTATTTGGGGAATGGCGGGAGAAAACTTGGATTATGGTGATATGGATGTTTGTAAAATAAATGAATTAAGGTAAAATTATGTCTATAAATTTATTTGACCTTACAGGTAAAGTAGCTTTAATAACGGGTGGGACACATGGTTTGGGAATGGCCATGGCCATGGGACTTGGTAAAGCGGGTGTAACTTTGGTTGTCAACGGTGCTTCTTCTCAAGAAAAATTGGATAAGGCAGTAGCCGAATATAAGTCAGAAGGACTAAACGCCCATGGTTATTTGTTTGATGTCACTGACGAAGCTCAAGTAATTGAAAATATCAACAAGATTGAAAAGGAAGTTGGCCAAATCGATATCTTGGTAAACAATGCAGGTATTATTAAAAGAACTCCTCTAGAAGATATGGAAGTTGCCGATTTCGAGCAAGTTTTAAAAGTTGATTTGGTAAGTCCGTTTATCATGTCTAAACATGTCGTGAAGGGCATGATAAGTAGAGGAGAAGGTAAGATTATCAATATTTGCTCTATGATGAGTGAACTAGGCAGAAATACTGTTGGGGCCTATGCGGCTGCAAAAGGAGGGTTAAAAATGTTAACCAGAAATATGGCAACAGAATGGTCCAAACACAATGTTCAAGTAAATGGCATTGGCCCAGGCTACTTTGCGACAAGTCAAACTGCGCCAATTCGAGTTGATGGTCATCCATTTAATGATTTTATAATCGGAAGAACTCCAGCAGGACGTTGGGGCGACCCGGAAGATTTACAGGGAGCAGCCATCTTTCTTGCCTCAAAGGCTAGCAATTTTGTAAGTGGACAGATTGTATATGTTGATGGAGGTATTTTGGCAACTATTGGAAAACCAGCTAACGAAAACTAAATAATAAACTAATTTCATTAAAAAATGAGTAAGACATTTATTCACGATAATTTTTTATTGGAAAATAAATACGCCGAAGAATTATATCATAATTATTCGAAAAATCAACCAATAATAGATTATCACAACCATTTGCCGCCCCAACAAATTGCAGAGGACAAAACGTTTAGCAACATTACCAATGTTTGGATTAATGGCGACCATTACAAGTGGCGAGCCATGAGAACTCTTGGAGTGAACGAAAAGTTTATAACCGGAGACGGTTCAGATAAGGATAAGTTCTTGAACTGGGCCAAAACAGTACCATATACTATGCGTAATCCACTTTATCATTGGACACATCTAGAATTGGCCAGATATTTTGGAATTACCGATTTATTGAGTGAGAAAACAGCCGAAAAAGTATGGGACATCACCCAAGAAAAATTGAATTCGGATGGGTACAGTTGTAGAGGCTTGCTCAGAAGAGCTAATGCGGAATTGGTTTGTACTACTGAAGACCCGATAGACACTTTACAGCATCACCAAGAAATGGCCAAAGAAAATTTGGGCTTTAAGGTCAGTACTGCTTTTAGACCAGATAAAGCCATTTTAATTTCAGCAGAAGGCTATAAAGGGTATTTGGAGGCATTGGGAAAATCAGCGGGAGTTGAGATAAAATCATTCTCAACTTTATGTGATGCCTTAAGAAACAGAATACAGTTTTTCCATGATAATGGCTGTAGACTGTGTGATCACGGATTAAATCAAATTTACTTTGAGAACTATACAGAAAACGAGGTTGATTCAATTCTCAAAAAGTATCTTTCAGGAAAAACTTTGTTAAATGAAGAAGAACTGAAATTCCAAAGTGCCGTGCTGGTTTACTTATCTGAAACTTACCATGAGTTTGGTTGGGTTCAGCAGTTTCATTTAGGGGCATTAAGAAATAACAATGCCCGTATGCACCGAATTTTGGGACCAGATACAGGATGGGATTCTATCGGTGATTATCCACAAGCCGAAAAACTATCAGCATTTCTAAATGCTTTGGACACTAAGGATAAATTAACCAAAACCATTCTCTATAATTTAAATCCTGCTGATAACGAAGTTATGGCCACTATGATTGGTAACTTTAATGATGGCAGCGTAAAAGGAAAAGTACAATGGGGTTCCGGATGGTGGTTTTTAGACCAAAAAGATGGTATGACCAAACAAATGAATGCTCTTTCAAATATGGGCCTAATAAGTTGTTTTGTTGGTATGCTTACTGATTCACGTAGCTTCTTGTCGTTTCCAAGGCATGAATATTTCAGACGTTTACTTTGCAATCTATTAGGTGATGAAATTCAACGTGGTGAGCTACCAAAAGAAGAAATGCAATGGATTGGTAAAATGGTTTCCGATATAAGTTATAATAACGCCAAAGAATATTTCAATTTTAAATAAAGCATTGCTCAAGGAAAGTAAATTTTTACCATATTAGCTGTGCCAACTAAACTAAATTAATTATGAGTGAAACAACTAAGATAGGAAACTATCGTTACAGGATTTTAGCACTATTAATGTTTGCTACAACCATTAACTACTTTGATAGAAGTATTATTGGGGTAATGGCTCCAACTCTTGAAAAATTGTTCGGATGGACAAACAGTGATTATGCCAATATTATGATATCTTTTAAGGTAGCATATGCCATTGGTATGCTCTCAATGGGAGGATTAATAGACCGATTGGGAACCAAAAAAGGATATGTTTTATCAATTGGGCTTTGGAGTTTATTTGGTATGTTGCACGCTGCAGTCCGTCCAGGATTTAGTGTTATAGGTTTCGCAGCAGCTCGATTTGGTTTAGGGTTCGGTGAGTCAGGAAACTTTCCTGCAGCCATAAAAACAACTGCTGAATGGTTTCCAAAAAAGGACCGTGCTTTTGCAACAGGTCTGTTCAATGCAGCAACCAGTGTGGGTGCCATTGCGGCTCCTTTTGTAGTGGGTTGGATTGTACACGAAAATGGTAAAAATTGGCAAATTCCATTTTTGATTACAGGTGCTTTAAGTGCCTTGTGGGTGTTTTTGTGGTTTAGAACCTACAAAAAACCAGAAGTTCATCCCCGCTTATCTAAAGAGGAACTAGATTATATACAAAGTGATTCAGGTAAAGCGGAGTCTGAAGAAAAACTGCCTTGGAGCAGTGTATTGGGTAAACGTCAAACTTGGGCATTTGGTTTGGCGAAGGTTACAGATGCTGTATGGTGGTTCTATTTGTTTTGGGGAGCAAAATTCTTGCACGATACTTTTGGTGTAAATATTCATGATATTGCTTTGCCGTTCTTTGTGATTTATATTATGGCCGATGGTGGAAGTATTTTAGGGGGTTACCTTTCAGGGGTATTTATGCGTAAAGGCTGGTCAGTTAATAAGGCTAGAAAGCTAACATTATTGATATGTGCTTTAATCATTTTACCGGTTGCTATAGTGGCTATTACAGACAATAAATGGTTGGCCATTTTCCTTATTGGACTTGGAGCCGCCGGTCACCAAGCATGGTCTGCCAATATTTTTACTTTGGCTTCTGATGTATTTCCTAAAAAAGCCACAGCTTCTGTTGTAGGTATTGGAGGAATGATTGGTGCTGTTGCGGGTATTGTGGCCGATGCTTTGTTGGGTTCCGTTTTAGATCAAGCTGGGAATTCTGGCTATTTCTGGGCATTTTTGGTAGCCGGTTCATGTTACCTAATCATATTAGGATTGGTACATTTATTAATGCCTAAAATGACACCACTTGATGAAAATTTAAATCTGGTTACAGAATAAGAACGATAGGTTTATTCAAATTAAACAATTTTTTATTTTAGAGTTTTAAAGAAAAATGAAAAAACTAAATAGAGCAAATGTAGGATTAGAAGCAAAACGTCCTATTAAAATAGTGCAGTTTGGAGAAGGTAACTTTCTAAGAGCCTTTATTGATTATGCTTTCCAGGAATTGAACAAAAAAGCAAATTTCAATGCTGGGATTGCTGTAGTTCAACCTATAGATAGAGGTCTTGTAAAGATGTTGAATGACCAAGACGGTTTATACACCCTTTTTATGAAAGGTGTAAAAAAAGGAAAGGAAATTCAGGAAATTGAACTGATTGATAACATTGTAAAGGGAGTAGACCCTTATGCAAACTTTGAAGAATATCTTAGCTTGGCCAAAGAGGAGTCGCTGGAATTCGTTATTTCAAATACAACTGAGGCTGGAATTGCATACGTCGGCTCAGATACTCCAAACATGCAGCCGCCAAGTTCATTTCCTGCAAAGCTAACTCTGCTTTTGCATGAAAGATTTAAGCATTTTAATGGTGACTCGGGTAAAGGTTTGACCATTATACCTTGTGAATTGATTAACCATAACTCCGAAACTTTAAAGGGAATCATTTTAAAATACATTTCTGATTGGAATTTGGGTGATGATTTTAAAAACTGGATTTTAGAAAGTAATGCTTTCCATAGTACATTGGTGGATAGAATTGTACCAGGTTATCCAAAAGATGAAATAGAAGATTATAACGCTCAGTTGGATTATGCCGATAATTTAATAGTAGCTGCGGAAGTATTTTTATTGTGGGTTATTGAAGGCGGTGATGACTTGAAAGCTAAATTGCCATTTGATAAAACGGATTTAGACGTTAAGATTGTAGATGACATGCAACCGTACCGTACCAGAAAAGTGCGTATTTTAAACGGTGCACATACTGCAATGGTACCATTCTCTTATCTTTATGGTAATAGAACTGTAAAACAATCTGTAGATAATGATTTTACGGGTAAATTTATCAATGAGGCTGTATTCAATGAAATTATTGATACCTTGGAAATGGACAGAGATGAATTGAACAGTTTCGCTGATGAAATCTTCGATCGTTTTAGAAATCCATTTATAATTCATAACTTATCAAGCATTGCCTTAAACTCTATTTCAAAATTTACCGTAAGGGTATTACCTAGTTTATTGGGTTATGTTGATGTTCATGGTAAAATCCCAACTAACTTAACATTTGCCTTTGCTTGTTTAATACGGTTTTATAAGGGCACTTGGAAAGGTGAAACACTTCCGGTACAAGATGGAGAAGATATTGTTGCTAAATTTGCTAAAATCTGGGAATCGAATGAATTTGATAAAGTGGCAAAAGAAACGCTCAGTATAGAAGAATATTGGGGGCAAGATTTAACAAAAGTTGCAAACTTATCCGATGCCGTTGCCTTAGCTTTAAGAGAAATTGAAGCTAATGGAATAGAAGAAGGTTTTGCTAATTACAATAAAACATACTAGAGAAAAGTAAAAATTAATGCAATTTTAGGGATGCAAAAGAAACTTATAAAAGTAAATTCATCAGACAATGTTGCTGTTGCCTTGGTTAATTTGAAGGCGGGAGAGGTTATACATTTTCAAGGTGAAGACGTTAAGATTCTTTCAGATGTCAAATCAAAGCACAAAATAGCTTTGGAAAAGTTTGAGTCTGGAGATAGGATTATCATGTATGGTGTTCTGGTTGGTTCTGCAAACGGAGTTATTGAAAAAGGCGACGTGTTGACTACCGAAAACGTAAAGCACCAAAGTGAAAAGGTTTTCGGAAAAACTGAATCATTTAGTTGGACGCCACCAAATGTTGAAAAATGGAAAGGCCGTACTTTTATGGGCTACCATAGGGAAGACGGACAAGTGGGAACAGAAAATGTTTGGTTATTTTTTCCATTAGTGTTCTGCGAGAACAAAAACATTGAAAAACTAAAGGAAATATTTGAAAAGGAACTTTTAAGGAAAAAAGTAAATCCACACCAAATGTTGTTGCGTTCATTAGTAAGTGGAGGTGATGATGTTGAGGTTGTTGAAGAATCTAAAGATGTTTTTGAAAATCTGGACGTAAAATTTATTACACACCCTGGAGGTTGCGGAGGTATTCGTCAAGACTCAGAAGTATTGGCTAGGCTTTTGGCTGGTTACGTTAACAATCCTAACGTAGCTGGTGCTACAGTACTAAGCTTAGGATGCCAGAATTTACAAATAAGTATTTTTAAGGATGCGTTAGATGCCATTAACCCAAACTTAAATAAGCCAGTTTTAATATACGAACAGCAGCAAATGGGTACGGTAGATGAAATGCTGTCAACTATAGTTAAAGATTCGTTTTTGGCCATGAAAGAAGCCAATAAAATTGAGCGTAAACCCGCACCGTTATCAAAATTAAAAGTAGGTTTAGAATGTGGAGGATCTGATGGTTTTTCAGGAATTTCAGCAAACCCGACTTTGGGAGCAGTTTCAGATTTATTGGTAGCTTTAAAGGGTACTGCTGTTTTGGCTGAATTCCCAGAGCTTTGTGGTGTTGAGCAAGAATTGGTTAACCGATGTGTGGACGACAAAGATGGTGAGAAGTTTTTGGAACTTATGAAGTCTTATGAAAAATCGGTTGTTGCTGCAGGTTCTGGTTTTGATATGAATCCGTCACCAGGAAATATTAAAGATGGATTGATTACCGATGCAATGAAATCGGCCGGAGCCGCCAAAAAAGGAGGGACTTCGCCTGTAGTTAGTGTGTTAGACTATGCTGAATATATACATGAGCCCGGGTTGAACTTATTGTGTACCCCAGGAAACGATGTAGAGAGCACAACTGGTCTAGTAGGTTCTGGAGCAAATGTAGTGTTGTTTACAACAGGTTTAGGTACACCAACTGGTAATCCTATTGCTCCAATAATCAAAGTATCTTCAAATACCGAACTAAAAGAAAAAATGTCTGATATTATAGATATTGAAACAGGAGCAGTAATACGTGGCGAAAAAACTATTGATGAAATGGCTGAAGAAATGTTAGATTTCATTATTGAGGTGGCTAGCGGAAGAATAAAAACCAAAGCCAAACTGTTGAGCCAAGACGACTTTATTCCTTGGAAAAGGGGAGTTTCTTTATAAAATAAAATTAAGTGTTAAAACAAAAAGCCAAGACTAATCTTGGCTTTTTGTTTATTTAAAGGTTTCAAATTTAGACTGTTATGGCAGAATATTTTGAAAGAGAAGATTTTCTAATCATTAATTCGGGGCTAAGAACAACATGCTTTTCGGATTTTACGTTATTGCCATTTTCAACTTCCTCTAAAAACACTTTCGCTGCAATTCTACCCATTTCAGTTGGGGATTGGTCAACTGAAGTTATGGAAAGTTCCATAAACTTTGTAAAGGGTTCATTACTAAAACCAACAACGCTAATATCCTCAGGAATTCTCAACCCTTGGGCTAAAATTTCCTTAATGGCTCCAAGTGCCGAAAAATCGCTTACAGAAAAAATGGCATCAGGTGGTGTATCCAAAGCCAAAAGTTTTTGGGTCACTTTTCTACCATCGGGCACTTTACTATAGCATTCAATAACTAGACTTTCATCAAATTCAATTCCATTGTCAATTAAGGCCTGTTTGTAACCTAAGTATCTATTTTTGAATATTTCCATCTCCCTATTATTGGATAAATGGGCAATTCGTTTTTTTCCTTGATCAATTAGGTGTTGAGTTGCATCGTAAGCCCCTCTAAAATCATCAATAACCACTGAGCTTACGCCTTTAATATCTTTCTTTCTGTCAAAAAATATAAGTGGTACATTCTTTTTTATGAGATTGTTAAAAATATCATCTTCCAATACCTTTGGCGCAATGACATGGGCTTCGTCGTCGGCATCGTTTACATTAGATATAGACATAATTACACCATCTACCTGGGCATTTAGTAAAGAATTAATGTTTGTTAATTCCAGACTTTTTTGATCGTGGGTTTGGCAAATAATAACATGGTAGCCCATAGGGTACAATTCCTCTTCAATTCCACGAATTACTGAGGCAAAGAAATTAGAATCAATTCGAGGAACAATAACACCAACATTATAGCTTTTACCGCTTTTTAATGCTTGAGCCAATCTGTTTTGTTCATAATTCATTTTTGCAGCCGTTTTAAGTACAAGCTCTCTTGTAGCCTCACTTATTTTCGGGTTGTTGTTTAATGCTCTTGAAACTGTAGCAGCGGTAATGTTAAGTTTTTTAGCAATATCGTAAATGGTTGTTTTCTTGCTCATAAGCTCTAAAATGATGGCGCAAAATTACATTTTTTTGAAATAATGTAAACACAGTGTTATAGAAACGTTTTTTATCGATTTTAAAGTAATCGATTACATAAATATAATATTTTATTTTTAATTTCAAATTAAATCAAAATAAATATTGAGATTTGCTATAAAAAATAGATGGAGTAGTTTCTGAAGGAATACTTGTAACTTCAATAAATTACTGGCAATTTCGGGTATTTGTATTTAAAAAGGTAGTCTTAATTCTGTTTCAACTTTAATAGTAAGTCAAACAACGAAAATCATAAAATTTAACAGTTATTTTATTTTTTTAGAAATTAAATTTTCTTAATATTGTAATCGATTGCACTTTAATTGCATCATTGTAATTTTAATTTGATAAACTAAATGAAAAAGCTAAAAGGACTATTAATATTCACGATTGGTCTAGTGGTTTTAACTGCTTGTAGTAGTGATAGCGATGTTGTTGAAGGAACGGGCGATGTTAAGGTAAAAACAATTGTTATTAATGGAAGTGACATTAATAATGGTGCTCCAAAACAATTAACGGTAGCAGTGTTGCCCAACAATGCGACCGATCGTACTGTTACATGGAGTGTTTCAGACGAAACTGTAGCGTCTATTTCTAATACAGGTCTTTTAACGCCCCTTGAAAATGGAACGCTTAAAGTTATGGCTGTGGCAAATGATGGGTCCGGTGTTAGCGCTGAAAAGACAATTAAAATTTCTGGGGTTGCCGGCCCAGTGGTTCTCATAGAAAGCATAAACATTATTGGAAATAATATTGATGATGGTAAACCTCTGCAATTAACCGCTGAGATTTTACCTGTTGATGCTACAAACAAAGTAGTTGTTTGGTCAGTTTCAGATGGTACTGTTGCGGCCGTTAGTAGTGACGGGTTATTGACTCCAAAAAAGAATGGTACCGTAAAGGTTACTGCTACCTCTATTGATGGCAGTGGTATTAAAGGTGAGTTGGATGTTACTATTTCTGGAATTGCAATTACAATATTAAGAGCTGAGAATGTTTTATTGTTCCAAAGAAACAATGGAGGTTGGCCAAAGTACCATAATGATTTTTCCGGTTATGATAGAGAACAAACCGCAGCAGACCTTGCTGAAGCAGCATTGAAAGATAAGGTAGATACGACCATAGATAACGGTCATACCATTGGTGAAATTAGAATTTTGCTAACCTCTTACCAGGCGTCAGGTAATCAGGAATATTTAGATGCAGCTATAAGGGGTATAGATTGGGTTTTCGAAGCTCAATACGATAATGGGGGCTGGCCTCAAGTTTATCCGATTGAGCCAACAGATTATAGCAGACACATAACATTTAATGATAATGCCATGACCAATGTTATGAATTTGATGCGGGATATTTTCTTGAAGCAGAACAATCTAAATTTAATAGATGAAAGTTATATTGCTAAAGCGCAAACAGCTTTTGATAAAGGAATTGATGTCATTCTGCAAACCCAAGTGATTATTAATGGGCAAAAAACAGCTTGGTGTGCACAGCACGATGCAGTTACTTTAGTGCCAAGAATGGCTAGGTCGTACGAGTTGGCGTCCAATAGTGGTTCTGAGTCTGTGGGTGTAACTAGATTGCTTATGACTTTGGATAATCCTTCATCGGAGGTGATTGACGCTGTTAATAGTGCAGTGGCTTGGTTTGAAGCTGTTAAAATTATTGGCTATGCTTTAGTAGACCAAGGTGGTGATAAAGTATTGGTAGAAGCTCCGGGCAATGAAATGTGGGCAAGGTTTTACACTTTAGAGGATTATTCAGGTTATTCATATGGTTCAAATTTTGCTTCTTTTGGTCCTAATGAGCCATTTTTCTGCAGTAGGGATGGAATTCCTAGAAAAACAATAGCAGAGATAAGTTTCGAGCGTAGAAACGGTTATGCTTGGTATGGCACATGGCCGAAAAATTTAATAGGTTCTGAATACGCAGCTTGGAAAAACAAGCATGGTATTTAATTTTTATTTGAGTTAGTAGTTGAAAAAAGCCGCTTTATTAAGCGGCTTTTTTATTGATCAAACACTTTTTTTAAAAATGTATCCATATAGTTTACGGTGGTACCAATCCATGGTTCAAATAGCCAAAAAGCATGAGCGTTAAGCTCCATTCTTCTTACTTCCGTATATATTCCCCAATCACTCATCATAGCGATAAGTTCGTCTTGCCCAGCATGAAATCTTGGGTAATTACTGTTAATAAATAAAATAGGAGCAGAGTTTTCATTCGCCCAATAAATACTCGATGCATCTTTCCAAACTTCTGGTTTTTCCTCAAAAGTACCACCTAGCCATTTCACATCAAATGAATTTGGGGTCCTGTTAAGATTTAATGACCTTGGAGC
Source organism: Tamlana flava (assembly GCF_041287255.1). Lineage (NCBI taxonomy): Bacteria > Pseudomonadati > Bacteroidota > Flavobacteriia > Flavobacteriales > Flavobacteriaceae > Tamlana > Tamlana flava. The sequence goes on from NZ_JBGGTX010000004.1 coordinate 13,237, forward strand.
CATAAAATTAATGACACCATCCAAATCCATTATGGCTTGTACAGTACTTGAAAATCCTAAATTACCTTGGTTGCCTTCCTTGTTTTCGACGCCATTTGTCAAACCAACCAACATGGCTAATTGCCCACCTGCGGAGCAGCCAGAAATTGCAATTTTGTTGGAATCTATGTTATAGGTATTGGCATTTGCACGCATCCAACGAATAGCGCTTTTTATATTGAAAACAGGTGCAGGATATTTGGCTTCCAGTAAAAGTTGATATTCAACGCAAACCGTTACAAAACCTTTCGAAGCAAGTTTTTGTGCCATAGGTATTTGCATGGATTTATCACCAGACAACCAAGCTCCACCATGCACCATAATTAGCGCTGGGTATTTTCCTGGCTTTTCTGGAGAGAATATATCTAAATGTAAATCCCTAGCTCCATATGGGGTGTCTTTAAGTGTTGTGTAAACTATATCCCGATATGCAACAACATTTGCTGGAAGTGAGTCTTTACCTGGTTTTATTTCGGGATAGTACTTTACGTATTTTTGATACTGTCCCATAATCGAATATGAAGTATCTTTAGGGATTTTTTTGTTTTTTGTTTGTGCTTTGCCATTTAAAAATAATAAAATGAAAAAGCACGTAAGTTGAATTATTTGAAAATTAAATTTCATACCTTTTATTGCCTTTTGTAGGGTTTGATGATATGTTTGGCCAATTCTAAATCTTGCGCAATAATATCATTCAATACAATTTCAGCCATTTTTCTAGCACCAAATTCTGTAAAGTGTGTATTGTCTGGGTAGCCATCAGGGAATTTGAAATACTCACCTGGCTCGAAAAACATAAATAAGTATCTAGAACATTCTTTGCCCATTTTATCTAGAAGTTCACGGCTTTTTGTATCCAAATCTATGAATGGTAGATTGAGTTCTTTTGCAACCTCCAAAAGGGCCTGTAAGTATGGTGCATGAGATTCTTCAGCTTTACCTTCAGAATCAAATTTCCATCGGGTAACAGGGCTTATAATTATAGGATTGGCGCCTTTTGCTCGCGTTTCGTTAATGTATTTTTCGATGTATTTTTTATACTCCTCTGGTGTCGTTTTTCTATTTGGATGGTTTTGGGAATTTTGCGCATCGTTGTGTCCAAATTGAATCAAAACATAATCGCCAGTTTTCAAAGAGTCAATAATAGGTTGCCAAAGGTTTTCTTCAATAAAAGAGCGCGAACTTCTTCCGCCTTTGGCATGATTTTCAATAATTACGGTATCATCAAAAAAATGTACAAACGGCATGCCCCAACCTTCTTGGGGAAATTGGCTTTCGTCATATAAACACATGGTGGAGTCACCCACAAGATAAATTTTGACTTTTTGTTCTTCTTGGGCATAGGCTAAATGCGAAAAGAAAAATAGGAGCAAAATGTATTTTAGAACGTTATTTTTCATTTTTTAAAGTTTTATTTAGAAAATTTACGGTATAGCTTAAAGTGGTTTCAAACCACGGATGCATTAGCCAAAAGGAATGTGGACTTTCAGGAAGCGTATGGACTTCACTATAAATGCCATGTTTGTTTAATATGTTAATCATATCATCCCGTCCAGCATGAAAGCGAGAGTGTGAGCTGTTAATAAAAAGAATAGGAGGTGTATTTGCTCCAACATATTCCAGCGGCGAGGCCTCTTTCCATGTTTTAAAATTTTCTTCTTTTTCACCACCTAACCAAATTCCTCCCATCGATTTCTTTCCCGGTTTAGACTCAGCTGCAGCCTCTGGGTGAATAAACGATACAATGCCATCAACATTTACAATGGCTTGTACTTCATTTGAAATTTTTGAATTTGTGTTATATAAATTAGAATTTGGAGTTACTCCAATAAGTGTGGCAAGTTGTGCCCCTGCCGATGCTCCTAAAACGGCAATTTTATCTGGATTTATATTATATTTTTTAGCATGCTTTTTTGTCCAGACAATGGCATCTTTTAAATCGTTTACTCCTGCAGGATAGGGGGCTTCAAATCCTAACCGGTAAGCAACAGAAATACCCACATAACCATTTAAGGCTAAATGTTGCGCCATGACACGTTCATTTTCTTTACTTCCGGTAAGCCAACCGCCTCCATGAATAAGTAAAACCGCTGGAAATGTTACTTTTCGTTTATTTGTAATAGGAATATAAACGTCTAATTTCAGTTTTGACGTGGCCGTCTTTTTGTAGACAACATCTTCCTTATACTTGATTTTTTTTGAAACTAGTGAAACAATTGGGGTGACACTTGGGTAGTCTTTTATTAGTTTTCGATAGGTATTTTCTATGGTATAAGGTTGATAGTCTTCCTTTTTTTGGGCGGAAAGCATGCTTCCAAAAATTAATAAAACCCCAAATGAGCAAAGAAACCTATTCATCAATTATTTATTGTTTAAACCTGAATTTATTTCTTTTAAACCATCAAAAACCAAACCAGCGACAACAGTTGCGCCTTTAGGTTGAAAATGTGTGTTATCGCTTTGTCCGTCAGGGTATGCTTCGTAAGTATTGGGAGGCAAATTCATAAAGTAATTTTGAGATACAAAGTCTTTTCCTTTCCTTGTGAAAAATTCTCTAGACTTTAAGTTTAAATCTATTAGATAAACATTCATTTCTGTGGCAACATCTTTTGGGGCTATATCATATTCTCCATGTACATCTTCCAGCTTATCATCGTTCCAAGGGTAGTTTCGTGCAACAGGAGTTAAAATAATTGGTATGGCGCCTTTCTGCCTTGTTTGGCTAACATACAACCTTAAAAATTCCTTGTAACCTTCAATATTTACATAGCGTTCTGGTTTGTTTTCGGCAGCATCGTTGTGCCCAAATTGCATGATAACGATATCATCTTTTTTAAGGTTTACAAATACGGAACGCCACCTACCTTCTTGAAAAAAAGTACGTGTGCTTCTTCCGCCGCGCGCTCTATCATTAACTAAAGCACTGTCCGTTTTAACAAGATTTTTTATCTGTTCCAAACTATCAGAAACTAAAAAGGACTGAAAAACTTGCCCCCAACCAGTAACGGGGTATCGGGTTTTCATATAATTTTTTCCAATATCGTAATCACCTGTATAATCGGCCATAGTAGAATCGCCGATAAGGTAAACCGTGGTGACGGTTTTCGCTTCTTCTTCAACGATTTCCGATTGCTTTTTTAAGTTGCAAGAGGTGAGGTTAAGAAAAAGAATAGTCAAAAAAACAGGGATGAAATTGTAAGGTATCATTTTAATTTTGCGCATGGAATTCATAGGTTTTCCCTTTTTCGGTTGAAACGTCATAAATATGGTATTCAGGAAGTTGCAATGGTTTAATATTGGCTTCACTTGAAATTAAAGGTGTTTTGATATCTGGAGTTTGATAAAATTCATTTTCATTTTCACCTGATGCTTTGGTAAGCTCATTGCCGTTTTCATCAACTAAAACTTCAGTGGTTCTTAACCTTAAGTTTCCACCTAATTCAGATTTTATTTTTAGCGTATTTAAAGTGTTATTGTTCCAATTTAAATCCACTTCAAAAGCACCTCTTGCTTTAAGTCCTTTAACTTCTCCATTGCTCCAATTATCTGGAAGGGCTGGGAGCAAATGCAGTGCCTCGTTATGCGATTGAATAAGCATTTCAGCAATACCAGCAGTGCAACCAAAATTACCGTCAATTTGAAAAGGAGGGTGTGCATCAAATAAATTGGGGTAAGTTCCACCTGATTCTGTTCCATCTTCAACTAAAGTAAGTTGGGTTTTTATGAGCTTATAAGCCCTGTTGCCGTTTAGCATGCGCGCCCAAAAATTTACTTTCCAACCCATAGACCAACCTGTTGAAACATCACCCCTAAACTCCAAAGTTTGTTCGGCCGCTTTAAATAATTCAGGGTTTTTAAAAGGCGATACTTGTGCGGATGGATGTAAACCATATAAATGGGAAATGTGGCGGTGTTTGCTGCCGGGGTCGTCCCAATCCTTAATCCATTCTTGTAGTTGACCATATTTGCCAATTTGCATCGGTGGTAAACGCTTCTTTAAAACAGCTATGGAATCTGCGAATTCGGTATCAATGTCTAAAATTTTTGATGCATTAATGACATTGCTGAATACATCAAAAACCAATTGGTTGTCCATGGTAGTGCCATAACTAACCCCAACACTGTTGATGTATTTGTTTTCTGGTGACATGGAAGGCGCAACAACCAACCAATTATGTTCGGGCTCTTCCCGTAAAACATCGGCGTAAAATTGTGCCTTGCCTTTTAAAACCGGATAGTATTTCTTTAAAAATTCTTTATCTCCTGTAAATAAATAATGCTGCCAAATATGTTGCGTTAACCAAGCGCCGCCCATGGGCCAAAAGCCATAAAAACCACCATCAATCATACCCGTAACGCGCCAAATATCTGTATTATGATGGATGTTCCAACCGCGGGCATGATACATTTTTTGCGCACTTTCCTGTCCAGTAACAGAAAGGTCTTCCAGCATAGAAAAAAGTGGTTGATGCAATTCTGAAAGGTTAGTAACTTCAGCAGGCCAGTAGTTCATTTCGGTGTTGATATTCACCGTGTATTTGCTGTCCCAAGGTGGAGACAATTTATCATTCCAAATTCCTTGAAGATTTGCTGGCTGCCCTCCAGGCCTTGAGCTTGAAATCAATAAATATCTGCCAAATTGAAAATAAAGTGAAACCAATGATAAATCTTCGGTAGTAGCGAAGTTTTCTAAGCGTTTGTCGGTTGGTAATACACTATTCGTATCGTCGTCTCCCAATTGAAGCGACACACGGTCGTAAAGATTTTTATAATCTGAAACGTGGGCTTGTTTTAATTCATAAAAAGGTTTCGATTGACTTTTTTCTAAATGATTTTGAGCTATTTTTTCAGCAGAACCACTTAAATCGTTATAGCTTTTAAAGTTAGTGCCAATACTGACAAAAAGTAAAACTTCATCGGCATTTTTAACCGATAGTGAAGTATCGTTTTGAACTAATTCGCCGCCCGTTAATTTAGGATAAACCAAAGTTTCAAACTTAATTTTACCAGTTTTGTTTTCGTGGTCGCCGCTTTTCCCTGTTAATTTCAATAAGCCGTTTTCGGTGGAAATGTTGTGCTTTTTTTGAGGCATATCCATCGATACTTCAAAATTCAATTGTTTAGACCTATCGGCCGAAAGGCGAATCACCATCACTTGGTCTGTGAACGATACAAAATATTCCCGTTTGTAATTAACGCCTTTTGCAGTATATGTAACCGTTGAAATCGCATTTTCAATATCTAAAACCCTTTTATAGTTTTCAAAGTTGTTTACACCTTCAAAATGCAAGTTGAGGTTGCCCACCGTTTGGTACGGCACGCCATAGTTGGTGTTTTCAGGAGTGCTTTTAGGGAAAACTTCCAAAGCCAGGTTCTGGGCTTCTTCGTAATTGCCGTCAAAAAGAAGTTTTCTAATGGCTTCAACCTCATTAAAATAATCTTTGGTTATGTTGTTGCCCGGTTCTCCGGCCCAAACAGTTTCTTCGTTAAGTTGAATTCTATCGTTTTCAACACCGCCAAAAAGCATACCTCCAATACGGCCATTTCCAATGGGTAGGGCTTCATTCCAATTGTTGGCGGCTTCTGAATACCATAAAATATTGCTATAGTTTTTAACTGGTGTCGCGGTTTTATCGCAAGAAACGAGGTTACCTACTAGTACTAATATTAAAAGCTTATAAAACGTATTTAATGGAATGGTTTTCATTTTAGTTTCTGACTTTAATGGCCTTTTTGTTTAATTCTTCGCTCTGTTTGATATTACTCGATGATATATTTGATTTTAAAAATTGAATGTTTTCAGTTTTTGCCCCTAAAACTTTTATAGGGTTTTTGCTTTCTTCAACGCTGAAGTTTTCTGAAACTACATTTTTACTGTTATAAATAGTCAGGGCATAATCTTCTGAGGCAATAACTTTCACATTTGATAGTGTTAAGCCATCGGTGTCAATAGCTGTTATTCCTTTTTTTGTTTGAAAAATGGCGTTTTTAAGTGAAACATTTTTAAGGCTCATTTCGGGCAATCCCATAAAAAAGGCTGCCGTTTCAGAATTGGAAACTTTAATGTTTTCCATGAAAATATTTTTGAATGACGGGGTTTCTTCCGTTACAAGAACAATAGTTTCATCGCGTTTTTCATCTTCAGCATTTTGATCGTCTTCTAAAACAGGGGAGTTTCCACCGTAAAACATATTAAAACGAATAGCTTCAGTTGGAATATTAATCATATCAATATTTGAAATGTAAATATTTTCTACAACTCCACCACGGCCGCGCGTACTTTTAAACCGCAAACCTACATCCGTACCCAAAAATGTACAGTTTGATACATGTACGTTTCTTACTCCGCCTGACATTTCACTACCTATAACAAAACCACCGTGGGCGTGATGTACTATATTGTTTTTAACAACAATATTTTCGGTGGGCATACCTCGTTTTCTACCATCTTCGTTTTTGCCCGATTTAAAGCAGATGGCATCGTCTCCAACATCAAAAGTATTGTTGTAAATCAGAACATTTTTGCACGATTCTAAATCCAAACCATCGCCGTTTTGTGAATACCAAGGATTTCTAACATTTAAATTTCTTATGATGATATCTTCGCTCATTAACGGGTGAATGTTCCAGGCTGGTGAATTTTGAAACGTTGGGCCATCTAAAAGAATGCGCTTAGAATTAACCACACTTACCATAACTGGTCGTAAATAATCTTTAACTGCTTGTAGTTCTGCATCACTAATTAAATCTGGAACGTTAAAGTTTGTGGTACTTTCATAGCCTTTTTTAGCACCTTCGCTAGGAAACCAGATTTTTTTATCGGTTGAAAGAACGCCCCCAGAACTCACTAATTTTTTCCATTGGCCATCTGTCATTTTGGATTTTTTTACAGGGCGCCAAGCGTCGCCATTACCATCAATTATGCCACTGCCGGTTATAGCAATGTTTTCAACATTATTGGCATTAATGGGTGAAATGTTTCTAACCGTGTTTAAGCCTTCAAAACTTGTTTTTATAAGCGGGTAATCGTCAAAATCGTCACTAAATAGAATTAGGGAACCGTCCTCTAAATGAATATTAACATTGCTTTTAAAAGTTATGGGACCGGTTAACCAAATACCACGCGGGACAATTATTTTTCCACCGCCTTTTGAGTTTACATTTTCTATAGCTTTTTCAAAAGCCTCAGTGTTTATAAACAGACCACCGCTTTTAGCGCCAAAATCATTGATGTTGACCTTATATTTTGGAAAACTAGTTGTTTTCACCTTAGGCATTTCAAACTCAATACCTTCGTATATTTCGTTTTCGTTTATAAAGTTCGTTGTTTGCGCTTCTAAAAGTTTTGAACAAAAAAGGGTTAAACAAATTAACCCTAGTTTTAATATTGATGATTGCATAATTATTTAGTTATTGTGAAATAATCTACATCTGCATATCCGCCACGTTTGGCGTCTTGTGTGCTAATACAGAATAGGCCTACTTTAGCTCCAATCCATTTTCCTTCTTTGGCTTTGAACGGCTTGCCTATTTTTTTGAATTTTTTACCATTTTCAGAATATAAAAACTGGCATATGGCATTTGGCGCTGTGACTTCAACCTTAAAATAAGCCGTATTTGATTTTAGTTCTACAGTTTCGTTAGTAACTTCAGCAGCGCCATCAACAGCCTTAAGGGTTTCTGTTTGCTTAAGATAGAAACCATTTTCACTGTTCGAAATGCTCAAGGTAGCATAATCCATACCCATAACAATGAGTCCTGCAGTTTTACCACTCTTTGCTTCTTCGGGGATTAGCGTAATCTTTGTTGAAGCCGTAAAGCCAGGTGCAGGAATTTTTTGTAACAATAAGTTGGGAACCATCCATAGGTTAGCGCAATCTTCGGGTACTTTTATTGAAAACAAACGCAAGTAATCGTTCCCAGGTAATTTGGCATGCCAAACCACATCGCTATTGGCTTGCCATTGCCATTGTAACCCAATGTTAAATCCATCAAAATAATCAGTTTCAACGGGTGTTTCTATCGGATAGGCTTTTCCAACGTTTGGTTTTTTATGCGATTTTACAGGCTCGCCAATGCCATTTCCATCATAATCTTTTCCCATAATTGGCCAATTGTTTTTCCAACTCATGGGCTGCAAATGAACAATTCTTCCGTAGGCATCAACATCTTGGAAGTGGTAAAACCAGGATTCCCCATTAGGGGTGTCAACCCAAGCACCTTGATGGGGTCCATTTATGTTTGTGCTTCCTTGTTCTAAAACTACTTTTTCCTCATAAGGCCCATAAATGTTTTTTGAGCGTAAAATTAGTTGCCAGCCTATGGCTACGCCTCCTGCCGGAGCAAATATGTAGTAATAACCGTTTTGTTTGTAAAATTTTGAACCTTCAACCGTATCGTGGTTGTCGTGTCCGTCAAATACGTGGATGCCTTTATCGATAACTTTTGTCCCTTCGGTATTCATTTTATTGACGGTCAATAAACTTTTTACACCACGACGACTTCCAGCATAAGCATGTACCAGATAAGCATCGCCGTTGTCATCCCAAAGCGGGCAGGGGTCAATCAGCCCTTTGCCTTCCATTACCAAAACAGGTTCATCCCATTTTCCGTAAGGATCTTTAGTCTTGACCATGTAAATACCAAAATCCGGATCGCCCCAGTAGATATAGATTTCACCTTTATGGTAACGAATGGCCGGAGCCCACACACCGTTACCATGTTGAGGAATATTAAATGTCTCCTCGGGTACTTGAGTTTCTAGCGCATGGTTAATTAATGTCCAGTTTACCATATCTTTTGAATGCAGTATGGGTAATCCTGGTGCGACATTAAAGCTAGAAGCCGTCATATAATAATCGTCGCCAACGCGAACCACATCAGGATCGGAATAATCAGCATAAATAATGGGGTTATTGTAAGTTCCATCTCCGTTATCGGCTACCCAAACTTCAGAAACATAAGGTTTATTGGTTTGTGCATATAAAATTGTAGAACAGAAAAGTGAAATTAGAAAAGCGTTTAGTTTCATTGAAATATATGCTCGAGCGTATTTTATTTTTCCAGTTCTAAACTAGCCATGATGAACGGACCTGTGCCTTTTGGGTCGTTAGAGCGAATTTTTTCACCTATATAGTATTCAAAAGAACCATCACGATAAGGGTTTCCGCCCAAACCAGCAACGGCACAACATTGGTTTAGATTTACTACGCCATTTTCTTCAACAGAAACTAACTTGTCAAGCAAAGCTTGATATGATTTTTTGGCTACATCTAAATATTTTTTTGGCAAATATCCTTTGCGAGCACCCTTGGCAAAAGTGTAGGTAAACATTGATGTTCCTGTGGCTTCGAGGTAATTGCCTTCTCTGTCTCCTTGATCTAAAACTTGCCACCATAAACCAGATTCATCTTGAACATTGGTAATAGCTTCGGCATATTGATTAAGATATTTAATAATGCGCTCACGACCGGGGTGGTCTTCGGGTAAAAAATCTAAGACATCTACCATGGCCATACCGTACCAACCCATACCACGAGACCAAAAATGTTGTGAGTTTCCTGTTTCTTTGTTTGCCCAACGCTGTTCCTTGCTTTCATCCCAACCGTGGTAAAGTAAGCCCGATTTTTCATCACGACTGTGTTTTTGTATTAAATCGAATTGAAGTACAACATGGTCGTAAATTTTTTGCTTTTTAGCTTCGTCTTCAACATATTCCCTTGCATAACGCGTGTGAAAGGGTTCCGCCATGTAAAGTCCGTCCAACCACATTTGGTGCGGGTAAACTTTCTTGTGCCAATAACCACCATCTGATGTAGTCGGTTGCGATTCCAATTGGCTATCCAGGGTTTGCATGGCTTTTAAAAAGCGTTCTTCTTTGGTAATAGGGTAGAGGAATAACAAAACATCTCCAGATTTAATCATATCAAGATTCTGCTTTTCTAAGCTATATGTATCAATGTTTCCTGTACTGTCAATCAGCGTATCGGCATAATCGTAAATATAATCGTAATACTCTTGCCTCTTTGTTTGTTCGTAAACTCTGGAGCAAGCACTTAAAACTAAACCTGGTGTATATGTCCAACGTGCCCTTGTTGCAAAATCTAGTTTGGTAGCTTCTGGGAAACGTTCAATTTCTGAAAGCATCATGCGCTCAGACCATTTTAAATCTTCGGGGACAACTTTTTCAACGGTTGCCGTTTCTTCTAGGGTGTTTTGTTTTTTTGAGTCTTTACAGGATGTAAATAATGCGACAACCGATGCTAAAACGGCAAAATATTTAATTTTAGATGTCATTTTTATAGTTTAGTTAATTGAATTTGTTTCATTTAAAGCTTGAAGCTTCAGGTCTAAATCTGTCAGGAAAGCATCTTCGGTTTTAATGCCGTTAAGTTCTTGCTCCCAAGCAGCCAAAAAGTAATAGGTAATGGCTGCAGTGGTTGGTTTAAAAATTACCAAATGTTCATAGTCACCCTTTTTTTGCTCTGCAACTTCATCAAGTTTATAAAAGAGGGCCATCCCTAAATTGTCTGGTGGACTTGCCAACGTTTGTTGCCCGTAAGTGGCAATGTAAGCCCATGTCTCACCTTCTTTTTTGTGGAAAGTAACACCGTGGTCTACAATTCCTGTGCAAATACCTGTAATTTCGTCTGATGGTGAAAGTTCAGCTTTTGTGTATCTATCAATCGGAAATATGGTCAATTTGGCTTTTAAATCGATAGTGTCATCTCCAGATTCCCATCCTTCATAGGAAATGTTAATCGAAGAACTTTTTTCTGAATTTTCAACATAAGCAAAAGTGTTTTTAACAGTTTGAAAATGAACTACAGAATCGGCAACAACACGGCCATAGCCACCAATACCCATAGAATTCCCTGCCTTTAGGATATCTTGACCCCATGGGGATGGTTCGTGGTAAGAATCAAATCCATCTTGGCCAACATAAGGCAAAACAATTGAATCTACCTTTTTACCAAAAATATCAATGGCATTTCTCCAATCTAAATATAAACGATAGCCAACTTGACTATTTTCCCAACCTGGTCCTTCATATCGAATAAACCATGAATGATCTGTATGTTCTTTTGGTACCTGCAGGGAATCTACATTTTTAAAAGAAGTCCCGGCATTGTATTCCTTATGCCCTCTAGTGCCATCAACCCATTCTCCGCCTTGTGCAATAGAAATTTCTGCATAGGTTTTTTGTGGTACCATTTCGTCAGAGATTTCTTCTGATATAACAGTATCGGAGACAGATTTTTTGTCTTTACAAGAAAATAGACTTAAAAATACAATTGATAAAATTGCTAATTTTTTCATGTGTTAATTTTTATTGGTTTTTAATGTCACATGTAACCTTTGATGATTAAAATAATCATTTTGCTGTATGTTTAACAATTATTTTAATCATGTCGGTTTCATGAGGTTTGGTTATTAAATTTTTAATATGCTTTTCCGTTAATCGTTGTGTTTTTAAATACAATTGGTTCCGAATGTTCCACCGATAAGTCTTCATTGGCGCCTTTGATGTGTACATTGGTCAGTGTTACATTTTTTATAATGGCCTCTTCACGTCCTCTAATCATAATACCATATTTCCCGCTGTTTTCAACAGTCATATTTTCTAAATGAACACCATCTATTTTTGGAATAAATTCACCTTCTTGATTGGCATAGATGCCATAATGTAAGTTGATTTTGAGGGCTGCTTCCTTTACTTGTCCTACTTCAATGTCTTTTACATATAGGTTTTCAACAAACCCACCACGTAGCGTATTCGTTTTTATACGGATGGCTCTATCTAGGTTGGGGCTGTCCATTTTACAATTTCTAGCATAAACATTTCTTACCCCGGCAGATATTTCACTACCTAGAACTACGCCTCCGTGCCCATCTTTCATGTCGCAATTTTCAATAACAATATTCTCAGAAGCGATGTTAACTCGTCTTCCGTCGGAATTTCTACCAGATTTTATCGCGATACAATCGTCACCGGTGTTAAATGTGCAGTTTGTTATATGTACATTTTTGCAATATTCGGGGTCACAACCATCATTATTTGGTCCATGACTATTAACGGTTACACCATCAATTCTAACATAATTACATTTTAATGGATGAATAACCCAGAACGGCGCATTGGTAATGGTTACGCCTTGAAGTAATACATTTTCGCACTCAAAAGGTTCAAAAAATGATGGGCGAATATGATGACCGTCTCCAAAAACGCGTTCAGAAACTGGTACTTGGGCTTCGTTCATTTTTCGTAATGTTGGCAGGTTAATGGAATCGTGCTGTTTTGGAGCCCCTTCTTCCCAGCCATAAGAGTCTTTACCGCACCACGGCCACCAATTGTTGTTACTGGCTTGACCATCTAAGATGCCATTTCCTGTAACAGCAATGTTCTTTTGTTTATGGGCCCGAATAAGCGGGGAGTAGTTCATGAGCTCTACACCCTCATAGGATGTATGAACTACGGGAAGATAATCGTTATGATTGGTTGAAAAAAGCACATGAGCACCTTCCTCCAAATGAAGGTTTACGTTGCTTTTTAGCACAATGGGCCCTGTTAAAAATTTACCACTTGGAATGATTACTTTACCACCACCCATATTACTGCAAGAATCAATGGCCTTTGCAATAATTTCTGTGTTATTGGTTTCTCCATCAGAGACAGCGCCTAAATCAATAATGTTTATGATGTTATTTGCGAATTCTGGAATTTGTATAGATTCAATAATAGCGTCGGCTTGAGCAAAAGCATCAGCTTCTTCGGTTTTTTTTTCATTTTCTTTTTGTTTGCAGGAACTGAATGTTAAAGAAAAAAAGGAAAATAAAAGGATAGAATATAGCCCAAAATGTGTTTTAGCGTTCATTTGTTTTTGTTTAGTGTAATCGATTGTACTAAAATAGCAAATAAGTATTTTAAAGCATAATTTCTCAAAGATAATACTTAGAATATTAAAAAGAGAACAGAAGTAATAACAATTTTAAGATTAATATTTAGAATTCAGGAACCCAGTTGTCCGAACCTTTTAGCACATTTTCCTTACTAAAAGAATTGATGTCTTTTTGTGAAAGTTTTTTTGCCCAATTAACCCTTTCATTGGAAGCTCCGGGACCTGTAGAATTGTATTCTGCATAAAAAGTGGTTTCTTCTGCATGGGGTTTGCCCCAATTGTGCCAACCCTCGGGTTTTATGTGATTGCCCATGTAACAATTAATAAAAACGGTTTCCGCATAATCGCGCCAAGGTCTTCCAAGAAAAAATGAGCCTTCTTCCGCATTTCCTGTTATTTTACAGTCTTTAAAAACAAAACCATATTTGGTGTCTTTATTGGTTGAAGCAGCAGTTATATAGCCGCGATTTTTGCAAAAGATTTCACAGTTTTCGAAATACCCGGTTGACCAACCAAAAATAAAATCTACCGTGCCTTCAATGTAACAATCTTTGTAATACTGTCGGCTATTGTCTCCGTGCAAATAAAGTGTATCCTGATTTCCTAAGAATTTGCAATTTTCAAAAATTACTTTATCACCATCAACCCTTACAGCAACTGCTTGGCCAACGGGTCCCGCACTATTTTCAAAAGTTATGTTTTTTGCTTTAAAACCATCACCAAACACAAAAAATGAAGTAGAACCTGTTGTGCCAACTTCTTCGCCAAATGCGTTTCTTTTTTGGGCATAATCATCATAGGTCAATATGGTGTTTTCTTTGTTTTCACCGATAAACGTTACATTTGTTTTTGAAGCGGGAAGCACCAATTTTTCTTTATAGATACCATTTTTTATAAAAATTTTGGTTTCTTTTTTTCTGAAATCGGGTACAGCGTCAATAGCTTCTTGCACTGTTTTAAAATTTCCGCTACCATTTGAGTCAATAACAAAATGATAAGTTTCATCATTGATGGTTGTTACATTGGAAGTTGAACGTGTCAATGAGTTAGCGTATACCTCAATATTTGTGTAGACCTTATCTAAGGACTTACCATTGGAGTCGGCAATTTTTGGATTAAGCTGATGCTGCTTTTCCCACTCATCGGGAATACCATCCCTGTCAGAATCTATTTTTCCTTTTTCAGATTTTAAAGCGGGCCAACCCCCAACATTTTCCTGTGAATCAATAATGCCATTTTCATAATTAACACTGCCCTCTTGGGTGTTATGAACGATTCTGGAGTCCACAGCGTCTCTAAAAATACTGGCACCAGCATTTTTCATAACCTCTTTAAAGGCCTCAAGGGCACTTGATGTTTTTATATTATCATTTATGGATATCGGCGAGTTTAATTTGACGGCTTCAGGATTGTCGCATTGCACGCCACCATCCCAATTGTTTTTCGTAATGTTTTCATAGCCATCAACATAATTTCCGTCTACATAAAATTGGCCATAAGGTTCAGATGGATTTACAATTCTATCAAGTTTAGATGAGGTTGTCGCAGGCCCCGATTTAAAATAGTTATTAACCATATTATAGGTTCCGCTTTCGCCGCCATAAATACTGTTTTCGCCCCAATTGTAAATAACGTTGTTTCTAAAGTCTACAAATTCATTTTCTGAATTTTGGGTTGTTTTAGAGCCACTAAATCTTGGATTTCTGCTGTTATTGCTTGCTATTAAATTATGGTGGAATGATGCTTTCACACCGCCCCAAATACCTCCATAACCATGAGCCCCCTTATGATGCACCGAATGGTTTAAAGCTTCTGATATGATGCACCATTGCAAAGTGAAATTTTTATTGTTGTAAAATGAAGCATTTTCATCGGTTGCCCAACTGATGGAGCAATGGTCTATAATCACATTATTGGCGTTTCTGCACCCCAAGGCATCTCCTTCAACTTTACTAACATCTCCCATTCTAAACCTTAAATAGCGTACAATAACGTTATCAGCTTTTATAGTGAATGGATAGCCTTTTAGTGTAATGCCATCTCCTGGAGCGGTTTGTCCTAAGATGGTTAAATCTCCTCGGTTTACATCCAAGTCAGACTTTAATTCAATAGTTCCTGAAATAGCGAATACTATGGTTCTTGGCCCTTTTTTTACTATGCCTTTTCTTAAACTTCCTTCACCGTCGTCATTTAAATTCGTTACCGTGTAAACCAATCCGCCTCTTCCCCCAGAGGCATATTGCCCAAAGCCTTCTGCTTCTGGAAAAGCAAGTTCTTGCGCATGGTTTGTATGAATTAATAATAAAATGAGCGCTAACAAGAAGCCTGATTTTTTTAGCATAATTTTTTTGATTTCTAAATTTACTTTTGATTATCAGTTATTAAAGCCACCAAACTATTTAAGTACACCTCAATGTTTTCATAACCAGAACTTAATTCATGCCCATTAGGGTTGTTATCTTCCACTTTTAACTTCATGGCAAGTTTCCACTCATCGGGCATGCCATCACCAGAAGTATCTGTGGAAGGCGTTTCAGATATTAACTCTGGCCAGCCACCTACATCACTTTGTGTATCGATAATACCTTTTGTACTGCCATTTGAACCTTCAAATGTGTATGTTTTGTTTTTTACTTCATCTGCAATTCTTGCATCGATTGCATCCCTTTTAAGGGAGGCCCCACCATACGCAATTACTTTATCGTAAGCCACAAAAGCAGAATGTGTATTTACATTGTTGTTTATATTGTGCGGTTCGGATATTTTCATGGCTGCTTTGTCTTCTTCCGAAACCGCGCCATAACTGCCATGGAATTGGTTGTAGACGCCATAAGTCCAATTGTCTGTCGTTGCTTCCGTGCTACCTTCCACATAATTTCCGTCAATGTAGAATTTGCCCCAGATATCATAAACAGCAGTGCCAGCAACCTTATTTTTGTCAATAGACATGATACGCGTTGTTTTTGTTGTTGCAGGTCCAGGTTTATAATAGCAATTTACTATATTAACGTTCATCGCTTCACCACCATAAGCACTATTGCCTTGCCAGTTGTAAATAACGTTGTTTCTTAAATCTACCAAATCGGTTAGTGCGAAGGCTGAGCCAGCATATTCACCCAAGCGTGGATTTCTACTATCATGATGGGCTAATAAATTATGGTGAAATGAAGCATTTTTACCTCCCCAAATACCGCCATAGCCATGGGAACCTTTATCATGGACAGAATTACGTAAGCTTTCGGTAATAAAACACCATTGAAGCGTAGTGTTCTCATTGTTATATATTGAAACTGTTTCATCGGTTGACCAACTCATGGAACAATGGTCTATAATGATGTTTTTATGAAAACGACTACCAATGGCATCACCTTCTTGCTGGGCTTCATCACCCATTCTAAACCTCATGAACCTGATTATTACATTATCTGCATTGATGGAAACAGGGTAATTCTTTAAGCAAATTCCATCACCTGGAGCGGTTTGTCCAGCAATGGTAACATTACCATTGGTTAATTTTAATTCAGAAAGAAGTCTTATTGTTCCGGATACTTTAAAAATGATATAGCGAGCTCCAGTGGTATTAACAGCTTCTCGAAGACTTCCAGAACCATAATCATTCAACGTAGTTACAAAAAGAACTTTGCCACCACGTCCTCCAGTAGTGTTCATGCCAAATCCTTCAGCACCTGGAAAAGCAAACGCATCTTCTATAACCTGAACAGGTTGTTCTCCTGTTTCAGGCTCAGGCTCAGGTTCAGGTTCAACAATTTCAACTTCCTTTTCGTTATCGGTGGAAGATGGGCTACCACTACATGCAAAGCAAAATGGAAGTACGAAGAATATAATGGTCTTAAAATAGAATTTCATCTGTTTATTTTTTTTAACGGTCAGATGTAACTTTCAATGTTAAAAATAATCATTTCATTGTGTTAATAAATATTTTTTACCTGTGGTTTCAGGTCTTTAAATTTTAGATTATAGAAAAAGTGGATATCTTAAAGTATGTTCACTTTTTGAGATATCCACTTTACTAGGTTAAAGAATTAACCTGAATAATGTTTTGAATTATAATTGTACTCGCCATCTAGGATCGCCAGTATCATATTTACCAGGAAAACCTGAATCTTTAATATTAAAGTTATTGTTTTCTGGATCTTCCCATAAATCGTCCTGACTGCTATTTGCATTACCTACTGGTAGAGCTTCGATAGGATTAGAAGTCCATGAGAAATCTGAAACGGTATAAGTATTGCTTATGTCAAATAGGGTGTTGTCTAAACCTTCTCTACCTCGTATAGACACTACACCAGATTCACTTTTATCCCAGCAGTGGCCTATAATACTATTCTTAATAACAACGCCATTTGTAATATTGTTTTTACCATCGCCACCTCGCCATCTAAGCATCTGTCGCCCAGATTCATTAATATTAGCCATGGTACAGTTTTCAATCAATACAGACTCAGAATTATTTCTAGAAGCCAAGAAATATATGGTACGGTTAAAAGTACTGTTGGTTAACATGATATTTTTAAGAATAGCAGTGTCTTTGTCGCAGGTTGCTACGCCATAGCCATTAATGCTATCTACTACACTATTGTTTATGATATAATTATTTACCACGGATGGATTATCCTTTTGTCTAAATATCCCTCTAAAGTTGGTAACGTAACAATTATCAATGCTAAACTCATTTAATGTAGCTGCTTTACTTATATTAATTACATATTTACCCCCCCAATCCGTTCCACGGAGTTCTAAATCAATAAAACGCAAGTGATCTACATTAGAGCCATCATCTAAATCAAAATTACCTGGGAATAAAAGTCTTGCTTTTTGCTCTCCAAAGCCATAGGCAGCTCTTATGGTGAGCGATTTATTAAGTGAAACCCCAGGGGCGTCATATTCAACTCCTCTTTTAACTAGAATGATGTCACCATCATTAGCACTGGCCACAGCTGTCTCTACGGCAGTTCTATCTTCACTGTCACTTAAGTCAATAACGTTTGGCAGTGAGGTATCAATATCTGGAGTTAATGTGGTATAGTTTACCCAACCTCTTAAATCAGAGCCACTATAAATGGCTATTTGATATTCCGTTTCAGGGCTTAAACCAAAAACAAAAGATTCACCTGCTTCTTGTTGTTCTGCGGTCACTGGTGTTTCATCAAAAAGTGGTGTTGTAAGTTTCAAATCACTTGCAGCAAATACCTTTATACCTGTTACAGGAGCTCCAAGCACTGTCCATGTTACTCTGGCCCCCACATCGGTTACATCAGAAACTGAAGGAACATTTAAAATAGTAGGGAACCGCTCCGTTCTGACATTGCCTAAATCGGCAACTTTACTGTCAAATTCTGGTTCGGAGGCATGAGCCGTGGCTCGAACTTGGTATAAAGTATTCCAGAATAACTCTTCCCCAACCGTATTGGCATTGATTTCTACATAACTGACATCAGATAAAATAGTGTATTCGATGGTTGCAAAAGTGTCTCTACTTACTTCTAAAGTATAACCAACAGCCTCTTTTAAACTTCCCATATTGACTATGATGGTATTTCCTTCGGCGTATAATTCTTCGTTAAGGACAGGACGAAACAAACGCGTTTTATCGAATGTTTGGGAATCCTTATTGTCACAGGCGTTAAACATGCTAACAATCAAGGATAAAAACAGTAGTGTCCTGAAATTAAAAATATTACATTTATTTTTCATGTCTTTAATATTAGTTGTTAAAATTGATAGCCATCATTAGCAAGAGTTCCCTTACTGTTTACAACGGCAGTTGACGGTATTGGGAAAATGTACCTTACGGCTTTATTAGCCGCTCCAGGACCGTTAAGATAATTTTCATAGTCATTTAAAATCCAATCCTCATATGTTGTGGCGTCATCATGAAGTGCGATTAAAAATGCTTGTCTTTCCCAAGTTTCATCTGCGGCTGCTACATAGGAGTCTGGATTTAAAACTACGAAATCTCCATTTTCATCAGTTTTCCAATACATATAATCGGGGCCAGTGCCGGTGCCATTAAATGCAGCATCAGCTAAATCTTTCAAACCTTGAACGGTTTCTTCTACTTTATCATAATAAAGATTCCATCGGATGAGTTCATATTTGCGAATAAATTCACCACCAAACTCCCAAGCACGTTCGTCAACAATAGCTTCAAAGAAAGATTCTGTATCGCTCAAACTATCAACGTATAAATCTACTTTGGCACTCCAATCGGCAGGGTCAAAGGCTCTCTGACGAACCCGTTTTAAAGCATTTTTAGCTTCAGAAGTAGGACCGTTTAATTCATTTTCAGCTTCCGCATACATTAAAATCACATCGGCATAACGCATCATGGGCCAGTTAATGCCAGTACCTTTTGCCGATTCTCTACCAGGAGGGGTGTCTAAAAACCATCGACTCCATTTTCCTTGAGAAACGTTTGTTCCTACATGTTCGTATACCGCCCCACCATTTGTGCTTTCTGCCGTAATTTCGTATAAACCACAGGTTACTTCTCTGCGTAAATCTTTACTGTCAAAGGACATGTAATAGGTTAATGGCATAGACATGTAGTTGCCCCCTGATCCATAGTCATGTTTAGCGGTACTTCCGCCTACAACACTAATGCCATGATTCCAACCTACATCACCACTACCAACTGCAAAAGGTATTTCAAAAAGAATATCGCTATTGGTAGGGGCAATGAATTTACATTGATTTAAAAATATTTGTCTAAAATCTCTAGGTAATTCACGATCTTTTAAATCCATCAATTTTTTCGAGTAATCTCTGGCAATGGTATAGAATGTTTTATAATCACCATCCCTAACCATATTAAGCTCAGGTGTTAAATAATAGCCGCCACGTTGTAGCGCTAAACGGGCAATCATACCTATAGTGTATTCGCGATTTACTTGTTCAATACCATAGGGTAATTGGTCGGCCCATTGCATACCTTCCTCTACATCTCTTAATGCTTGAATTTCGTTTGCAAGAATGATATTTCTATGGGTTTTTGGTAGAAGGAAATTATCACCGGCAACTGGCGCATTTGTAACGTATGGTACATCACCAAAATAAAAAGTTAACATACTGTACCAATAGGCTCTTAACGTATACGCTTCACCCAACAATTGACTGAATGTGTTTTTAACTGTAATATCTGAGGATTCCAAAAAGCCACTGTTTGTGATGCCTTGAATGGCAATATTCGCATCTCTTATGGAGGTATATGCAAAGGTCCAGACAATGTCCAAATCACGATTACTTTCAACAGCCTCCAGGTTCCAAATTTGGTACCTTTCGCCTGCACTGGTCCAACCAGATTGCCTTTCAACATCGGTATTACCGGTCATGTTGTTGGATAATCTAGACCTAAAGGCATCTTGATTAAAATAGGAGTAAATGGCGTTCACTCCATTTCTGGCGTCATCAACATTTGAATAGACATAATCTAAATCGAATGTTGAAATGGAATCGGGTTCAAAAAAATCCTTACTACAAGATCCTAATGTAAGCATCAAGGTAAGCAGGACACAAATTTTGTTAATATTCTTTATTTTCATAATACTAATTTTTTTAAAATGTTACATTAAGACCAACAGTGTACGATCTACTCCTTGGGAATGAAGAGTTATCGATTCCAGGTGTAAGCGGGTTACTGCTTGAGTTCACCTCGGGATCATACCCAGAATATTTTGTCCAAATAAATAGATTACTTCCGGTTGCATAAAGTCTACATTGAGACATTCCTAATTTTGATATCCAGCTTTGGGGGAAATTATACCCCAAGGTAACGTTGTTTAACCTTAAGAAGGAACCGTCCTCAACGGCCCACGAATGGATAACAGCTTGTGCTACACCATGACTGGCATGGGACCATATGGTTTTATCTTGATTTAATTCATCTAAGTCGTTTAAATCTGTAACGACAGCGCCAGGTGTTCCTGTATATTGCCCCTCAGGATCTATATAAGTAAATCTGTTGGCAGAATTCATAGTATTTAATAGGTTTCCATAGGTAATTCTTCTAAACTGGTTGTATTGAATCTTACCGGTGTTATAAACGTCGTTGCCTTTTTGGAAATTAAAGAACGCCGATAAATCGAACCCTTTATATCTTGCATTAAAACCAAAACCTCCTTGAAAATCTGGGAGTGTATTTCCAATTACCTTTCTATCATTGCCATCAATTATGCCATCTCCGTTGAGGTCTTTTAATTTTAAAAATCCGGGTCTAATATTCGCGTTACCCACCACTGGTCCAGAATCAGGTACATCATCCCTTGGTGTATATTTTCCTGTTGCAGGATCATATCGTTGAGTTCCATCATCATTCCTGAAATCATCCGTGGAATAAAAGCCATCAGTAACATAGCCATAAATATCACCAATTGGACCACCAACACGCAAGTAGTAATCAGTAATCTCCTTTAAATCGGTACTGGCCCAATTGGAGATTTCAAAACGTTCATTGGTTCCATCTAACCTATCAATAGTAAATTTATTTACCCCAATGTTACCGTTAATTGATAGGCTAAAGTCTTTATTTTCGATAAGATATGCGGTTAACCCTAATTCAACTCCTTCATTAGAAGTGGTACCAATATTACCCCATTGGGTATTGAACCCGGTATTATTCGGGATAGCAGATTGTAGTAATAAATCTCTAGTTTCGTTTTTATAATAATCTAAATTACCATTTAAACGTTTATTAAACAATAAGAAATCTAAACCAAGATTGTTTGTTGTAGTAGTCTCCCACTTTAAATCTGGGTTGTAAAGGGAGGAACTACTTGGGGTATAGTATACATTAAAAACATTACCAAAACCTGGACCGCGATTAGTGGTACCCTCAAAAAGAAATTGAGTAGAAGTAGGATCAATTCTATCATTACCGGTTTCTCCGTAGCTAATTCTTAATTTTAATTTATCAACAAACCCTACGCCTTCCATAAAATCTTCTTCCTCAATTTTCCAAGCAAAAGCTAGTGCAGGGAAAATACCTAAACGATTTTCTTTTTTAAACCTACTTGATTGATCGGCTCTAGCGGTTAATGTCCATACATATTTGTTTTGCAATTGAAAATCTGCACGTGTGAAGAAGGACAATCTGTTAGAGTCTGTGAATTCAGAAGAACTGATTCGGTCTAATCGACCAAAGGCCGTATTAGCGAATAATTCTTCGGGGGTAATGGATAAACGGAAGTCCTCAAAACGAGCAAAATTACTTTTTCCTCCATCAGACGATGCTTCATGACCGATCAATAAATCTAGTTTAGAGTCAGTCCATTCTTTTTTATAGTTTAAGGTGTTCACCCATCTATAATTTTGAGACTCTGTAATTGTTCTTTGGCCTAATGGCATACTACCACCATTATTAAACGATTCTCCTGTTAATGGTCCCCAAAATCTTCGTTCTTCATAAAAATCTTTTTGGGATGTGTAGGTCGATTTTGCGGTTAATTCATCCGTTATGGCCCAAGCAAGACTAGTATTAAGAACATATTGGTTATATTGTCTTCTTCTCCAGTTTTGTCTTGTTATTTGCTCAACAGGTGTTGTTAGACTTTCAATAAATTGCTGAAAATCGTTATCACCATCAACCTGGGTAAAATCAATGTCCAATTCATCAGCAATACCATTTGTTGGCCTGGTTTGAACGGCACTTTTTACATTTACTCCTGTTCCTGCCCTCTCAGTACTGGTGATTCTGGTAGAGGCATCAAATGTAAGTCTGTCGGATATTTTTTGATTTAACTTAAAGTTAATCGCTGTTCTTTTATAACCAGAGTTATCCAATAAACCTTGCTCGTCGTTGTGAGATACACTCAGGTTAATTTTAGTCATTTCGCTTCCTCCACCAACTGTAACATTATGATATTGTGAAAGTCTTGTTTTACCAAATAACTCATCTTGCCAGTCGGTAGCTGGTTTTTGTCTGTAAAGTTCCAGATCTTCGTAAACTCCAAAAAACTTTTCAAAACTTCTTAATCGAGCTTCGCTCTGTAAGATAGAGTGTTCATAATTGGCCAAAGCAAATTCATAAGGGCTTAAAACATCATACTTACGTTCTTCAGGCAGTGTGTTGAACTTTAAAAAGTTGTTGTAAGAAACGGCAATTTTTCCTTCTACAGGGCTTTTGGTGGTTACCACAATTACACCATTAGAGGCTTGAGCTCCATATACAGCTGTAGCTGAGGCATCTTTTAAAACATCAATACTTGCAATGTCATTAGGTGGAATGTCATTAATATTGTCAACTATAAATCCATCAACCACATAAAGCGGTGAATTATCTTGGGTGATTGACCCCCCTCCTCTTACTCTAATTCGAATATCTGCTCCGGGTTCACCATCAGCGGTAGTTACGTTTACACCGGGTAATCTTCCCGAAAGGGCTTCGGCCGCATTGGCTACAGGGATTTTTGCAAGTTCTTTGCTAGAAATACTGGCCGTAGAACCGGTCATATCATCTTTTCTTACTTTTCCATAACCATAATCAACAATAACAATCTCGTCTAAAGATGTAATATCTTCTTCCATAGTAACATTAATTGTCGATTGGTTACTTACTGGCACTTCTTGAGTGATATACCCAAGATATGAGAAAACCAAGGTGGCATTGGGAGAAACATCAGTTAGTGTGTAGTTACCATCAAAATCGGTTGCAGCACCCTTAGCAGTGCCTTTAACAAGTACAGATACTCCAGGCAACCCACCTCCTAAAGTACCATCAGTCACAACACCATTAACGGTTTTATTTTGAGCCATCATATAAGTACTACATAATGCAAAAACAAAATAAAGCAAAACGAAATGGTACTTTTTCAAATACGA
Organism: Tamlana flava; assembly: GCF_041287255.1. Lineage (NCBI taxonomy): Bacteria > Pseudomonadati > Bacteroidota > Flavobacteriia > Flavobacteriales > Flavobacteriaceae > Tamlana > Tamlana flava. The sequence continues at coordinate 37,011 of NZ_JBGGTX010000004.1, forward strand.
TTTGTTGGTTTCTCTTACGTTGGGTTTGAGGAACCAATAAAGGATTAGTCTCTTAGTCATAAATTACTTAGTTTAGTGAATAATTTTAGTTATAATTTGTAATCGATTGCACGAATTTATTATATTTTTTTGACAATCCAAATAAAAAAGGTGTAATTTTCCATAAGTCCATCATTTTTGAAAGAAAAAATTGATTTTCATGCCCAATTAGAATAAAGCACTTAAAATAATCAATAAAAGCAAATAATTCACCAAATTACTGCTTTATAACTAAATTATCGGTAACACCATCATGAGTGAAGGCTTTAATTAAATACGACCCCGAACTCAGCTGGCTTAAATCTATAGAATGGATATTGTGGCCCTCTATGTTTAAAATCAACACGCCCATGAGGTTATAAATTTCAACCTTGCCTATTTCTGGATTAGAGTATAGGTGTAATTGGTCTTTTACCGGATTCGGGTATAGTTTAATTTTGGTTTTCAAGATCTCGTTCAGACCCAAGGCGTCGTATTCAATACTCATATAGTACAGGTTGGCCACACTGTCTTTAGTTATTTCGTAGCTGCCAGTAGCTAATGGTACTGAAAGTACCCCTCCTGTAATACTATAACTTATTCCGTTTATTTTAATAGCACCAGAATAGCCCTCATTAAACACAAGCGTTAAATTAGATGCGTCGGTAGTTGTAAATGTGATACTGGTACTCGATTCGATTTTTAAACATTGGGTTAATGTAAGTCCATTATATAGTACCGTACCTTTGGAGTCTGAAAGATTACCAGAAATGGAATAAAACGTACTGCTCAGTCCAGATTCTGTAAAATTATGGATTTCGTCCCCAGTACCCGTTCCGCCTTCAGAGGGAGTTGCTGAATCTATATTGGACTCTAAAGAGCTATCAGCAACCACCCAGTAATAATAGGTTGTTCCATTGGTTACTGTATTGTCCAAATAGTTTAATGTGTTTGGATCACCAATGTCTGCCAGTTTGGTTCTTCCTGCAGGATCGGCATCTATATCTCTAAATACTTCATAAGAAGCAGCACCGTAATTAGTGACCGTCCAATTTAAGTTGACTAAGGCATCTCCTGCATTGGCCGTTAATACAAGAGCTGGCTCTGGGCCAACATCGCCTTGCACACAGACCAAACTTGTATTATAGTTTGTTAAAGCACTTTTTAGGGCTGTGTCCACGGCATAAGATGTGTCATCGGTGGCATTATTAAAGGTCCAATTGAAATCACCACCGTGCATTCGTCCAGCATATTGCATCACTTTGGATTTTGCCTCTTCTGGTGAGTCTGGCGTGTAGGCATACATGATAGATGGTTTGGTATCAAAATTGTCGTGAATATTTCCTCCGTAAGCCGATGTGACGTTGGCAGGAACGGTTTCATTCCTGGTTGAAACAACATAAGCATCAAAATCTACTGTGGAATTTGGAAAACCAGCATCACCATAAGGCACAAATCGTCTAGCGCCTTCCATATAATTGTTGAAAGCCTTTATGGTTCCACCATCTTCACTGGAAAAGGTGGGCATATTTGAATAATCATTTGTTCCCGTGTTTTCATCATAAACGTCGGAGCCTTGCATGGAGGTTAACATAGGGTATTTGCAATTTCTAAAATAATTGGCCTCGACAAATAAGGAAGAACCGTTTGTAGAACCTGCACCATATTTTGAATTTCCGTCATAATAATTATTATAAATATGGGCGGAATAAAAGCGAACTCGAGGATGTCGTGAATCTGAATGGTCGTACCAGTTATGGTGGTATGTAATGTATAGGTCATCATTAGGGTCTTCGCTTAAGCCCAAAAGGTTTGACTTTCCAGAATCCCAAAAGTGGTTATACGAAAATGTAACATAAGTTGATCGTTTGCAATCAAGTGCGCCATCACCCTTGGCCTGGTCGGCATCGCCACCGGCGTCACCATAAAAGAAATCTACGTTATGCACCCAAATGTAATCGTTGTTTTGTTGAAGCCCAATATTATCACCCTCATCGCTATTGCAATTCATTGAGCCTAGGTTTCTGATTTCTATATTGGTTGCATTTTTCACACGAATGCCCCATCCATCTGCTACGGCATCATCACCGACGCCTTCAAAGGTAATATGGCTTGAAGCGTTATTCTTATTTTCAATGACGATGTCCCCATTCAAAAGATAGGAAGGGTCTGTAATTTGACCAACTAAGCGAATTATAAGTGGTCTTGTGTCGTTACCTTTTTTAAATCCATCCAATATGGTTTGTAATCCAATGCATGGATTGGCATTTGCCCCTGTAACATTTAACTCAATGGTATTTTTGCTATTTTCAGTGATGTATAGAATAACAGCATCGCTTTGTGGTGTGCCATCTAAATTATATGCACCCGGAATTCTTCCGTTGGAAAAAGCAAAACCTGTGCGGTCATGAGCTTCAAGCGCAATGGTTTCGGTGGTTGTCAAAGACCCTTCAACACCTGACATTACGGCTGCTACACTTATTGTGTAAGTACCAGCTTTTAGCCCTAAAATATCGGCTCTAAAATAACCATCGTAGCATCTGATAAGTTGGTCGTCTATTTTTTGGTTAGAAATGCCTTCACCGGAATAGTAGACATTATAACTGTCTGCTCCAACAACGGGAGCCCATTTAAGGAAGGCAGACTCTAACCAACCACCAGATTCCATTATAGTAACATTTTGGGCTGCTGCATGAAAGGTAACCCAAAGAAAAGCCGAGTAAAAGAATAAATTTTTCAATATATTGTCTTTCGCATAATTTAGATGTAATCGATTGTCCAAATGTAATTATTTTATGAACATGAACTAATAAAGCGATGAAGTAAATAAAAAAAGAAATGTTTTAATCTTATGATATATGGATTTAGGGTATTAATATGGTTTTACCAAAAATGAAATGATCTTAAGTATTGTGTTCGGATTATATTTCCCTTAGCAAGAAAATTAATGTTGAATTTTGATTTCTTCAATGTATTCTTAAAAAAATGTTTTTCAGAGTTTTTAGTATTATAAAAAAAGTCTGATAACAAGTGTTTACAAGGGTTGAACGATAAGCTTTTATTAGGAATGCACTTTCAAATGGAATAATAAGCCGTGATATTTATTAATATTAAGATCAAATAATTTGGAAATTAATAGTTTTCTAATATATTTGTGTAATCGATTGCAATTTTCCTGTAGAATTAATAAGTTATTATCTTCTTTGCTTAATATAAAATGATTTTTTAATTTATTACGTTCTTTATCGGTTTCTTAAGATCGAAATGCCCAAAATTTCTTAAGACCTATTTAATAACATTATTTTTCAATCAATGATTTGATTAATAGTATACAACTAAACATTAACTAAATTAACTTTAAAAATGAAAAAACTTTCCTTATTGTTATTAATCCCCCTGTTTTTTTCCAGTTTGGCAGTGCAGGGACAAACAATTACAACCTATTATTTTGGTGAAATGGTTGATGGTGCTGAAAGAGAAATCGCTTTTGCGCATGTTGAAGCAGGTCAATTTTCGCCACTCTCTTCTGGTGAAAGTCCAGATGGAAAATTAAGAACCTCCACGGAAACAACGAAATACCACAGTCAAAATTATGGTATCGTTTTTCAAGACGGCAATGTTTTAGAAGTAGATGTCGAGGGGAATTCAACGGTACGGTTTTACGGTTCCGTATATAGTGCAGGAACCATGAGTGGAGGGACGTCTTCAGGTGGTAGTGAATTGGGTATGCTTGATGTTAAAACTACTGAAGACCAAACAGGTTTTTATGAGTTTAGCTATGTAGGCGGACCAATAACTTTATATTTTACGTTTAGTGGTAATGCCGCATATACGCCAAAAATGGAGGTTATTTATCCATATACAACCTATTATTTTGGTGAAACGGTTGGTGGTATTGATAGGGAAATAGCTTTTGCACATGATGAAGCTGGTCAATTTTCACCTCTTTCTTCTGGTACCAGTCCGGATGGAAAATTACGAACCTCACTGGAAACAACGCTTTATCATAGCCAAAATTATGGTATCGTTTTTAAAGAGGGCAATATCTTAGAGGTAGACGTTGAAGGTGTTCAAAGTACGGTTCGTTTTTATGGTTCGGTATATAGTTCTGGAACCATGAGTGGAGGAACGACTTCTGGAGGAAGTGAATTAGGTGCGATGGATGTAAAAACTACTGAAGACCAAACAGGTTTTTATGAATTTACCTATACTGGTGGTCCAACTACCTTATATTTTACATTTAATGGTTCCAATGCTTATACGCCGGCCATTACGGTTACTAATCTTGACGCGCAACTTATTAAAACAGATGTTTGGGACTTTGGGGCACAACAATTTGACCCTGTGCTTTACAACAACATGCTCACTGAAGATAAAATAAATGCCTGGTATCCAGGTATTGCTCCAGGTACTGCTGGTATTAATACACCAACCACTTTTACTGAAGGTATCTTAACTTGGAACAGTTCAAGTAGTACAAGTGACCGTTTAAGGACATTAAACACTAACCTTACTCGTTGGGACCAAAATCTTGGTACTTCTAATCCTGATTATACTGGTAGAATTTATAGTAATAGTCGTTCGGACAGTAGGTCTTTCACATTCGCTTCTTTAGGTGAAGATGATGAAGTGACAGTGGCGATGGTAAGTCAAGATGCGGCTGTTGATAATATACAGTTTCAATATGTGTCGGACCCTTCGGTTCAAGATGACGTCATCTCTGTAGGTACAGAATTAACTGAGGTTACATTTGTAGCAAAGGCTGCCGGAGAATATAGACTATTTTCTTCAAATGATAAAATGAGTGTTTATAGAATACTTCGAAAAGATGCTGCCTATGTAACTTTATCTGGTAATGTTGATGAATCGAATGCATCCGGTATTCCTGCGGGATATGCGATTAACTTTACCAACGAGTCGGGCAAAACATTTTCTGCAGTGGTAAACAACGGGACTTATAGTATAGATTTGCCTATTGAATACACTTACAAACTTAGTTTGGAGGGGGCCAATGGATATCTCATTTCCAATGGAACTAGTTTAACTGTAAACCAGGAAACCACCAATTATGACATTCAAGTTTTACTGGTTACTCTATATAGTGTAACGGGTAATATTACTGGCTTACCAGATTTAAGCAATCTTGCCTTAACCTATACACCAGATCCCGCATCTAATAAGATTTATAAACCTATTGTCACCATAGATGCCGGAACATCAACTTACAGTGTTGATCTTGAGGCTGATGTAGAATATACTATTACTGCAGAGGGAGTTAATGATTATGAGATTTTGGCAAATACCATAACTATTTCTGGAACTCAAACTGCCGATATAGATTTTACGCCTAAACCTTTATATAGTGTTTCTATTAATGCACCGGATCTGGATGCCACGCAATTAAGCTTACTAAATTTAACATTCGAAAATTTAAATGAAGAAGGTTATTCATATAGCTTTACAGATGTGACAAATATTGCATTACGAGATGGTGTCTATAAAGTAATCTATGATGGTGGATTGGATGAATATCCAATAGAAATGGCATTAACTTCAAATTTAACAGTATCAGGAAGTGATACAACAAAAGACTTAACATTTAGCCCAGTAACCGAATGGGTATTTCAGGATAGGGATATTAGACCAGCTACTGCTTATAAAGGTCTTATCTTTACAGGGAGCGTTAATGTTAGAGGCTCTAATGGTGATTTGAATGCTGGTGCTGGAGCTACCATTGCTATTCCTGTGCATGTTGGAGATAAAGTTATTCTTAAAGATTATTATGCTTCAAACTATACTATTGAAGGTGGGGCAACCATTGCAAATACTTCAAATAGTACAAGTGTAAATGTTATAGGGGAGTATGTTTATCCAGGTGCCACAGATGGGTATGTTAATGTTGCTATTGGAGGAAATACATATTTCTTATCAATAAAAGTTGTACCAATTACCCCTTACAGACCTGTTATTACGGTAGGTACAGATAAAGATTACCCTACCATAAATGAAGCTTTAGACGAAATAGCTACAATGGATCGCCCTAATAATGAGCGCGTAACTGTAATGATTGACCCAGGTAATTATGAAGAAATGCTTGTAATAAGCAGCCCTAATGTAACTTTAAAAAATGCGGGAATCATACCAAGTATAGGTTTGTTGAATAAAGGCGTTGATATTGAAGATGGGGCGGTAAGAATTACTTCTTATTATGCTCAAAAGTATGATTTCTTTAGCCAAGGACCAGATAATAAATGGAGTGCCGAAGCATTAGCGGTTAATACGGCTAATGGCTATACCACGTATTCAAATAGAGAAGGTACTGGTGGAGGTAGTTCTTACTGGAATGCTACGGTTGTAGTTGAATCAACAGGGCTTACTGTTGAAGATATTATTCTTGAAAACTCATTCAACCAATACATTTCTCAAAAGGAATCTGAAGATACCGTTTTAGCAAAAGAACCAGGAGCAGTTCCTGAAAGACCAAAGGATTATGGTAATACAGCAGTACAAGATAGAGGAGCAGGTTATGTTACTCAAGCAGCGGCCATAGGAATTGCTTCAAGTGCAGATAAAGTCATATTAAATAACTGTCGAGTTATTGGTCGTCAAGATTCTTTCTACGGTGCTGCTCCTGCTAGAGTTGTAGTTTATAAAGGTGCGATGATGGGAGCCGTTGATTATATTTATGGTGCCATGAATGCGGTATTCTATAAAACAGACTTTGTATTAAATACTAGCGATACAAGTAGCGACGAAGCTTACATAACAGCTGCCCAACAAAGTACTGGTCAAAGAGGCTACTTAATGTACGAATGTCATGTAAAATCACCTATTCCAGGTGTTGAAACGGCTTCTGCTAATTGGGGCAAGCCCGGTTATTTTGGACGTCCTTGGAGTGCGGTATCAAGTGAAGTCGTATTTTATAATACAACCATTGATAAATCAGCTTATCCGGGTCGTGAAGGGGAATCCTTAATCAACCCTGTTGGGTGGACTAGTTCATTAGGTGGTGAATCCCCAGGAATGTATGAATATGGAACTATGGAAGAATCGGGTGAAGATAACTCGGCTAATCGTGCAGGATGGTCAACAGTATTGACATCACCGACCCTAACAGATGGAACAGAGATAAGTACCTTTAATTTCACAAAAGGCAATGACGGTTGGGATCCAATTCCGCAACTTGATGCTGAAGAAGATTCCGACTATGATGGTGTGGTTGATACCGATGATAACTGTAATGATACCTTTAATCCTGATCAGGCGGATTTTGATAATGATGGTATTGGTGATACTTGTGATGATAGTGATGGAGATGGTTTTCTTGATAGTGAGGATGATTGTCCTAATTCTCCAGAAGGTGCCACAGTAAATGTTTTTGGATGTGAAGTATTTGAACTTCCGAATAACAACTTCAGCATAACAGCACATTCCGTGAGTTGTCAGGGACAAAATGATGGATGGATTAATATTACTTCCGAAAATACAGATTATACGTTTAACGTATCTGTGAACGGAGGAGCGGCATCTGCCTTTTCATCATCTACTACTATTGAAGGGTTAAGTGCTGGAAGTTATGAAGTTTGTATAACCATTGATGGTAGAGATAATTATGAGCAATGTTTTAACGTGACTGTCGAGGGGCCAACTAATTTCGAAGTGTCGTCTAAAGTAGGCCGGGCAGGAAATAAAGTTACGATATCATTATCTGGTGCTGATAGTTATAACATTAACCATAATGGTCAGGTAATAACAACAAGCCAATCATCAATTGTTATTGATTTGGTTTCAGGTCAGAACAATTTGGAGATTTCTACAGACTCCGCTTGTCAAGGTAAGTATTCAGAAAGCATATTTTTATCTGAAGAAGTGCTAGTTTATCCTAACCCAACTGCAGGTAACCTTCAGGTCTATGTTAACGGTAAGGATTCAAGGGTTGAGGTTTCGGTGTTTGATATCCAAGGTAGGCAGTATATGGTCTCAAGTAAAGATCTATCCTCAACCAGAACTTTAGACCTTGATTTGTCAAATTTAGGAGATGGTTTGTATTACCTTCAACTAAATGGAGATACTGTTAGAAAATCAATTAAAATCGTTAAAAAATAATCAATTATGAAAACCACAAAATATATATTAAAATTCAGAACGCTTTTGGTTTTTGTAACCAGTACACTTGTTATATCTTGTTCGAGTGATGAAGTAACTAATGACACAAGTCCTTATGATGAATATGCAGGCCCTTTCTATAATACAACTCCAGGAACAGCTGTATTAGGATTGCCTGTAAACAATCAAGAATGCGAAATAGGAGAAGTTGTGGACGATATGGCTACTGTGTCCTTTAGTTGGGAAACATCCGCTGATACTGAAAAATATGATCTTATCATAACTAATATGACTACAGGAGAAGAAACAAAGAGACTTAACCTTAAGGTAACTACAAAAAATGTAAAACTGTTAAGAGGATATCCTTATACTTGGGTTGTTTCTTCTAAAAATTCGGGCGATGTGATCACTTCTTCCGAAACTTGGAAATTCTATGTGTCGGGAGATGGAGAAGCAAATGGCGTTCCTTTTCCTGCAACATTGTTAAGCCCAGCCTCTGGGGTAACCATAACTCCAGTAAAAGGTAATGTTACCCTCGAATGGGAAAGCTCTGATGCTGATGGTGACGATGTTACTTATACCGTTTTTATTGATACAGTGGATGGTAACCAAGAAGTTCCTGAAAGTCATAAAGATATCACTGATAATAGTCTTGATGTTGCTGTCGAGTCGGGAACTATTTATTTCTGGCATATTGAGACAAGTGATGGAGTAAATACGTCAATTAGTGCTACTTATACCTTTAGAGTAGCTGATTAATAGCTAATTATTTTTTAAAAACCACTATTTGATATATATCAAATAGTGGTTTTTTTTTGTCGGTATCTTTGGGAAAATAAATAGTTAAAACAATTTCATATAAAAAAAAAAATACATAAATTAGGCAATCGATTACAATATTGTGGTCGAATTTAAACTAAAACTATTTTATATGATGAAAAAATTACTTTTAATTATTTTGCCTGTACTGTTTTTTACAGTAACAATGCAAGCCCAAAAGACCTGGAATTTTTCAGATGAAGGCACTTGGCCATTGAATGATGGTATTGGATTAGACCCTGTTATCATTGATAATTTAGCACTATACCCACACAGTTCAAATACTAATATGGGGCAAGTGGATGGAAGTAGTGTTGATTTTGGAGATGGTTTTGTGTCTACAAATCGCTTAAAAACAAACGGAAGCGGCGGAGCAGATCCAACTTCGGGTCAATATACGCCAACAGTACGTTATTTAAAATTTGCCGTTACTGGACCTTGTGATATCACTGTTTGGGCCCGATCTGGAGGTTCAAGTGAGCGTACACTTTATGTTACTGACGGCTCAGGGGTTTTAGCATCGCAAACTGCTACAGATAGTAGTACCCCTTATATTGTTAGTAGTTCTTACCCAGGTGGCGCTGGTAATATTTATATATTTGGTTCTAATAATTTCAGTTTATATAAAATTGAGGTTAGTGCTAATGTTGGAACTACAACACTTAGTTTAAATAAATTTGCGGCCAATGTTAGTACTAATGTTAGAGCCGTAGGCAATAGAATATATGTTTCTGATGTTAAATTAGACACTGAAATCAATATTTACAGCATGACAGGGGCCTTGGTAAAATCATTAAAAACTAGCAACGATACAGATTTTAGTTTTAAATCTGGGCTATATATTGCTACGGTAAAAACAGCTGAAGGGCAAAAGTCTGTTAAATTGCTTACAAAATAAAAGACTAATAATTTTTTAAGAAAAACATTTAAAGGATGCCTAAATAGGTGTCCTTTTGTTTTCATGTAATAATTTAAATGAAGCTTGTTGTTTTAAATTTATTAGGAAATGAGTCAGACTTTAATCGAATATTGAAAATAAAGAAAAATGAAGGTTAATAAATTTTTGATTACAATTGTTTTATTGTTGAGTTTTTGTTGCTCTCAATTACAAGCCCAAGTGCATCGTACGTCATGGAGGCGCATCATCCACCAAAATGAAGGTCCTTGGTTTGCCTCGGACGAGGCTAAAAGAATAGCGGAAAATGTTTTGCTTTATCAAAGGAATATCGGTGGTTGGCCCAAAAACATTCAAATGCAGGAACCTCTTAGTGAAAGTGAAAAAGAAAAATTGTTGGGATTAAAGGAAAGCACTGAAGATGTCACTACCGATAATGGCGCCACCATTCAGGAAATGCGTTTCCTATCAAAAATGTACAGTCAAGTTCCAGATGAACGCTATAAAAAAGCATTTCTCTTAGGTTTAGACTATGTTTTAAAGGCACAATATGAAAACGGCGGGTGGCCACAGTTTTTTCCTTTAAAGGAAGGTTATTATACCCATATCACATACAATGACGATTCCATGGTGAATATTATGAATCTTCTAAAAGATTTAAAAGATAATCCAGAAAGAATCTCAATAAAACCTTCGCTTGAAATTCTAGCAAAAGTTGAAAAAGCTTTTGACAAAGGCATTGAATGTATCTTAAGAACGCAGTACAAACAAAACGGCGTGTTAACAAGTTGGTGTGCACAGCACGATGAAAACACATTTGAACCGTCAAAAGCTAGAAGTTATGAGTTGCCATCACTAAGTGGTAAAGAATCTGCTGGAATTGTACTGTTGTTAATGTCTATTGAAAACCCCTCACAAGAAATCATTGATGCAGTAAATAGTGCAGTTGCATGGTTTGATGATGTAAAATTAACTGGAATAAGGCAAGAATACATTGTAAATGAGGAAGGCAGATTCGTGGATAAAAAGATTGTGAAAGACCTTGATGCGAAACCATTATGGGCGCGTTTTATGAATTTAGAAGACAATAAACCGTTTTTTTGTGATAGAGATGGTATAAAAAAAGAAACCATGGCAGAAATTGGTTTGGAGCGAAGACGTGGTTATGCTTGGTATACCGATGACCCTAGCGAGGTGTTAAACCAATATCCAGAATGGAAAGCCAAGTACGACAGGCCTAATTTTAATAAAAAGCCTAAAGAGGAATATAATATGGTAGTTGCACAGGATGGAAGCGGCGATTTTACAACCATCCAAGAAGCCATCTATGCTTCCAAGGCTTTTCCTTACCAACGCGTAATCATCAATGTTAAGAAAGGTGTTTACCATGAGAAAGTGCATGTTTATTCTTGGAATACGCATGTTTCGTTACTTGGGGAAAGTAAAGAAAACACCATAATTACCTTTGATGATTTCTTTAAAAAAATAAGCTTGGGGCGAAACAGTACTTTTCATACATCAACCCTTTTAGTTGAAGGCGACGATTTTATTGCCAAAAACCTCACCATAGAAAATACATCAGGGCCCGTTGGACAGGCTGTGGTACTTTCAGTTAATGCGAACCGATGTTATTTTGAAAATTGTGCATTTTTGGGATACCAAGACACAATATACACTGCCGGGGAAGGCTTCAAACAGTATTTTAAAGATTGTTACATTGAAGGTGGTGTAGATTTTATATTTGGAGAAGCCACCGTGCTTTTTGAAAATTGTACAATCCACAGCAAATCAGATTCTTATATAACGGCAGCGTCAACGCCTCAAGGTCAAATGTTTGGCTATGTATTTAAAAGTTGCAAGCTTACTGCAGATGAAAATGTCAATCAAGTGTATTTAGGAAGGCCGTGGCGCTTATACGCAAAAACAGTTTTTATTGATTGCGATATGGGAGGGCATATCAGACCAGAAGGTTGGCATAATTGGTCTAAAAAGGATGCTGAATCTTTAACTCTATACGCAGAATACAATTGTAAAGGAATAGGTTTTAAGCCTTCGGAAAGAGTTAATTGGTCACATCAATTAACAAAGCGGGAGGCAAAAAAATATACAATAAAAAATATATTGGGAGATTCAAATAACAATTCAAAAATAGAATGGTATGCAAAATTTTAAAGCCATTGCTTGCTTATTGATTATTGCGTCAATGGCATGCAAAGAAATAGACTCAAAAAATGAATCCGAAACAGAAAAAAATCCTTCGATAACAGTATACATGATTGGTGATTCTACCATGGCCAATAAGAAGAACCCTGAAGAAAACCCAGAACATGGTTGGGGGCAAGTTCTACATCAATTTTTCAATGATAGTGTAACGGTTGATAACCGGGCAGTAAATGGTAGAAGCAGCAGAAGTTTTATCGGTGAAGGCCGCTGGGATTCCATCCTTAAAACCTTAAAAGAAGATGATTATGTGTTCATTCAATTTGGACATAACGACCAGAAGTACAAATCGCCTGATAGATACACCAATCCACATGTTACATATCGTCATAATTTGATAAAATATGTAAATGAAACAAGAGAAAAAGGTGCTAATCCTGTATTGTTTTCATCAATTGTTAGACGGAATTTTAACGAATTCGGAACTTTAATAGACACTCATGGAGAATACCCTTTGGAAACAAGATGGGTTGCCTTAGAATATGACGTACCCTTTATTGACCTTCAATATTTTACGGAACATTTGGAAAATTTGTACGGTGTTGAAGGCTCAAAGAAATTACACCTGCACTTTGAAGTAGGAGAACATCCCTATTATGAAAATGGGAAAGCAGACAATACCCATTTGTCAAAACTTGGAGCAAATGAAGTTGCAAAACTCGCAGTTGAAGAGCTTAAAAAGAAAGTGCCAAATTTAAAAAAATATATTTTAAGCGAATAGAAAAGGTTGAATCAAAAGCATTTGCTAACGCTTTATGGAGTAAAATTTTTAATATATGCACATGGTGAAAGTTAAAAATTTATCGATTTTTCAAGAAATGCCGCTTTTGAGGGAAAATCCAATATAATTATTTGGTCTTTTTTAATATCCACAATAAATATTGAGGCTTAAACATTAAATTTCTAGCTATTTAATAAAACATATCATAATATTTTGTTAAAGATTGAAATTTTTATATTATTGTAATCGATTACAGAATAAATTGATTTTAAATTTCAAATTAACTGGTTGTCAGTGTGTTAATTTTTTAAACAATTTATTTTAACAATATAATTGGTTCTTTGAAAATTTGTGCTCTTGAAACTTCATTTTGTTTTTGATGATAACATAAAAAATACTTCACTTCAATAAAAATTTTTTTTTCGAAACTAACTTTAATTTAAAACTAATGCGTATGCAAAAACAACAACTAAATTTAACTAAAAAACAACTTACAAAACAGACAAACTAAACTATTAAGTATGAAAACAAAAAAGAATTTAAAACATTATTTCTTTCTATTGGGAGTGCTATTGTACTTGCCAATTTATGCTCAAACAAATGTTTCGGGTACAGTTTCAGATGATGCTGGTGTTCCGCTACCTGGGGTATCCATTATAGTGAAAAACTCCTCAACAGGAACCACTACTGATTTTGACGGAAATTATTCTATCAGTGTAGACTCAAATGGCGTACTGGTATTCAGTTATTTAGGGTACAAAACCCAAGAAATAAGTGTTAACGGCAGAACATCTATAAATGTAAAGATGTCAGAGGAAGCTGGTGTGTTGGATGAGGTCGTGGTTATTGGTTATGGTAGTTCAACCAGACGTGATCTTACCGGTGCCATTGCTTCGGTTTCAGGTGAAAAGCTTGCTGCTATTCCTGTTGCCAATGCGGCCCAAGCCATGCAAGGGCAATTGCCTGGTGTGCGTATTGTAACGCAGGATGGGCGTCCAGGAGCAGATATTTCAATCCGTGTTAGGGGTGGTGGATCCATCACTCAAAGTAATCAACCACTTTTGCTTGTAGATGGTTTTACCGTTAGTAGAATTGATGATATTCCTGGTGAACAAATTAAAAGCATCGATGTATTGAAAGATGCCGCTGCTACGGCCATCTATGGAGCACGTGGTGCAAACGGTGTTATCATAATAACAACCAAGGGAGGTTCAATTGGCAAAACAAAGGTAACCTATGATGGGTTTACCCAATTTAGTCAGATTCCTGAGTACGTGCCAATCATGGACGGTTACGAATACATTACCTATAACTGGGGCTATGCTGAGGCTATTGGTGCTAGTTATAGTGAGGCTTGGGAGAGATTATGGGCAATCGGTGATTTTGAAGGTAGCAATTCGGCAGGTATAGATTATTATAAAACTGTTCCTAGTCGAGATTATAACAAAGATCTCTATAATAGTGCGTTCAGCCATAACCATAATGTAAGTGTTACAGGAGGTACTGAGGATACGAAGTATTTGTTTGCTATCAATTATTTTGATCAAGAGGGTAACAAGGTAAGATCTTATTTTGAAAGAACAAATGCCCAATTTAGAATAGATCAAAATTTGGGTGATAAGTTGAAACTTTCTGTTAATACGCGTTTTTCCCAATTAAAATCTGGTAATAATGATGGAGATTCTGAAGCTTATTACTTCCGACCCATTGACTCAGACTACATTTTAGGTGATAGCGATGTAACCAGTAATACCCAATTGGGAGATTATAACAATGTACTTCAAGATGTTTTTAGTCCAATTTCTGTTTTAAATGACACGGAATCTGTTGGATTAAGACGTTCTTTGGTAGGAAACGGATCTTTAAGCTGGGAAGTTATTCCCGGATTGACTGCAAAAACCGAGGGTCAATTGGCCACACGTTGGTTAAATAATAAAAACTGGTGGGGTTCAATCGCAAGAAATCGTCTTGACAGTGATGGAAATCCACGTCAAGGTGGTGATGCTCGAGTTGAGCAAATTCAAAGATGGGATTACAGATGGATAAACACTTTGAACTATGAGGTTCAGGGATTAGGTGAGGATCATAAAGTAAGTGCATTGGCCGGTTATGAAGTTTCTGATTCAGGAGGTGAACGAGTTCGTGTAGAAGGATTTCAATACCCTATTTCATTTAATGCCGAACGTGCATGGAATAATATGGCTTCATATTCGGTAGCACCTTCAGAACCAGCTTCTTCTGCTGGGGATACTCCAAATAGAATTCAGTCACTTTTTGGGCGTCTTAATTATGGTTATAAAGGGAAGTATTTGTTAACAGGTACGTTTCGTGCGGATGGATCATCTAGGTTTGCGCCAAATAACCGTTGGGGATATTTTCCTGCAGGAGCTATTGCTTGGCGTGCATCTGATGAGGATTTCTTAAAAGATGTAAGTTGGATAGATGATTTAAAAGTACGTTTTTCTTATGGTTCAGTAGGTAATGATGGTATTAGCGCTGAGTTATGGCTGCAAAACTGGCGTCCTTCTACTGTTAGATGGTCTTTAATGGAGGTGCAGCAACCAGGTTATGTGCCTGCCACTACCAGTATTGCTAACCCTGATTTAAAATGGGAAACTACTATTTCAAGAAACCTTGGTATTGATTTTCAGTTATTTGGAAGTAAAATAAGCGGTACAGTTGAACTTTATAAAAATACCGTTAAGGACTTGCTCATGATTCAGCCTGTGCCTCCAACTTCAGGTTTTCAATATTCTTATTCTAACATAGGGCAAACCAGTAACAAAGGTATTGAATTGTCCATGAGTGCAGATATTATAAAATCGGCAGATTTTAATTTGAATGGAAGCTTTAATATCAATATCAACAAGGGTAATGTTGATGAATTGGATGAAAGTATCGATGGAAAATATAGTTCAGGATTTGGTGGTGTTTATTTTAGCCCTAGAGAGGATTATTTCCTTGAAGAAGGTAAGCCTGTAGGGTTATTTAGAGGTTACCAATATGACGGATGGTATACAACCGATGATTTTAATTACGATGCAAACACTAACACACACACCACAAAGGCTGGTGTTCCTTCTTACGAAGCGGGTATTTTAGGAACCGTTTACGGTACCGTAGCTTATAAACCTGCAGGACAGTCTGAATATCCAGGTGTACAAAAAATGAAAGATCTTAATGGTGATGGTATCATTAATACCGAAGATATTACTGTAATTGGTGATGCTAATCCAGATTTTACTGGAGGTTTTAACCTTTCGGGAAATTATAAAGACTTTGATTTTAGTTTAGACTTTGTATACAGTGTAGGAAATGATATCTATAACGCCTCTCATGTTAATGCCTATAGAGGTACTAAAGAGCAAGGGTTGTACAGAAATAGATACAAAGAACTTGCAGGTGCCTATAAAATTTACGATATTGTAAATGGTGATTTGGTGCATGTTACAGATCCAGCGGCTCTAGATGCACTTAATGCCAACGCAACGACCTTTTTGCCTTATCCTGAAAATGGCGTAGCGTCATCTTTTGGAATTGAGGATGGCTCTTATTTAAGACTTAATACATTTACTTTGGGGTATACCATTCCTCAATCTGTGATTGACAAAGTAGGCATTAATAAATTCCGTGTTTATGGTTCTATTTACAATGCCTTTACCATTACTGGTTATGATGGATTCGATCCTGAAATAAATGTTAACGAACAAAGTAATCAAGGAGGTGCTTTCAATGCATTTAATTTACCAACTCCTGGACTTGATTTAAATGCATATCCACGTCCACGTACATTTACATTTGGAGTAAATGTTGAATTTTAATGTAAAAAAAATAAATTATGAAAAAACTGTTTTATTTAATCCTCACTGCTTGTGTTCTGGTGAACACATCATGTGATAAAGATTTCCTCCAAGTACAGGCACCTTCGAGTGTTGATGATTCTTTTGTATTTGGAACGCCTGATGAAGCTCAAAAGGTTTTGAATGGGTTGTATGATATTTGGCATGATTTAGACAAAAATTTGTATTACGATGTGGTGTCAGTTGGGTCTGATGCGGAACATCATCCAGAGCCTTATTCTGCTCAAGCCCGTCATATACCAATGGGTCTTTTTCCAGTTCCTTATGACATTAATGACGGTAATTCTCTTAATACCTGGAATGAAGGGTATGAAATAATTGCCAGAGCCAATATTATGATGGCTGCTATTGAAGGCAAGCCTGAATATCAACAGGCTTTAACCTCAGGTGTAGCAAATGATTGGACTGACCTTTATGGTCAGGCTCTTTGCCATAGAGCAACTAATTTTAAATTATTGATTAGCTATTTTGGTGATGTACCATACTACACATATCCTATTACGAGCACAGCTCAAACAGATACATTGGGTTATACTGTTCGTGATAAAATTTATGATGGTGAAATAGCAGCTCTTAAAAAAGCTGCGCCGCTAATGTATAATCTTGGTGAGAATGGTAGAACCGCTGAAATATTTTCAGGGTCTTATGCTTATTATTTGACTGCAAGATTGGCATTTGATGCCGCTGGTTTCCAATTGCGTCGTACTGATTTTGATTATGAAGGTATTTCTTTTGAACAATGGGGACAGGAAAGTTCAGAATGGAAAGCTAAATACGTTAGGAATAGCAATTGGCAAAGTTATATGGCTACAGCCAAAGAATATTTTCTTGAAACCCTTAATAATTTGGGTTCTGCATACTTAATTGAGACCGATGATAGGGGGCCACAATTTGACAATCCATTCCAACGTAACTTCCAATACCTATTGGATTTGGAGATTAGTCCTGAATCGTTATTTGAGTGTGGATACACACGTTTCCAGAATTCAGATTGGCCTTATTCTTGGGGGCGTCCTTCAGGTGGTGCGGGAAGTAATGACCATCCTAACAAGGCTTACGGACAAGGTCGTATAAACCCTTATTATGTTTATAATGATTTTGATCCAGCAGATAAACGTCGAGATGTAACCGCTTGCTTTACTGGTAATACTGGTAAGGCTGGAGAAATATTAATGAGTTGGGTACGTGGTAATCGTGAAAGAGGTGGTTTAGCCAGTAATAAATTTGACGAGTCTCGTATGGCAGATCCTCCAGTTTTTTCTCAACGTAGATCTGGGGTAAACTGGCAACAAGTTCGTTTAGGCGAAGTAATGTTGGATTTAGCTTATGCTGCTGCGGCAACTGGCGATGAGACAACTGCAAAAACCTATTTCAAAAAAGTGCGTTCCCGTGCTTTTTCATCTGCAAATCAAGCAACTATGGTTAATTCTTATGTAGATGCTATGTCTGGTCAAATACTGTTAGAAGGTATTGAGCAAGAGCTTAAACTTGAAATGGGAGGAGAAGGTAAAAGACGTTGGGATACCATTTTGTTTGGAACTTTTCCAAAACATATTCAGGAAATGCGTGATAACATGCGTGCAATGATTGCTGGTTTGGAAACTGATGGGTATTATACCTTTTCAAATGGTGTTCAAATTTCAAGTTATATTTTCACTAAAAAAGTTAAGATTAAAGATGTTGATCCCTCTTTGGATTTGATGACTTACCAAACACCAGAAGGTTTGAGCGAGTCGGATCCAACTTATCCAGTTTTGGTCCCAGGATGGAGAGGTACGAGCAATCAATGGGGAGATTATCTTGCAACATTAACGCCAGAGCTTCAAATGAACCATATCGCTCAACATGGTATGTTTAGATATATCGACCCTGCAAGTGTAGAAGGTTTAGCACTTTTAGCTGATGGCTACCAGTTATCTCCTTGGGGTATAAACCTTGTTAACAATAAGGCAGAGTATACAGATGACTTTTTCTTGGGGTATCCAGATGGGTCGTATGCAGCGGGTGTACCACCTCGCTACATTATGCCATTAGGGTATACTACGTTAAGTACCTCTAACGGAAATTTAACACAAGGCTACGGACATGCCTTAGAGTAGTAAAAACAATTAATTAATTTTAAAATGGCCCGCTACTTACTTTGTTGCGGGCTATTTTTTAATAGTTAGTCAATCAATATAGCATTGGCTTAACTGAACTAATTTTAATGTATGGTTTTTAAAACAATCACTTTATCGAAAGCTATTTTTTTAGCATTTATTGTATTTGTTTCTATTGGTTGTAAACAGAAAGATCAAAGTCAAAGCAATCAAAGCAATGTCCAAGAAATTTTAATTCCAGATTCCTTAAAATGGTCTGAGCGCATGGCTTTATCGGTTATTCACCGATATCCAAACGCTTGGCAAATTGATGACAAAACAGAAACAAAATGGGATTATAAAATTGGCATGTTTTGTTTGTCTCTTCAAAAACTTTATAAAGTAACGGGTAATGAAATCTACTTCAATTATGGAAAGGATTATGCCGATACACTGATTAATTTCGAAGGAGAAATTAAAAATTATAAACTAGAGGATTATAATATTGATAATATCAATGCAGGTAAAATACTGTTTGATATTTATGAAAAAACTGATGACCAAAAATTCCTTACCGCACTACAAACCTTAAGAAGCCAATTAGAAACACATTTAAGAACGCACTCAGGAGGTTTTTGGCATAAAAGAATTTACCCAAATCAAATGTGGTTGGATGGTTTGTACATGGGGCAACCTTTTTATGCTCAATATAATACCAAATTTGAAAACGGTGAAAAGTTGGATGATGTGGTCCATCATTTCAAATTACTTCACGACCATACTTTGGATAAGGAAACGGGGTTGTATTATCATGCTTGGGATGAAAGCAAGCAAATGGATTGGGCAAATAAGGAAACAGGAACTGCACCAAACTTTTGGCTTCGTGCTTTAGGTTGGTATGCCATGGCACTGGTTGATACCTTGGATTATTTTCCGGAAGATAATGAAAATACACAGCTTTTAATTGACTATTTAAATCAATTGGCTGAAGCTATTGAAAAATATCAGGATGAAACAGGTTTATGGTATCAAGTGCCTAATATGTCGAATAGAGAACCTAATTATTTGGAAGCTTCTGGGTCGTGCATGTTAACCTATGCCCTTGCAAAAGGAGTTAATAAAGGTTACTTGCCGGAAGGCTATAAAAATGTGGCATTAAAGGGGTTTGATGGAATAATTGAGGAACTTATTAAGGTTGATGATGACGGAGAGGTCCACATTACTCAGGTATGTAAAAGTGCAGGCCTAGGTGGAAACCCATATAGAGATGGATCGTTTGAATATTATATGAGCGAACCTATTTTAACAGATAATTCTCATGCGCTCGGACCTTTTATTTTGGCTGCGCTAGAATTAGATCGATAGCAAAATATTATGGATCCAATTATAATTATTCTTATTGGCACTGCTGTTGTGCTGTTTTGTATATTAGTACTTCGGCTACACGCTGTAATATCATTATTATTGGCAGCTTTGGTAACGGCATTATTAACCCCACCCGAACTGATTTACGGTTTTGCTATTAGCACAGGAATGGGCGAGCAAGAAGCTTTAAAGTTTTCACAAGTTAGTCTCGGGAAAAGGCTAGGTGTAGCTTTTGGAAATACCAGTGGAAAAATAGGAATCTTAATAGCACTGGCTTCAATAATAGGCACTTCCTTAATGAGGAGTGGAGGAGCAGAAAGAATCGTCCGTGGGCTATTACGGGTCCTTGGAAAGAAAAACAGTTCGGTTGCATTGTTATTTAGCAGCTTTACCTTGGCCATTCCAGTGTTTTTCGATACGGTTTTTTATCTTATGATACCAGTAATAAAATCTTTGGGCATTAAAAACCCGAGAAAGTTTGGGTTGTACTTAATGGCTGTAATAGCTGGGGGTGTGATGGCACATTCATTGATTCCACCAACGCCCGGCCCTTTGTTTGTTGCCGAAACCATGGGGATAGATTTAGGGGTCATGATGATTGGCGGTATTGGTATCGGCACAATTACAATTTTGGCCGGATATGGCTATGCCAAATGGGCGAACATGAGATGGGATTTGCCAATGAGGAGTACCCCAGATATCAGTGTAGAGGAGCTAAAAAAAGTATCAGAAGTTGATAATAAAGATTTACCAAGCCTATCCTTATCGCTTTTACCGGTTGTTCTTCCTATTTTCTTAATTACCGGAAATACATTTTCAAAAATGTTTTTTGAAGGCAAAACCGATTTAACGGTAACCCAAGAATCTATAACAACCATATTTTCTGTTTTGGGAGACCCTAATATTGCCCTTTTCATTTCGGCAATTCTTGCAATGTATTTGATGTGGTCTAGAGAGAAGCAGTTTGATCACTTTAAAAAGTATATTTACGAAGCATTAACAAGTGCTGGTATGATTATTTTAATCACATCGGCTGGTGGGGCATTTGGACAAATGCTACAGCAAACGGGTATTGGCATTAGAATTCAGGAATTATCAGCAAACTACCAAATGGCTATTTTGCCCATGGCATTTATAATAACAGCTATTGTTAGGAGTGCACAGGGTTCAGCCACCATTGCCATGGTAACAACTATTGGAATTATTGGGGGTATTGCAGATGCAGGTTTGGCATTTCACCCTGTTTATATTGCTTTGGCTATAGGCTGCGGCTCTAAAATATTTGCATGGATGAACGATAGTGCTTTTTGGATCATTACTGAAATGTCTGGAATGAAAGAGAAGGAAACTATTCGGCATTTTTCAGTTTTATTGATGGTTATGGCTTTAGCTGGGTTAATCGCCATTATGATTGGGTCAAAACTATTACCGTTTGCATAATTTTGTTAAGAAGATGAGTAAAAATATTTTAATAAAAACAACCCCAAAGGATAACGTAGGCATTGTGGCCAATGAAGACGGAATTCAAAAGGGAGCATTGGTTGATGACGGTTTTTCTCTAGTAGAATATGTTCCGAATGGGCATAAAGTGGCCTTGACTGATATTAAAAAAGGAGAACCTATAGTTAGGTATGCAGAAATTATAGGCTATGCCGATAAAGATTTAAAACAAGGTCAGTGGGTTAATGAAACCAATATGATGTTGCCACAACCTCCGGAATTGAAGTATTTATCAATGCCCAAACCAAATCATGATAAAATTGAGCCTTTAGAAGGTTATACATTTCAAGGATATAGAAATACAGATGGTACTGTTGCCACAAAAAACGTTTTGGCCATATCCAATAGTGTGCAATGTGTTGCAGGGTTAACTGAATTTGTAGTTAAAAAGATAAAATCCGAATTATTGCCTCAATATAAAAATGTAGATGATGTTGTAGGTTTAACGCATAGTTATGGATGTGGAGTAGCTATAAACGCACCAGCTGCTATAGTGCCCATCAGAACTATTCAAAATATTGCTATCAATCCAAATTTTGGTGGTGAAATTATGGTTTTGGGCTTGGGTTGTGAAAAATTGCGACCCGAACGTCTCGTTAGTGGAAAAGATGAATCTGGAGATTCAATTACCTACATGCAAGATGAATCATTTCACGGATTTAATGAGATGGTGCAAGGCATTTTGGAAACAGCAAAAATCCATCTGGAAAAATTAAACAAACGAAAGCGGGAAACCTGTCCTGCTTCAGATTTGGTTGTAGGTATGCAATGCGGGGGGAGTGATGCATTTTCAGGTTTAACGGCAAATCCAGCTGCGGGTTTTGCGGCTGATTTAATAGTGAGGGCTGGAGGCAGTGTTATGTTTTCTGAAGTTACGGAAGTACGGGATGCCATCCATTTATTGGTGCCGCGAGCAGAAACCCCAGAAGTGGCAAAGGCATTGATTGAAGAAATGGCATGGTATGATAATTACCTTATGCAGGGCAGTGTTGACAGAAGTGAAAATACTTCTCCAGGGAATAAAAAGGGTGGTTTAAGTACCATAGTGGAAAAATCTTTGGGCTCTGTTGCAAAATCAGGAACTAGCCCCATTGTGGATGTTTTAAAACCAGGAGAAAGGATAAGAAAAAAGGGATTGACTTTTGCGGCTACACCAGCAAGTGATTTTGTTTGTGGTACTTTGCAGTTGGCAGCAGGAATGAATGTTCATTTGTTCATGACTGGACGTGGTACACCCTATGGGTTGTCAATGGTGCCTGTGATTAAAGTGGGTACAAATTCTAAATTAAGTAACCGCTGGTTCGATATCATAGATTTTGATGCTGGTAAAATTGCAACAGGACAAAAAACAATTGAGGAAATGGGTTGGGAGTTATTCCATATGATTCTGGATGTGGCGAGCGGCAAAAAACAAGTGGCTTGCGATGTCTTGGGAATACATAACGACTTGGTGCTTTTTAACCCAGGACCATTAACATAGATTAAAAAATTATATAAAAAATATAAGATGAAACATCCATTGTTAATTTCTAACCTCACAGCGGGAATGATAATTTGGATGTTACATGAGGCCATTAAAAAACAATAAATATAGACACATGAATTCGAATTTTGAAAAAATAAAAAATGCCCTTGGCGATGGGCTACTGTCCTTTCCAGTAACCGATATGGACAATGAAGGAAAGTTTAAAGGAAAAACCTTTGCCGATCGCTTGGAGTGGTTTATTACTCATGAAGTTTCTGCCATATTTGTTGCAGGAGGTACCGGAGAGTTCTTTTCCTTATCTAAGGACGAATACCAAAAAATTGTAAAAATTACTTCAGAAACGGTAAAAGGTCGCGTGCCCACGGTTTCAAGTGTTGGCCGCAGTATTCCAGAGGCTATCGAGTTTGCTTCAATGGCAGAGGCTTCCGGAATTGATGCATTGCTCTTAATGCCACCTTACCTTACCGAATGTGCAAAAAGTGGTGTTTATGAATATGCCAAAACAATCATGCAAAACACCAAGTTACCTGTAATTTATTATAATCGCGCCAATGGAATTCTTCCAGCTGAGTACATTCAAAAACTTACAGAGGTTTGTCCTAATTTCATTGCCCTTAAAGATGGTACTGGAAACATGGAGGCATTAAATACAACAATTAAGACTATTGGCGACCGTTTGACCTACATTGGAGGGGTGCCAACAGCCGAAATTATTTCAGAAGCCTACTTATCTATTGGTGTAAACACCTATTCATCGGCAGTTTTCAATTTTGTTCCCGAAATGGCCAATCATTATTACAAAGCACTTCGCGCTGGAGATAAGAAAACGGTTGATTTGATTTTAAAGGAGTTTTTTATCCCTTTTGTTAAATTAAGAAGTAATGCCCAAGGCTATGCGGTAAGCTTAATTAAAGCTGGTGCAAAATTAATTGGAAAAAGTGCAGGGGATGTTCGTGCCCCTCTACCTGTGCCTAATTCTAAGGAAGTAGAGGAACTACAGAAATTGATTGACAAGGCAGGAACTTTAATAAAATAATAAACTTATGAGTTCAAAAAACGTGTTTTATGGCATAAATGCTTTTACCAATGAAAAATTGGAAGGAGAATTTATTAATGCCTCAGAAGAAGAAATTAATAAAGTTGTTGAAGAAGCAACAAAGGCATTTGACATTTACAGAAAAAAAGATAAAAGCAGTATAGCCAATTTTTTAGATCAAATAGGCGAGGAAATATTGAATTTAGGGGATGCTCTGCTTGAAAGATGCCATTTAGAGACTGCGCTTCCTTTTGGTAGATTGCAAGGTGAAAGAGGGAGAACGGTAAACCAATTAAAGCTTTTCGCTGCAGTTGTAAGGGAAGGCTCTTGGGTTGATGCCAGAATTGATACAGCCATCCCTGATAGAACCCCTGTGCCAAAACCAGATATAAGGCATATGTTATTGCCATTGGGGCCTGTGGCTGTTTTTGGGGCAAGTAATTTTCCGTTGGCATTTTCGGTAGCAGGAGGCGATACAGCATCAGCTTTAGCCGCTGGATGCCCTGTAGTTTTTAAAGGTCACCCAGCACATCCAGGCACATCAGAAATGGTCTTCAAAGCCATTAAAGAAGCAGCTATAAAGTCTGGCATGCCAAAAGGTGTCTTTTCATTAATTCATAGCAACTCAAACAAGCAAGGAGAGTTACTAGTAAAACATCCTCAAATAAAAGCTGTAGGTTTTACAGGGTCTTTTAGAGGTGGTAAAGCTTTATTTGATTATGCCAATAGTAGGCTAGAACCTATCCCCGTATTTGCTGAAATGGGAAGTACCAATCCTGTTTTTATATTGCCACAAGTCCTCAAAGAAAAAGGAGAACAAATAGCTGTTGGGTTGGCAGGTTCAATTACCCTAGGAGTTGGACAGTTTTGTACAAACCCCGGGCTATCATTTGTTGAAAATTCAGAGGCCACCAATGTATTTTATAAAAAATTAGGTGAAAGTATAGCAGAAGTATCCTCAGGTAATATGTTGACTTCAGGAATTTCAAAAGCTTATAATGAAGGGCTTAATCGAATATCATCATTAAAGGATGTGGTTGAATTGGCTAAGGGTAAGGAAAATGAAATAGCTAACAGAGCTACACCGAAAGTTTTTAAGACAACAATATCTGGTCTTATTGAAAATGAATCATTGGCAGAAGAAAACTTTGGTCCTTCAAGTGTATTAGTTGAAGCCTCTTCCAAAAATGAAATAATTAAAGCGGCCAAAGACTTGGAAGGTCATTTAACGGCGACGATTTTTGGTACAGATGAAGACTTTAAGAATTATCAAGAGCTCTTCGATATTTTAGAGAAAAAAGTTGGCCGAATAATAATTAATGGATATCCAACAGGTGTAGAGGTTTGTCATTCCATGGTTCACGGAGGGCCATATCCAGCAACAACTGCGCCTCAATCAACGTCAGTAGGAACAAATGCTATAAAGCGTTTTGTACGACCTGTGTGTTTTCAAGATTACCCTGATGGATTGTTGCCGGATGCTCTTAAGGCGAAAAACAAACTCAATATTTGGAGATTGGTTAATGGTAATTTAGAAAAATAATAAAGCCAAGTAATTAAGAGAATGGTAATAACTCGATTTATAGCAATATGTCTAATTTTTGGAGCACAGTTTGTTTTTCCTCAAAAATTAAATCAAGATTCAATAGTCAATAGTATTGAAGAACGGGTTAAATTACCTGCTATTCCTGATTATAAAATTAATGTGACAAAATTTGGTGCTAAGGGAGATGGCATTAAGGATTGCAAAGCTGCATTTGACAGGGCCATGAAAAGCTGCAAAAAACATAATGGTGGTGTTATAGTAGTTCCAGCTGGTGTTTATAAACTGGAAGGGCCAATTCATTTTGTTAGTAACACGAACCTTCATTTAGAAAAAGGGGCAAAACTTGTTTTTGGCACTAACCCTAAGGACTACCCATTGGTTTTAACGAGTTGGGAGGGGACCAGTCTCTATAATTATAGCCCAATGATTTATGGCGCAAATGTTACAGATGTGGCCATTACCGGAGATGGCATAATTGATGGTGAAGGACATGATTTATGGGCAACTTGGAAACCAATACAGGATAAGGGACAACAATTAAGCAGGGAAATGAATCACAAGCAGTTTCCTGTAGAAAAGCGTGTTTTTGGCGAGGGGTTTTATCTTAGGCCACAACTGGTTCAATTTGTGAACTCAAAAAATATTCTCATTGAAGGAGTAAGAATTGAAGATGCGCCATTTTGGTGTGTTCATTTGCTAAAAAGTAAAAGTATAACCTTACGGGGCTTAAAATACGATGCACACAATAAAAATAACGACGGCATAGATATTGAAAACTCCAGTGATGTTATAATAGAAGATATCGATTTCAATAATGGTGATGATAATATAGCCATAAAGGCGGGAAGAGACCATGATGGAAGGGCCGATTTTAAATTACCTTCAGAAAATATAGTAATTAGAAAGTGCAGGTTTAAAGGGCTGCACGCCTTGGTTATAGGTAGCGAAATGTCTGCCGGGGTTCGTAATGTTTTTGCATACAATTGCGCAGCCAGTGGCTATTTAAAGCGAGGAGTTTATTTAAAGACTAACTCAGATAGAGGGGGCTATATAGAAAATATTCACATTCAAAACATAAAGTTTGCAGATGTAGAGGATGCTATTTACATGACGTCTAATTATCATGGGGAAGGAAGCGGTTTGTATCCCTCGAAAATATCGAATATAACATTGTCAAATTTAAGTTTTGCAAATGTTTCAAATACCGCTATTGTTATTGAGGGATATCCCAATCATAAAGTGGAAAACGTTTTGTTAGATAATATAACTGTGATGTCGTCAAAAAATGGAATGACACTTTCAAATACGAAAGGTGTTATTTTCAATGAAGTCGTGATTGGAGAAAAACAAGGGGTTCCGAGTTCAGTAAAATAGTTTACTGCCATACTTTTGTTTAATAAAATTGAATACCCATGGGTTATATTTTTTTCAGACTAAGTTCTTTTATGGTCTTTTTACTATTGCCTTTGGTTCACAACGGGCAAAACAATTATAATGGTTCAGTTGATACAACAATATTGATAAAAACCCCCATGACTCCACCAACATGGGCTTTACTGGAACGCGAGTTATTGGATTCAAATACTGAGGCGTGTCGTAAATTTTTTGATAAATATTTTGATGAGCGAGGTTTTCTTTTAGCTGTTGAGCGCTGGGGAGCGAATGATGGTCCAGATGATGCCATTGAAAATGTAGCCAATTGGCCAATATTGCACGCTTTGGGAGGTTCAGATGAAATTTTGCATTTATATAAGAAAGCTTGGGAAGGACATTTAAAACAGTATACCCTTGCAAAAACCGTTGAGGTGCCATTTGCTCGAGATGGTATGTATTACAAAGAATTTCCGGTGATGATGGATTGGATGCATAATGGTGAAGGGTTGAGGGTGTTTAATTTGCAGGGGCTTTCAGATCCCTATAATTTAGATTATCAAATACGTGTAAAGCGCTATGCAGGGTTTTATTTAAATGAGGACCCAGAAGCACAAAATTACGATTCCAAACATAAAATTATTAGGAGTCTATTTAATGGTAGTCGAGGTCCGTTGTTACGAAAAGCGACTAGTTTAGATTGGGCTGGCGATTCAATTCAGGTTAAAAATCGTTTTAAAGCTGGACATGGTGAAAGAACTTATGCTGAAATGCTTGAGCATTTTAAGGACTATACCGATATTATAGGCGACCATCCGCAAAACATGGGTTCCACAAGTTTGGCCGTAAATGCTTATATGCTTACTGGTGAAAGAAAATATAAAGATTGGTTGATAGAATATGTGGATGCTTGGTTGGAACGTATGGATAAAAATGATGGAATAATTCCAAGCAACATTGGTTTGGATGGCAAAATCGGAGGTGCTACTAATGGAAAATGGTATGGAGGAACATATGGTTGGGCGTTTTCCCCTGTAGTGCCCCAAACGGGAGAGATTGAACACCGAACACGTGTTTATAGAGGGTTTATAGGGTTTAGCAATGCCTTTTTATTAACAGGTGATTTTAAGTATATCAAGGCGTGGGGAGATATGTTGGACAAGATAAACTCAAATAAAAAGAATATAAACGGTAAAGTTCAATACCCACATATGTATGGAGATGATGGATGGTATGCCTATAGAGAAAGACCCGTTCAATGGAGTGCATTGGAATGTTACTATTTCACATTAGCAGAACAAGAAAGAAACCGTTTGAAGAATAATGGTTGGATTGAGTTCTTAGAAGGTAATAATCCAGGCTATCCAGAACAAGTTTTGCGTGCAGATTTGTCTAGAATCAGACAAAAACATGAGGCTATGTTGGAAGATACAACAACCCCAGACACTCGCCTAGCTGACGACCCAATGAAGTTTAACCCGGTATCCATAGGTTCATTGCTTCAACTCATGATGGCTGGTTTGGATCCTGGAAGGGGAGGAGGACCATTACATTCTCGTTTACGCTACTTTGACCCCTTTAATCAACGTGCTGGAATTCCATTGGATGTTGCTGCTTTAATTGACGAAATGAAGGAAGATTACATTGCTGTTACTTTAGTAAACATGAATCAAATTGAATCTCGAGAGTTGATTTTACAGACAGGAAGTTATGCAGAGCATCAAATTATAAAAGTTGAAATAGATGGGCAGCAAATACCTGTTAATAAAAAACATCTTAGCATAAAATTGGCTCCGGGGTCTGGTGCTCGTTTAATGATTTACGCACATCGTTATAAGAATAAGCCAACATTAACATTTCCTTGGAATCGTAATTCTATCCTTGAAATTAATTAGAATTAATTAAAGGGCTTTTAAAGTTTTAAATAAAAGTCGTTGTCATTTTTCTCGTTATACTTGGTCTGATCGAACATATGAAGATAAGAACCCTTTGTAGAAGATGACATGTCTTTTTCATTCAACTTTATTAAAATGTCCATAGAACGTATTTTGTTAATAAAGTTTCTTTTATCTAATTTCTTGTCTAGAATGGCTTCGTATAGCTTTTGCAGTTGCCGCATGGTAAATTTCTCCGGCAGTAGCTCGAAACCAATTGGATTGATGGAAGTTCTTCTTCTCAATCGTTTTATGGCTTTATCAAGCATTTCGTCATGGTCAAAAATTAATTTGGGTACTTCAGACAAGCTAAACCATTTGGCATTGTAGTTCTCTATGAGCTCTTCATTATGTTTTTCAATGTTGATAATGGCATAGTAGGATGTAGACACGGTTCTTGCGACAGGGTCTCTATCAACATTACTAAATGCATATAGCTGTTCCATATATATATTGTGCATCCCTGTTAGCCTATGAAGAATTCGCTCTGCAGCGTCATCCAACGTTTCATTTTGCTTTAAGAATCCACCCATTAATGACCATTTTCCCTTTTCTGGTTCAAAATCTCTTTGAATTAGGAGTACCTTTAAATCTTCATCATCAAATCCAAAAATGATACAATCAACAGCGAGAAAAACTTTATCTTCAGGAATATATCCTCTGTGCATGTGTGGCTAATTTTTATGCTAATATAAATTATATGACATTCAATAATTTTTCAAATATATTGAATAAGTGTTAAAGGCACATTTATTTATTGAAAAAATTAGCCAATGTTAATTTTTTGCTATTACTATACAAATGTATAATTTAAACTTATGATTTAATAGGTTGCCTTTTTTTCGACTATTTTATATAACCAATTGCATGATTTGGGTTTAAAGAATTGATTCTCTGTTAATTATTATGAACTAAATAAAAGCATAAACAGGATGAGTTTGAATAATTATAATTCCAATTTATTTTTTATAATTGTATTAATTTAGTTGGTTAAGAATTTTAGCTGAATAAAATCTGTCCAAACCTTTTTTGAATAACCTAATTTAAATTAATTGATAGAACAAATCTGTCTGCAAAATTAATTTGAAATTATTTAATGCAAAGCAATAATTATCTTTTGAAGAATTGTAAATAAAAGAGAAATAAAATAGACACCTTGAGTAAAATTATTTTCAGAAGTTATTTTAGTTTGTTCATAGTCAGTTTGATTTTGGCTTGTAGCAACACAATCAATGCCCAAACGTTTGAGCATATTGAGTCTTTTGCTGGATTAAGTTCACTTGAAGAAAATAATGGTGTGGCCATAGCTGATTATGACCAGGACGGTGATCTTGATATTTTTGTAGTAGCCAAAGCACTCGATGCCGATGGAGTTTCAAACAGTAAAAGCAGATTGTTTAGCAATAATAATGATGGAACTTTTACTGATATGACTGAGATTTCGGGATTGGTAAATTTATATCCTTATAACAGTTCAATTATGGAAAGTGAGGCACTGCTAGGGTTCAAATACGGGGCTTTTTGGGGTGACTATGATAATGATGGTTATCCTGATTTGTTCATGACCCATTTATATAGGCTTCAATTATTTCATAATGAGAGGGATGGTTCTTTTAAAAAAGTTGCTTTTGAAATTTCATCTTTTGGACAAGGATGTGCAAATACTGATGTCACTTGGTTCGATTATAACAATGACGGATTCTTAGACATTTACCTTTCAGAATGGGAGATTAATTGTACAGGAAATCGTTTATACAAGAATAATGGAGACGGTACTTTTACAAATGTCAGTAATTTATTTCCAAGGGGCTCTGTAAATAAAAGGTCTTACCAAAGTATCCCCTTCGATTTTAATAATGATGGCTGGATGGATTTGTATGTTGCTAATGATAATTACCCTAATAATTTGTTAATTAACAATGAAGGAGGCGGATTTGTAGAGATTGCATATGAGCTTGGTATGGCTCATGATAGAAATGACATGGGGATGGCTTTTGGTGATTATAATAATGATGGGTTTTTCGATTTGTTTATCACTACAATTAGATATAATGTACTCTATGAAAATAATGGTGATAATACCTTTGTAGATAAAGCCAGAGCTTTAGGTGTTAACAGTACTGATTGGGCTTGGGATACAAATTTTTCAGATTTCGATTTAGATCGTGATGAAGATTTATATATTGTCAATGGGTTTTACTCTATTTATAAAAACAGGTACTTTGAGAATTTACTAAACCAGAATGAACTCGGTTTTATGGATAGTTCCCAAAAAACAGGATTGGGAGAGTTAACTGTAAGCGTAGGTGCCGGTATTTTTGATTATGACAATGATGGGGATTTGGATATTTTTCTTTCAAACAATGACAGACCATCTTATTTTTATGAGAACAAAATCAACGATTTTACAAATCCTAAAGAAGACCTTCACTGGTTTAAAATAAAGCTTGAAGGCACGGTCTCCAACCGTGATGCGATTGGGACGAAAGTCTCGATACGCACGACCAGTGGTTGGCTGCATAGGTATTTTACTGGAAAGGGCTTTTTGTCGCAGAATCTGGTGCCCGTGCATTTTGGATTGGGCTCTGATTCAGAAGTACTCGAATTAAAGATTTCCTGGCCGTCCGGTATCATTGACACATATTATGACATTCCAGCTAACAAGCTCATTAAGTCAAGAGAGGGTGAAAGCTTTGAGATTGTAGATCAAGCGCCCAGTATTAAACCCTATGGCTGTACGAATCCGAACTCCTGTAACTATAACCCCAATGCTGTAGTCAGTACGGGCGCCTGTGTATATTTACAAACAAGTAACATAACTGGCAAGATTAGGACGCTGAAGAATAGTATTGAGCTTTATACTTATCCTTTAAAAGATCGCAATACATTAGAATGGCAGGTTACGGGTGGTCAGATTGTGAACACCCAGGGGGACGATGGTATCGTGGTGCAATGGGGCACAGGTGAAACGGGCAAGATAACGCTTTTGGAGTCAAACGGTATTTGTTCAAGTGAGCCATTGGAATTGGTCGTTACCTTGCTTGATGAAGAATCAAGTGCCAATGAGCACTCGGTTGCTAGGCTATGGAACGAGACACTACTGAGCCTTATCCGTAAGGATTATGCGCGCCCGACGGTACACGCAAGGAACCTGTTCCATACGGGTATCGCTATGTACGACGCTTGGGCAATTTACGATTCCAAAGCCTCTCCTTATCTTATAAGCAATGAGGTGCATGGTTTCCAGAGCGGTTTCCAGGGATTTTCCACCACCGAGGACATTTCAGAGGCAAGGAATAAGACTATCAGCTATGCAGCATACAGGCTGCTATCGGAGCGATTTAGCCAATCCCCGAGCCCGGCGCTGTCCAAGAGTATCTTGGATGTTGCCATGGCTGGTCTGGGTTATGATACCGCCTATGAATCAATCGACTACAGTTCGGGTGACCCACGTGCATTGGGCAACTACATAGCTGCCGAAATTATTGCCTATGGTCTTCAGGATAACTCCAATGAAGCCGGTCATTACCAAAACGAGTACTACGAACCGGTCAATCAGCCCTTGGTGCTGAATAATCCAGACGTGAACGACATCACGCAAATAGATCCCAACAGGTGGCAGCCGTTGAGCTTTGATACCTTTATAGACCAAAGTGGGAACGTTATAGAGGGCAAGACGCCTGCCTTTTTAAGTCCTGAGTGGGGCAACGTTTATCCTTTCTCTCTCACGGAAGAGGAAAGGACTACCTATACGAGGGATGGTGATGTGTACCAGGTTTACCATGACCCAGGAGCTCCTCCAACGGTCTCAAGCGATGATTACAAATGGGCTTTTTCAATGGTCAGCAAATGGAGTTCCCAGCTGGATCCCATGGATGGTGTAATCTGGGATATTTCCCCGAAGAGCATAGGGAACATAAAGTTCGACCAGTTGCCGAGCCAGTTTTCCGATTACAAGAAATTTTACAAGGAAGCAGGAGGCGGCGATATTGGTACTGGGCGTCCCGTAAATCCATACACACAGGCCCCATACGATGAACAGTTGGTGCCAAGGGGTGACTATGCCAGGGTATTGGCCGAGTTTTGGGCTGACGGTCCTGATTCGGAGACTCCACCTGGCCATTGGTTCACGATATTGAACTATGTTAACGACCATGAGCTTTTCACGAAGCGATTCCAAGGACAGGGAGACATCCTTCCCGACCTTGAGTGGGATGTGAAGGCCTATTTTATACTAGGGGGAACGATGCATGACGTTGCGATTACCTCTTGGGCAATTAAGGGCTGGTACGATTACATTCGGCCGATTTCGGCAATACGATACATGTGTGCGAAAGGGCAGTGTACCGATCCATTAGGGGCGCACTATGACCCATCGGGCATACCGTTGAAACCGGGCTATATTGAGATTATAGGGGCGGGCGACCCTTTGGCGGGCGAGAGCAACAAGAACGTTGGGAAGATAAAGCTGTATTCCTGGAAGGGGCATGACTATATTATAGACCCTGCTGTAGATGAGGCCGGTGTTGGTTGGATATTGGCGGAGGACTGGTGGCCTTACCAACGCCCATCATTTGTAACGCCACCCTTTGCGGGATATGTATCGGGTCATTCCACCTATTCCCGGGCGGCCGCGGTGGTAATGAGTCTCCTTACGGGTGATGAGTACTTCCCAGGAGGTATGGGCGAGTTCGTGGCCAAGAAGAACGAGTTCCTGGTGTTCGAAGAAGGGCCTTCAATGGACGTGATACTCCAGTGGGCCACATACAGGGACGCATCGGATCAGTGTAGTTTGTCAAGGATTTGGGGCGGTATCCATCCGCCGCTGGATGACATTCCAGGGCGTATCATCGGGGAGGAGATTGGCAAGGAGGCCTATGACTTTGGCGTAAGGTACTTCGAGGGACTAGAGTCACCAACGGAAATTAATGGTGCAGAGGTGAAGGTGTACCCGAACCCTGTTGGCAGGAGTTCGAAAGAATTGTTCTTGACTGGAACGACCTTAGAAGATGCCATCCACCTGTTCGACATGAACGGCAGACTGCTGGAAGTGCTCTCAAGGGATTACAATCAGGGTAATAGGACTACTAAACTGTTATTGCCACCGGCTATGACAACCGGCATGTATCTTTTAAAGGTAAACAACCAGTCAAGGAAAGTGATTGTTGTTAGTAAATAATTGAAAATTGATTTTGATGTCTTTTTGAGGCTAATTTTTTTTTAATAGAATATTTTAACTGCTTCTTTTAAATTTTAAACCAGTATTATTTTATGGGTCAATTTAATTTTAAGGGTTGATTGAGATAAATTAAAATGATACAATCAGTGGCGAGAAATACTTTATCTTCACGAATATACACCTTGTAATTAATGGTTTTGGCGCATATTCAATATGTTATATTTACTAATTATTCAAATTTATTGTATAATTAATAAAAAAATTGTCAGTAAAGAAAAAAATTTGTCAATGTTAAATTTTTGTTATTTATTTACAAATGTATATTTTACACTTATGATTTGATTGGCAGTCATTTTTTTTGGCCTTATTTGTGTAACCGATTGCACAATTTTGGTTTTTAAGGATTGATTGTGAATTTATTTTATTAACAACTAAAACAAAAACTAGTATGATTACAACTAAACTATTATTTAGCCACAAGTGTAATTGGCCGTCATCGAAATGGCTAATGACATTAGTGGCTGTGCTTGCTTGTATAGGTTTCGGCTTTGCCCAGCAAACAATTTCAGGTACTGTTACTTCTGAGATTGATGGCATTCCATTGCCAGGGGTAAACGTATTGCTTCTTGGAACATCTCAAGGAGTAGTAACAGACTTTAACGGTCAATATTCAATTAGCGCCTCCCCAAATGATGTACTTGAATTTTCATACCTAGGGTACATGACTAAAGACGTTACCGTTGGAAATTCAACTACAATTAATGTTGCCTTAAGTGAAGATTTAACTTCATTGGATGAGGTCGTTGTTGTAGGGTATGGGACCCAAAAAAAATCTGATTTAACTGGTGCTGTAAGCTTGGTTGATACAGATGAGATGACCAAACAAGCGACAAACGATGTAGCACAAATGATGCAAGGTCGAGTTGCTGGTGTATCAGTTACTACTGATGGGCAGCCCGGTGCAAGCCCTAATATACGAATTAGAGGTATTGCCACTTTTGGCCAAGGTGCAAGTGCAGAACCTTTATTCGTTGTTGACGGGTTTACGATTACCGGAGGTATTAGAGACATTAACCCAAATGATATTGAGTCTATCCAAGTATTAAAAGATGCTACCGCTGGTGCTATTTATGGTAACAGGGCGGCAAACGGGGTGGTTATTATTACCACAAAGAGTGGTAGAAAAGGTAAAAAGTTCTCCATTGAACTCAATTCTTATTATGGTATCCAAAACATCACGCAAAAATTACCAGTTTTGGACAGGGCAGGTTATCAAATGATTAATGCTGAATTGTTGACCAATGCTGGTCAAGCCATTGTTCCTGGAAATGATCCAAATTCTCCACTTTTTGTTGATGATGTTGATACCGATTGGCAAGATGCCGGTTATAAAGATGGGTATATTCAAAACCATAATATCAACTTTTCAGGAGGGTCTGATAAGACAAATTATTTTGTTTCCTTAGATTATTTGGATAACGAAGGAACTTTAGTTGGTTCTGGTCCAGATTACAAACGTTATTCAATGAGGGTTAATTCTGATACACAATTGGGCAGATTTAACTTTGGAGAGAACGTTTATATAATGCATTCAGATGAGAATCCACTATTTTTCACAACTACTATTGGTCTTCCTGGAGGTCGTCCAACCTTAGTTAATGACTTATTGCAAGCTGCCCCTACCATTCCTGTTTATGATCCTAATCGTGTTGGAGGTTTTGGTGGTGCCGATTCAACAATACACCAGTCAATTACCTTAAACGTTCCTGGTATTAATACTTTAATTGAAAACGAAACAAAAGTAAGTAGAATTTTAGCTAATTTTTATGCTGGTTATGAGTTGGTTGACGGTTTAACCTTCAAAACCAGTTTGCAATATGATAAAAGTACTATAGAAGACCAATTGTTTGTGCCACAATACGATTTAGGTTACTTCTTCCCTGGCCCAACAGCGCAGTTGCAAGTTGGTAACAGAAACTCTAGCTCTTTCTTAATTGAAAATACCTTAAACTGGACCAAGCAATTTGGAAAGCATGACTTAAATGTTTTGGTAGGTCAAACTTATCAAAAAAATAACTTCAGAGAAGTTAGAGTTACTGGAGCAGGACTTGAAGAGCCTTACATTAAGAATCTTCAAAATGCAACAGCCTTTAGTGTAACAGATTTCTTAGGACCTAATTCTTTAAGTTCCTTATTAGGTAGGGTTAATTATACGTTTGATGATAAATATTTGCTAACTGCAAATATTAGACGTGATGGGTCTTCAAAATTCAAAAAAGATTTACGTACCGAGTATTTCCCTTCTATTGGTTTAGGTTGGAAATTGCATAATGAATTTGAACTTCCTGATTTTATCAATGAATTAAAACTAAGAGGTGGTATAGGTGAAGTAGGTAACCAAGAGATTGGAGATTTCAGATACCAAGGAACCGTTAACCGAGGTATTCCTTATACATTCGCTTATGGTGGCCGTGCAATTGGTGCTGCTGTTTCAGCTGTAATAGATAAGGATATTAAGTGGGAAACCCGTGTAACTAGAAGTGTTGGATTAGATGCTTCTTTTTGGAATGGGAAATTAGATTTAACTGCTGAATACTATTCAAATACATCTAACGACGTACTTACATCTGTTAGAATTCCATTTGCCGTAGGTTCATTGCCGGCTGAGATATTCACCAATGCAGGTTCCTTAAGGAATTCAGGTATTGAGCTTTCTGCAGTTATTAGAAAACAATTTGGTGAATTTAATTTAGAAGTAGCACCTAATTTCTATACTGTGAAAAATGAAGTATTGGAAATAGGTGGTACAACTGGCATAATCAATGGAACTGGAGCAAGAACTGAAGTTGGACGGTCATTAGGAGAACACTATGGTTGGGTTTATGATGGTATTTTCCAATCTGCCCAAGAAGTAGCTGATGCACCTTTCCAGACACCTGGTACTGCAGCAGGAGATATAAGATTCAAAGATCTTAATGGAGATAATGTTATTGATGATGACGACCGTGATTATTTAGGTAGTGGTTTACCAACATATTATTATGGACTAAACATTACTGCCAACTACAAAAATTTCGACTTTACTATTTTTGGACAAGGTAGTGGCGGTAATTTGATAAATAGTAATTTATATCGTGGTTTAATGCCTACATCTGGTTACACAAACTGGCATGAGGATATTTTAAACCGCTGGACGCCTACTAACACCAATACAGATGTGCCACGTGTCGTGTTTTTAGACCCGAACAACAATGGTAGAGACTCAAATAGACCAGGATGGCTACAAAAAGGTGATTATTTTAGGATCAATACCATTTCTCTTGGATATACTTTACCTGATTCAGTGATATCTAAATTGAGTTTATCTAAAGCTAGATTTTATGTAACTTTACAGAACGTCGCAGTGCTTTCCAAATACAAAGGTTATAATCCAGATTTCCAGGCAGGTATTTTAAATCCAGGATTTGATTATGGAACCTTTCCAAGACCAATGACGTCAATGTTAGGTGTACAACTTAAATTTTAAAATGTTACGAAAAATGAAAAAATATAGAACAAAAATAGTTTTACTTGTCTTTACTGCTACCATATTTTATGGGTGCGAAAAGGAATTGGAAATAGTAAACCCAAACCAATTGGCGGCAGAAGCCTATTACACCAATCAAGATCAAGCTATAGCCTCGGTTGACGCTGTATACAATGCTTTGATAATTGATGGCACTTACAATAGAATGACGCCTGCGGTTAATGATAGTAGAAGTGATGAAATTAGATCAAGAAGCCCTTGGCCATTTTTGTCACAAACAGCCAATTTTACCGTTCCTGCTACTGATGGGGCTGTAGGATGGTGTTACGAAGGTTATTACGTTTTAATTAATCGTGCTAATCAAGCCATTGAAAATGTTCCAAATGTTGAGGATGTTGAATCTGGTTTGAGAGATCGTTTAATGGGACAAGCTTATTTTTTAAGAGCATTGGCTTATTTTAACTTAACTAATATTTTTGATAATGTGCCGTTATTGTTAAGCGTGCCTAAATCTGGAGAGGAATTTTATCCATCAAATCAAGGTATTACACAGGCCGACATCTATGCTCAAGTAGAGGCTGATTTAACCGAAGCCATAGCTAAGCTACCAGTAAATTATAGCAGTGTAAATGGTCCGGATACAGGTCAAGTTGGTCGTGCTACAAAAGGAGCTGCCCAGTCCTTAATGGGAAAACTTAAATTGTACCAAGGTTTACATGGCGAAGCAGCCCCTTATTTTAAGTCTGTTGTAGATTCTCAGGAATACGAACTGTCCGATAATTATGGAGGGTTGTTTTCACAAGATCCAAGTATAGAAGCTGCAAATCCAGGAAGAATATTTTGGGTTGAGTTTACACAAAGTCAAAATTCTGATTTAAACTGGGGTGGCGATCCTAACGTAAACTGGAGACAGTTTAGTGCCGTTGCGCCAACCTATTCTGGGGCAGATTTCTACGATTATTTTCCAACACAGTTTTTGGTTGATGAAATGTCTATGGAAAGAACTATTGATGATAAAATTGATCCTCGTTTTCCTGCTACTATTTTGTCATACCAGCCTGCAGAGGGCTTGACCCAAGCATATGGAAGAGATTACTTTTTAGATCAAAATCTATTCTACATTGCAAAATATACTTTGGCTAATGAGGGCGGTGATCCGTTTACTTGTGGTATTAACTATCATGTTATTCGCTTTGCAGATGTATTGTTAATGTATGCGGAGTGTTTGGCCAATACGGGTAATATTCCGTTAGCAGCAGCCCAAGTTCAACGTGTTAGAGATAGAGCGAATTTACCAGATAGAGAGGTTGAATTTGCTGGTTATTCGGTTAGCCAGTTTATGAATCAATTGGCTCATGAGCGTGTTACAGAGTTGGCCATTGAAGGTTCAAGATATCAAGATATTAAGCGTTGGGGATGGTTGGATGATGCCACTAAGTTGAATGAACTTAAAGCACACGATCCAGAGTTTAACACCTTTGTGCCTAATCGTAAATATCAACCGATAGTGCAAGAAGAGTTGGATCGTAATCCTAACATGGATGGTAATGCCGCAAATCAAGGATAGTTGAAATATAGTTTGAGTTAGTTTTTAAATAAATTGATGCTTGAAAGTTAAAAACAGTTTTATTGTTTTTTTGGTTGTCATTCTGGCAACTGGATGTGCTAAAGAAAATACCCAAAATAAATTATTTGAACGTATTAGCGCTAACTATTCGGGCATCAATTTTCAAAATGAAATTACTACAAACGACTCCATTAACATCTTAACCTATGAGTACCTCTACAATGGTGGGGGTGTTGGAATAGGTGATTTTAATGGAGATGACCTGCCCGATGTTATTTTGTCTGGTAATTTAGTTAAGAGCAAAATTTATCTAAATAAAGGTGATTTACAGTTTGATGATATAACTGAAAGCTCTGGAATTAATACTCATGGAAAATGGTGTACAGGGGTTAGTATAGTTGACATCAACCAAGATGGACTTGATGACATATATTTAAGTGTTGGTGGAATGGGGAACAAAAATGAGTTCCCCAATCTGCTTTATATAAATAACGGTGATTTAACATTTACTGAATCTGCTTCAGAATATGGATTGGCCGACCAAGGAGAATCCATCCAATCTGTTTTTTTTGATTATGATTTGGATGGTGATCTGGATATGTACCTGCTCACTGGTGGAGGTTTTGAAAAATCAGCTATCAACATTAGGCCCATTTTAAAGGATGGGCAAGGGCGAAACACAGACCGCATTTATAGAAATGATTTTAACGAAGCGCTTGGTCATCCTGTGTTTAGCAATGTGTCTTCTGAAGTTGGGGTAACCATTGAAGGCTTTGGTTTGGGGGTATCGGTATTTGATGCCAACAACGATAAATGGCCAGATGTTTATGTTTCAAACGATTACCTTTCCCGCGATTTTCTTTATATAAACCAGCAAGACGGCACCTTTAAGGAAGAAGCTTCAAATTACTTTGGGCATATCAGCCATTTCTCAATGGGTAACGACGTTGCCGATATAAATAATGATGGCCTGCTGGATGTTTTAACCGTTGATATGCTTCCAGAAAATGTAAAAAGAAGGAAGTTGATGTCTGGTGGGCACTCTCATGATATTTTTAAAATAGCTTTGCAGTTTGGATATGGCCACCAACACATGCGCAATATGCTTCAGCGGAATAATGGAAATAAAACATTTAGCGAAATAGGCCAATTGTCTGGTATTGATAAAACAGATTGGAGCTGGGCTCCCTTAATGGCTGATTTTGACAATGACGGTTTAAATGACATCTACATTACAAATGGTTTTGGAAAAGACATTACCGATATGGATTTTGTTAAATATAGGCAAAGTAAGGTTTCGGCTTTTAGGGATGTAGAAGATCTTAAAAAGTCTGTAATAGATTGTTTATATGCCAGGCCAACAATAAAAGTTGCCAATTATGCCT
The DNA here is from genome assembly GCF_041287255.1 of Tamlana flava. Taxonomy (NCBI): domain Bacteria; kingdom Pseudomonadati; phylum Bacteroidota; class Flavobacteriia; order Flavobacteriales; family Flavobacteriaceae; genus Tamlana; species Tamlana flava. The sequence continues at coordinate 77,623 of NZ_JBGGTX010000004.1, forward strand.
ACAAAAACAAAGGAGATTTAACTTTTGAAAAAGTAACCGATCGCTGGGGTTTTAATGAAGAGTCAATTTCCAATGGGGCTGCTTATGCTGATTTAGATGCAGATGGGGATTTAGATTTGATTGTTAATAACATTAATCAGCCTGCTTTTGTTTATAGAAACACACTTCGTGAAAAGGATACCCTGAATTCAAATTATTTAATGGTACAACTAAAAGGTAGCGTACAAAACAAAAAGGGAATAGGGGCTAAGGTTTCAATTTACCTTGGTGGGCAACAAAAGGTTTGGATTAATCAGCCTGTGAGAGGTTTTCAAAGTTCAGTAGGTACCATTCTTCATTTTGGTTTAAAAAACCAGAACAAGATTGATAGTTTAAAAGTGGAATGGCCAGATGGAAAAAATAATATATTCTTTGATTTAAAAAGTAACCAAAGGCTCAATGTTTCTTACGATAAGGCTGTTTTTCAAAAGAAAGTGCCTGCTTTTGTCGGTAATAGATATTTTGAAATTGACACGACCTTTCATCATAGCAGTAAAGACAAAAGTTATAACGATTTTGCTTCCCAATCTTTGCTCATGCAAAAGTACTCCAACCAAGGGCCGGGAATGGCTGTAGGAGACCTTAACGGTGATGGTTTAGAAGATGTTTTTGTCGGTGGAGCATATGGTTTTAATGCTGCGATACATTATCAAGAAAAAAATGGGGGTTTTAAAAAAGTTGAGTTAGAGAACACCGAATTTTTTGAGGACGAAGGTGCATTAATTTTTGACGCTGACGGAGATGGACTGAACGACCTTTATGTTGCGAGTGGTGGGTCTGAAAGGTATGCCGGGCATAATGCATATCAAGACCGTATTTATTATAACGTTAACAGCAAATTAATATTAGGAGAGTTGCCGGAGATGTTTACAAGTACATCGACCGTTGTTGGAGGCGATTATGATAATGATGGTGATATTGATTTATTTGTGGGTGGACGTTTAGTACCAGGAGCATACCCCATGCCACCGAAAAGCTATATTCTGGAAAATCAATCCGGAAAATTTATTAATGTAACAGATAAGGTTTGTCCAGTTCTCAATGATGCCGGAATGGTGACTTCTGCGGTTTGGACCGATTTTGATAACGATCTTAAATTAGATTTGGTTGTTGTTGGAGAATTTATGCCAATTACAATGTTAAAGGGTAATGGTGAACAATTAATAAACATAACTGAAAACTCTAACTTAGAGAATACTTCGGGGTTTTGGAACAGCATCCAATCAGGTGATTTTGATAATGATGGTGACATTGACTTTGTGGCAGGTAACCTTGGGCTGAATTCAAATTTAAAGATTTTGGAAAACCATCCCATTAAATTGGATTATGCCGATTTTGACAATAACGGTTCTGTTGACCCCATATTTTCAAAATATGAAGAAGGAAAATATTATCCAATTGCCTCTTTGGACCAGTTGATTGGGCAGTTGCCCATGATAAAAAAGAAATTCCTCTTCTACAATAGTTTTGCCAAATCTTCAACTCAAGATATCCTAGGTTTGTTTGGCTCCATAGAACATAACACCCTTGAAGCAAAAAAATTAAAAACGGTTTACATTGAGAATTTAGGCGATAATAAATTCAAGATAGCGGCACTTCCCCTGGAGGCACAAGTGGCACCCATAAATGGTATTCTGGTAGAAGATGTTGATCAAGACGGGTTTTTAGATCTTTTGTTAGTGGGTAATAATTATAATGCTGAGGTAGGTAATGGAAGGTACGATGCTTCAATTGGGCATTTTTTGCACAATAGTGGTCATGGTTCTTTTGAAGTTGTGGATAACAATGTTTCAAACTTTTCGGTAACAGGCGATTCTAAAAGTATTGTAAAAGTTAGAACCACTTCAGCACCAACAATTTTAGTGGGAGCAAATAATAGTGAAGTTAAATCATTTATTTTAAATAGAAGAGATTATTTGGTTCTAAAGCCAGAAAACAGCGAAGCATTTGCCATAGTCAATCTAAGAAATGGCTCAAAAAGGAGACAGGAATTTACATTGGGAGGAGGTTACCTATCACAATCAGCAAATGGTATTGAAATCTCCCCTTCAATTGAATCAGTAGTGTTTTATGGCCGAAATGGAGGAGTAAAGAGAACGGTAACTTTTGATTAAATGAAATCCTAATCCTAGTTTTCTCTGAGAGAATACTTAAATTTCTAAAAATTATTTTATTGATACCTTGAAAAGCACCGAATATTTTAACTATATTCATCAATTTATATCAGGTTTTCTTGGTGTTTTTAAATCTTTTTGATTATTTTGCAAGTGTGTATTTTACACTTGTTTTTTTAGACTGAATTAACGATAATATAAATACAATAATCCATGGCAATCTTTAAACAGAAATTTATTGGGAATGTTATTGCAATCTTTTTCTTTGCAACTTCTAGTAGTCAATCTCAGAATAGTACAGTAATAAAAATTGGCACGGATGATTCTGCGCCAATCATTAGTAAACATATCTATGGGCACTTCGCCGAACATTTAGGAAGATCTGTTTATGATGGATTTTATGTGGGAGAAGATAGTTCAATACCAAATACAAATGGTATTAGAAATGATATTATCGATGCCCTTAAAGGATTGAAAGTACCTAATTTACGTTGGCCTGGAGGCTGTTTTGCCGATGAGTACCACTGGAAGGATGGTGTAGGTCCAAAGCAGGAAAGACCTGTTATAATAAATACACATTGGGGTCAGGTAGAAGAAGATAATAGCTTTGGAACCCATGAGTTTTTAAAATTATGTGAGCTTTTAGATGCTGAACCTTATTTGGCAGGAAATGTGGGAAGCGGAACGGTTGAAGAATTGAACGATTGGGTGGAGTATTGCAATTACGATGGGAATACAGATATGGCCAATTGGAGAAAGTCTAACGGGCAAGAAGAACCATGGCGTGTTAAATACTGGGGCATTGGTAATGAAAGCTGGGGTTGCGGAGGAAATATGACACCAGAGCATTTCGCTAACTTATACAGGCAATATGCAACCTATGCCAGAAATTATCCAGGTTCTAATATAAAAAGAATTGCCTCAGGAGCAGATTCCGACAATTATGATTGGACTGAAGTGATGATGAGGGATGTGCCGCATTGGATGATGTGGGGTCTTTCACTGCATTATTATACTCGTACAGGATGGCCTCCTACAGGCAATGCAACAAAATTTGATGAATCTGATTACTTCCTTATTATGAAACATTGTTTAAAGACCAGTGAAATCCTAGATAGACACATAGCTATTATGGATAAATATGACCCCAAAAAGAGAGTCGCTTTGGTGGTGGACGAATGGGGGAGCTGGTATGCCGTAGAAGAAGGAACAAATCCAGGGTTTGCGTACCAACAAAATTCAATGCGCGATGCCATGATAGCTGGTATTTCATTGAATATGTTTAACGAAAGAGCAGATAGAATTAAAATGGCTAATTTGGCGCAAGCGGTAAATGTGTTACAAGCCGTAATTTTAACCGATAGTGAAAAAATGCTGTTGACACCTACCTATCACGTCATGAAAATGTATGCAGCTCACCAAGACTCAAAGCTTTTGCCTGTTTCTTTTGAATCACCTGAATATACTTTTAATGGAGAATCACTTCCTGCGATATCAGCTTCAGCTTCAAAAGATAAAAATGGGTTGGTTCATATCTCTTTGGTAAACATAGATTCCCAAAAAGAAAATGTAGTTGAGATTGATTGTGGTGAATTAGGAGTAAAGGGTTTTTCAGGAACCATAGTAGCGTCAAAGAAATTACAAGATCATAATACTTTTGACAACCCTGGCAAAATTGCTACTAAGGTATTTAAAGATTTTAAATTTAAAAAGGGAAAACTTTCTGTTACAATACCTCCTTTTTCCGTCGTTATGATTGAAGGAGAGTAGAGATTTAGCGATGAAGAAAAGGAATATGTTATCAAATCTTAAGCCAGTTGTCCTAATTTATGCACTATTGCTTGTTGTTTTCAGTTGCTCAAAAAATGATGAATCCGAGCATCCAAAGACAGGTACAGTTTTAAACGAGGAGTGTTCTGGAACTACTCAGATTATTATATATGCCGATGGTAATGGAGGTTCTACAACAACTAATTTTGAAAATTCGGTTGCATGTGGATATGTTGCTCCAACCTCAAAGGTTTACACAGTTGATAATATTGAAGACACTTATTATGATGTAGCCGGTCCTGCAAATATTAAGGATTGGGGGCCATATAACGTTCACGACCCTTCAGTAATAAAAGTGGGTGATACCTATTATTGTTACAATACGGATGTGTCATTTGGTTCAGACATACGTCCTGGTATTCAAATTAGAAAAACACAAGATTTAATTAATTGGCAATGGGTTGGTTGGGTTTTTAATTCGTTACCCTCGCAAGGCGCCAATTTCGTACGAAGTAAAGGAACGGAACCTTTTAATTCTCTATGGGCTCCTTATGTAATGAAAGTGGGTAGTGAATACCGTTTGTATTATTCCTTATCTTCTGCCGTTGGAAGATTAAGCGTTATTGGATTGGCTACTTCAGATAGTCCTGAGGGGCCATGGTTGGAAAAAGGTTTAGTGGTCACATCAGAAGCAGATGGATCTGTTCAAACTAATGCAATAGACCCTTCAGTAGTTGTAACACCCTCTGGGGAATATTGGTTTTATTATGGTTCTGCTTGGGATGGAATCTACAAACTAAAATTGAACCCAGCAACAGGTTTGTCTTTAGTTAATGGAGATAAAGGTACACGAATAGCGCAGCGTGGTTTTACTGGTGGTTCAATAAATGGAAACATTGAGGGGCCAGAAGTCATTTACAATGCAGAGCAAGGCAAGTACTATATGTTCATAGCTTATGATTGGCTTCAAACTAAATATAATGTTCGTGTTGGTCGGGGAGACACACCCAATGGTCCATTTTACGATTTTAATGGTGTAAATATTAATACTGATGTAGATAATGCCCCTATGATACTGGCACCTTACAAATTTAACGGACATTCTGGTTGGCAAGGGGTTTCCCATCCCGGTGTTTTTAGTGACGGTAATGGCCAATACTATATGGCGCATCAAGGTAGGCCTGGTATTAACAGTTTTTTCATGATTTTGCATGTGCGCAAAATACACTGGACCGAAGATGGCTGGCCCATTGTTTCACCAGAGCGGTATGCAGCCGTTAATCAGGATGTAATTTCTGATGCGGACTTAGTGGGTACCTATGAGCAAATAATTTTAGGATATCGTGTAGTTCCAGGGTATGCGGATGAACAAACCTCTGCCGACTTTCAAACATCAATTAGCCTTGAATTGGCAGCCGATGGTTCTATGAATGGTGATGCTAACAATTCATGGACTTACAATGCACCTTGGTTAACTTTAACCTGGGCAAATGGTTTTACGGATAAATTATATGTGGAACGTGGTCGGGATTGGGAAAACAAAGTAGCTACTACAATTTTGCTATCTGGATTGAATAACGACGGAACGGCAATATGGGGTAAAAAAATAAACTAAACCGCTAATTTATGAACAAATTATTCGTCTCTTTTTTTGCTTTATTTATCATTTTTGCATGCGGTTCAAGCAAAAGTAATAGAAACTCTTCTGCTGTAGGTGATTTAAAATTTAATAACCCAATAATCACCGAGAAATACACAGCTGATGCAGCCGCAATTGTATATGATGGAAAGGTGTATTTATACGCCGGTCATGATCAAGCGCCAAACGATGTTAATGCATACAGAATGCATGAGTGGTTGGTATATTCATCACCAGATATGATACATTGGACTGAACATCCGGTGCCATTAAAACCAACTGATTTTAAGTGGGCCTCTGGTGAAGCATGGGCCTCTCAGGTTATTGAGAAAGACGGAAAATTTTATTGGTATGTAACTGTTGAACATGGCAGTATTCACGGCAAGGCAATTGGTGTTGCTGTTTCAGATAGTCCCATTGGGCCATTTGAAGATGCTATTGGTAAAGCATTGATTACAAATAACATGACTACCCAAACGAGAATTAGTTGGGACGATATAGACCCAACGGTTTGGATTGATAATGATGGGCAGGCTTATTTGTTTTGGGGAAATACTGTTTGCAAATACGCCAAGTTAAAACCCAATATGATTGAGTTGGATGGTCCAATTATGACCATTGATTTGCCAAATTTTACCGAAGCTCCTTGGATTCATAAAAAAGGCGATTGGTACTATCTATCTTATGCCTACCAGTTTCCGGAAAAAATAGCTTATGCCATGAGCAAATCCATTAATGGTCCATGGGAGTTTAAAGGAATATTAAATGAAGTGTCTGGAAACAGTAATACAAATCATCAAGCCATTATTGAGTTCAAAGGGAAAGATTATTTTATATATCACAATGGTTCTATCCCTACTCATGGAGGTAGTTTTAGGCGTTCGGTATGTGTAGATAGGCTTTACTATAATGAAGACGGCACCATTAAACGTGTTATCATGACATCAGAAGGCATTCAAGAATAAATTATAATTATGAAACTATTCCGTCTAATATTTTTTACCTTTCTTGCTACATTTGGTCTGTCATTAGCCGCACAAAACATTCGCGTACACGACCCTGTGGTCATTAAACAAGGAGACACCTTTTATCTATTCTGCACAGGTAGGGGAATTGACTGCTACAGTTCAAAAGATTTAAAAAATTGGGAAAAGGAACCATCTGTGTTTTCTGAAAAGCCAAAATGGACAGATACTGTTGTGCCTGGATTCAGAAATCATATTTGGGCTCCAGACATTTCGTTTCATAACGATATGTATTATCTATATTATTCAGTCTCAGCATTTGCTAAAAATACTTCTGCAATAGGATTGGCGACAAACGTTACTTTAAACCCAAAAGATGAAAATTTTAAGTGGGTGGACCACGGAATTGTCATTCAGTCTGTTCCAAATCGGGATTTATGGAATGCCATAGACCCCAATTTGGTATTTGATGAAAATAACACCCCTTGGTTGTCGTTCGGTTCTTTTTGGGAAGGTCTGAAAATGGTTAAACTAGATTCAGATTTAAAATCTATAGCAGAGCCTCAAGAATGGTACACCATTGCAAGAAGAGAGCGCAGTTTTGAATTGAAAGATGCAAATCCAGGAGATGCTGCTCTAGAGGCCCCGTTTATTTTCAAAAAGAATGGGTACTATTATCTATTCTTGTCTTGGGATTTATGCTGTAGAGGAAAAAACAGTACCTACAAGGTTGTTGTCGGCCGTTCTGACAAGGCTACGGGCCCCTATTACGATAAAACTGGAAAATCTTTATTTGAAGGAGGAGGAACTTTGGTAGCTGAAGGAAATAAAGATTGGTTTGGCGTTGGTCATAATAGCACCTATGTCTTTGATGGTAAGGATTATATGTTTTGTCACGGTTATGATGCCCACGATGATGGTAGACCAAAATTGATTATATCAGAACTTGCTTGGGATGATGAGCTTTGGCCACTAGTAAAACCAGTGGATTAAACAACAACTAAAAATGAAACTATTAAAACATTTGTCAATTATTGCTTCATCGCTTTTTCTATTAAATTGTGTAGCAGATAAAAAAGATATTGCTGATATACATGAGGCAAAACCTGGCTATCAAATTGAGCCTGTTGATATTCAACATGTAAAGGTAACCGATGAATTCTGGTTGCCAATCATTAAAAGGGTTCAGGAAAAAACAATTGAATATGCTATAGCTAAATGTGAGGAAGAAGGCCGTTTAGATAATTTCTTGATTGCAGGAGGGCAAATGGAAGGTGAAGTAAAAGGTGAAATGCCTTTTGATGATACTGATGTTTATAAAATTATTGAAGGGGCCTCAAATTCTTTAATAAGTGCACCAAATCAAGCGTTGGAAACCGTATTGGATTCCTTAATTGGCATCATAAAAGTTGGTCAAGAATCAGATGGCTATTTAACCACTTGGCGAACTATAAACCCCGCTAAACCATCAGCCGCTTGGGTTGAGGTAAAGGAAGGAAAGCGATGGGAGTCTTTATTTATGAGTCATGAACTCTACAATGCTGGGCATTTATATGAAGCGGCGGTTGTACATTACAAAGCTACCGGAAAACGGAGTTTTTTGGATATTGCTTTGAAAAACGCTGATTTAATGGTGAAAACATTTGGTGATGGAGAGCATAAAATTTCTGCTGTTCCAGGGCATCAAATCATTGAGACAGGCTTGATAAAACTCTATCAAATTACAGGTAAGGAAGATTATTTATTGTTAGCAAAATACTTTTTGGATAACCGAGGAAACCCAGAAAATCATAAATTGTTTGGACCATATTCCCAAGATCATATTCCAGTTATAGACCAAGATGAGGTTGTTGGGCACGCGGTTAGGGCAGTATATATGTACGCAGCTATGACTGATATTGCAGCTATTCAAAAAGATACTTTGTATACCAAAGCGGTCAACAAATTATGGGACAATATGGTGAGCAAGAAAATGTACATAACCGGAGGTATAGGAGCAAAACATGATGGTGAGGCTTTTGGTGAAAACTATGAATTGCCAAACCTTACGGCTTACAACGAAACTTGTGCCGCTATTGGCGATGTGTATTGGAACCACAGACTACACAATCTATATGGCGATGTAAAATACTTTGATGTGATTGAACGCACTCTATATAATGGATTAATTTCTGGTCTGTCATTAGATGGCACAAATTTTTTCTATCCAAATGCTTTAGAATCTGACGGTGTCTACAAATCTAATCGAGGGTCATGCACCCGCCAAGCATGGTTCGATTGTTCGTGTTGCCCAACCAATGTCATTCGTTTCGTTCCATCTATTCCTGGTTTGATTTATTCTAAAGGAAACAATACGATTTATGTTAACTTATATGCTTCCAGTCATGCAGATATTGATTTAAAAGGTGAAAAAGTAAAAGTTTCCCAAGAAACCTCATATCCATGGAGTGGAAAAATTAATATAACTGTTGAAGCCAATTCGAAACTGACAATGAAATTTCGAGTTCCAGGTTGGAGCAGAAATGAGGTGTTGCCGAGCGACCTATATTCATACACCAATGCTTCACAAGATGAACCAACACTTTCAATAAATGGTGAGAAATTTGAGGCCTCAATTAGGGATGGCTATTTTGAAGTTACCAGAAATTGGAAGACAGATGATGAAATTGAGCTCAATTTACCAATGGAGGTAAGAACGGTAAAGGCCAATGAAAAAGTGGAAGAAGACAGAGGAAAATTATCTTTGGAATATGGCCCGATAGTATATGCCGTTGAGGAAGTGGACAACCCAAATTTTGATAGTATTACAGTATCATCTTTAGATGAGTTTACTGTTCAAAAGGAATCTATACTTGAAGGTATAAACACCATTACAAACAATAAATTAAAAGCTATTCCTTATTATACTTGGTCTAACCGAGGCGTAAACAAAATGAAAGTTTGGCTTCCAAAAGCTGAATTAGGTTTCTCTAAAAGTAAAAGAACTATAAATGTTAATAAATAAGTTCATTTTTAAAGCCATATTTGTTCTAAGTTTTTTCTTTTTTCAATTTGAAGCAAGCGCTCAAGAAAAAGCAATTGAAATTAAAATTGATGCCAGTGAAGAGCTTGGGTCAATGAAACCTATTTGGGCCTGGTGGGGTTATGATGAGCCTAACTACACCTATATGAAAGATGGAAAAAAACTGCTTTCGGAAATCGCATCATTAAGCCCAGTTCCTGTTTTTGTACGTGCCCATAGTCTTTTGGTTACGGGTGAAGGTACCCATGCGCTTAAATGGGGTTCCACAAACGCATATACGGAAGATGAAAACGGCAATCCTATTTACGATTGGACTATTGTGGATAAAATATTTGATACGTATATTGAACGAGGCATGAAACCTTTTGCCCAAATTGGGTTTATGCCAAAAGCATTATCTTCAAAACCAGAACCATATAGGCATTATTGGAAACCAGGAGCAGCTTATAATGATATATACACCGGTTGGGCCTATCCACCTAAAGATTATGAAAAATGGGCAGAATTAGTTTATCAATGGGTGAGGCATTCAGTCGAAAGGTATGGAAAAGAAGAGGTGGAAAGTTGGTATTGGGAACTGTGGAATGAACCAAACATTGGGTATTGGCAGGGCACCACTGAGGAATACATCAAATTATACGACTATAGCGCCGATGCTGTAAAAAGGGCATTGCCAACAGCAAAAATGGGTGGCCCAGAAACCACGGGGCCTGGGTGGGACAAAGCGGCAGAATTTTTGCGTACCTTTCTGGATCACGTAAAAAATGGAAAAAACTATGCTACGGGCGAAACGGGATCACCTCTCGATTTTATAACCTTTCATGCGAAAGGAAGTCCAAAAGTAGTTGATGGCTTTGTGAAAATGAACATGGGCGCACAGCTTAGAGATATTAGTAAAGGTTTTGAAATCGTAGCTTCCTACCCAGAATTTAAACATTTACCTATTATTATTGGAGAGTCAGACCCTGAAGGATGTGCCGCATGTTCCGAGGCAGATTATCCTCATAATGCATACAGAAATGGTACCATGTATGCCAGTTATACGGCTGCATCATTTTCTAGAAAATACGAATTGGCAGACCATTATGGGGTTAATCTTTTGGGCGCAGTTACTTGGGGATTTGAATTTGAAAACCAACCTTGGTATGCTGGTTTTAGGGATATGGCCACCAACGGTGTTAATAAACCTGTTTTAAATGTTTTTAGAATGTTTGGGATGATGGAAGGTCAGAGAATTAAAGTAAATCAAGAAAATCTAGATTATAACTTTATAAAAGTAAGGAATGAAAGTGTTAGAGGTATAAATCCTGATGTAAATGCCATTGCATCAAAAACGGATAATTCAATAGCTATAATGGTTTGGAATTATCATGACAAGAATGATTTGGAAGTACCAGCATCACCGGTAAAACTAATAATTGACAATATTCCGGTAAATAAAGTATTGATAAACCATTACAGGGTAGACCAGGAGCTTAGCAATTCTTATACCCTTTGGAAAAAAATGGGTTCACCCCAAAACCCATCGTCGGAGCAAATTAAAAGTCTGGAGAAAGCCGGGCAATTGCATTTGTTTACATCACCGGAGTGGAAAGATATAGAAAAGGGGAAAACTACTCTTGAAGTTGAATTGCCAAGACAGGCAATATCTTTAATAAGGCTAAGCTATTAATAAATTAGAACCGAAAACAATTAAACTAAAATAAATACAAATGAAGAGATCAATTCTAAAACATGTCATTTTAACCGCTACAGTTCTTGTGGGTGGTTTTTACAGTTGCAAGGATAATGCTGATAAAATAACTGCAGTCGATGAAAATAGCACATCAAATGAAACATCAAATTTGGTCGTCAATCTAGCTGATACTGGAATTAAAATTGAACCCACCATGTATGGAATTTTCTTCGAGGACATAAATTTTGCTGCCGACGGCGGTTTATATGCAGAGATGGTTAAAAATCGCTCTTTCGAATTTACATTGCCCAAAACAGGTTGGTTAGAGCCAAATAGCGACAGACATAAATACAACAGTGAATCTGGTTTTTTAAGTCCGGTAAAATATCCTGGCGAAACTACTAATCATAATTTTGCCCGCATTGAAATTAAAGGCCCAGATTATGAAGTGATTAATGAAGGTTTCAGGGGTATGGGAATTAAAAAAGATGCAAAATACAATCTTACTATCGATGCTAAAAAGGTTAGCGGGGACATCCAAAAAATAAACTTTCAGTTTATGGATGAAAATGGAGCAGATGTTGGCAAAACATCGATAACGCCAGAAACTAATGATTGGAAAAGCTACGAAGCACAATTAACGGCTACAAATACGGTGATGAAAGCAAAGCTTAAAATTACTTTTGAAGGAACGGGAACAATTGATTTAGATATGGTTTCGCTTTTTCCTGAAGATACTTGGAAAGGTAGAAAAAAAGGATTGCGTAAAGATATAGTTGAGTTGTTGGATGGATTAAATCCTGGATTTTTAAGATTTCCTGGTGGGTGCATAGTTGAGGGAAGGACCTTGGAAAGAAGGTATCAATGGAAAAAAACCGTTGGAGATGTAGAAGATAGAGAGATTTTGGTAAACCGCTGGAATACAGAGTTTTCACATCGTTTAACACCAGATTACTACCAAAGTTTTGGGATAGGTTTTTTTGAGTATTTCCAATTGTCCGAAGATTTAGGAGCTGAGCCCCTTCCCATTTTAAGCTGCGGTATAGCTTGCCAGTTTAATACAGGTGAGTTGGTGCCCATGGATCAATTAGACCCCTATGTTCAAGATGCTCTAGATTTAATCGAATTTGCTAATGGAAGCATTACTACTACTTGGGGAAAATTACGTGCTGATATGGGACACCCTGAACCATTTAATTTGAAATATATTGGTATTGGTAATGAGCAGTGGGGGCCTGCATTCATTGAGCGTTATAAAGTTTTTCACAAAGCCATTAAAGCAAAATATCCTGAGATCAAGATTGTATCGGGAAGTGGACCTTTTCCGGAAGGAGATTATTTTGAATATGGTTGGGAAGAACTGAAAAAACTGAATGTAGAAATTATAGATGAGCATTATTATAAACCACCAAGTTGGTTTAGAGAAAATGCAACCCGATATGATAGTTATGATAGAAAAGGGCCAAAAGTATTTGCTGGTGAATATGCTGCACAAAGTGTTGCCATTGCAAGTCCAGAGAACAAAAACAATTGGGAATGTGCGTTGTCTGAAGCGGCATTTATGACGGGTTTAGAGCGTAATGCAGAGGTGGTTACATTAACGTCTTATGCACCCTTAATGGCGCATGCAGATGGTTGGCAATGGACGCCAGACATGATCTGGTTCAATAATTTAAAATCTTATGGAACACCAAATTATTATGTTCAAATGCTATATGGCAATAACCCTGGAACCGATTTATTGTCTATTACCGAAAACGAAAAACCTTTAACAGGGCAACACGGTTTGTATGCTTCGGCTGTTAAAGATGTCAATGCCAATGAGTTGATAATTAAAGCGGTAAATACAAGTGATGGGAAACAGAGCATTGTTATTTCAACAATAGGTAGTGCTTTTACAGGAATAGGGACTATAACAACCTTAAGACATGATGATTTGGCTTCCGAAAATTCCTTCGATAATCCCCAAAATATAAGTTTATCTGACACAGATTTTGAAGTGAAAGATGGAAAAATTGAGCTTGAACTTCAAAGCCAGTCTATGAATGTAATTAAAATTAAAATTTAAAAGTGTAAATTTTACACTTATAAAAATAAATTACTATATTTGTACACTTTAATTAAGTACGAAATGCAACATCTTTTATGAAATTGGCCTAAAAGACTGATTTTGACACAGAAGTTACATGTGACCTTTGAAAACCAATTAAACTTAAACGCATGAAAAAATACACAATAGGGATGGATTTCGGTTCAGATTCTGTACGGGCATTGCTAGTAGATACTGGTACCGGTGAAGAATTAGCTACCTCAGTTCATTACTATGCCAGATGGAAGGAAGGAAAATATTGTGAACCTTCAAAGAATAAATTCAGACAGCACCCTTTAGATTATATCGAGGGGATAGAAAACACGATTAAATCGGTTTTAAGTGAAGTTGATGAGGATGTTGTAAACAATATTGTTGGTATTGGAATTGATACTACGGGCTCAACTCCAGTGGCTGTAGATAAAACAGGAATGCCTTTGGCTCTCTTAAATGGTTTTGAGGAAAATCCGAATGCCATGTTTGTACTCTGGAAGGACCACACAGGTATTAAGGAGGCTGATGAAATCAACGAACTTTGTAAAAAATGGGATATTGATTATTCACAATACGAAGGTGGCATTTATTCGTCAGAATGGTTTTGGTCAAAAATACTGCACGTTTCAAGAGCAGATAAAAACATTTTGGATGCTGCATACTCTTGGGTAGAACATTGTGATTGGGTACCGTTTTTATTAACAGGAGGAACAGATGTAACCCAAATGAAGCGCAGCCGTTGTGCGGCTGGACATAAAGCATTATGGCATGAATCTTTTGGTGGTTTACCGCCAAATGAGTTTTTTGTAGCCTTAGATCCAATTTTAGATGGATTAAAAGACAGATTATTCACAGAAACTTATACATCAGATGTGTCTGCTGGTACCTTATCAGAAGAATGGGCAAACCGTTTAGGTTTACCTCAATCAGTTGTAGTTGCCGTTGGTGCTTTTGATGCGCACATGGGAGCTGTTGGTGTAAATATCGAGCCATACTTTTTAACTAAAATCATGGGAACTTCCACATGTGATATCTTAGTGGCACCAAAACAGCAAGAAGAACATTTGGTAAAAGGTATTTGCGGACAAGTAGATGGCTCTGTGATTCCTGATATGTTGGGTCTTGAGGCTGGACAATCTGCTTTCGGGGATATTTATGCTTGGTATAACCGTTTATTGGCTTGGCCAATTCAGGAACTTATCGGGAATTCAACGTTAATAGATGAAGCGACTAAAGCAAAGTTAGTTGAAGAAGCTTTAGATAACTTAATCCCTAAATTAAGTGAAGCAGCAGCAAAAGAACCCATTGGTGCTTCAGGTGAATTAGCTTTGGATTGGATGAACGGAAGAAGAACACCAGATGCCAATCAAAATTTAAAAGGTGTCATTTCCGGAATAAATTTAGGAAGCACCTCACCAAAAGTGTTTAGAGCTTTGGTAGAATCTTCTTGTTTTGGCGCAAAGAAAATAGCGGATAGATTTATCAGCGAAGGCATTCCAATCAAAGGTGTTATTGCTTTGGGTGGAATTGCAAAAAAATCATCCTTCATTATGCAGATGATGGCCGATGTATTAAACATGCCTATAAAAGTTGTGAAATCCGAACAAGCTTGTGCTCTTGGTGCGGCGGTTTTTGGAGCAGTAGCAGCGAATAATTATAAAGATACTTTTGAGGCTATGGAAAATATGGCAAGCCCATTTGAAACGGTTTACGAACCAAACCAAGCAAATGTTCCTGCTTATCAAAAAGTATATGAGCGTTACAGCGAATTGGCTGTAACCATGGAAAATCACATTATGAAAAACTTATAAGATGAGTAAATATAAAGATTTAAAACAGGAATGCTACGAAGCCAATATGCAGCTAAATGAGCTTAATTTAGTGGTATATACTTTTGGAAATGTAAGTGCCGTTCATAGAAAAGATGGTGTTTTCGCCATTAAACCAAGCGGTGTTGCATACGAGGTGTTAAAGCCAGAAGATATTGTTATCGTAGATTTCGATAATAATATTATTGAAGGTACCATGCGTCCTTCATCTGATACGAAAACACATGCTTATCTTTATAAAAACTGGAATGATATTGGAGGAATAGCCCACACACATGCTACTTATTCGGTAGCTTGGGCACAAGCGCAAATGGATATTCCAATTTTTGGAACCACACATGCAGACCATTTAACTGCAGATATTCCATGTGCGGCACCAATGCGCGACGACCTTATTGAAGGGAATTACGAACATAATACAGGCATACAGATTATTGATTGTTTTAATGAAAAAGGCATTTCTCATAAAGAAGTAGAAATGGTACTTTTGGGCAATCATGGTCCTTTTGCTTGGGGAAAAAATGCTGCTAAAGCAGTTTATAATAGCAAGGTGTTGGAGGTTGTTGCTGAGATGGCTTATCTAACCAGACAAATTAATCCTAACGCACCAAGACTAAAAGATTCATTAATAAAAAAACATTACGATCGTAAACACGGGGCAAACTCTTACTACGGTCAATAATTAAACAACTATTCAAAAAAATGATAGACATTTCAAAAAAAGAAGTTTGGTTTATTACTGGAAGCCAAGATTTATATGGCCCAGAAACCTTAAAGCAAGTAGCTGAGAACTCAACCGTTATTGCAAAGGCGTTAAACGACTCTGCATTAATTCCGGTAAATGTTGTTTTTAAACCAACCGTAAAATCTTCAGATGAGATTTTTGAAACGTTAACAGCAGCAAACCAAGAAAAAAATTGTATCGGTATCATTACCTGGATGCATACATTTTCGCCTGCTAAGATGTGGATTAGAGGACTAACAGCTCTTCAAAAACCAATGTGTCATTTGCATACACAGTTCAACAGAGATATTCCTTGGAGTACAATTGATATGGATTTTATGAACCTAAACCAAGCGGCACACGGCGACCGTGAGTTTGGGTTTATGGTAAGCCGTCTACGTAAAAACAGAAAAGTAGTTGTTGGCCATTGGACGTCTGAAAAAGTTCAAAAACAAATCGGTGATTGGACACGCGTTGCAGCTGGTTGGGATGATTGGCAAGGAGCAAAATTTGCTCGTTTTGGTGACAACATGCGCTTTGTGGCCGTAACCGATGGCGATAAAGTTGAAGCTGAAACCAAGTTTGGTTTTTCAGTTAACACTTATGGTATTGGTGATTTAGTTGCAGTGATTAATGCCGTTTCAGATGAAGCCGTAAATAGGTTGGTAAAAGAATATGAAGCTTCTTATAAAATGGCAGACTCGCTTCTTGAAGGAGGAAAGAATAGACAATCGCTAATTGACGCGGCCCGGATAGAATTGGGTCTTGAGAGGTTCTTGGTAGATGGTGGATTTAAAGGTTTTAGCGATACGTTTGAAGATTTGCACGGAATGAAACAACTTCCTGGTATTGCCGTACAACGTTTGATGCAAAAAGGATATGGTTTTGCAGGTGAAGGCGACTGGAAAACAGCTGCTTTAACCCGTGCTATGAAAGTTATGGGCTCAGGTTTAGAGGGTGGTAATGCCTTTATGGAAGATTACACGTATCATTTAGACCCATCGGCACCTAGAGTTTTAGGGTCGCACATGTTGGAAGTAGATCCTGTATTGGCGGCAGATAAACCATCTTGCGAAATCCATCCACTTGGAATTGGAGGAAAGGAAGACCCAGTGCGTTTAGTGTTTAACGGCAAGGCAGGAGATTCTCTAAATGCTGCTTTAATGGATTTTGGTAACCGTTTTAGATTATTGATTAACAAAACAGTTGGAGAGGAAGTTAAGCAAGCTTTGCCTAAATTGCCAGTTGCTAGAGTCATGTGGAAGCCACTACCAGATTTTGAAACTGCTTGTACAGCTTGGATTTTAGGTGGTGGGGCGCATCACACTTGCTATAGCGAAAACATTACTGTAGAACAATTGGAGGACTTTGCTGAAATGGCTGGAATAGAAGCCTTGGTAATTGATGAAAACACCACAATAAGAGATTTCAAGAACACAATAAAAGCCAACGAAGCATACTATATGTTCAAATAGTTAATAACTTACTAAACTAAAGATTATTATGAGAGTTTTTAAACGTTCCTTTTTTTATATTTTGCTTACCGCTTTGGTGGCATTAAATATTCAATGTAAGAACAACAAACAAGAAAAACCTGCAGAAAACATGGAAGTTTCAGATGAAAATAAAGCAACTATAACCAAGTCTGATTACGGAATTATGCCAGATAGCACGACTGTTGAACAGTACGTTCTTAAAAATGCCAATGGTGTTGAAATGAGTGTAATTACTTTTGGGGGAAGAATAACCTCTTTAAAGGTGCCTAATAAAAATGGCGAATTTGAAAACGTGGTTTTAGGGTTTGATAATTTAGATGATTATTTAAAGGACAATCCTTTTTTTGGTGCGTTGATTGGACGTTTTGGAAACCGAATTGCCAAAGGAAAATTCACTTTAAATGGTGAAGAGTACACTCTAGCCACCAATAATGGCGAAAACCATTTGCATGGAGGTGTAGACGGTTATGATCGTGTAGTTTGGACTGCAGAGCCTATAGAAGATGATAAAAACCCAGGGCTAAAGTTGACTTATTTGAGTAAAGATGGTGAAGAGGGGTATCCAGGTAATTTAAATATTACCGTAGTATACACTCTAACCGATGATAATACTTTGGAAGTTGATTATGAAGCCACAACAGACAAAGCTACTGTGATTAACTTAACGCAGCATGCTTATTTTAACTTAACTGGAGATTTTAGCAAAGATATTTTAGACCATGAAGTGGTTATTAATGCCGATGCATTCTTGCCAGTAGATGCGACATTGATTCCTTCTGGTGAAATTAGAAAAGTTGAAGGTACACCGTTCGATTTCACAACTGCAAAAGCAGTTGGAAAAGAAATTAACGCAGATAACGAGCAACTAAAACTTGGTGGAGGTTACGACCATTGTTGGGTGTTGAACGGAGATAAAGGAACCTTAAGAATGGCTGCTTCGGCGTACGATAAAAACAGTGGACGTTTGATGGAAATTTATTCAACAGAGCCTGGCATACAATTCTACACAGGAAATTTTCTTGATGGAACATTGCCAATGCCTAACGGAGGAACCTATGAGCACAGAACAGGCTTTTGTTTAGAGACACAACACTATCCAGATTCGCCTAACCAAAATAATTTTCCATCCGTGGTTTTAAACCCAGGTGAAACATATAAAACAAAAACAACTTTTAACTTTTTAACTAAATAATAAACATATGCAACAAGGATTGGGTAATTTAGACTGGATAGTAATAGCCGTATTTGCTGTTATACTGATTGGAATTATTGTATGGGTAGTTCGTCAAAAACAAGAAGATTCTGCAGATTACTTTCTAGGAGGAAGAGATGCGTCATGGATAGCCATTGGGGCATCTATTTTTGCTTCTAATATTGGGTCAGAACATTTAATAGGATTGGCTGGAGCTGGAGCTTCAAGTGGTATGGCCATGGCTCACTGGGAAATTCAAGGATGGATGATTTTAATCTTGGGATGGGTTTTCGTTCCATTTTACACACGTAGTATGGTTTATACCATGCCTGAGTTTTTAGAGCGTAGGTACAATCCTCAGTCAAGAACCATTTTATCAGTTATTTCATTAATAAGTTACGTATTAACTAAAGTGGCAGTAACTGTTTATGCAGGAGGCTTGGTATTTCAACAAGTGTTTGGAATTGAAACACTATGGGGTATCGATTTCTTCTGGATAGCTGCCATTGGTCTTGTTGTCATTACAGCTTTATACACCATTTTTGGCGGAATGAAATCAGTACTTTATACTTCTGTACTGCAAACACCTATTTTGCTTTTAGGTTCCTTAATCATAGTAGTTTTAGGACTTAAAGAGCTTGGAGGTTGGGATCAAATGATTGCAATTACAGATGCGGTTGTTGTTAATGATTACGGTGATACGATGACAAACCTTATAAGAAGTAATGGTGATCCAGATTTTCCTTGGTTAGGAGCCTTGCTGGGGTCAGCAATCATTGGCTTTTGGTATTGGTGTACAGACCAGTATATTGTGCAAAGAGTTTTATCTGGTAAAAACCTTAAAGAATCAAGAAGGGGTACCATATTTGGCGCTTATTTAAAACTTCTGCCCGTATTTCTATTCTTAATTCCAGGGATGATTGCGTTTGCTATACATCAACAAAACATTGCCGATGGTGGAGCAGGATTCTTACCATTTTTAGAGAATGGTGTTGCCAATGCAGATGCGGCTTTCCCAACCATGGTTGCTAAATTGCTACCAGCTGGTGTTAAAGGATTGGTGGTATGTGGAATCTTAGCAGCATTGATGAGTTCATTGGCATCATTGTTTAACTCTTCTGCCATGTTATTTACCATTGATTTTTATAAGAAAATAAGGCCAAGTACATCTGAAAGAAACTTGGTTAGAATTGGTCAAATGGCAACTTTGGTAATCGTTATTTTGGGAATACTTTGGATTCCTATTATGCGTAGTGTTGGTGATGTTCTTTATACTTATTTGCAAGATGTTCAATCTGTTTTGGCACCTGGTATTGCTGCGGCATTTTTATTGGGTATCGCTTGGAAAAGAACCTCGGCACTTGGAGGCATGTGGGGACTTATATCTGGTTTAATAGTTGGTCTAACAAGGTTAGGGGCAAAAATCTATTACACGAGCACTCCGGATGCTGCTGATTCAACCTTTAAATATTTGTTTTATGATTTAAACTGGTTGTTTTTCTGTGGATGGATGTTCTTGTTCTGTATCATTGTGGTTATTGTGGTAAGTTTATCCACTGCAGCACCAACAGCTGAAAAGATAAAAGGATTGGTATTCGGTACCGCTAGTGAAGAGCAAATAGCTGAAAATCGCGCAAGCTGGAATTATTGGGATGTTATCCACACTGTAATTATACTTACATTTACTGGAGCATTTTATTGGTATTTCTGGTAGACAAACTATAATTTTGAAAAAAGGAGGCATCTAGGCCTCCTTTTTTATTTTATTTAAAACCCATAAAAAGTACTAATAACTTTTTTAAATAGATCTATTCAAATTAAATTAAGATGTGAGAGTCAATCATGCCAAAAACCTAGATTTTGATTATTATCTTCACAAAGTAATTAGTATTATTGCAGAACAGATTTTTCTTGATGGAAAGTTTGAATGATGAGTTTTCAATATAATTTTGGGAAAAGTTTACCTGTTCTTGTTTTGAAATATGATTTAAATTATTTAAACAGACTGTTAGGAATTAAATTAAAATAACAAACAAAAAACTAAAAACCAACTAAATAAAATGTAAACTATGAATACACATTTCGAATTTTGGGATTATTTCATTTTTATAGCATATGCCATTCTAATACTTGGTGTTGGGCTGTGGGTTTCGAGAGATAAAGAAGGGCATCAAAAAAATGCCGAAGATTATTTTTTGGCCAGTAAATCTTTACCATGGTGGGCTATAGGTGCATCGCTAATAGCCGCAAATATCTCGGCTGAACAATTTATTGGGATGTCGGGATCTGGTTTTGCTCTTGGCTTGGCAATAGCTTCTTATGAATGGATGGCTGCGGTTACCCTTATAATTGTAGGAAAATACTTTTTGCCAATTTTTATTGAAAAAGGGCTATACACCATACCAGAATTTGTAGAGAAAAGATATTCAACAAACTTAAAGACCATTCTAGCTGTATTTTGGATTGGTTTGTATGTATTTGTTAACCTTGCTTCAGTTATGTATCTCGGTAGTTTGGCATTAGAGACCATTATGGGCATTCCCATGATTTATGGAGTTATTGGCTTGGCATTGTTTGCAGCGGCTTACTCACTATATGGAGGTTTGTCAGCGGTAGCCTGGACAGATGTTATCCAAGTGGTGTTTTTGGTTTTAGGAGGTTTGGTAACTTCTTATATTGCCTTAAACACAGTATCTAACGGGGAAGGTGTCATTGAAGGGCTTAAAACAGTTTATAATGCTACTCCCGAGCGATTCGCTATGATTTTTGAGGAATCTGATGAATATTACAATATGCTACCTGGTATAGGTGTGTTAGTAGGTGGATTATGGGTTGCAAACCTGTATTATTGGGGTTTCAATCAATATATCATTCAAAGAACATTGGCAGCCAAATCATTAAGGGAATCTCAAAAAGGTATTTTGTTGGCAGCATTCTTAAAGCTTATTATTCCTCTAATTGTTGTTATTCCTGGAATTGCGGCATATGTAATGGTTAACGATCCTGAAATTATGTCGAGGTTGGGAGATTCCGTGCAGAATAATTTACCCTCTTTGGGGCAGGCAGATAAAGCTTATCCTTGGTTATTGCAATTTCTACCTACAGGTTTAAAAGGGGTAGCTTTTGCGGCACTTGCGGCGGCAATTGTATCTTCATTAGCCTCTATGTTGAATTCTACTTCAACTATTTTTACAATGGACATTTACAAACAGTACATTAACCCTAATGCAAGTGATAAAGCAACTGTAGGGGTAGGCAGGTTATCGGCTGCCGTTGCATTGGTGATAGCTGGTATAATGGCTCCGCTTCTTGGAGGTATCGATCAAGCATTTCAATTCATACAAGAATACACCGGTATTGTTAGTCCTGGTATTTTAGCTGTGTTTTTGTTAGGATTATTTTGGAAGAAAACTACAAACAAAGCTGCAATTATTGGTGCGTTGGCGTCAATTCCAATAGCCTTATATTTCAAGGTAGCTCCTAATGGGTGGTCTACAAGTCCGTTTTTTGTAGATGTTCCTTTTATGGACCAAATGGGCTATACGTGTTTGTTGACCATGGGAATCATTGCATTGGTTAGTTATTCACAGCATCATGGAGTAGATGATGAAAAAGGAATTCCGTTGAAAAAGGAATTGTTTAAAACGAGTCCGCTGTTCAACATTGGTTCATTTGCTGTGCTTCTTATTGTGGCAGCATTATACGCTATGTTCTGGAACTAGAACCATTATCTTTATAAAACAAAAAAAAAAGGAAGCAAATTTTTGCTTCCTTTTTTTTACAAATAATCACCGTGTATTCAAATTTTTATATATATATTTACATACCAGAACAGAACAGAACGGTTTGTGCTTTTTGAATTAGATTTTAATAGTGAAATTCCAAAATATCAGCTATTGATAAATGCCGTTAACGATGGCCTGTCAAACAATACGCTAACCAGTGGTGATGCTTTACCATCTGTTAACAGTATTTGTAAAGATTACAACTTGTCTCGCGATACCGTTTTTAAGGCGTATTCTATTTTAAAGGAAAATGGCGTGGTAGAGTCTGTTCCAAACAAAGGCTATTTTGTAGCCAGCAATACCCGAAAAGTGCTTTTGGTTTTAGATACCTTTAAAGCATATAAAGAGGTAGTCTATCATGCTTTTGTAAATAATTTGCCCAAAAACGTAATTGTTGATGTTCAATTTCATCATTATAACATCAATAACTTCAAAACGATTTTGACAAATGCTAAGGGCAAGTATTTTAAATATGTGGTTATGCCATTTAACCATAAAGAGGTACCTTCTGTTTTATCTGAAATTGATAACGAAAGCTTATTGTTGATTGATTGGAACATGTATTCAAAATCAAGTAACAATTATGTTTTTCAAGATTTTGGAAAATCTTTTTACACAGCTTTAAATGAAGCTGTTATTCGGTTCAAAACCTATAAAAAACTCGTTTTTGCTTATCCTACATTCACTAATCACCCTATTGAAACAGTAACGTATTTCAAAAAATTCTGTGAAGCAAACCAGTTTAAATATCAGGTAATTACCAATCCAGAGGAATTTAAAGTCGCCAAAGGTGAAGCCTATATTAGCGTAAGTGATAGGATTTTGGGTGAATTCTTGGAGCAATGCCGAAGCAAAAACTTAGAGCCAGGAAAAGACGTGGGCTTTTTGTCATACAACGAAACGCCAATGAAACCCTTTATTTACAAAGGTATTTCGGTAATTTCAACTGATTTTAAACAAATGGGAGCAAGGGCGGCACAGTTTGTAACCACCAAAGAATCCTTACAAACCTATATACCAACAAAATTAATATTAAGAGAATCTTTATAAACTATGTATTATTTAGGATTAGACATTGGAAGTTCGTCCATTAAGGCCGCAATTGTCGACATAGCATCAGGAAAAAGTATAGGCGTGGTTCAGGAGCCAGAAAAGGAAATGAGCATGTTTGCCCAAAAAAATGGATGGGCTGAACAAGAACCAGAAGATTGGTGGAAGCATGTCTGTAATGCCATTAAAAAGTTGCAAAAACAATACAACATCTCTGCAAATAGTATTAAAGGTATTGGCATTTCATACCAAATGCACGGTTTGGTTATTGTTGATGAAAATGGAAAACCTTTAAGAAAAAGCATTATTTGGTGCGATAGTAGAGCAGTTAAAATAGGTAACGATGCGTTCAATGTTATTGGTGAAGAAACGTGTTCTAGTGCATTATTGAATTCTCCTGCAAACTTTACGGCTTCAAAATTAAAATGGGTAAAAGAAAATGAACCTGAAATTTATAGTAAGATCCATAAGTTTATGTTGCCTGGAGATTATATTGCCTATAAGTTTTCAAACACCATCAACACAACAATTTCAGGGCTATCCGAGGGCATTTTTTGGGATTTTAAAAACGACCAAATTGCTGATTTCTTGATGGAACATTACGGTATTGATAAAGCTTTGGTACCAGACATTGTTGAAACTTTTGGTAAACAATCTGTTGTTGGTGCAAAAGGAGAAAAGGAAAGTGGTATCGTGGCTGGAACGCCTATTTTCTATCGGGCGGGCGACCAACCCAATAACGCTTTATCGCTTAACATATTCAAACCGGGTGAAGTTGCCGCAACTGGTGGAACATCAGGTGTAGTATATGCCGTTACTGATAGTTTGTCGGTTAAAGAAAGTTCCCGGGTTAACAATTTTGCCCACGTTAATTATAAAAAAGGGGCAGATGTAAGAATTGGAAAATTGCTTTGCATCAATGGAGCAGGAATTCAATACCGTTGGTTGCTCAATAACCTTGCGGTGGACTCATACGAAAACATGAACCAATTAGCGGAAAATATTCTAGTTGGGTCCGATGGGGTTTGTTTGATTCCATTTGGAAATGGTGCAGAACGGATGCTAAACAACAAAGAGATAGGTACTCGAATCTTAAATTTAAACCTAAACAATCACCATAAAGGCCATTTGTGTCGTGCTGCTCTTGAAGGTATTGCGTTTTCATTTGTTTATGGCGTTGAAATTTTAAAGTCCGACGGCATAAAACCTAAAGTAATCCGGGCAGGCAACGATAATTTATTCCGTTCAGAAATTTTCGCAAAAACGGTGTCAACTCTCATTGGACAAGAAATTGAAATTTACAACACAACAGGGGCGACTGGGGCTGCACGTGCTGCAGGTTTGCATGAAGGCAATTTCGAAAACTTCGGAAAAAACATCATGGATAATGACCATGTAATGACATTTAAACCGCTAAATGATAAAGCACCATATTTAGAAGCTTATAACAAATGGAAAAAAGAATTGGAACTCATCTTGAACAAAAAATAACAAATTAATAAATCACGATTAAACAGTAAAAGCTATGGCATTAATAGGAAACAAAGAATACTATAAAGGTATTGGCGACATTAAATTTGAAGGAAAGGAATCAGACAGCCCATTGGCGTTTAAATATTATAACCCAGAACAAGTGGTGGCTGGAAAAACCATGCGCGAGTGGTTTAAATTTTCGGTAGCCTATTGGCATACCTTCTGCGGTCAAGGAAGTGACCCGTTTGGCCCAGGAACACAAAGTTTTGAGTGGGATAAAGCTTCAGACCCAATTCAAGCGGCAAAAGATAAAGCTGATGCGGCTTTCGAATTCATCACTAAAATGGGATTTGGTTATTACTGTTTTCACGATTTCGATTTAATAAAAGAAGGTGCAACATTTGCGGAATCAGAATCAAGATTGGCAACAATGGTTGATTATTTGAAACAAAAACAAGCCGATTCTGGAGTGAAATTACTTTGGGGTACCGCAAACTGTTTTTCAAATCCACGTTACATGAATGGGGCTGCAACCAATCCTGAATTTAACGTTGTGGCTAGAGCAGGCGGACAAATAAAATTGGCACTTGATGCTACCATGGCTTTAAATGGTGAAAACTATGTGTTTTGGGGTGGACGCGAAGGTTATATGAGCCTATTGAATACCGATATGGGTCGCGAGTTGGACCACATGGGCCAGTTTTTAGGTATGGCTAGGGATTATGCGCGTTCTAAAGGATTTAAAGGCAATTTCTTTATTGAGCCAAAACCTATGGAACCATCAAAACACCAATATGATTTTGATACGGCTACAGCTATTGGTTTCCTAAAGGAATATGGTTTGGACAAAGATTTCAAAATAAACATAGAAGTGAATCACGCAACCTTGGCTCAGCACACGTTTCAACATGAAATTGAAGTGGCAGCAAAAGCAGGTATGCTAGGAAGTTTAGATGCCAACCGCGGTGATTATCAAAATGGTTGGGATACAGACCAGTTCCCTAATAATATTCAGGAAACTACTGAAGCTATGTTGGTATTTCTAAAGGCAGGTGGTTTGCAAGGTGGAGGTGTTAATTTTGATGCCAAGATTAGACGTAATTCAACCGATTTGGAAGATGTGTTTTTGGCACATATTGGGGGTGCTGATACCTTTGCGCGAGCCTTATTGATTGCCGACAAGATAATAGCTTCTTCTCCTTATGAAAAACTTCGTAAAGAACGTTACAACTCTTTTGATTCAGGTAAAGGGAAAGATTTTGAAAATGGCAAACTAACCATGGAAGATTTATACAAAATTGCCCAAGAAAACGGTGAGTTGCCTTTAAAAAGTGGGAAACAAGAACTGTTTGAGAACATTATCAATCAATACATTTAATAACTAACTAGCATAAATAAGCATTATGGGAACATCAACCAATTCAAAGTATTTAATAAAACTCACTTTAGTTGCTACGCTTGGCGGTCTATTGTTTGGATATGATACAGGCGTAATTTCTGGAACTGTAGGTTCGTTGGAGAGTTTTTTTGTTGCACCAAAAAGCTTGTCTGAGAATGCGGCAAATGCTTTTAAAGGATTTATAGTAGCCAGTGCTTTGATTGGTTGTATTGTTGGAGGTCTTATAGGCGGAATTGTAAGTAAAAAGTTAGGCAGGAAAAATGGATTGATTTTGGCTGCTATATTGTTTTTAGTTTCGGCTCTTGGGTCTGCTATGCCAGAAATGATTATCGCACCCATTGGCGAATTGGACCATACGTTTTCTACAATATTCATTATATATAGGATTATAGGAGGCATAGGTGTTGGTTTGGCGTCAATGCTATCGCCGCTTTATATTGCTGAAATTGCTCCAGCCGAAAGTAGAGGTAAGTTGGTGTCTTTTAATCAATTGGCCATAGTAGGAGGTTTTATGGTGGTTTATTTTGTGAATTACTTTATAGCTAGGGGTGGTGGGTCTGATGAATGGTTAAATGCCGTTGGTTGGAGATGGATGTTCGCTTCCGAAATTGTGCCGGCAGGGTTATTTTTGTTCCTGTTGTTCTTTGTGCCAGACACTCCACGTTCTTTAATGTTGAGAAGTAAGCCAGAACAAGCTCTAGAAATTCTTAGCAAAGTAAATGGAAAAGAACGTGCTTTGTCAATAGTGGAGGAGATAAAAGCCACCATGGTTCAACATTCAGGAAAGCTTTTATCCTTTGGCTGGTTGGTTATTCTTATAGGTATTGCACTATCTGTTTTTCAACAATTTGTAGGTATTAATGTGGTGCTTTATTACGCACCGGAAATCTTCAAATCCATCGACCCAAATACAGATGGAGCTTTGTTGCTTACCATTATTGTTGGAATAGTCAACTTCTTGTTTACAATAATCGCGATTAAAACCGTGGACAAATTTGGTAGAAAGCCTTTAATGATAATTGGGGCATTGGGCATGGGTGTAGCCATGTTGTCATTAGGATTTGTGTTTTTTTCAGGAGCCACGGGTTATTTAGCTTTAGGGTGCATGATGTTGTATGTTGCTAGTTTTGCAATGAGTTGGGGCCCTGTTACGTGGGTATTGCTTTCTGAAATATTTCCTAATAAAATTAGAGGACGTGCCATGGCCATAGCAGTTGCCGCCCAATGGGTGTCAAACTATTTGGTTTCATTAACCTTCCCGATGATGGATGATAATACCTACCTGACGGAACAATTTAACCACGGATTTGCATATTGGGTTTATGGAGTGATGTCTTTGGTGGCTATGTGGTTCGTTTGGAAGTATGTTCCAGAAACAAAAGGGAAAACTTTAGAAGAAATGGAAAGCCTTTGGGATAAATAAATCTTACGTTATTCAATTTGATACAATGAAATTTTAGACGACGAATCCTTAACATATTTAAGTCTCAAGGGGGCGGTAATAGATTTTAGGGCTTCATCCAAATTGTAATGGTTAAAGCTTCCTGTGAATAATTGATTTTTAATTTGTGAATCAACTGAAACTTTAACGTTGTATTGCCTTCCTAGTTCTTGTGCAACTTCGGATAAGGGAACTTTTTTAAAGTAACTTACGTTCGAAAGCCATAATGGTTTGCTACCAGCATCAATTATATCTGTGGTAACTTCTCCATTAATTATTCTATACATGTTTCCTGGGAGCACGGTCCATGTTTTATTACCAACGGTCAATTTTACCTGACCTACAAAACAACTGACTTCAAACAAGCCTTTTCGATTTTTCACATTGAACTGGGTGCCAACCGCCCTTAGCTTTCCAACCATTGTATTAACATCAAAATTAGAACCATTGGATACCTTAAAAAAAGCCTCTCCATCAAGGTAAACGGTTCTTTTGTCCAACCATGTTTTTTCATCATATTCAATCTTAGTTGCTACGTTTAGTGTGACTTGTGATGCATCAGGAAGTTGAACCAACCTTTTTTCGGCAGCAGCAGTTTCAATGCGTACCATATTATTTGAAAATAACAGAAAATAAATGGTAACACCTATGGCTAAAATACTTACAATGAAAGAGATTGGATTTAGCCATCGACGTTTTTTGTTTGATTGGTTCTTTACATTAACTTTTGGCTTGAACTGATCAAAATTCTTTGTTTTTGAAAAATGAGGCATACTAAAAGAGGTAGTTTTATTAATTTTTTAAAGACCTTTATCCTTTTCATCTGTTAAATCTTTAATAGGGTAATTTCTAAACTGGCAATTATCAATCAAAATATTAAATTCAATATAAAAATCATAAGGTCTTTCGGTGTAAAATTATTAAATTTTTTAGGTTTTGCTTTCAACTTTAATATGATTTGGTTTTAGAGAACGGAACTTTAATAAAATAGTTTAAATTTGCGTGCTTTAGACATAAATTGAATTAAAAATAGATTGATGGTAATAGGTGTTTTAAAAGAATGGCATGATAAAAAGGTAGGGCTGGTTCCTGCAGTAGTTAAAAAGCTAATCGTTAAAGGGTACGAGGTACAGGTGGAAACCAAGTCAGGAAGGACTTCATTTATTGCAAATGCAGATTTTGAAGCGGCTGGTGCCACTATAAAAGATAGGGATGAGATTTATAAAAATGCCGATATTATCATTTCATTTACACCGGTAAAGGAGGAAGAATATTCAAAATTCAAAAAAGGAACTACTTATATCTCACATTTTAAGCCATATATCTTTAAAGATGTTTCCGAAAAATTGAAAAAACACGGTATCCATGCTTTTAGTTTAGATATGATTCCGCGTTCGTCAATAGCCCAATCTATGGATGTTTTGTCCTCTATGGCTTCAATTGCCGGATATAAGGCTGTTTTAAGGGCCGCAGATTTGCTTCCAAGGTATTTTCCTATGTTGATTACTTCGGCGGGAAGCATTAAGCCGGCAAAAGTTTTGGTTATTGGCGCTGGTGTAGCGGGCTTGCAGGCTATTGCCACAGCAAAACGTATAGGCGCCATTGTAGAAGCAGTTGATACCCGATTGGAAACTGAAGAAGAAGTTAAGAGTTTGGGCGGAAAGTTCTTAAAGGTGGAAGGTGCAAACCAAGCTATAAAAAATGGGTACGGTGCTGAGCAAAGTGAAGAATTTATGCAAAAGCAAAGGGAAATGATGTTTAGCCACGTTACCGATGCCGATGTTGTTATTTGTACGGCTACAGTAAGAAGTACAAAAGCCCCAATAATTGTAACAAAGGAAATGGTTGAAAATATGCGCCGAGGCTCTGTTATTATTGATTTGGCTTCTGATGCTGGCGGTAATTGCGAACTCACCGAAGACGAGAAAACCATTGTACACAACTACGTACATATTGTCGGGGATTCTAATTTATCTGACGCCGCTGTTGTAGATGCGAGCACCCTTTTTGCCAACAATGTCTTCAATTTTTTAAATCATATCTCTGATGATGATTTAAAACTAAAAACCGAAAATCAAGATGAGATTTATACATCTTCATGTATAACTTCTGTTGTTTAAATCTCAGCAATTCGCAATATTTTACTAACAAACAAACTAAATTATGACTGAAATCATTGAATTCATTTCGAACAATTTGAATATGATTTACATATTGGCCTTTGCCATTTTCCTTGGATTTGAAATCATATCTAAAGTACCCACAATTTTACATACACCACTAATGTCTGGATCAAACGCCATCAGTGGTCTTATATTAATTGGTGCTATATTACTGATTCGAGTAACGCCTTCAGACAATTATATAACCTTAATACTAGGAACCTGCGGGATTATTTTCGGAACTATTAATGCTTTTGGCGGATTTGCGGTAACGGGTAGAATGTTACAGATGTTTAACAAAAAAAATAAGAAATAATGACGGTTTTTTTAGATTTAATCATTTTTGTAAGTTCTATTTTATTGATTGTTGGTCTGAGGAAATTGTCACATCCCAAATCAGCAAATAATGGAAATGTTTTAGCGGCAATTGGTGTTGGTTTAGGGGTTATGTTGGCCATATTTTATCCATTAGAAACCGAAAACAATAATTATTTATTTATTGTTCTTGGTATCATTATTGGTGGTGTAATAGGGTTGATATCGGCGAAAAAAGTGCCCATGACAGCCATGCCAGAAATGGTTTCCTTATTCAATGGTTTTGGTGGTTTTTCAGCTGCTTTAATTTCTTTAATTTGGTTGATAAACAATAATGCCATTGGTGGGGTTTCAGATATGAGTGTTGTTTTGTCCAATCTGTTTTTAGGTTTTGTGGCTTTTACAGGCTCCATGGTTGCATATGGCAAATTGAGTGGGAAGCTTCAAGATCGCCATCTTCAAATACCTTATGCCACAGTTGTTAATATTATCTTATTAGCTGTTGCCATTGCAATGACCATTTATTTTGCATATCACGGAAGGTTGACCACTTTAGAACTTTCAATGTTTACGGTATTATCGGTTATCTACGGTATTACCTTTGTGGCCCCAATTGGAGGTGCCGATATGCCTGTTGTAATCTCGTTATTGAACTCCTTAACGGGAATAACAGCTGCCATTTCGGGTATTATGACTGATAATAAATTGATGTTGCTAGGTGGTGTTCTTGTAGGGTCTTCGGGTATTATTTTAACGATGCTTATGTGTACTGCAATGAACCGTACTTTGGTTGGTGTTTTATTTGGAAGTTTTACAAGTTCCGGTGCTTCCAGTGGAGCTTCTGGTAGTGCAACAGAAGGTACGATAAAGGAAATTTCTGTTTCCGATTTGGCGGTTCAATTGGCATATTCAGATCGTGTGGCCATTATCCCTGGTTATGGGATGGCTGTAGCACAAGCCCAAAAAATTACTAAGGATGTTGAAAACCTTCTTGTTAATAAAGGTGTAGAGCTTAAATACACCATTCACCCAGTTGCGGGTAGAATGCCAGGCCATATGAATGTATTGCTCGCCGAAGCCGATGTAAGCTACGACAAACTTCTAGATTTGGAAGAGGCCAATGATTTTTTAGCCGATACTGATGTTGCCATAATTGTTGGTGCGAATGATGTGGTAAATCCCGCAGCAAAAGAAGACCCTTCCAGCAAAATTTACGGCATGCCAATTTTAGACTTGGCAAAAACTAAGAATGTGATTGTTTTAAAGCGAAGCATGAATCCGGGTTATGCCGGAATTGAAAACCCTCTGTTTTTTAAGCCCAATACCAAAATGCTTTTTAACGATGCCAAGAAATCTTTGGAAGGTATTCTTAGTGAGTTAAAGGAATTGTAAGAAATGATAGTTATGTGTTTGGCTTTTAAATCAAACCCTTTTCTTGTTAGTTACTTGGCTCTCAATGAATTTATGTAAATTATGATTGGAAGATTCAAATATTAATGAAATAATTGCAACATAATATTTCTTCAAAAAATAGTTAAAAGGGAACATTTAATACCCTGTTTTAGACCAATTTATACCCTAATGAATACGCTCATTTTGCCGAAATTTGAATAATCATACTAGTAAAGTGGTTAAATTATACATTTAAAAAAACCCGCATCAATAAAGATGCGGGTTTTTGCTTTATTGTATAACATCTAATATGATACGCTGGTATCTAGTTAACCTAGGGGTTCCCGAATCTGATACTTCACAAATAAGGTGGATAGTTTCGCCAGGCTTGGCATCTTTAGGCACTATGATTTTTGCTTTAGCAGAATTTGAAGATTGAATATCCTTGCCAGTATAGGTGTCGGCTTCATTATAATGCCACCATTTGAAAGAAAGCGCATCGCCATCGGGGTCTATTGATAGGCTTGCATCGAGTTTAATTTTTGAACCGGCTTTAGCCTTTATGTTCAAAGATTTATTTTCTAAACGGACAATTGGATGGTGGTTTGCCGAGGCATAATCCATAACACACCAATCTGCACGCGCGGCAAAATCATTTTGTACATCGTCCAGCCAACGCCACATAGGCTTAAAATAGTTGGTTCGAATTTTTACTTTTTCTGGATCGGTGTCATGCTCCATTTTTTTAGACCAGCTGTTGTGGAAACCCCATTGCTCTGTAGGGCGCTTATATGTTGAATCGGGTAGAGGGTCCATCCAAACATTATGTCTTACCTTAACATAGCGTCCACCCCAACCACCGTTTTTGGGCGATTCCATGCTTCTAAGTCCATTTGGTACGTTGTATAAAAAGGAAGGGGTGTCACCTTCTGCATTAAAGGCCCCTTGGTTGTTTTCATAAACGTCGCACAAAAGACCATGGCCTTTTAAAATGTTTTTAGTCATCCAATCGGCTTCAAAAAATGTTTTCACTTCTTCAGGAAGCACTTTTGGCCATATATATGCCATACAGTCAAATTGGTCGGATATGATGGTTGGAATATTAAAATGTTCCCAATTGGGGCGAATATATTCTTGGTATGTTTTGTCCTGTTCCCAAATTAGAAAGAGCCTTATTTTGGCCGCAACTTCCTCCATTTTTTCAGGATGGTCTTCTTGAATATTTTTTAACGCCCGCGAAATGGTATTGCAGCCACCCCAAGCCTGTATCCAAACCGGTCGGGGATCATCATCTAAAAGTACTTGGGTAATAAGTGCTGCGCCTTCCGTGCGGATATCATCTTCGCCAATGCCGTCTATATTCCCAACTTTCCATTTCCTTAAAAGATATTCTGGTTTTGGAAAATTTGGGTCGTGCAGAATGAGATTACCATACACTTTTTCATAAAGTTCAATAAAGTCCTTTACCCAAGTAACAGGATGAAAGGCATGCCAGCCTTCGCCACCTACCCAATGAAATTGCGAACTACTATTGATGATACCTTCAACCTCAAATTCGTTGCTGGTTAAAAGAAAACGCACCATTGAGGCACGGTCGTCTGCTTCTCCATCGGTGGTAACTATTACCCGTGGTTTGTATTGTTGGCAATAAGCTTTTTTTTGAGGTATAAGCAGAAAGATAAAAACACTAATAAAAAGGTACTTTTTCAATTTGTATGGGTTTAGTTTAATTTAAGTTTTAAAAAAAATTGATAGTAAATATGCCCGATTTTGATACGGTGCACAGTTAGGTCAAGGTATTATAAACATATTAACGGGATTAAGGCTAGCCAATATTTTTCTTTATTCAGTTTTCCTATATCCATTAAATGCTAAGTTATATTAATAAAATTTGTTTCGTGTAAACAAATTTATGGCTTTAAATAGGAGTTGATGGACTAAGTAATGTTATTTCTTAACAAACATGAAAAATCGTATCACCCAAAAAAAGTGTCCATAGTTTTAAATTCAATTGGGGTTTAAGTATTTAAAGATGAAACGCAATTTACGATTACAGTTTTGCTAAGCTTCATTATTCAATAAAATGTTGGACAATTAGTACCCTTTAATATAACAATTTGTCCCCTCATTACTTAAGACTAAAAATATACTTTTGGTTTGTCCCAACAAGTGTGGATCACACACTTTATTCTATATGGTTATTCTACTTATGATTATGGTTTTGTTAAATAAGTTGATAATTATTTAGCGGATTAAACTAAACTTTATAATGACCAAAACCACTACAGAACATTTGCTAAAATGCAAAGCGTTGAGAAAGCTCCTGTGTTTTCTTGTAGTCATCTTGTTTAATTTTTCTTTTGCTCAAAAAGAGTCTGCATTCTGGTATTTTGGAATAAAGGCGGGAATAAATTTTAGCGAAACTGGAGTGCAAACTGTATTGGATGGTGAATTATCAACCAATGAAGGTTGTGCCACCATCTCAAATAACAATGGAGATTTGTTGTTCTATACAGACGGTATAACTGTTTGGAATAGAAACCATCAAGTCATGCCCAATGGCACGGGATTATTGGGGCATCCATCCAGTACACAGTCGGCCATTATTGTTCCTAAGCCCAACTCTAATTCTGTCTATTATATTTTTACTGTAACTAATGTAGGAAATCCGGACGGGTTGCGTTATTCTGAAGTTGATCTTAACTTGAATAATGGATTAGGAGACATAACAAGTAATAAGAATATTCCTTTGTTTACGCCGTCAACCGAAAAAATAACAGCCGTTCACCATGCCAATGGAAAGGATTTTTGGGTCATTTCCCATGCTTGGGAAAGTAACGAGTTTTTGGTTTTTAGTGTTACGGAAAATGGTGTTAATATACAGCCTATTGTTACCCCTATAGGCTCTTATCATGGTGGTCATTCGTATAACAGCCATGGCTATATGAAGGTATCACCTAATGGCAAAAAATTGGCTGTAGCCAAATGGTATTCGGATAGTTTTGTTGAACTTTTTGATTTCGATTCAAGAACGGGTGCAATTTCCAATCCTATAACAATAGATGGAGTTTTTGATAATGATGGCCAGAGCGGGGCTTACGGATTGGAGTTTTCACCTGACGGTAATCTTTTATATGTTTCCGATTTAAAAATGGCGAGGTATTCAAGTAAATTGCACCAATTTGATTTGAGCATTAATACAAAAGATGCCATTTTAAATTCTGATACTCTTATTTATTCAGGGAATAATTTACTATCGGCCCTACAATTGGCTTTAGATGGTAAAATATATATATCCAATAGTTTGACTTCTTATTTGGATGTCATAGAGCACCCAAATATACGAGGCATTGGATGCCAGCATAAAAATAAGGAGATTTATTTAGGAGGAAGATTAACAATTTTTGGGCTTCCACCATTTATACAGTCTTTTTTTATTGGTACAATTGAGGCTGAAAACGTTTGCCTTGGAAATGAAACTAACTTTATTCTGGAAATCAATCAACCCATTGACCAAATAAACTGGGATTTTGGTGATGGCAATTCGGCTACTACAACCGAAAGTTCTTTCAATTACACTTATGAACTGCCCGGAATATACGAGGTAAATGCTACTATTTTATCTGGTTATAATACCTATCATTTGAATAAAACTGTAGAAGTATATAACAATCCAAAAATAGATGTCAATACGGATTGGTTTTTATGTAATAAGGAGCCATTGACCTTATATTTAAATTCATCTCATGATGGCTATTTATGGTCTAATGGCGAAACAACAAGTACCATAGAAATAAATCAATCTGGTCTATATCATGTTACAGCATTCAATAACACGTCAAATCCAGATGTTATTTGCGAAGACTTTGTTGAAATCCAGGTTGTGGAATCCGGCATCGCCACAATTTCAGATGTTGAAATTAACGATTGGACAGCCAATAGCAATTCAATTCGAGTAGCAGTTGAAGGTGTGGGGGATTACGAGTATTCCTTGGATGACCTTAGGTATCAAGATTCTAATGAATTCAATGATTTAAGACCTGGCGATTACACTATTTATGTTCGGGATAAAAATGGTTGTGGTATAGCAGAGAAAGAGGTCTATATTATGAATTACCCGAAGTATTTTACGCCTAATGGAGATGGATATAACGATACTTGGAAGATTACAGCTTCAGAAATGGAGCCTAACATGAGCATCCAAATTTTTGATCGTTATGGAAAATTGATAAAACAAATAAGTCCAACTTCTCACGGTTGGGACGGAAGTTATAATGGATACCAATTTCCAACATCCGATTATTGGTTTGTGGTTAACAGGCCTGAAAAAAATAAACAGTATAAGGGACATTTTACTTTAAAAAGATAGCTATTATGAAATTCTTCAATCGCATTAAACTAGAATTGTTTTTGGTGTTTTTTTATACAGTTTTAATTACAGGTATAGTCTATTTATTCAATTAAGAATAGCTACTTTTTAAGCTTAAGTTTTTTTGTTTCATATTTCCCAAAGACAGTTAGTAGTTCCACTAATGGGCAATTCATTTAAAGCATTCCATAGTTTTTTTAAATACTGTATATCCTTTGTTTTAAAGTTTGTTTAAGCTCAATGCTTGCTTTATCCAATTTCTATTGACTCCGATGTTGTTTTTCTGAAAAAAGCTTTTTAAAAGAGCTAGTTCTATGGTCTCTTATCTTAAAATTTTAAATTCTGGCACGTTAATCTTTGGCGCATAATTGATTTATTGTATTGGAAACAATAATCAAAGTTATAGTTGGCCATATTTTTTAGTCACATTATTCCAATTGTTTTATAAGTTTATAGTACGTGTTATTATGAGGAAATTAAAAGAAGTTCTTAGTCGCAACTATAGATTGGGTTTAGGGGATGTAGTCTATTGAAGAAATAATTTTAATTCATTTAAAGAGCAAAAAAAACCCTGGCCATTATTATTGCCAGGGTTTCAGTTTTAATGATAAAACTTTAAAGGAACTAATAAAAAGATTATTTTACAACTAACTTAGTAGTTTCTTTGTTATCAATTTTTACTAAATATAATCCAGAATTTAAATCTTGATTGATGTCTATTTTGCCGGCACTAGGTGTAAAGTCTTGATTTAAGATTTCTTTTCCTAAAAGGCTATACACTTTAACATTTACTGAACCATTAACATTTGCAGACTTTAATTGAATGGTAAAGTCGCCACTATTTGATGGGTTAGGATATAAGCTGAACGAGCGTGCTTCAAAATCTTTAACACTTAAAGATGGAACAGCATATATTTCTAAATGATCTATGAAAAGGACATCTGTATCTAATCCGACTTCTGGTGAATCACAAGACATGATAAGTAAGTTTACAGGGCCAGTAGCCGCAGGTCCTGCTACAATCGTTTGGTCAAATTGAACCCAACCTTCACCTGTTGGAATGCCTACAAGAAATTGGTTGGTGCCACCATTACTATCGGTATCTTCTTTATTCCAAACATCGTTCGGTAATACAATATTAAAGACATCACTATTGGCCGCTTGTTCATTTTTAAATTTAGCTAAAATTCTATAACCCATTCCAGGTATAATAGCTGTGGCCGATTCAAAATATAACGCACCTCCATTAGGATAGCAGTCACCTTTTAAATACATACTACCAGTTAAATCATCACAGGCATCTTCACTAGACATTGGTTCAAAAGGAGTCCAACCTCTATTCCAACCGGTCTGTGCAGCAAAATCGCCACCCATTGATGGATTTGAAACTAAGTTTGGTGTTTCCATAGTAGGCATAAAACATTCTTCTACAAAATTAACTGTATATGTATTAGTAGTTGATTCATCTTCTGCAGTCACCTCAATAGTAGCCGTACCAGTTCCACCACTAATGGCAATGGCTTCATCTACTCCATCGGTGGCAGGGTTGCCATTTATAGTAAAGGATGCACCTGCATCATTTCTAGTAGCATTTACGTTTACACTAGTTGTACCGTTAGGCACACTTACACCGTATGATGTCGTGCCCGCTGAAAAACCAGGAATTAGGCTTCCTAGAGAAACTGATATATCTGATAAATCTGCATCAGAAGAAACACTATTTACTGTTAAGGATTGCATTACATCTGTTGCTGCATTGAAAATAGCATCACCAGCTTGAGAAGCAATAATATTACATGTTCCTTCACCCACTATAGTTACCGTATTTCCTGAAACGGTTGCTACAGTTGGGTCAGAGCTTGAAAATGATACAGTTAAATTTGAACTTGAAGTGGCCGTTAAATTGAAGTCAGCATCTCCTATAGCTTTTATAGGAAGAGGACCATCAAAGGTAATACATTGGTCTAATAAAATTCCTGAATATTGGGCAGAAACAGTACCCGAATCCATTACGCCATTATAAATATTGAATTCATAAATTAAACCTTCCCATGTTGGATCACCCCAAGCATCAGATCCCTTGCCAAGAAATGACTGTGCCGAGTCAATAGTAAATCCATTATTATTTGGAACTTGACTAAGAAGAGCCCCATCACGGTATACGGTTATATGGGTTGACGTTAATATTGCTACAATATGATGCA
Organism: Tamlana flava; assembly: GCF_041287255.1. Classification (NCBI taxonomy): domain Bacteria; kingdom Pseudomonadati; phylum Bacteroidota; class Flavobacteriia; order Flavobacteriales; family Flavobacteriaceae; genus Tamlana; species Tamlana flava. The sequence goes on from NZ_JBGGTX010000004.1 coordinate 115,761, forward strand.
CATTACCATCATTATGATTTACAGCGTTATTAAAAATTTCTTGGCCGTCATAAGAACAACGAAATTCAGTATTCCATTGACTTAATCCCGTAAAAAATGCATCAGTTCCACCATCACCACCAAAGTAAGACGACCATCTCCAACCAGTATTGGAACCAGTATAGTCTTGAAATATGTATTCCATTGTAATAGCAGAATAGGAATTTAGATCTAATGCTGCACCATCAAAAGATAAATAATCTCCATTAGAATCTAATTTTAATGCACCACATTGAATGGATGGCGTGCCATTTTCTATTCCATCTACGGAATTTGTACCGTCTGAATAATCAGTTTCAAAATCATAAGAATGCATTTTTGTAAGAACCTTAAAGAATAAACTATAATTTTTTAAAGTACCATCTTCAGCTTCTACCTCAATAGTAGTGGAGCCTTCACCATCAGTAATGTCAATATCACCAGTACCAGAAAGTATACTTGCACCATCATCTTCCAATGTTGGAGCAACATTTACAGATAATGTTCCTTCTGGAATACTTACAAAATAAGATGTTACATTTGAGCTAAGAGGAGCAGCCTGTTCTCCAACAGATAAACCTAAAGAGGAAAGATTGGCATTAGAACTAAGACTAGAGTATGTTAACGTAACATTATCGAAACCTGCCCAAGCATCCCCTGGGGCGATATTATCTATTTCTATACCTAACATAGATCCAACAGGAGCAGCAATTCCATCTGCAATAACCTGTAAACCATCATATGCGAAGCCTGTATAGGCTGTGCCCAGTGTTGTTCTAGTTAATCCCGCGTCATCACTGTAAAATAATCTTACTGAAAAACCAGAGCCAGTAGCCCAGATATCCCAAGCCCAACCTAGTGTTAAAGTATAAATTTCTCCTTCTGCCACAGGATGGGCTGTTAGGTTCCAAACGGCAGGATCTTGACTTTTGATAAAGGCAGTCCAAATTGTAGCTCCGAAGGGTTCTTCAACTCCAGAGTCTAATGCTGGCGTATCACTGTTCCATCCTGGAACACTCTCCCAATTGGTTTGCTTAACAGTACCTGGAAGTTGAAAATCACCGTTTTCAACAGTAATTGATGTTTGTGCATTTAGTAACGTAGTGCTTGATAAAAAGCAAGCCACGGCCGTTACTTTCAATAGATTTTTAACAAATCTTTGTAGTTTTTGTTTCATGTCTTTTAAGTTTTAGATTAGTTTAATTTAAAGTGTGTAAATAACACTTGTTTAAATTTAGGATAGTGCGCTAGTTTAATAGGGGGATAAAATGTCTAAATGATTAAGAAAAGTTAAATTTTATGAAATAGACTACATTTTGAATTGAAGATTTCGTTGAAGTTTAAACATTTTAGGATTAAATTCATTTGCAAATATTTTGCTTGATGCTAATTTTCAGGATATTAATGGCTAAATGGACAATTTGTACCCTGTTTACACCTCTTGTTTTTACAAAAAAATTAGATTTTAGCCTTTAAATAAAAATCGACGAATTATTAAGGCTGCAAAAATTAAGTAACAGCGTTTAATTTACTTTGGTTATAGAGACAAAAAAACCAGTTAATTTATAACTGGTTTTTCCATTTAATTTATGATTTAGTCGATTATTTAACCATTAACTTTTTGGTTTCTTTATTGTCAATTTGCACAAAATACAGTCCAGAGTTTAAATTTTGGTTTACTTCAATTCTATTGGAAATGGGTGTAAAATCATCATTTAAAACTACTTTACCTAAAATGTTGTAAACTTTTATATTTACCGAATTATGTATATAAGTTGGGTTTAATTGTATGCTAAAATAACCTTCTTTTGAAGGGTTAGGAAACAATTTAAAACTTTCGGTTTCTAAATCATTAGCACTTAATGCATTTAAATAAATATTGGCATTTGTTGAGATTGTTCCAGAGTCCATCACGCCTTTATAAATATTGAATTCATCAATAGAGCCAATCCATGTTGCATCGCTGGTATATCCACCTTTGCATAAATAGGCCAAATTATTACTTAAAAATTGAATTGAGTTATGATTAGCCAGTAGTCGTTGTCCTGCCAAAACACCATTAATGTACCAAGTAATGGCATCATTAGTCAAGGTGCTTACTAAATGATATCTTGAGCCGTCATCTAACAGTGTGCTGTTAACCCTTGTTTCAAAATCCCAAGGATTGGTAGTGTTACCACATGAAATGGCCGCGCTACTATTACCACCGTTTACCAATGTTGTGTAATAGTGGTCTGTCCCAAATGTGCCAACCGTGTTGCCAAAATAACTTAGCATAGTAAATGCTGCGTTACCATTACCCGCATTAACTTTGGCCTCTATTGTAATTGAAGGAAATTTATTTATTTCAATTATTCCTCCCGGAAGACTTATATAATCCCCCTGATTGCTTGCATGATAATATCCGTCGGCTATTTCTCCATTTATAATTGTTCCGTGTGCGGTTCCTACTGCATCGTTTGCCGTGCCATCATTAAAAGGGTAGGAGTGCATTAGCGTTAAATCGTCTACATCTACAATATAATTAATGGCATAATCGATAGATTCAAGACCGTCTTGTGAAGTTACCGTCACTAAAAGAGTGCCATGGTCTGAAACATTCACGGTCCCAATTCCCGAAAGTATGGCATTAGTGTCTTCGGTTTCAGCACTAATAATGACCGAAGTGGTGCCTACAGGTAAAAATATATGATGCTCCTCCAATATGGGGTCAAGGTTTTCAGAATAGGCCAGTCCATCAGAAACAGATAGGCTTGTCAACTTTAAATTGCTTCGAGGGAAGGAAGGAACATAAGTACCACCAGTTATTTTACCATGATGGTTGTTGGTCATATCAACCGCTTGGGCTGAGTTGGGAAGGTCAAAGTGCCAATAGGCTATTAAATTGGCTTCATCGCCGTTTAGCACCTCTAAAGCGTTATTCTCTATGGTTTGTTGGGTAAGGGCAACATTCCAAACACGTACTTCATCTATTATGCCTTTAAAAGCCCGGTCGCTACTGGAATTATCAAAACCGATATACACATTACTTGCAGCATAATCAACGGCAACATTGATGTCATTTTGTGAAGTTTCAATGCCATCCAAATAAATTCGACGCGAATTATTTTCTACCACAAATGCCACGTGGTGCCAAACATCTGGGGCTGCATAACCCGCATTAATACCATTCCAATCGGCCGATTCATTACTCATTCCAATAATTTCATTATTGTCTAGGTATTGAATGCCTCCATTATCATTATTTATAGGATTACGACCAAAAAATAGTCCCGAACGCAAATTCTGAGATCCATCTGGTTTAAACCAAAGTTCCATGGTAAAAGGCAAAGATTTTAGGTTTAACCCTGAAATTTGAACATTACTACTGTAGCCATTTCCACCAGGCAATTTCATCGCATAATTGGTGCCGTCAACTTCTAAAATATTAAGATTGTATGTTTTGCTGGCATTGCCATCTTTTGAGGTACAGACCAAACTTACATTGGCAACACCGTTAACTAGGGTTGCCGTGCCATTTCCCTGAACGGTTGCTTCAGTTGCATTGGGTATTCCGGTTATGTCAATTGAAGTTGTTCCTTGCGCCACATATACCGTATAATCTGTAATTTCTGGGTCGAAAATAGGGTCTAAAGCTGATACCGATAAATCTATATCTTGTAGCGTAGCATCCATTAGAGCAGCCGATCCAACTGTTAAAGTTATGTCCCCACCGCTTTTATTGCTTTTTACAACTACCAGGGCACGACCTTTCCAAGTTTTTCTACTAGTAGCTTTATAGCGATCGGTATCTTTTAAGTCGGCATTGTCAACACCAATAATTTCACCAGCACCTTCAACATTAAAAACTAATTTTTGATCCTCATCGGGTTGAATATTACCTTCTGCATCGGTTAATTCAACCGTAAAAAATACCAAATCTTGCCCATCTGCCTCAATAGTGTTTCTGTCAGCTGTAATTCTAATTTGTGTGGCTTCGCCGGAAGTTTTAAGAATCATTTCCTCTACTTCAACGCCTCCTTCAACACCCACGGCTTTTAATGTTCCTGGTTGGTATGGAATGTTGAATGTAGCTTTGAACTGTTGATTATATCCTGTATTTGCCTGACCAACTTGTACATCATTCAAGTACAATCTCACTTGTGGGTATTTAGAATATACTTCCACATCAATGTTCATACCTTCATAACCAGGCCAGCTCCAACTTTCCCATGTGGGCCAAACAGACCAAAGCGTCTCAAATATTTGCCTACCATCCAAAGGATTGGGTTCCTTTACGGCCATATACAATTTTCGGGTATCATTATAAAGCATTTCACGATAGTAGGAGATGGGCTTTCTATGGCCAATGAGGTCAATATCTCCACAATAGGCACCGTGCCATGGAAAGTGGTTGGCCTCCCAATGTTCGCCAGGTGTATCTCCGGTGTAATAGTAACGACCAATACCTGATTCACCTAAGTAATCCATGGCTGTCCAAACAAAATCGCCTAAAATATAACTGTGCTGTTGGGACATATTCCAGTTGTAAAAAGCATCCCTTGGGTAGGATTCGGACTGAAAAATGATTCTATCGGGAACTCGTGCATGATCGGATTCCGCTTCATGCATTTGATAGTTGTAGCCACAAACATCGTGTTCCGCCATCAAGGGGTCAAATATTTCCCAACCTTGTCCCCATGTGGTCATGGCGGAGGTAACAGGTCGGGTGTCGTCAATCTGTTTCACGGCATTAGATAGCATTCTTGCCGTATTTACAGCATCAGGTGAGGTGCGCTCAATAATTTCATTCCCAATACTCCACATGATGATAGATGGATGGTTTTGGTCGCGGCGTACCATATCTTGTACATCGTTCACAGCCCAAGCATCAAAAAAACGGGCATAGTCATAAGGGGTTTTGTTTACTCGCCAACCATCAAAAGATTCATCAATGACCAACAAACCAATACGGTCACAGGCATCCAAAAAGGCCTCAGATGGTGGATTGTGTGAGGTACGAACGGCATTAAACCCTGCATCTTTTAATAGTTGCACACGTCGTTCTTCAGCTCTGTTGTAGGCAGCAGCTCCCAAACACCCATTATCGTGGTGTACGTTTCCACCACTAATCAGTACGGGCTTGCCATTCAGTAAAAAACCGTTTTCTGCACTAAAATCAATGGAGCGGATGCCAAAAGTATGTTCCGATTCATCAATAACAGTGCTATTTTGTTTTACCTGAACAATAGCTTCATATAAACTGGGAGTGTCTGGCGACCATAATGATGGGTTTGAGACCTGGATGTTTTGTTCAATGGTCTGCTCTGAATTAGCTCCTAAAGATATATTGGTTTGGGCACTGCCCTCCCCAATAATTTGCGTAAATAAATCAATAATTTGTGTGCTATTGGTAATGTTTTTAACAGTTGTCTTGATATTAACAGCGGCTTGTGATGTGTTAGCTGCTGGAGTTGTAATGACCGTTCCCCAATTAGGGACATGCACGGAACCTTTGGAAAACAGCCAAACATTTCTGTAAATACCTGAGCCACTGTACCATCTGCTGTTTTTATGTTGTGAATTATCCACACGAACAGAAATGGTATTATCACCAGACATATTCAAGTGTGGCGTTAAATCATAACTAAAGGAAGAGTAACCGTAAGGGCGATTGCCCAAATGAAAGCCATTGATGTATACATCGGAATTCATATAAACGCCTTCAAAATAGACAATAATCTGTCTATTATGCCATTCTACGGGAACTTCAAAATGTTTTTGGTACCAAGCAACTCCGGCAGGAAAGTAGCCACCGTCATTTCCCATGGGGTTGCCTGCAGATGGTACACTCTCAATACTATAATCGTGAGGTAAATCCAATTGGCGCCAAGCATCATCACTTATAGGTGTTTCTTCATTAATTTGAAAATCGCCCAGTTGAAACTTCCAATCAAAGTTGAAAAGTTGTTTCCATTCCGTATCAGTGTTTTGTACTGGGCTTGTGCTGACAGTAATTTGAGTTGCTGGCAAATTAGAGTTTTGCCCTTGCATCATTAAACAAATTGTGAAAGCCAATAGGTAAACAAGTCGCGATTTTTCTTTTTTCATTTTGTTTCTTCTTGGCAATCTTTCAGAGTAAATTTGAAAATAACGTGGAAAGGAATATATTCATTAAGTTACCTAAAGAATGGCCTTTAAGGTTACCCAATCATTATCAGTTTTAACTTTCACAATGGCTATGCCTTGAAAATAGTTTAACGGTACTTTCCTTGATTTCGCTTTAAGGCTAATCACTTTTTGACCATAAATATTAAATATTTCTCTTATTTACCAATAATTTTTTAGTTGAAAAAAATCCCCGACGTTAAACATCGGGGATTTTGTTTTAAAAACAAATTATAGGGATTTAAATAAATTGTTTTGGGAAGTTGCTATTAATCAGTTTAGTCTAAAGGTTTACTTCACTACCAACTTAGCAGTAGCTTTATCATTTACCTTAACGATATAAAGTCCTGCATTCAATTCGTGGTTTACTTCAATAGTTTTAGCGTTTGCAAAATCTTTGTTAAGTACTTCTTTGCCTAAAATACTGTAAACTTTTACATTTACAGAACCTTCAAATGAATTAACAGCAATTTTGAATGAATCTCCGTTTGATGGATTAGGGAACACTCTAAATGTAGTAGCTTCAAAATCATTTGTACTTAAAGTACTAAGATCATATACTTCAAAATGGTCAAAATACAGGAAGTCTGTTTCAAACCCTGCATCGGCAGAATCACACGACATAATTAGGAAAAATACATTTCCAGCTGCATTAGGTCCAGATACGATTGTTTGGTCAAATGTTTGCCAACCAGTACCTGTTGGAATACCAACAAGAAATTGGTCTGTGCTTCCATTGGAATCAGTATCTTCTAAATCCCATGATCCATTTGGAAGTACAAAATTAAATACATCGCTGCTGGCTGCTGTTTCATTTTTAACTTTTGCTAGGATTCTGTAGCTTGTGTTTGGTTTAATGGCAACACCAGAATCCCATACTAATACACCTCCTTGTTGATAACAGCTTCCTTTTAAATACATACTGCCGAAAGAGGAACCACAAGCATCTTCAGTATCACTTTTTGGGTCAAAAAGGGTCCATCCTTCATCAAAACCAGTTTGGGCAGCAAAAGGACCAATCATTGACGGATTAGCAACCATGTTTCCTGTTGGGTAGGTAGGTGTATAACAATCAGTATTCATAGTAATGGTATATGTTTGAGTTGTTACACCATCAGCAGCAGTTACCACAACATCTGTTGAACCTGCATCGTCAGTAAGCGTAATGGTACCAGTGCCTGAAGTAATATTGGCACCTGCAACTACTGTGGTTCCATCAATATCAACAGAAGGCGTGCCAGGATCTACTAAAATAGCGTAGCTAGTAATGTTGCTATCAAATGCTGGGAATAAAGTTCCGGTACTATAGGACAATGAAGCTAATTTAGCATTTGATTCGTCTAAGTAACCAGCTGCTCTAACAGCTGCAGTACCTGCATCCATCTCACCGTCATAAATATTAAATTCAAAAATTTTACCTTGCCATGTCGCATCTGCTGCCCAAGCATCAGATCCCTTTCCAAGGTAGGCAAGATCTACACCAATATTAAAGGTATCAGCCCATGTAACAGGTTGAGCATCTTCCGTAAATATTTCAACACCATCAAGATACATTTTAAGACCTGTACCACTCAATACAGTCACCATATGATGTTTCAAACCATCGTTAGTGCCCTGTTGTCTGTTTGCTATCTTTAATGTTTCCCTGTTGTAATTCGACCAAACTTCACCATTCCACATGGCGCAAGTATTATATAAAGCGTTATAGCCATCGTCATTACCAAAATAACTAGTCCAAGCCCATTCCGGGTTTTGACCATTTGGGCTACTAAAAACATACTCCATTGTAATGGCAGAGTAACTATTTAAATCTAGTTGAAAGCCATCAAATGACAAATAAGCTCCGTTACTATCTAATTGCAAAGCACCATCAGCTATATAGGCACCCCCAACTACCGTGGTTGTCATAAAAGGATCCACAGAGTCTTCTGTGTCTGTTTGAAAATCCCAGCTGTGCTTTAGTGTTTGGGCATTAACGGTAAGGCCAAACGAAATCATAAGTAAAAACATTGATACGTAGGTGTAAAAATGTTTTTTTGTTGTTGTAACATGTAATTTTTCTTTCATGTCTTAAAAAAGTTTTAGTTAATAATTGTTTCAATATGCAATAAGTGTTGGTAAAACACTTTAAAGTAAATGTAAAGATATTAATCAAATCATTTTTCTTGGGGTTTAAAATAGCCAAAAAAGGGGTACAAAATGTTCTTTGTTGATTTAATTAATCCGTGAAAAATAATAATTTTTGAATTTGGAAACAAGTATTACAATGAAATTATTTCGTAGGATAAAGTTCCAAATTTGGCGACTTAAACGATATATGCTATCTTAGATTAAAAATGGCAACAGTTAAAGGGTAATAATTTCGACAAATGGAATGTTATTTATTGGCCGTTTTAGTTTTAAAAGAACTATTAAAGGGTTATTTTTGAAGCCTGATTATGGCTTCAAGAAAAATAAGGTTGCTTAACAAATTATGAAAAGAAAAATCTCTCTCATAGCAATATTATTTTGCCTTGTTTTTGGGTATGGGCAAAATGCTTCTAGTCAATTCAACCCCATAGAAGACGAGCTTACATTTCATGCTCTGGATGTAGAACTCGGTGTTAATTCCATTGAGCAAGATTCTCTTGGTTTTATTTGGATTGGTACTCCTGGAGGATTATTTCGTTATGACGGCACACAATTTATTTCCTACAGTAAAGACAAGGAGATTGCCAAAAACCAAAACCTTAGTAATAATTTTATCAGGCAGTTGCGCCTTATTGATAAAGGAAAGCTTGCAATAACTACCTATGAGGGGTTGAATATCTTCGACCCAAGAAAAGAGTCTTTTCAATTGATTAATGAAAAAAACGGCTTGTTAAGCGATAATATTAGTCGATTTGAATACGGAGACGACGGTGCATTTATTTTAGGAGTAGATAGTGTTGGCGTTCAAATATTTCATACTGACAAAAAAATCACCTTATATTCAAATAACCCCCATTACGACGAATCACTTTTTTCTGATGATATTGTAAGTATGGTTCGCCAGGATGATTCTTTGCTTTGGGTGGGTTCCAAAAGTAATGGGCTAAATAAAATTAATCTGCGCACCAAAAAGGTTACTCGCGTTTCGTTAAAGGGGAATAATTTTACTTCAGCGCTCCAAATAGATGCGCTTTATACTTGTAGCGACAATAATTTGTGGGTAGGTTCCAACAATGGGCTGTACGTTATTACCGCTACACACGATACCTTACACATGCAGAAATCTGATTTTGAAGGTAGAGGGCTAAGCGACAACAGTATCCTTTGTTTTGAAGAAGACAATTTAGGCCAAATTTGGATGGGTACCCGAAATGGTGGGCTCAATATTGTAAACAAGCAAGGTTTTCTACAGAAAAAACGGAACTTGAAGGTTAAATGGTATTTGCCAAAAGATGATGGCACAAGTGTTTCCAATAGGTCGGTAACTGCATTAAAAAAAGATTGGGATGGCAACATGTGGGTTGGAACCGGTATAGGTTTAATGTTTGTTAAGCCAGATGGGGAACCTATAAAATTATTGAGAAAGAATGACGCCACCAGTGAGAGTTTGGGCCATGATAGGGTGTCAGCCCTAGAAGAACGTTTTGATGGAAAGATTTGGATAGGAACGGATGGGGCAGGGCTGGATTTGTTCGACCCAATGAATGGTTTGTTTGAGCATTACAAAAATGTGCCCTACAATCCCTCAAGTATCAGTAACGACTACATTTTGGCCTTGTATGAAGACAAGAAAAAAAGGCTTTGGGTAGGTACATATTTAGGTGGCCTTAACAAAATGAATCCTGAAACCGGACACTGTAAACATTATTTACAAGGAAGCCCGGACAAAGGAAGTGATGTACGAGTTATTTTTGAAGATGGTAAAGAGCAAATTTGGGTTGGCACCAATAGAGGTGGCTTGTTTAAATATAACGAGGTACTGGATCAATTTGAAAATATCAGTTCCTTAAGGAAATTGGATATTCGAGATATCAACGAGGATTCAAACGGATTTTTATGGATGGCCACTTATGGTGATGGTATTTTAAAGTATAACCCAAAAACTGAGGAGTCCATTTTTTATAACGCGACAAATATTAAGGATTTCCCAAGTGATAATGTGTTGGATATTTTACTTCTTTCCAACGGTAGCCTCTTGGCCGGAACAGAAAACGGCGGATTGGTTAAATTTAATGAAACCACCAAAGATATTGTTGTTTTTAAGGAAAGAGATGGGCTTAGCAATCATTCCATTGCAAGTATGGTTATGGAAAATCAAAACAACATTTGGTTGGGCACATATAGGGGTATCAGCCATTTTAATTTGGAAATAGGAGAAATTTACAATTTAAACACCTATACAAACATACAAAGAGGTATGTTTCGGTGTGGCTTAATCACTAAAAAGGGAGCCATTTATTTTGGGGGAGATAAAGGCTTAAATATCTTTCATTCAGAAAAATTCGAAACCAAAAAGGAAGCTCATCCCATTGTTTTCAAAAAATTGGAAGTGCTGGATAAAAAAATTCAGGTTTCCGATAATGGGGACAACACCATTCTCAGCAGTTCCATATTATACGAAGACCATATTTCCCTAAACCATAACGAAAACTTTTTGTCTCTAGATTATGTGGTTTTAAAATACCCTTATTTAAAAGATGTCGTTTATTCTTATTGGGTTGATGGGTATAATGATTATTGGGTGAGTACCAACGAATCAGGAAGAGTCAATCTGTTAAATATCCCACATGGAGATTATACTTTAAATGTAAAGGCTCAGTTGGGTTCTGGTGAGGAGGTTACAAAAAAACTACTTTTAACGGTCAATCCTCCTTTTTGGAAAACTACTATAGCTTACATATGCTATTTATTGTTCTTTGTGACTGCTTTATACGGGTTTATGAAATATTATACAGAACGCATCAAGCTCATAAACTCACTGAAATTTGAGAAAAAACAGCGCCAATTGGAGTATAATTTCAATGAAGAAAGAATGCGTTTCTTTACCAGTTTTTCACATGAACTAAAAACACCACTTACCTTAATATTGGCTCCTTTAGAAGATTTAATGTCTGAAACAAAATCAATCAAGCATAAAAATAGCCTGAATCTGATTAAAAAAAATGCCAAACAACTGCTGCAAACCATAAATAAACTACTGGAGTTTAGAAAATCGAACTTAGGATTGAGCAAATTAAGGATAGAGGAACATAACCTAACCGAATGTTTAGACCAATGGATACACAATTATTTTCCGTTGGCAAGAAAAAGAGGTATGGCATTAAGTTATGATTTTCCAGATGAAGATCTTTTTGCTTGGTTTGACTTAGAAAAAATGCATATTATTTTTAATAATTTACTGTCCAATGCATTTAAGTACACCAAAGACAATGGCGAAATACATGTGTCCTTAAGTTATGATGATGACAGTTTTGAGATAAAAGTGAAGGATACCGGTTATGGTATGGAAAAAGAGGAGCTGGAACATGTTTTTGAAAGGTATTACCAAGCAAGTTCGGTTAAAAGCAAGGATGGTATAGGTATTGGTTTGGCGTTATCCAAAAATTTCGCAGAACTGCATATGGGAACCATAAATATAGAGAGTGAAAAGAACAAGGGCAGTGTGTTTTCAGTGGTTATTCCTCGAGACAAATCATTGTTTGTCGATGCCATTTTGGATGTTAAGGACACTGACAAGGAAAATGAACCGGTTATTGTGGATGATTGGGTAACGTCTTCAGAAGTAAAGTCCTCTGAAGATATCACATCCAACATAAATATAGATAAGGAAAGAGAACTCGTTTTGTTGGTTGACGACAACCCTGATATTCTCAATTATTTAGATGGTTTGTTAGAAGGTAAGTACGACCTTATTTATGCCAAGGATGGTGAAGAAGGGGTAGGAAAAGCGTTGCGCTATGTGCCCGATTTAATAGTATCGGATGTTATGATGCCTAAACTAAGTGGTATACAACTTTGCAACGCCTTAAAAGAAACAATTGAAACGACACATATCCCGATCATACTATTGACGGCCAAAGGAAATACCGAAAGTATAGAAGAAGGGTATAAGCATGGGGCTGACGATTACATTATAAAACCATTTAGTGGTAAAATTTTGCAGACCAGAATTAGAAATCTTTTGGATACAAGGAAAAAATTGCGAAACTATTTCCTGAAGAATGAAGATGTACAATTGGATGCCATGAATGGAAACTCCACACTTTTGGAGCAAGAAAAAGACTTTTTGAATAAATTGGAAGGTGTAATATTAAACCATTTGAATGAAGAAAAGCTGGATGTTTGGGTAGTATCGCAGGATATAGGTATGAGCAGAACATCACTTTACCGTAAAATAAAAGCCATTACAGGTCTAAATATCAATCAGTATATCAGAAAAGTGAAAATGGATAAGGCGGCCGAGTTGTTAAAAACTGGAAACTATACCATTGCCCAAGCATCTTATGAAGTCGGATTTAGCAATGTAAAATATTTTAGAAAATTATTCAAGGAACAGTTTGAAAAACTTCCTTCCGACCTTACAAAAAATAAGATGTATTGATTGAAAGATTTAATTTTGAATTTTATTGTATGAGAATTTTTTTTTTTTGAACTTCGTATTTTAGCGTAATAAATTCAAATCATCAGTAGTTTCAAACTAGTTGATTTTAAGGTATTGTTGCTAGTTGACCTTTTTTTTGAACAATTATTACCCCAAGTTTAGATGATTTGTCACCTATAAAAATTGCGATGCTAAATTAAATTTGTTCTTTGTTTATCGAAACATTTCAAGACTACCAAAATAAAATAGAAACAATCAGATTAATATTATAACATATGGGGAAAACCTAAGATGACTTAAAAATCAATAAAAAATAAGTATTGCAATTTGATTTTACAGCATTTCATCAGCAAACAACAATAATAAAATAAAAGAGCTAACAATTCTTTTCATTAATTAAACTAAACTAAAAATGATAAAATTAATCAAAATGAGAAAAGTATTCTTTTCTTGTCTTGGATTTGATTTGAAGCTAAAATCCCTGATGCTTTTATTGTGCATCACTTCGTTTCATGTTCAGGCAGCAAAAGAAAATGTTACGGATTTTAAAAATGAAATCCAAAAGCGAACCATTACAGGTGTAGTTAAAGATAACCAAGGTGTTCCACTTCCCGGTGCCAACGTTATTGTTAAGGGAACAACCACGGGTGTTGTTACCGATTTTGATGGCGAATTCGAACTTAATGTAGATGAATCCGCCACTACTTTAGTAATAACTTATGTAGGTTTTGAACCTCGGGAAATCGCAATAGGCACCAAATCTGTATTCAGTATTATCCTTAACGAAAGTCAAGAGGCTTTGGATGAGGTTGTAATCGTAGGTTTTGGTGGAGCACAGAAAAAAGCTAGTGTTGTAAGTTCCATTACCACAATCTCGCCTAAAGAAATAAAAGGGCCTACTAGTAACTTGACCACTATGATGGCTGGTAGGGTTTCTGGTATGATTGCTTTTCAACGTAGTGGTGAGCCAGGGTCCGATAATTCAGATTTCTTCATTCGTGGATTGGGCTCTTTTGGTTCTGGTAAATTAAACCCACTCATTTTAATAGATAACATTGAGTCTACTAACACAGATATGGCTCGTTTACAACCAGATGATATCGAAAGTTTTTCTGTGTTGAAAGATGCAGCTGCTGCTGCAGTTTATGGTGCCCGTGGTGCCAATGGTGTGGTTTTAATTGTTACTAAAAAAGGTAAAGCTGGTAAAACGAGCTTTAGTTTCCGTTCAGAAACAAGTTTTTCGTCCAATACGCAGAATTTTAAATTTGCCGACAATATTACCTATATGAATTTGGCAAATGAGGCGTATTTAACCAGAGACCCTCAATTAACGCCTCCTTACAACCAAAACAAGATATTTAGAACTTCAATTGGAGATAATGAATATTTATACCCCAATAATAATTGGATAGATGAATTGATTAAAGACTATACGGTAAATAGTCGTTATAACATCAGTGCCCAAGGTGGTGGTGAAAAAGCAAGGTATTATATTTCTGGAACCTATAACATAGATAATGGTGTATTGAATGTGGAAGGTCAAAATAATTTCAACAATAACATTAAATTAAGAAATTATTCCTTAAGAAGTAATGTTGATGTGAACCTTACCCCAACGACCAAAGCCTCCGTTAATCTTTACGGACAATTTGATGATTATAACGGACCTCTAGGAGGAGTTGACCAAAATGGCAGGCTTATTAATGGTGGACAGCGTATTTTCAATTTAACATTATGGTCAAACCCCGTTTTATTTCCTAAAACCTATCCTGAAAGTTTTCTTCCTTATATTGACCATCCATTATTTGGAGGAGCAGTTACAGGTGGTATAAGCCCAACAATATTGGTTAACCCTTATGCTGAAATGGTTAGAGGATATCAGGTGAATAAAACATCTACTGTTCAAACGCAAGTGGAGTTTAACCAAGATTTAGGTTTTATTACTGAAGGTTTAACTGCCCGTGCGATGGGTTATGTAAGACGTTATTCCTATTTTGACACAAGGAGAGCATACAATCCGTTTTACTACTCTGGCAGATTTGATCCAGATAGTGGAACCATTAGATTGACCAATATTAATTCTGGTGATGAAGGTTCAATTGGAACGCCTGGTCAGAATTATCTTGAGTATTTTGGCGGGATTAACATTTTAGATTCAAGAATACATTTGCAAACGGCTCTTAACTATGCCAGAACGTTTAACGAGGTACACGAAGTTACAGGTATGTTAATCAATTACTTGGAAAGTTTTGAGTCAGGAAACGCAGGAAACCTTATACTCTCACTGCCCAATAGGAACCATGGTATTTCAGGTCGCTTTACCTATGGTTATGATAGCAAATATTTCTTTGAGTTCAATTTTGGTTATAACGGTTCCGAACGTTTTGCCAAAGGATCCAGGTATGGTTATTTCCCGTCTTTAGGTTTTGCCTATAATATCTCCAATGAAAACTTTTGGGAACCAATCAGAGATGTAGTTTCCGATCTTAAATTCCGTTTCACCTATGGTTTGGTAGGGAATGATCAGATTGGAGCAGCGGATCAGCGTTTCTTCTATCTTTCAAATATTGATTTAAATAGTGGTACCTATGGTGCCTCATTTGGTGAAGAATTTACTTATGGCAGACCAGGCGTATTTTTATCCAGATATGCTAACCCGAACATTGGTTGGGAGGAATCAAGACAAATAAATATAGGATTGGATTTGGAATTGTTTAAAGATTTGGGTCTTATTGTAGATGCATTTAGACAAAACCGTACCAATATCCTTCAGGCACGTTCTAATATTGGAGCAACTTTGGGACTTACCAGTACACCTATAACCAATTTTGCAGAAGTTGAAAGTAGTGGCTTAGATGCCACGCTTACCTACAACAAATCATTTAATGAAGATTGGTACACGCAGTTGAGAGGAAACTTTACCTATGCGACCAATGAATTTGTTGTTTCTGACGAAATCAATTACCCAGATGAATTATCTTATCGTTCTGTTATAGGAAACAACACTAACCAAGTTTATGGCTATATTGCAGAACGTTTGTTTGTTGATGATGATGAAGTTGCAAACGCACCAGCCCAGTTTGGTGACGTTAGAGGTGGTGACATTAAATATAGAGATGTAAATGGTGATGATGTTATTAATGCAAACGATTTAGTGCCTATAGGTTATCCAACAGTACCGGAAATCGTGTATGGTTTTGGTGGTACCCTAGGCTATAAAAACTTTGATATTAGTGCCTTTTTTCAAGGCGTAGCTAGAACGTCATTGTTTATAAACGCAGAAAACATTGCTCCTTTTGTAATCAATGGACCTTATCAAAACGGATTGTTAGAGGTTATTGCCAATGACCATTGGTCTGAAACTAACCGCGATTCGTATGCCTTTTGGCCACGTTTAAGTAATCAATTTGAGGTTAATAATAACCAAAGTTCTACTTGGTGGATGCGCGATGGCTCTTTCCTTAGGTTAAAATCGGTAGAAGCAGGTTATAATTTTCCGGAAAGCTTTACGGATAAGTTGGGCATGCAAGGTATTAGATTGTACTTTAGTGGTACCAACTTGGCAATATGGAGCAAGTTCAGATTGTGGGATCCAGAAATGGGAGGTAATGGATTGGGCTATCCAATTCAGCAAGTTTATAACATAGGTTTAAAAGTTGACTTCTAAAAAAAATAGTTATGAATATTATAAATAAGAAAAAAATTAATCGAAACGGCAGAAAACTTCAGGGAATTATTGGTTCTGTGATGATGGTTTTCTGTATGTTGACCTCTGAATCTTGTGAGGAGACTTTTTTAGATGTGGTACCAGATAACCTGGCTACTATCGATGACGCTTTCACATTAAGAAATGAAGCAGAAAAATATTTATTTACGTGTTACAGCTATCTTCCCATAAGTGCCGATGTGGTATATAATTTTGGGCTTTTACTCGGTGACGAAGCTTGGATACCACCTAACAACTCATCTTTTACGGCATTTTCACATTACATAGCTCGTGGATTGCAGCAAGTTGATAATCCCTATTTGGATGTTTGGGAAGGGACCGGTCAGGGTGGCGGTCAACCATATCCAGGAGCGCCTGGCGTGCAAGGAAATTATCCAATGTTCGATGGTATAAGGCATTGCAATGTGTTAATTTCACGTTTGGAAGGTACCAATCAGGTGCCAGACCTCAGTACAAATGAGCGTGCAAGATGGGTTGCCGAGGCTAAGTTTTTAAAAGCGTTTTACCATTATTATTTGTTACGCATGTATGGTCCTATTCCAGTAATGCGTACAAACATTCCTGTTGATGCACCGGATGATGAGATTCAGGTATCTCGTGAACCAGTTGATGATGTTGTAGATTATTTGGTGCAATTATTGGACGAAGCAAGAATAGATCTTCCTAGAACGATTGTTAATACTCAAAATGAATTGGGACGTCTTACTAGATCAGCGGCTGTTGGATTAAAAGCAGAATTGTTGCTTATGGCTGCAAGTCCGTTATTCAATGGTAATACAGATATGGCCGGTTTAACAAACAAAGATGGAACACCTTTGTTTAACACCAATTATGATGCATCAAAATGGCAAAGAGCTGCTGATGCCGCTAAAGCTGCTATTGATATTGCTGAAACAGATGATCACAGTCTATATTATAAGATAGATAATGTAATTGAATTATCTGATACTACTTTAACAAAACTTAGTGTAAGAGGAGCCGTAACAGAAAGTTGGAACACAGAGGTACTTTGGTCTAGCCACTCTGGTTCTTCTGTGCCTTTGCAACAAATTTGTGTGGCGCCATTCACACATAGTTCAGATGCAACTTATGAGCCTGCTAACCAAAATACAGCACGTAGATCTTATGCGGCCACTTTTGAAGCTGCGAACAATTTCTACACCATTAATGGTGTGCCTATGGAGGAAGATATAACTTTGGATTTCACAAAAGTGGATTCCATAAGAAAGGCAGGCCCAGAACATAAACTTAACATACATGAAGGCTACACCACAGCTAATCTCAATTTCAATAGAGAGCCTCGATTTTATGCCAATTTGGGCTTTGATGGTGCGGTTTGGTACGTTAATGAATGTTTGGATAATGAAGAACAATATTACCTAAGGGCTAAGCGTAGTGGTCCAGCAGGGAATGGAGATAGCCCATTCAATTACAATACTACAGGATATTTTGTAAAAAAGCTGGTACATAACGAGTCCAACGGATTTACAATTCGAGATTATGCTTGGCCAGAAATACGTTTGGCAGATGTGTACCTGATGTACGCCGAGGCCTTAAATGAGGCTCAAGGCCCCACAGCGGAAGTCATTGAATATGTTGATAGAGTTCGTGCACGCGCTGGTTTAGATGGTGTGGTTTCTTCATGGCAGAATTTTTCTAAAAATCCAGCAAAATACACGACTCAAACTGGTATGCGTGAAATAATTCAAAGAGAGCGTACTATTGAGTTGGCATTTGAAGGGAAAAATTATTGGGATATCAGACGTTGGAAAAGAGCTGCCCTTGAGTTTAACGAACTTATTCAAGGCTGGAACGTTGGTTCAGATACAGAAAGTGCTTATTATAAGATAATTACCTTATACCAACAACGCTTTGTTTCTCCTAGGGATTATTTCTGGCCAATCAATCAATCAACGCTAATACAAAACCCTAATCTGGTTCAAAACCCAGGTTGGTAAAAAATAATTATTATGAAACGAAACTTTTTAAAAGAATTTTGGGCTATTGTCTTAGTTGTCATGTTAGCCTTTATGGCTTGCTCCGAAGAACCGGGGCATGGGCCACTCGAAAGTAATACGGTACCACCGGGTATAGTTGAAAATATAAGCATTGAAAATTTGCCAGGAAAGGTAAATCTATCGTATACACTTCCATCCGATGAAGACCTCCTATATGTTGTGGCTCGTTATACCACAGAAAATGGAACGCAAAGGGAAACAAAATCATCTTATTTTAAAAATACCATGGTTTTGGAAGGGTTTAAAGGTGGAGAGCCTATACAAGTAACCATTACAGCGGGAAATAAAAGTGAAACAGAATCTCAACCTGTTGTTGTTACGGTTAACCCATTACCGGCTCCGATTTTCGCTATTTTTGAATCACTAGAGATTGGACCAGATTTTGGCGGTGTTAACGTTAAGGCATCAAATCCAACTGAAGATGATATTGCTATTTTGGTGATGCTGAGAAATAACGTAGGTGATTGGGAGCCACTACCAACAAGCATATATACAAAAAGTAATGAAATAAACCGAAGTCTAAGAAATTTGGAAGCTGTAGAGCAAGATTTTGCTATTACGGTAAGGGATAGATGGGGTAATGTTACAGATACACTATTTAAACCAATTGAACCGTTATTTGAACAGTTGATGCCAAAATCTGGTTATGTCGGTGTTCGATTATCTAATGATGCGGGTAACGATGGTTATGCGGTTTCTAACCTCTGGGATGACGAGTCTATTGAATGGTTTGACTCTTATTTTACACAGAGGGGGGCGGACCCTGATCCAACTATTGGTCATTTAGTAACCTTCGATATTGGTCAAGAAACAAAAGTAAGCCGTATCCATATTTGGAATTTCTCAGAACCTTTAGGAGGCCAGCGCTTTTATTATTACTTGGGTGCCATGAGGAAATTTACAATATGGGGAGCCAATGAGTTAAATAATGGTGATTTATCTGGATGGATAAGAATGGTTGATTATGAGGTGTTAAAACCATCGGGTTTACCAGAAGGAGAAGAAACAGCTGCCGATACGGAAGCTGGAGAAAACGGTGAAGACGTTTTAATAAGCATTGACAAACCAAAGGTACGTTACCTAAGGATAGAGTGTACCGAGAATTGGAGAGGGCTGGAATATATGTCCGTAAATGAAATCGCCATTTATGGAGATCCTAACTTTTAAAAAACTAAATTGATATGAAAACTAATTTTAAAAATGTTTTAATAGTTGCGGCTTCCCTTATATTGGGTGCTTTGATCTATTCCTGTGATGATTATAGTGATGATTATCTTCAGTATGTTGAAGGTGGTGAGCGAATTTATGTTGGTAAAATGGACTCCTTGTATGTTTTTGGGGGCTATAACCGTGTTCAATTAGGTGGGAATTTACCTTCTGACCCTAAGGCAACTGAAGTGCGAATTTCGTGGAATAATACAAATAATTCTATCACAGTACCTTTAACTGGTGGAGCGGTTGGTGAAAGGTTTTCTACCATCATAGATAATCTTCCTGAGAATATTTATAGTTTCCAAGTACGTAGTTATGATAATGATGGGAACAGTTCTATACTTTCAACAGTTACAGGCAGGGTTTATGGTGAAGGTTATGTAGCTACACTTTTTAACCGTCCTATTGTACTTGCAAGACTTTACAGTGGCAATCGTTACAGGATTACGTTCGATAATATGGACAGAAGTACTGGTGTTATTGAATCTGAGATAGTATATAGTTCTACCGACGGAACAGAAAAGACTATTATAGTACCTATTGGCGAATCGGTTATCCTTTTCACAGATTGGGATGGTACATCATCCATCAAGTATAGAACTTCTTTTATTCCAGAACCAACAGCTATTGATATATTTTACACAGATTATGATTTTATAGAAGAATAATCAGTAGCTAAGAGTATAAAATTAATTTGACCACTAGAGGTCAAGACTTTATAAAATGGGGAGGCGTGAGATTATTTACCCTCCCTATTTTTTACATCGCCATTTAGAAGCAATTTGCCTACAAAAAAATGCTAGTTATGTAATTGGCTTAGATGCTTATTGATAATTTTTAGATAATGACATTAAAAAAAATATTATTTGGGGTTTTTGTTTGTTCACAGTTGACTTTGATGGGTCAAATAGGTTTTGGCGATGCCCAAAAGATTAATGACGATTGGAACTTTATTTTACAGGATAACCAAGATTTTCAAACACCATCTTATGACGACTCTAAATGGGAAACCATCAATGTTCCCCATGATTGGAGCGTAAAAGGCCAGCTCAATCCAAATTTGGCCAGTGCCACAGGTTATTTACCTGGAGGTATAGGTTGGTACAGAAAAACTTTAGAGATACCAACAAGTAAAAGTGGACAAAAAGTGTACCTATACTTCGAAGGCGTTTATAATAGAAGTGAAGTCTTTATTAATGGAAAATCTTTAGGAAAACGCCCAAACGGTTACATTTCGTTTGCGTATGATGCAACATCTTATGTGAAATATGGTCAAGAAAATACTGTTGCCGTAAGGGTAGACCATAGTAAGAGTGCCGATTCCAGATGGTACACAGGTTCTGGTATTTATCGTAATGTGTGGTTGGTATATTCAAATCCCGTGCATATTGCACAATGGGGTGTTTATGCCTACCCCGAGGTTCAAGATAATTCGGGAATATTGAACGTTGAAGTTGATGTCGTTAACGAATCTGAAAAAAGTGCAAGCCTTATTATTATTAATGAATTGTTTGATAGTCAAGGAAAACCTATTGAAAGAACATCCAACAATATTCAGTTATTAGTTAATTCATCCGCTAAAATTTCTACTGAATTAAAAATTGATAACCCCAAGCTTTGGAGTTTGGAAACCCCAAACCTATATCAGCTTAAAACAACAATACTTCTTGATAGCGACATAGTTGATGAAACCGTCATTCAAACGGGATTCCGTAAGTTCACCTTCAATCCGAACAAAGGATTTGCGCTTAATGATGAATGGATGAAATTAAAAGGGGTTTGCCTTCATCATGATGCCGGCGTTTTAGGCTCTGCGGTGCCAAAAGAGGTTTGGAAAAGCAGATTGCAAACCTTGAAAGAATTGGGCGTTAATGCCATCAGGACAAGTCATAATCCACAAGCACCAGATTTATACGACCTATGCGATGAGTTAGGCCTTTTAGTCTTGAATGAAGCTTACGACGAATGGGAATTCCCCAAGCGTAAATGGTTAGAAGGTTGGAATGTGGGAACGCCAGGTTTTGAGGGTAGCTTCGATATTTTTGCTGATTGGTCAGAAAAGGACCTTGAAGATTTTGTTCGCAGAGATAGAAATCATCTGTCTGTTTTTGCTTGGAGCATTGGTAATGAAGTGGATTATCCAAATGACCCTTATTCACACCCAGTTTTAGATGGGGGAGGTGATACTGGTTTTTCTCAGGCTGTTTATGGAGGCTATAAAAAAGACGCACCAGATGCTATGCGCTTGGGCGATATTGCTATGCGTTTGGTGAAAGCGGTAAAGAAGTATGATAACTCTAGGCCTGTTACGGCAGGGTTGGCAGGTGTGGCCATGTCTAACGAAACGGAATATCCGGGGGCTTTAGATATTACGGGCTATAATTACACTGAAAGTAAATACAAATCAGATCATGAAAAATACCCGAATAGGGTGATTTACGGTAGTGAAAATAGACACGATTTAGAGGCTTGGAAAGCGGTAACTGAGAATGAGCATATTTTTGGTCAGTTCTTATGGACCGGAATAGATTATTTGGGTGAATCTGGACGTTGGCCTTCACGGGGCTTTTACTCAGGGCTGGTCGATTTGTCAGGGAACATAAAACCACGAGGTTATTTCCGTAAATCACTGTGGAGCAATAAGCCAATGATTTACATTGGAACTTATCCTATTCGTAATAGAAATAGAAGAAGATTGTTAATTGATGCTTGGCCAGTTTGGAGTTATGAAAACAATCAAACCATTCGCGTGGTTTGCTACACCAACGCTTCAAAAGCACGTCTCGAATTAAACGGCAAGATTGTTGGTGAAGCAAAGGAATACGATAAAGAAACGGGAATTATGTTTTGGGATATCCCATTCCAATCTGGACTACTGGAGGCTATAGGTCTATCTGATAATGGTAAAGAGTTAAGCAGATATACCATTGAAACGCCAAAAGCTGCTTATGCTTTAAAGGCTAAGATTGAAAATGATAAAAAAATCATTAGCAAAAACAGGGAAACCATTTTAGTGCGTATTGAGATAGTTGATGAACATGGTGTTTTGGCTAACCTTGCGGAAAACGAAATTACTTGTAGAATTGAAGGACCAGCAAAATTGTTAGGATTGGAAGCTGGGAATAACCAAGATATGTCTGATTATACCGATAACACCCAAGCTGCTTTCCGAGGAAAAATTTTAGCCTACATTCAGGCAAGAGGAGATTCAGGAAAAGTAAAGGTTACCTTTTCCAGTCCGTACTTAAAACCCGTTGAAATCAATTTTGAGACAAAAAAAACAAAATAAGATGAAAAAAATTAACCGACTAAACTTAAACCTTTTTGCACTATGTGTTATGGCTTTGATGGTGTTTTCGTGCAAGACCCAAGAAAAGTACACAACCTATTTATTCACTTATTTTACAGGAAATAGTCAAGACGAGGAAGCTATTCGTTATGCTTTAAGTAGCGATGGATATAATTATTATGCCCTTAATGGAAATCAGCCCATTATTGATTCGAAGGAAATTAGCTCAACAGGTGGCGTTAGGGACCCACATATTCTTAGGGGTGCTGATGGTAAAACGTTTTATATGGTAGTTACTGATATGGTTTCTGCCAATGGGTGGAGTTCCAATAGAGCCATGGTACTTATGAAGTCAACCGATTTGATTAATTGGACACATTCTGTCATTAATATTCCTAATACTTATCCAGAAGAATTTGGTGATGTTGTTCGCGTTTGGGCGCCACAAACCATTTATGATGATAAAACCGACCAGTACATGATTTATTGGTCTATGCTTGGTGCTCAAGGACCGGATATTATTTATTATGCATATGCCAATAAAGATTTTACTAGTTTGGCAACAGTACCCAAACAACTATATTTTAGTCCAAGCAATGCAGCTTGCATAGATGGAGACATTATTTATAAGGACGGAAAATATCATTTATTCTTTAAGAATGAGGATGAAGATAAAAAGGGAATTATGCAAGCTATTTCCGATAAGTTAACGGAAGGCTATGTGGAACTGCCTGGTTTTATGGATCAAACAGATGAGGCTGTTGAAGGTTCAAGTATTTTTAGATTGATTGATTCTGAGGAGTACATTCTAATGTATGATATGTATACTTCAGGAACATATCAGTTTACAAAATCAAAAGATTTAGAAAATTTTACTGTGGTTGATGATGAAATATCAATGAATTTTCACCCAAGGCACGGTACCGTAATTAGAATTACAGAACAAGAAAAGCAAAGACTGTTAGATAAATGGGGAACTATTGACGCTTCATCATTCACAGGATTTAATTCAACAAGCATTAAAGAAAATAATGTGATTATTAATGATGAAGAAGGAACTATTAGCATTCCTGTTATACCCAATACTGATTTAGCAAGTTTTGACCCTGAAATAGCATTGGTTTCTTGGACATCCGTCTCAAAAACAGGACCTCAAGATTTCTCAAATGGAGCAGTGGAATACACCATTTCATCTAGTGGCAAGCAAAAAATATACAAAGTTTCAGTTGTACAAGAAAATAATCCAGCTTTAGTGGGATTTTACGCCGACCCAGAAATTATTTATTCCGAAAAGAACAAGAAGTATTACATCTACCCAACAAGTGATGGTTTTCATGGCTGGTCTGGAACGTATTTTAAAACCTTTTCCTCTGATGATTTAGTAAACTGGAAAGATGAAGGCGTTATTTTAGACCTTAACAAAGATGTTTCTTGGGCAGACCGAAATGCTTGGGCACCATGTGCCATCGAGAAGGAAATGAATGGTGCGTATAAATATTTTTACTACTTCACGGCAGCACAAAAAATTGGTGTTGCCGTTGCTGATGACCCTGCCGGACCTTTTGTGGATTCTGGTCAGCCTATTATTGGTGAAAAGCCAGAGGGCATTAATAGAGGGCAAGAAATAGACCCTGATATTTTTACCGACCCAGTTTCAGGCAAAAGCTATCTTTATTGGGGCAATGGTTACATGGGTGTTGTTGAGCTGAACGATGATATGGTATCGGTTAAAGAGAATAGCTTTAAACGTTTAAATCCTGACGGAACGTTCAGGGAAGGAACAGAAGTCTTCTACAGAAACGGAACCTATTATTTCTTATGGTCTGAAGATGATACCCGAAGCCCAAATTATCGAGTACGTTATGCCACTTCAGATTCACCAACAGGCTCGTTTAACATTCCAGAAAATAATTTGATTTTAGAAAAAAGGCCAGAAGACGGTATTTATGGTACGGGTCATAACAGTGTTATTCAAGTGCCCAATAAAGACGAGTGGTACATTGTCTATCATCGTTTTACGCGTCCAAAAGGTATTGAAATGGGTGGTGATGCAGGTTTTCATCGAGAAGTTTGTATCGATAAGATGGAATTTAATGAAGATGGCAGCATAAAACCAGTTACGCCAACAGTGTCCGGAATTCAACCTTTAAATTAATATTAATGAGGAGACAAACACACATAATTGGTTTAGTTTTAGTCGTTCTATTCAGTTCATTTTTTGGCTGCAAATCTAAAAAAGACGCTACAACAGAGAAGGAAGATTTAAGTGCATACCTCATGGTTTATTTTAAGGATGATGACCACAGTTTGCACTTAGCTCTGAGTACCGATGGAAAAAGCTTCACAGATATAAATAAAGGAAAGGCTATAGTTGCAGGCGATACTATTGCAAGCCAAAAAGGTATTCGCGACCCTCATATTTCGCGTAGTCCTGATGGTGCTTTTTATATAGTTATGACCGACCTTCACATTTTTGGAAAAGAAAAAGGCTATCGAGATACCGAATGGGAACGACCTGGTGAAAAATATGATTGGGGCAACAATAGAGGTTTTGTATTGATGAAATCGTATGATTTAATTAACTGGACACATAGCAATTTCCTTTTTGATGAAGCTTTTGAAGGGTTTGAAGACATTGGTTGCGCTTGGGCGCCCCAAGCTATTTACGATCCACAGGAAGATAAGATGATGGTATATTTTACCATGCGCATGGGGCACGGCCTTACTAAATTGTACTATGCTTACGCCAATAAGGAATTCACAGAATTAATTACTAAACCAGAACTTTTGTTTGAATATCCAGATGAAACCATTCAACTTTTGGATGCCGATATTACACCCATGCCTGATGGCCGTTACTGTATGATGTATGTGGCACAGGAACGACCGATAGGAGTGAAAATGGCGGTTTCAAACTATATTAACAAAGGTTATGAATATAAGCCGGAATGGGTAGATAAGGAACCAGGTTCGTGCGAAGCGCCAAATGTTTGGAAACGATTGGATAGCGATAAATGGATTCTTATGTATGACATTTATAGCATCAGTCCGCACAATTTTGGTTTTGTAGAAACTACCGATTTTAAAACCTTTAAAGAGATTGGTCATTTTAATGAATGTGAAATGAAAACAACAAATTTCACATCGCCGAAGCACGGTGCTGTAATACATTTAACCAAAACCGAAGCTTTGCGTTTGGCTAATCATTGGAATTACGACTTAAAACTTAACTAAATAATGAATTTGAAAAATACAACTTTAGTAGCATTTTTTTCGATTGTAGCAGCTGCAATTAATTTACAGGCTCAAAATTCAGAGCAGGGTAAAAGTAAAGTCATTCATTCATGGCAAGCAAATGGCAATCCTGTTGTTACCCATAAATATACTGCCGATGCTGCAGCTTTGGTGCACAATGATACTTTATTTATTTACACAGGAGAAGATTTTGAGGGCGGTCAAAAATGGTATAGCATGCTGAAATGGTGCGTGTTTGCCACTACCGATATGAAAAACTTTTGGGAATACGAAACACCATTAAAAGCCACAGATTTTTCTTGGGGTGAAACCAATGCGGCATGGGCAAGTCAAGTTATTGAGCGTAACGGAAAATTCTATTGGTACAACAGTTCACAAACTACGGGCATTGGTGTTGCAGTTTCAGATAGGCCAGAGGGACCTTATAAAGACGCTATAGGAAAGCCATTATTTACTAATGATGATAGCTTTGGAAAAGACCACAGTTGGCGTACTATAGACCCAACGGTATTTATTGATGATGATGGTCAGGCTTGGATTTACTGGGGTAATGGCGCTTGTTGGGCTGCGAAGCTGAACGAGGACATGATTTCTTATGACCAAGATTATGGCATAAAAATGATAGATATTCAGGGTGAAATGGAATTTCCATACACTGAAGCCCCATGGATTCAAAAAAGAAATGGAAAGTATTTGCTATCATTTGCCGTTGGATTTCCAGAACGTATAGCTTATGCTATGGGTGATAATCCTGAAGGCCCTTTTGTTTATAAAGGAATCATCAATGAAATAGCTGGAAACAGTAATACCAATCATCAGGCTATCATTGATTTTAAGGGTGAATCGTATTTCATTTATCATAACGGTGGCATTCAAACGGATGGAAATAGTTATAGTCGGTCTATCTGCATCGATAAGATGGAATACAATGCAGATGGAACCATTAAACCTATAATAATGACCACTAAGGGTGTTCAAGATTAGGTTCAGAATCAAGTGAAACTATCAACCAACATATTTAGGATATTAGCTGTTGTTGTGCTTTTGTCAGGTTGCTTTGGAAAGGCCAAGGATTTAGCTTTAGCAACAGACAAAGAATCCGACTTTAAGCAATGGGCGCAAACGCCTCCTATGGGCTGGAACAGTTGGGACTGTTATGGTCCAACGGTGAGGGAGCATGAAATCATGAGTAACGCCGACTATATGGCCGAGCATTTAAAGGAATTTGGCTGGGAATATGTGGTTGTGGACATTAGGTGGTTTGTGGAAAATCCAAAATCCCACGGCTATAACCAAACAGACCCTATTTATGTAGTTGATGAATATGGAAGATACATGCCCGCCACAAACCGTTTTCTATCAGCTGAAGACGGTAACGGGTTTAAAGTTTTGGCAGATTATGTTCATAACAAAGGGTTAAAGTTTGGAATCCATATCATGCGTGGAATTCCAAAATATGCCGTTGAAAATAAACTGCCAATTAAAGGAACGAATGGCGTCACAGCAGACCAAATTTATTCAACAGGAAACCAGTGCAAATGGTTAAAGGATAATTATACCATTGATGCCAGTAAACCAGGAGCACAAGAATATTACAATTCCATTTTTGAGTTGTATGCCGATTGGGGTGTCGATTTTATTAAAATAGATGACTTATCTGCCCCTATTTACCATAAGGAAGAAATTGAACTCATTAGAAAAGCCATTTATAATTGTGGACGAAAAATAGTATTAAGTACCTCTCCCGGTGAAACTCCACTTAATGCTGGTTCGCATGCTAGCGAGCATGCCAATATGTGGCGCATGGTAAATGATGTTTGGGATAACTGGGGGCATATAAAACATGTAATGGAAGTAAGCCAAGATTGGTACAAACACATCAAACCGGGCACATGGCCAGATTGCGATATGATTCCTTTGGGAAGGCTTTCCATACGAGGTGAAGTTGGTAATGATAGAATGACCAATTTAACCAAAGATGAACAATACACTTTAATGAGTTTCTTCACCATTTTTAAATCTCCTTTAATGTTTGGAGGTGATTTACCGAGTAATGATGATTTTACATTATCACTGCTTACCAATAAAGAGGTATTAAAAATGCATACAGAAAGTTCTGGTGTACGCCAACTTTATTTTAATGATAATAAGTTGGCTATTACTTCAAATAACGAAAAAGAAAACATAACCTATTTGGCTTTATTTAATGTATTGGATGAATTACCCCAAGATGTAGGTGTTAAACTTTCAGAATTGGGATTATTGGGAAAGGTAAAAATCACAAACCTTTGGACGGGAGAAGAAGTTGGTGAATTTAAAGATGAATTTATCCAAAATCTGAAACCACATGCCTCAGGTTTGTACAAAATAGAAAATAATTAACAAGATAATTACAATGAATCATTCAAAACTCTTAATTCTATTCGCTTCACTTATTGCTTTTGGCTGCAATTCTTTAAAAGAAGAAATAAAGCCAGAAAGAAAGCAATTGTTCAATTACGATTGGAAATTTCAACTAGGAGAAGCCCCCGAGGGAAGTTCCATTAGTTTTGACGATTCTAGTTGGCGCACTCTAGATTTGCCCCATGATTGGAGTATTGAGGGTAAATCGGAAATCGAAAATCCTTCAGGTGGCGATGGCGGATATTTCCCTATGGGAAAAGCCTGGTATAGAAAGACATTTCAAGCGGATAACACTTGGAAGGGTAAAAAAGTATCCATATATTTTGAAGGGGTTTACATGAACGCTGAAGTGTTCATCAATGGAAAATCTATTGGAGTTCAACCATACGGTTATACCTCATTTAGTTTCGATTTAACCCCACATTTAGAGTTTGGAAAGGACAATGTGTTGGCCGTTAAAGTAGACAATTCACTGCAAAAAAATTGCCGTTGGTACAGCGGTTCGGGCATTTACCGTAATGTATGGTTGAAAATTACAAATCAGGTTCATGTTGAAGATTGGGGAATTGCCATTACCACACCAGAGGTTTCAAAAGAAAAAGCTACGGTTAAGGTAAAAGCCAATGTTAAGAATGAATCTGATAAACCTGAATTGGTAAAGTTGCAGGTTACCGTTCGTAATCCAGATGGCAGAAGGATTGCTTTGCCTGAAATGGACTATAATATTCAGGCAAATAGCAAATTGGAATTCGACTACGATATTGAGTTAGATAACCCTAATCTTTGGTCTCCAGAATCACCAAGTTTGTATCAAGCTGAGTTTCTTTTAAGAACTGAGGGAAATGAGTTTCTTGATAAAGTAACAAAAACATTTGGTATTAGAAGGATTGAATTTTCCGCAGAAAACGGTTTTGTTCTTAATGGTGTAAAAGTACTTTTAAATGGGGGTTGCGTACACCACGACAATGGTTGTTTGGGTGCTGCGGCTTATGATAGAGCAGAGGTGAGAAAAGTTGAGTTGATGAAAGCGGCAGGTTTTAATGCCTTGAGAACATCCCACAACCCACCTTCAGAAGCTTTTTTAAACGCTTGCGATAGTTTAGGTATGTTGGTAGTTGATGAGGCTTTTGATGGCTGGCGTGAAATGAAAACCACCATTACCCCAATAACTCACGATTATTCTACCTTATTTGATGATTGGTGGAAGCATGACTTGCAATCTATGGTGTTGCGTGATAGAAACCACCCGTCAATTATTATGTGGAGCATTGGTAACGAAATTATAGAACGTACCAAGCCAGAAGCTGTTGAAACAGCAAAAATGTTATCTGATTCGGTAAAAGAAATTGACACAACACGTCCTGTAACATCTGCGATGACTACTTGGGGACAAGGTTGGGATATATTCGACCCACTTATGGCAGAGCATGATGTAGCAGGGTATAACTACCAATTACAGGAAGCGGAATCAGACCATGAAAGGGTGCCTTCAAGAATTATCGTGAATACAGAATCGTATCCAAAAAATGCATTCTTTATTTGGAATTTGGTTCAAAAAAACAGCTATATCATTGGTGATTTTGTTTGGACGGCTATGGATTATTTGGGAGAATCGGGCATTGGACGATACTATTACCCTGGAGAGCCAGATGGTGAGCATTGGATGGTAGATTTGTATCCATGGCACGGTGCTTATTGTGGTGATGTGGATTTAACCGGTTGGCGTAAACCTATTTCGCATTATAGAAGCTTGTTGTATAACGATACCGAAAAACTTTATATGGCTGTAAAAGAGCCAAATCCTGAAAAAGGCGAAATTAAAACTACCATGTGGGCTGTATGGCCAACTTGGGAAAGCTGGACATGGCCAAATCAAGAAGGTAAAGACATAGAAGTTGAGGTGTATTCTAAATATCCAAAAGTACGCTTGTATTTAAATGGAGAGGTTGTTGGCGAAAAAGCCACAACAATTGCAGAAGAATTTAAAGCTACATTTGCATTGCCATATAAAGCGGGAGAATTAAAAGCGGTTGGAGTTAGTGAAGAAGGTGAAGAGGTTGAGAGCACTTTATTAAAAACAGCAGGAGAAGCTGTTAAAATTGAACTGAGCGCAGACCGTCAAACCATAAAAGCAGATGCACAGGATTTGGTTTACGTCACGGTTGAAATTACCGATGAAAACGGAATTCTTGCACCAAATGCATCCAACAGACTTCAATTTAATGTTTCTGGTCCGGGTGTAATTGTTGGGGTTGACAATGCCAATTTAAAAGACACTGATTTATATATTTCAAATAACCGAAAAGCTTGGAACGGACGTGCTTTGGTGGTTATTAAAAGTACTAGGGAAGAAGGAGATATAAATATTGAAGTGACTTCAGACGGTATGGAAACCGGAACAATAAAAATAACAACGAAAAGCTAGGATATTTATATAATAAAGACCAAATTAAAACAATATCCAAAATGAAAAATCTAATTTTAACTATTGTATCAATTTTAACATTAGGGACATCTTATGCCCAAAAGGTATCATGGACTTACACGACCCAATCAGAAAAATGGGTAAAAGGGAAAAGCCAAACTTTAAAAGTCTCCGATGGTAAGGCAGATATTACCATATACCCAAATGATAAATTGCAGAAAATGGATGGTTTTGGAGCATGTTTTAACGAGCAAGGCTGGGAGGCGCTACAGAGTGTTAGCAAAGATGTTAGGACTAATATAATTGCAGATTTAGTCTCTCAAGAAGGGGTGAATTTCTCATTATGTAGAATGCCATTGGGCTCCAATGATTACTCATTGAACTATTACTCTTTTAATGATGTTCCGGAAGATTTATAAATGATAAATTTCAATATCAATAGAGATCGCTATATTCTTATTCCATACATTAAAGAAGCTCTAAAAGTAAGGCCTGATTTGAAAATATGGGCTTCGCCTTGGGTGCCTCCATTATGGATGAAGGTAAATAACCATTATGCCATGGGGCCAGGAGGTAATAAAAGTATGACCGAAGCACAAGCGATACGAAATAATGCAACAGCTTTTAGGATGGAAAACAGATACTTGCAGGCCTATGCCTTGTATTTTTCAAAATTTGTGGAGGCATATGAAAATGAAGGCATTGATATTACTTTGGTCCAGGTGCAAAACGAGCCTGTTTATCAACCATTCTGGCAAAGCTGTACTTGGCGCCCAGAAGATTTGGCGTTTTTTATTGGTCATTTTTTAGGACCTCAGTTCGAAAAAGATAAGACTAAAGCTGATATTTGGTTGGGCACCGTTAACTTTGGAGACCCCAATTATACTCGAACCATTTTAAAAGATGCTGAGGCTTCAAAATATATTAAAGGAATAGGAGTGCAATGGGATTTTAAATACGCTATTCCGACCATTCACGATGAGTTTCCAGATATGAAGATTATGCAAACAGAATCTGAGTGTGGCAGTGGAGAAAGAAACTGGGGTTCAGCAGAATATACTTGGTCATTAATAAATCAATACCTAAGCAATGGAACCAGTAGCTATATGTATTGGAATATGGTGTTGGATCCATCAGGTGAAAGTACTTGGGGTTGGAGACAGAATGCGATGATTACCATTGACAAGAACAAGAAACAAGTTATTATAACCCTGAATATTACTTGATGAAACATTTAAGTCATTTCGTGCAACCAGGGGCGCACAGAATAAAAACAACCGAAAATAAAGACCATTTAGCTTTTATGAACCCTAATGGAGAAATTATATTAATGATCCTTAATCAAGAAGAAGCAGACAAAGAAATACGTTTATCGATTGAAGGGAAAGAAGTGTCGTTAAATCTAAAAGCAAAATCAATTAATACCTTTTCTTGAATGAATTAATATGGATTTTAGAATTTTTAATTGTATTTTTTGGCATTTAACAAGAATTTAATACAAACTAATTAACCTAAAAAAGAAATGTCAAAAAGCCATGTTCTTCTGCTAATTTGTTCTATGGCGGCATTATTTCGTCTACATGGCCAGACTTTTCAGAGAATAGAAACAATAGCAGGCTTTAAATCACTTGAAGAAAATAATGGTGTAGCTATTGCAGATTATGATCAGGATGGAGATTTAGATTTGTTTGTGGTTGCCAAAGCTAAAGACCAAGAAGGTATTGAAAAAAGCCATAGCAGGTTATTTAGTAACAATAATGATGGTACATTTAGTGATGTTACAAACAGCTCTGGACTTGTTGATTTATTTCTTGAATCAGAAAATTCGGAGCTTTATTCTGGTTTAACAGGATATAAGTATGGTGCTTTTTTTGGCGATTATGACAATGATGGTTTTCCTGATTTGTTCTTGACCAATAATAGTAAAATACAGCTATTCCATAATGAGTCCAACGGTCAGTTCAGGGAAGTTACAGAGGAAGCCGGATTTCAAAAGCATAATACGTGCTTAAATTCAGGCGCTATGTGGTTTGATTATAATAACGATGGCCTGCTTGATATATATTTAACCATTTGGGGAAGTTACTGCGCCAACAATCGTCTTTATAAAAATAATGGTGATGGAACTTTTAGCGATGTTAGCGATATACTTAAAGGGGCGACTAACAAATATTCTTATCAAGGTTTACCATTTGATTTTAATAGGGATGGTTGGCTAGATCTGTATGTTGCTAATGATTATAATTGGCAGACAAATGATTTGTTTATTAATGAATCAGGCAATAGTTTTATTGAGCAATCCAATGTTTATGGACTAAGTCATTCCAGAGATGACATGGGTATGGCAATTGGTGATTATAATAATGATGGTTTTTTCGATTTTTTTATAACTACAATAAATGATAATGTCCTACTTACTAATAAAGGAAATAATACCTTCGAAGATTTTGCACCCCAATATAACCTTGTAGAAACAGGGTGGTCCTGGGATGTTTCGTTTTCAGATTTTGACTTGGATCGCGATGAAGATTTGTTTGTGGTTAACGGATTTAAAAGTACACCTGTGAAAAACTTCTATTTCAAAAATCTGTTTGCCAATGATGGGGATGGCTTTATTGACAGTTCAGAAAAGTCCGGCTTGGGGGAAATGACCATAAGTGTAGGAGCCGGTATATTTGATTATGACAATGATGGCGATCTAGATATTGTTGTTACCAACAACGACAGACCTTCTTATTTTTATGAGAATACAACAACCGATTTTGTTGAACCTTCCGATAATTTGCATTGGTTTAAAGTAAAGTTGCAAGGAACAGTCTCAAATAGGGATGCCATAGGCACCACGGTATCCATAAAAACTGCTAGTGGTTCTTTATACAGATATTATACCGGAAAAGGCTTTTTGTCGCAAAATTTAAGGCCGGTTCATTTTGGACTTGGTGCAGACACTGAGGTTTTAGAGTTAAAGATTTCCTGGCCATCAGGTATTATTGAAATCTATGATAATCTTCCAGTAGATACGACAATTCTGGTAAAAGAAGGGAACAGGTATGAAATACTCAATATAGAGCCGAGCATAAAAATTTATGGCTGTACCGATCCTGATTCATGCAATTATAACCCTTATGCTATCACAGATTCAGGGTATTGTGGTTTTATGGAAACAGGAACCATATCAGGTAAACATAATGCGGTGCAAAACGATACTGAGCTTTATACTTATCCCTTGACCGAAGGTTACCAAATTAATTGGCAAGTAAGTGGTGGTGAATTGGTAGAAGGTGGCGATGGAAGTGTTATAAAAGTAAAATGGGGTACGGGTGATGCAGGGGTCATTTCATTAATAGTCTTTAACGGTCAATGCTATAGTAATGAAGTAGAATTGACTGTAAATTTAACGGATTATGGTGCCAATGATGTCGTGGATGAAAGTGATCTTTCTGTTGCAAGACTGTGGAATGAAGCATTATTAGATGCCATCAGAAGAGATTATGCTCGTCCCACCGTACATGCAAGAAACTTGTTTCATTGCAGTGTGGCTATGTATGATGCGTGGGCGATATTTGATGATAAGGCTGAGACATATTTGATTGGGAAGGAAGTTCATGGATTTAAAAGTGAATTTGAAGGATTTACGCCATCATTGGATGAGAACGAGTTTGAGTTGAGGAAAAAAGCCATTAGTTATGCGGCTTATAGGATTTTATCACATCGTTTCAAACAATCCCCAAATGCCTCTGTAACACAGGAGATCTTCGATTTGGTCATGGATAAGTTTGGGTATCATAAAACCAACGAATCTCTGGATTTTTCTACTGGTGATGGTGCAGCATTAGGAAATTACATCGCGCAAACCGTTATTGACTTTGGGCTTACTGACGGTTCTAATGAGACCAATCAATATGCTAATAAACACTATAGTCCCGAGAATCCATCTTTAGATCTTTTGAACCCTGGAGATATAAGCAATATCGACCCTAATAAATGGCAACCTTTGTCCTTTGATTCTTTTGTAGATCAGAGTGGGCATGTCATTGATGGCAGAACTCCTGCTTTTTTGGGTCCTGAATGGGGCAATGTGCTGCCATTTGCTATGGATGATAGCAACAAAACTGTCTACGAGCGTGATGGGCATAGTTATAGCGTTTATTACGATCCAGGCTTACCGCCAAATTTAAATATAACGGAGAACACCGAAGATTGCGAGAACTACAAATGGAGCTTTGCCTTGGTAACGAGATGGGCGGCTCATTTAGATCCCAATGATGGAGTACTATGGGACATATCCCCAAAAACCATAGGTAATATTTCCCCAGAGCAGTGGCCTCATAATTTTACAAATTATAAGAATTTTTATAATGAAGTTGAAGGAGGTGACATAGGTGCCGGACATGATATTAACCCTTATACAGGGCAACCCTATGTGGCGCAAATGGTGCCAAGGGGTGATTATACCAGGGTTTTGGCAGAGTTTTGGGCCGATGGTCCTGATTCTGAAACACCCCCAGGACACTGGTTTACGGTATTAAACCATGTAAGTGACAATAAATTATTTGAGAAACGATTTAGTGGTCAAGGCAATATTTTACAAGAGCTCGAATGGGATGTCAAGGCCTATTTTGTTTTGGGCGGGGCCGTTCATGACGCCGCCGTGGCCGCTTGGGGGATAAAGGGTTGGTACGATTATATCAGACCCATTTCAGCCATTCGTTATATGGCTAACAGGGGGCAGAGTTCAGACCCTTCGTTACCCAATTATGACATTGGTGGCATACCAGTGAAGCCTGGTTTTATTGAAGTCATAAAAGCAAATGATCCCTTGGCAGGTGAAAATATGGAGCATGTTGGTGAGATAAAATTATATACTTGGAAAGGACATGATTTTATTGACGATCCAAATATAGATCAGGCAGGGGTAGGTTGGATATTAGCTAAAGATTGGTGGCCTTATCAACGTCCTAATTTTGTAACGCCTCCTTTTGCGGGATTTATTTCTGGACATTCTACATTTTCCAGGGCTGGCGCGGAGGTCATGACTCTACTAACTGGTGATGCCTATTTCCCTGGAGGCTATGGGGAATTCATAGCCCATAAAAATGAGTTTTTGGTCTTTGAGGAAGGACCTTCAGTGGACGTGAAATTACAATGGGCAACTTATCGTGATGCTTCCGATCAGTGTAGCCTTTCTAGAATCTGGGGAGGTATCCACCCACCAATAGACGACATCCCCGGGCGCATTATTGGAGAGGCAATAGGAAAGAAGGCCTTTGAGTTTGGCGTCAAATATTTTGAAGGATTGGAGGAGCCAGTTCTCGTTTCCGTGGATGAATTGAGGGTCTATCCAAACCCGGTGGCCAAAGTTTCTGGTGTAATAAACATAATAGGCACTGGTGAGAAGGATGCCATTTCTCTATACGATCTTAATGGCAGGGCGTTGCATGTTCGGTCCAGCGAGTATAACGAGGACAGTCGGGTTACCAAGTTGAGCCTGCCAAACACCATGTTAACTGGAATGTATGTCCTTAAGGTTAACAATCGTTCAGTAAAAGTTGTTGTCACTTCCAAATAATTGGTAGTAATAATGAAGATGGTCAGACGGGAGAGGAATTAATTTGAATTCAACAAAACCTAATGAAAATAATGGTTTTTTAGACTTTATACACCTCAATTAATAGCTTTTCTTGGATAAATGACTCATAGTATATATTACTGTTAAATTATTATTCGATTGATAATGTAATATCTATGTATCTAAACAGTAAGAAATAAATTATAAAAAAGTCATTATGTACCTCATTATTGAACAATTTGTACCCCTTTTTCGAAATTGCTTTTTTTATTTTTGAGTAACATTTGAAGGTATATTGAGTCAATATAAATTTTGCCATGATTAAATATTTTATTTGGTAGTTATATTTTTTTTACAATATCTTTAAACATTCAAACAATTAACTAAACTAAATTTAACTTATGAAGAAATTTCTACATGAGTTTCCTGTGACCTGCAGGAAGCTATTTTTTCTACTGATGTTTTTTGGAATTGGAGTTTATTCGGTCAATGCACAAAAACAGATTTCAGGTAAGGTCGTTGATGAAGGTGGGGTTCCCATTATTGGCGCTAGTGTAATCGTTAAAGGAACGAGTACTGGAACTGCAACTGATTTTGATGGACTCTATAAAGTTGATGCTTCGCCTTCAAGTGCGTTGGTGTTTTCATCTATAGGATTCATCACCAAGGAAGTTACCGTAGGCAACCAAGAAACTATTGATGTGACGCTAATTGAGGATATTTCCAAACTGGATGAGGTCGTTATCATCGGTTATGGTCAACAGAAGAGAACAAACATATCTGGTGCTGTTTCAGTAATTGAATCTGAGGAAATGGAACGAAATCCAACGGCTAACTTAAGTAATGCACTTGTAGGTCAAACGGCTGGTGTTATTGCAGTACAAAGATCTGGTGCTCCTGGTGATGACGAATCTCAAATATTCATCCGAGGTGTAAGCACGGATAGTGATTCATCACCAATATATGTTATTGATGGTATTCCTCGAAGTTCTAGAGCGTTTGCCCAGTTGAATGCCAATGAGATAGAGTCTTTATCCGTACTTAAGGATGCGGCTAGTGCAGCTGTATTTGGGGTACGAGGAGGTAATGGTGTTATACTTGTTACTACTAAGAGAGGTAAATCAGGTAAAATGCAAATCAATGTATCATCTAGTTTAGGTATTCAGGAAAGAACCAGAGATCCAGAATTATTAGGCTCTTATGAATGGGCACAACTTTACAATGAAGCTTTGGTGAATGAAGGCCAACAACCATTGTACACCCAAGATGACCTTGATAAATATCGTACAGGTAGTAGCCCTGATACACATCCTGATACAGATTGGCTTTCAGTTTTGGATAAAACGCCTATGATTAGAAGGTACGGTATTAGTGCAAACGGAGGTTCAGATAACGTGCAATTTGCAACATCTTTTGGATACTTGGAGCAAGAGGGCATTGTGCCGTCAAACGAGCATAAACGATTTAACTTAAGGTCTAATATTGATGCGAAGGTTACTGAAACTACCAAACTTTCTTTTGACCTTTCTGCTCGAGATGAAAATACCAACAATGTTGAAGAACCTGAGCTTTTCCGTTGGTTAATCAGTGCAAGACCGAACTTGGCACCAATAAGATGGTCTAATGGGGGTTATTCTAGTGGACCTGCTTATCTAGCAGTTCCTGAAAATGGTTATAGAAATAGAACTATTCAAAATTTTACGGGTCGTATTCAGATAGAACAGCAATTACCTTTAGATGGTTTGTCAATTAAAGCAATTGCTTCTTACTTTAAGAGTTATCAAAACCATAAGAATTTTAAATTTGCTAAGATTCCATTTTACACAAGATCAGGAGATGGAACTTTTGTAGAGCAGCCAAGTGGTGTTAGAGAACTTTACCAAGACCACGGTGAAAATCAGTCCCTCACATTGGAGACACACTTAAATTATAACCAAACATTTGGAAAAACTGCGGTTTCCGCATTAATGCTTTATACGCAAACCGAAGATAAAGGTAGTTTCTTGCAAGGTTATAGAGATGGATATACCCTTGCTATAGACGAGTTGGCTTTTGGTAGTGTAGAAAACCGAAACAACTGGGGTTCTTCAAGTGAAGGTGGTAGACAAGGTATAGTAGGAAGGTTAAACCTAACTTTTGATGAAAAATATATTATTGAAGGAAGTTTTAGGGCAGATGGGTCCGAGCAATTTGCGTCAGGAAATCGATGGGGCTTTTTCCCCTCAGGTTCGTTAGCTTATTTAATATCTAAAGAACCGTTTTTGGAAAAATCTTCTGTTATAGATTTCTTAAAACTTAGAGGTTCTTATGGTGTTTTGGGTAACGATCGTATTGGTGGTAGATCATTTTTGTACTTACAATCCTTTAACCAAAGTGGAAATGCGGTATTTGGTGATGGTTCTGTACAACCAGCTATTGTAGAGGGTCCGCTTCCAAACCTTGACGTAACTTGGGAAACCGTTAAAAAACTAAACGTTGGTTTTGACCTTAATATGTGGAACAGTTTAATATCATTGTCTTTTGATTATTTCTATGACAAGAGAAGTGATATTTTGGGGTCTAGAACCTTATCTGTACCAAGTCTTTTAGGTATAGGCTTACCAGTAGAAAACCTTAAGAAAATTGATAACAAAGGATTTGAGGTGTCTTTAGGGCACAAAAATACTTTGAGTAATGGTTTAACTTATGCCATAAATTCAAACTTCACGTTTGCTAGAAACAAGGTTCTTTTTCAAGATGAACCAGAATCTGAAAACCCAAACATAAGAAGAACTGGTCGTCCGCTTGGAGCACAATATGGTTATGTTGATTTAGGCTTATTCCAAACACAAGAGGAAATAGATAATGCACCTACCCAGGGAGATATAGCACCTGGAGATATAAGATACGCAGATATTAACGGAGATGGTGTTATAAATGATTTGGATATAACTTACATAGGAAGCAGCAATACACCAGAAATTATATTTGGTCTTAATGGAAATGTGCAATACAAAGGATTTGAAGTGTCATTTTTATTACAGGGTGCTACCAATGTAAATCAAGGTTACGGTGGTGAAGCGGCATGGCCATTCTTCTTAGGAACAAGTGGAGCTTACGTACACAACCTTGACCGTTGGACACCAACAAATAGAGATGCTAGTGAGCCTCGTGTTTTAATTAACAATGCTGGTAATAATCATGCAGGTTCTTCCTTTTGGTTAAGGGATGCAAGTTATGTTCGACTAAAGAATGTGGAATTGGCATATAACATTCCAGTTCAAAAATTTGGAGATTCTTCTTTCATTAAAGGTATTCGTGTTTATGCCAATGGTAATAATTTACATACTTGGACTAAACTTGATAACTACGACCCAGAAAATGGTGATGGAAGAGGTTGGGGTTACCCACAATTGAGAATATGGAATTTTGGGATAGATTTTAATTTTTAAAAAATTAGCATAATGAAAAAAATGATGAACAAAACATTAAAATTTGTCAGTATTGCATTTTTCGCAGTGCTGATGATTAGCTGTAGCAGTGATATCTTAGACAAAATACCTAAAGATTCACTTACAGAAGAAACCGTATGGACAGACCCAGAAGGTGCCGCACAATTTATAAACGGTATTTATGGAGATTTGCAGTCAGGTTTTGATAGAAATTATGATGGTTGGGCTCGAGGTCTTTATATTTTGGATGGAGCGAGTGATGATGCTGATGTTGGAATGGGATGGACCCATTCAACAATTCTTCAAACTGGTGAGTTCACCCCTCAATATATTCCATGGGGTAATATGTGGCCAATCAACTACGGATTAATTCGTAAAACCAATACAGCTTTAGAGAATTTAGATAGATTAGGTGACGGTAATGCTGAATTAAGAGACCGATTAAAAGGTGAGGTGCATTTTCTTAGAGCCATGATTTATCATGATCTTTTACGTCTTTTTGGTTTGAGATCTTCTGGCGGTGAAGCAACAGGAGTTCCACTTATTGACAAAAGTTTAACCTTAGAGGATAATTTACAAATACCAAGAGCAACGTATAATGATGTTGTTCAATTTATTCTAGATGACCTTGATGCAGCAGCCAATATGTTGCCGCCAAAAGGCGATATTGAAGCAGGAAGAGCTACCAAAGGTGCTGCTTATGCTCTAAAAAGCCGTGTGTTATTGTATGATGAAAGATGGGCAGACGCGGCAGAGGCTGCTAGT
The DNA here is from genome assembly GCF_041287255.1 of Tamlana flava. Lineage (NCBI taxonomy): Bacteria > Pseudomonadati > Bacteroidota > Flavobacteriia > Flavobacteriales > Flavobacteriaceae > Tamlana > Tamlana flava. The sequence continues at coordinate 156,591 of NZ_JBGGTX010000004.1, forward strand.
GAGGTAATGACTATGGGATACAGCTTATACCCGGATTATCGTACTTTGTTCCTTACTAAGAACAACAATGAAGTTATTTTTGCAAAAAAATTCCAATATCCTGATAAGCATCACCAATCAGGTGGAGGCGGAACTCAAGGTGCTGGTTGGGATGTTTACAATTCTCCTCCATCATACCGTGGACCGAGTGATGGTGGATGGGGAGGTAATTTACCAACCCAAAATTTTGTTGGTTCTTACGATATGATTGATGGTCAACCGCAATCGGAATCTCCTCTTTACGATCCACAAGATCCTTGGGCTAATTTAGACCCTCGTTTTGAAGCTACAGTAGTTCACGATGGAGCAATGTTCCGCGGTAAGCAAGTGGAATTGTTTGAAGGTGGTACAGAAGCAGAGTTCAATACTACGGGATATTTTACAAGAAAATTCCATAATGAAGAATTATTGGCTCTTTATTCCCAAGCCAGTGATCAAGATTGGATATTTATTCGTTTCGCTGAGGTTCTTTTAAATTATGCTGAAGCACAGAATGAAGCTGTTGGTCCGGATATGACGGTTTATGATGCTATAAATAGAATTCGTAGTAGACAATCTGTTGATATGCCAGATTTACCAATGGGTCTTTCACAGAATCAAATGCGTGAAAAAATCAGAAATGAACGCCGCATTGAACTTGCTTTTGAGGAACATCGATTTTTCGATATTCGTCGATGGGGCATCGCTGAGAATTTGTTAAATGGCCAATTGCAAGGTATGGAAATCATCAAAAATGGTGATGGATCATTTACTTACAATGTAGTTGATTTTGAGGAACGTAAATTCCCATCTAAACTATATGTGTTGCCAATTCCTCAAGACGAAATTGATAAAAATCCTGAAGCTAAACAGATAAATGGGTGGGAGAATTAATAAAAATTAATTATTTGACTTAGTATAAATTGATATTGTGTTGGGGTTGATGAAGTCTTTTGTGAAAGGGACTTTACAACCCTAACATTATCAAAGAAATACTTCTAACAGCAAGAGGTATTTACCATCTTTTCACCATGTATGTTAATGTTTCATGTGATTTTAAGGGTCTCTTAAGATATTGTTAATAATTTAATTGATTTTATTTTATTCTATTACCCGTTTACCTTTCAATCTTATCTAGTCTAAAAATTTGCCTGTATAATTCAAAAAGAATTTTTAATGATTTAGAATTATACAAATCAACTAAAATGAAAAAAACGCTTTATATCTTAACTTTTGTATGCTTTATGCACGTTATTGGCTGTTCAAAGAACAAACAGGCCGAAAATGTTCCGGAAGATGAGGTTTTATTTGATCTGTTAGCACCTGAAATAACAGGTGTGTCTTTTACCAACGAGGTTATTGAAACCGAGGAACTCAACGTAATGCAGTATGAATATATGTACAACGGTGGAGGCGTTGGGATAGGAGATTTTAATGGAGATGATTTGCCAGATATTTATTTAACGGGCAATACGGTTGAAAATAAACTATACCTCAATGAAGGCAACTTTAAATTTGAAGATATATCTGAATTATCTGGAGTTAAGGGCAAAAAAGGATGGAAAACAGGAACAAGCATTGCAGATGTAAATGGTGATGGATTACTCGATATTTATGTGTGTTATTCCGGATTGGGCTCAAATGAAAATCGTGCCAATCAATTGTTTATAAATAACGGATTGAACGAAGATGGAATTCCAACATTTTCAGATAAAGCTGCAGAATATGGCTTGGATGCCATTGGGTCTTACAGTACCCAAGCAGCATTTTTTGATTATGATTTGGATGGCGATTTGGACATGTTTTTGCTAAATCATTCAAAAAACTATTATTCCCCCTTCTATAACACAACCAAACTGCGAAACACAAGACATCCACTTTTTGGAAATTCTTTATATAAAAATGATAACGGAAAGTTTCAAAATGTAAGTGAAACTGCTGGCATTCATGGTAGCGGACTCAATTTTGGTTTGGGTGTGGCGATAAGCGACTTTAATGAAGATAATTTGCCAGACATCTATGTTTCTAACGATTACACTGAACAGGATTTTCTTTATTTGAACAATGGAGATGGTACATTTAGTGATACATCCAAAGAATCCTTTGGTCATATCTCACAATTTTCAATGGGAAATGATGCAGCCGATTTAAATAATGATGGACATATAGATTTGGTAACCCTAGATATGCTACCTGAGGATAACTACAGGCAAAAAATACTAAAAGGTCCAGATGAATTCGACAAGTACCAATTGGCCATAGATAGCGGTTACCACAAACAGCAAATGAGAAACATGTTGCAGCTAAATCGTGGCATTGCCAAAAAGGGAAAACCCGAATTCAGTGAGATTGGTCAACTTGCAGGAATGTCAAATACAGACTGGAGCTGGGCACCATTAATTGCAGATTTTGATGGAGATGGTATAAAGGATCTGTTTATTACCAATGGTTATTTGCGTGATTTTACCAATAAAGACTTCATGAAATTTGAGGTAAATAGCGCAATGGATAAAGTTAGTAGACAAGGCGCAGAACTTTTTGGAGATGAGGGAAAGGAAAAATATTCTAAGGTTATTTTCGACCTTGTAGGGAAGATGCCTTCCACCAAGATTTCCAACTATATGTATAAGAATGAGGACGGACTGACTTTTAAGAACGTAACCAAAGAATGGGGTTTGTCTAACCCAACAATTTCAACTGGTGCGGCCTATGCTGATTTAGATAATGATGGTGATTTGGATTTGGTGGTTTCTAATACCAACGATCCGGTAGGTATTTACCAGAATAACACAAATAAACAAACGCATAACTACTTAAAGGTTAAGTTGAAAGGAAACAATAATAACACTTTTGGTTTGGGCGCTAAAGTTTGGGTATCTACTGATGCATCAACTCAATTCGTTGAAAATTATACGGCCAGAGGCTATCAGTCTTCCATAGATCCCATCCTTTATTTTGGGCTTGGTAGTTCTAAAAATGCCAATATCAAAGTTCAATGGCCTGATGGCAAAGTTTCCACAAAGCAAAACATTAAGCTAAATGCCATTGTTGAATTGGATCAAGGTGAGGCAAGTTTGCCTGTTGAAGAAATTGAATCAACAGCCACTCAAAAAATGTTTGAATTTGTTGCAAATTCTGGTATTGATTTTAAACATGAAGAAAACAAATACGTTGATTTTAAAGTTAATCGTTTGGCTTTAAAACAAACATCAAAGTCTGGCCCTAAAATGTCAGTGAATGATGTTAATGGAGATGGTCTGGATGACGTGTTTATTGGCGGTGCTTTCGGGCAGGCTGATGCTTTATTTATAGCTCAAGGTGATGGAAAATTTGCAAAATCAAATGATGCTTGTTGGACTGAAGATAAATCATATGAGTCTATCGGTTCTACATTTTTTGATGCAGATGGTGATGGAGATTTGGACATTTATGTTGTAAGTGGAGGAAGTGAGCAGTTTGCTGAACCCGGAAACCTAAAGGACAGACTCTATATAAATGCAGGTCATGGAAAATTTGTTAAAGCACCGCAAGACGCACTACCAGAAGCATATGCCAACGGAAGTGTTGTAGCAGCTGGAGATTATGATGGTGATGGTGATGAGGATCTTTTTGTAGGAGGAGGGAGTGCCCCCGGTAACTATCCCCTTGCTTCTGTAGGAGGTATATTGAGAAATGATTCGGACATTTCAACTGGGAAAGTCAAGTTCACTATTGTTACCAAAGAAGTGAATACCGAATTAAGACAGCCGGGTATAATAACCGATGCCATGTGGACAGATATTAATAATGACCAATGGCTTGATCTTGTGCTGGTAGGGGAATGGATGCCTATTCGAATCTTTGTAAATAACCAAGGAAAGATGGTTGAAATGACAAGCGAATATGGTTTATCTGAAAGTGACGGATTTTGGCAAAGTTTGGCTGCAGGCGATATGGATGGTGATGGCGATGTAGACTTGATAGTTGGAAATATGGGGGCTAATTTACCCTTCAAGGTTTCAGAAGATGAACCTATGGAAGCATTTATTGGTGATTTTAGGGGAGATGGCGTATTAACACCCGTATTAAGTTGCTATATTCAGGGAAAGCGGTATCCCATAGCAACTTTAGATGAGTTACAAGATGCATTCCCGCTAATCAAAAAGAAATTTTTAAAGTATGAGCAATACGCTTCAGCAACCTTGAATGATGTTTTTTCTGCTGAGCAACTGGAAGAAGCTAGGCACCTTAAAATCGGTCAGCTTAAAAGTGTGTATCTTGAAAATACAGGCGGAGCCTTTAAATGGCATGAATTGCCGTTAGATGCACAATTTTCTGCAATTCAAGGCATCAATATTCATGACTTTAATAAAGATGGCCATTTGGATGCCATGTTGACGGGCAACTTTTATCCATTTAAAGTAGAGATTGGATCTGTTGATGCCAGTAAAGGTCTTGTATTGGAAGGCTCAGGCAATGGTCAATTTTCTGCTGTTGCTAACGATAAATTGAACCTTTGGATTGAGGGTGAGGTAAGGGACGCCCAATTACTAAAGCATAAGAATAATACGTATGTTATTGTATCAAAAAATAATGATAAAACAGAATTATTAAAATTAACTAACAACTAAAACTTGAATTTAAGTGTAACTAAAATTAACGGAAAAATGAAAATAATGAAAAAAAATCTACTAAGTGTTTTAACACTTACACTAGTGCTATTGGTGTTTGTTTCATGCGATAATGAAAATAATGATTATCCTCCATTTGGGCCAACAGCTATAATCAGCAGTACTCCGGATGCGAATAACGGTTTAATGATTACTTTTAATGCCAGAGTAACTAATGCAGAATCAATTCTTTGGGATTTTGGTGATGGAAACACATCGTCCGATGCCAATGTCACCTATACTTACGGTGCTGGAGGCACATATATAGTAACTTTGACCGTAACAGGAGTAGACGGGACTACGCCTGTTGTTAAAACAAAAACCATAAATGCATTTAATTTTCAAAGCATAACCATAATAAATGGTGATTTTGAACTACCTGTTACAGGAAATCAGATTAGGTCATGGGCAGATCCGTCCATACCAGGATGGACGTCAGATGACCCCCGAACCGATGATCAAGATTCTGGCGTACAGAATGGCAATGGTGGTCGTACAGGGTATCTTTACTCTAAGAGCCCCTATAATCCTTACCAAACAACAAGTCATGCCATTGGAGTAGAAGGTGAGACTTATGCTGTTAGTTGTGTTTTTGGAGATGCATGGGCTAATGAAAACGGAACGGTCATTTTGTATTTTCTTGAGGATGATGGTGTAACAAGAACACCACTGGGTTCTGCAACTTTTCCACAAGACGGCTATATTACTGTTCGCCAGCTAACGGTGCAAGCTACTGCTGCATCAGTTGGTAAATTTATTGGAATTGAATTCGATAATCCTGACACACATGATAGCTGGTTAGGCATAGATAATGTTGTATTGGAATATAGTATCTAAATATCTTAGGAAACTTTAGGGAACCAATTCCTTTAAGATAAAATTGAAAATTTTAGAAAATCAATTGAATTAAACAAAAATCTCCAGAACAAATGTAGTCCTGGAGATTTTTTGCTAAAATTGTGTCCTTGAATTCAGATTGACTAAAAAAAAACCTAGAAAAATGATTAGAGAAATTAAAAATGTTTTGAGATTAACAGTTCTCTTAATGTTTATTTTATTTATTGGTTGCAAGAAGCAAAGCGAACCTATTGTTGTTACAGCTAACGAATATCATGCAGCTGTAGATCAGGTTATTGAAATCATGGTGCATGATATTTTTTCACCCCCAGTTGCCAGTAGGATATTTGCCTATACAAACGTTGCTGCTTATGAAATTATTGCTAGCCAAAATGACACACTCAAATCATTAAATGGGCAATTGCCAGATTTAATCGAAATACCTGCTTATGACCAAAAAAGCTTACCATTAAATGCTCAGCTAGCAGCTTTGGTAGCTTATATGGAAATCGGCAAAACTCTTATTTTTTCTGAAGATAAATTGACCCAATTTAGAGATAGTTTATATACTAAATGGGAAATGACCAATAAAACGGAGTTTGAAAATGCCAAAAATTATGGATTAAAGGTGGCCGACCATATCAAGTCGTGGTTAAGTAGCGACAATTATAAGCAAACCCGTACCATGCCTAAATATACCCTGCAAACTGATGATGAATCAAAATGGCAGCCAACACCACCTGCATATATGGATGGATTGGAACCACATTGGAACAAAATAAGGCCTTTTGTGCTAGATTCTGCAAGCCAGTTCGCACCAATTCCACCACCAAAATTCTCAATGGAAGAAGGAAGTGCCTTTTATAAGGAGTTAATGGAAGTATATGATATCGGCAAAAAAATTTCAGAAAATGGTGATGATTCTGAAGAAATGGCAATAGCTAAATTCTGGGACTGCAACCCTTATGCTTCTGTAACTCGTGGGCACTTAATGTTTGCCGTTAAAAAAATCACCCCAGGGGCACATTGGATAGGGATTACGAAAATAGCAAGCAAAAAAAAGAATTGTGATTTTGATGAAACAGTATATGCCTATACCAAAACGTCTTTAGCGATTGCAGATGCCTTTATAAGTTGTTGGGATGAAAAATACAGAAGTAATTTAGTAAGACCAGAAACTTTAATAAATAAGCGTATAGATGATAATTGGAAACCTGTTTTACAAACTCCTCCGTTTCCAGAATATTCAAGTGGTCACAGTGTGGCTTCAGGTGCCGCATCAACTGTATTGACAGATATTTTTGGTGATGATTTTGAATTTTCCGATGATACCGAAACCAGATATGGTCTTCCGGTTAGGACATTCCATTCCTTTAATGAAGCTTCCAGTGAAGCTGCCATAAGCAGATTATATGGTGGTATCCATTATAGAGCTGCTGTAGAAAAGGGCCTCAAACAAGGTAGAGATTTAGGTCGTTATGTTTCTAAAAAACTCATAATGAAGTAAAATAAACCACCAAAGAAATATTTTTCTAGGTGGCTTTTCTGAAAATTTTTATAAAACATCTTTAAAAGGTCTTTCAAGCTATTATTTAATGACGAATTATTTCGTTTTTTGAGCATTAAAATGTTGTATTTCATATACACAATAATATAAATGGCTCTTAAACTACCGAGCTAGGGTTGACAAAGCCAATTTAAAAGACACTGATTTATATATTTCAAATAACCGAAAAGCTTGGAACGGACGTGCTTTGGTGATTATTAAAAGTACTAAGGAAGCTGGTGACATAAGTTTGAAGGTCACTTCCGAAGGACTTGAAGCTAATACTACAGCTATAAAAACGGTAAATTGATTATCAGTACAAATTTAGAAGTTTGGACATTTTGCCCCCTTACTTTTACCGGTATCTATCCCATTTAAAAGTGGATAATCGATTAACTTTGTAAAGCACAAATTCAATGATTACTTTGTATCACTTTTCCAAAATAAATATGTAAAAGTGAACTAAACCAAAACTAAACACCACAAAACGAAACGAGATTAACTAATTATTGCTATGAAAAATTTTACTAAGTATTTATTTCTTACTGTAGTGTTTTTTGCTTTTCAGCTACGCGCCCAAACAACACCACTAACGGTTTATGATGAAACGAACTATACTGGCAGTTCTCAAACCTATCCTATCTTCAATACCTACACAAATTTAGGGGCTTTTGATAACGCAATCAAGTCTTTTACCTTGCAACAAGGCTATATGGCCACATTTGCCACAAGCTCTGATGGAACAGGCTATAGTCGTGTTTTTAGAGCTGACGATGGCATATTGCAAATACCTGATTTATCAGCAGAATCACCTTACCTTAATGGAACCATATCCTTCATTAGAGTGATGGCCCTGCATGATTATGTAACCAAAAAAGGATGGGCCGGTTGGTATCAGGATGAGTGGACTGGAGTAAATGCTAGTTGGCGCTACGATTGGTCTGCAAGTGGTAGTTCTGGTGGAACATTGGAATATGTGCCTATTAAACAGAAGATAGATTGGCCAAGTTGGGGCGAAATTGAAGCCAAGCCGAATATTACGCATGTTTTGGGTTATAATGAACCAGATAGACCTGACCAATCTAACTTGTCTAATGATGTAGTTATAGATAACTGGAAATATTTCATGAAAAGTGGATTGAGGGTAGGTTCACCTGCACATTCCGACCCCTACAATGGGCTTTGGGGGTTTATGGCTGAAGCAGAAGCCAATAATTTTCGTGTAGATTTCATAGCGATACATTCTTACTGGTCAATAAATCAGCAAAATTGGTCTTGGCGATTAGATGATGTATGGAATGCATTTAAAAGACCTATTTGGATTACCGAGTGGAATAATGGTGCTAATTGGACGGATGAAGCCTGGCCAAGTGGCAACAGGTTAGCAACCGATGCCAATGTTGCAAAACAGTTGGCGGATATTACAAACATTATAAATATTCTGGAAAGTAAACCCTATGTAGAGCGCTATTCTTTTTACAATGCGGTTGAAGATTGTAGAGCAGCAGTACTAACAATTGATGATTGCTGGAAGTCAAATAATCCTAATTGGCAAAGTTATCAGTGGTTACAAACAGCCTTGCAAAATCTGGATAACGAAGTACTATCAACTTGGTCAGCACCTTGTTATGATAATGGCCCAAATGTCACTCGTATAAAGGTCCTTACACCAACGGGCCAGTATCTTCGGGATTTAGTGTCGGCCAAAGCATTTAACCCCGCTACTGAATATGTACCCACTTGGAAACCTTTTCAAGAGAAATTAACCTACACCATTTCAGAAGATTTTCAAAACGTCATCCTTCATTGGGGAGGTTTAAATGGTGAATTGGTCAATAATTATATTGTTGAAAGAAGGTTAAGCGGAGAAACTAGTTGGTCTTCATTCTATAATTCACCTGATTACACGGTGCTTACTGCAACTGATGCATTGCCTAGTTACGCCCTGTATCACTTAAAAACTTTAGGTAAGGATGATGCAGAAACAACTTCGGCGCAAATTGCTGTTTCGGTACAATCATTGTTAAATGCAGCTCCGGTTTCAGCCAAAAAAATAGATTTAAGTTGGTCTACTGTGGAGAGCGCAGTGTCTTATAATTTAAGGAGAGCAACCACTTCTGGAGGTGCGTATGAGCTTGTTGCCTCAAATGTGACTGGCACCAGCTTTCAAGATACTAACCTAGATTCAGATACGACATATTATTACAAAATTTGGCCCGTAAACGCTGGGGGTGAAAGCGGATTTTCTTCACCAGAGGCCATGGCAACTACCTTTACGTTGTTAGAACCAAGTGGGACTGTTCAAAACATATTGGTAGGATCTGGCGACAATCAAGCGAAATTAAAGTGGGATTTTAAAGTGGATTCTCAATTTGATATTAAGCGTTCGGCGTCACAGTCCGGACCTTTCGCATCCATTGGCACTACAGGTTTTGAGGCCACTCAGTATACAGACTTAACCGCAGTCAACGGAAATACTTATTATTATACCATTTCGGCATTCAATGATTTGGGAACAACGCCCGAATCTGATATTGTAGCCTCAGATCCTAATTCCGGTCAGCATTTGTACTACGATTTTAATGGAGTTTTTGGGACAAGTCCGTATGACCAATGGGGTGTTTACAACGGAACATTATTCCCTTCAGTTGCCTCTGCTGCGGGTAAAGGCGGTGGTGGTATTAATTTAACAGGTGATGCCGATTCATATATGCAAATAGAAAATGGTGTTGTGAAGGATTTAACTGATTTTACCATTACCACATGGGTAAAATTAAATGCTACTGATAATTGGGCACGTATTTTTGATTTTGGAACAGGAACTTCAACTAATATGTTTTTGACCCCTCGAAATGGTAACAATGGCACTTACCGTTTTGCTATAAAATTCAACAATGGTGCAGAACAACAAATTAATTCCTCTGCGACTCCAGTTTTAGATACATGGACTCATGTTGCAATAACTATGAATGGTGCTTTGGGCATCATGTATATAAATGGAGTTGAGGTTGGTAGAAAGGAAAATTTCACCCTTAACCCTTCTAGTTTGGGTTCAACCACCCAAAATTATATTGGAAAATCGCAATACCCAGACCCTCTTTTAGATGGGGCTATTGATGAGTTTAGAATTTACAATCGTGCTTTAAATGCATCGGAAATTACAGCCTTGTTTGGTGAGGATATAAGCGTTCCAGGGGAATGTCCTTTTATGCCTTTGTATACCGATAAAACAAATTTAACTCCAGACCCGGAAATGGATGCTTTTAATTCATATCAAGGTTGGGGCGCTGCAAACCAAGTTTTAGAAACAGCAGATACCTATTGTGGACCAAATGCAATGAAATTAAATGGTAGATGTGGTACTTCACTTGACCTCCCTATTAACTGGGAGCCCAATAGTACATATCGTGTAAGATTCGCAGCTAAAACTGTTGGTGGCACGGCCAAGGTTGGGTTTTCAGGTACTGATGGTGCAGCTGCCTTTGTTTTTAATAATTCATCTTGGGATATAGTGGATTACGAATTTAACACAGGCACAAATGCCGGAACTGGATTAATCTTCATTAATAGTTGTGAATCTGAAACGGCCACGGCAATTCTTATCGATAATTATGAATTGTATAGAGTAGCGGATGTCGTTGTGAATGAAAATAATGAGGATTGCGGTTTTGTTCCTCTTTATGCGGGAGAACAAAATTTAGCACCAAACAGATCATGCGATAATCTGGCTGCTTATCAAGGATGGGCTAATGGTGGCACAAGGCAAGTGGTGACCGATAATGTAGATGCACATTGTGGAGACTATATAAAAGTGACTTTTAATGGCTGTAATGCAGCATTAGATATTAATCCAGTAGCTTGGGCGCCTAATGCCACCTATCGTTTGCACGTATATGTAAAAACCATTGGCGGAAGCGTTGGTTTTACGGCAAATAATGCAGACCCATCGGTTGTTGAAACCTTTGATACTGGAGGGGAGTGGCAGTTAATTGATTATTCATTTTCTACGGGTGCAAATCCATCGGCAAGTTGGTTGTCATTTAACGGATGTGATGGTTCTCCAAATGGAACGGAATTTTGGATTGATGACTTTGAATTATATAGGACAGATACCATTCTAGGCGTTGAAGATAATTTTACCCCATTTTTTGCAAATGTTAGGGCCATTGGCAACCGTGTTTACGTATCCAATGTTACCTCGACAACCGAAGTTAATATTTACAGCATTACGGGTGCTTTGGTAAAAACATTAAAAACCAATACCGATGCCGATTTTGAATTTAAAACAGGTTTATGGATTGCAACGATTAAGACTGATGAAGGTCAAAAAGCTGCTAAATTATTGGTAAGATAATTTTCAAGTTTTACATCAATTTAGATAATACAGCCAACTTCGTAAAACAATCATGAAGTTGGCTTTTTTATTAGTGTTTATTCAAGTCCGCCAACTTGAAGATTTTGGTAATATTCCGTATATTTGATTATAGGGTTATTAATTATTTAGGCCCAAAAATGAAGATATCTTACAGAATGGACATTATGTGTCCCATTTATTAACAATTCGCCCCCTAATAAAATATATTCTTTTAGGTAATTTTGCAATAAGGAACACCACGGATTCCTTTTCGTAAAACCGTTTTCAAGATTAAGTGAAGAATTTGAAGGTTTTACCAACTAAAACTAAAAAAGATGTTAAGAAAAATTACAATTAAAATTATTGTTTCATGTAGCTTTTTGTCATTTTTTGGCATTAACCTCAACTTAATTCAGGCGCAGGCTAGTACGAGCGATAATCTTAAAGCCCAACCCGTTGCAGATAGAGTTGTACCTTTTGATATTACCGATCAAGGAATATCTAAAACTATTCAGTTTGGAGCCGATTTAGCTTGGGATTCTGAGCAGAACTTTCGCCGTGTCGTACTTTTTGGAGGCCTTGATCAATTGGATATTGTAAGAGTATCACACCAACCTTCTTATCCACTGGTTAATGGAACAGATCTCACACAACAACAAATAGATAAACTAAACGGTAGACTTTATATCTTAAATACGTTTGGAGGGTCTAATATGACTTTGGCTATGAACTGCGACCATTCAAAAGGGCCAGATCCATATGTAGATCCTTGGTATGTGGGTCAACCTCAAAGATGGCTTAATCTTATAAAAGCTTCGGCACAGGCCTATCAGAACGCAGGGCATAATATTGTTACTATTGGTGCGTTCAACGAACCTGATTTTGGATGGGGACAAGGTTCTATTGATGATATGTATGCGATTAACCAATTAATGGTCAAAGATGATTTTTTCACCGGAATAAGGATTTCTGGAGGCAATACATTAAACTGTGACCAGGCGCAATACTGGTATGATTATTTAAGGCCCTCGGGAGTAAATGAAGGGAATACGCACCAATTGGCGGGTAATTTTGATAACTTTGCTAGTTTCTTAACAAACGTAAGAGCCAATGGACACCATGCTACATTGGACGAGATGCATAATGTTGCGGAAGCATTGGTAGGTTATGAATATGGCATGCAAACAGGTATTTGGTGGGGGCCGGCTGAACGTGCCCGTGGTGAAATGGTAAAGGCTTTCGACGGTGAGCGTTTGGGCTATGCCGAGCATCGATTCAATTGGACGGCAGCTGCGGTTTATAGAACTCCTTCAGGTAAGGTACAAGGGTTTATAGGAGGGTCTGAGCGTCAGGCCATCAACACAACATACAACTATGTTTCAAAAGACCGAGCAGTTTATTATGATGGTGTTGGTCCACAGCGCGAATTCGTGTTAGAATTACCAGGTGCCGATCCTGCGGATTGGCCAACCATATACCAAAATGGTCAGACTAATGGGGAAAAGGTTTTCAATATTACTTGGGGTGATGATATACAGCCTGTTATTGATGGACAGTATGTGGTTATTAATAAAAAGAGTGGTTTGGTATTGACGGTGGCAGGTGATTCTAATGAAGCGAATGTATTTCAAGGAACTTACTCTGGAGCTGCAACCCAACATTGGAACATCACACCGGTGGATTCACGTGTAGGCCTGGATTTTAGCTATCACTTCATTCAGCCGGCTAATAGCACTACAAAAAGACTAGATTTAGCTGGATTTAATTTGAATAATGGAGCTAACATTTTTATTTATGGATTCGGTGGATCTAGTAACCAAAGATGGTACTTTGACTACGATGGAGATGGTTATTTCCGAATAAGAAGTGGGGAAAGTAGCAAAGCTATTGTAGTTGCTGGCGGCGTTTCGACACCGGGTGCCAATGTAATTCAATGGTCACCGCCAGATACTGATGAATATTTATGGCGACTATTACCGGTAGGTGTTCCATTAGAGTTTGATGCACCAACTGCACCAACAAATTTAGTTGCAACCCGACAAGATGTTTCAATCAAGTTGGATTGGACGGCCAGCACCAGTAATGATGTTTCAGGCTATACCGTTTTAAGATCAGAATCGGCTTCAGGTCCCTATAACACCATTGCACGTAACATAACATTGACTTCGTTTATAGATAATACGACCAAAACAGGTGTAGAGTATTTCTATGTGGTCCGGGCAGAAGATAATTCACTAAACCGGTCGGAAAACTCTAATGTGGATTCCGAAACAGCAACAGGGGATAACGCCCTTGTGTCTCAATATGATTTTGAAGGGGATATTCTTGACAGTTCAATAAACCTAAACCATGGGGCAATAAGTGGGGCAACTTTTACTGGAGGTCATATTGGTTCTGGTGCAATTAATTTAGATGGTTCGAATGATTTTGTACAACTTCCGGCTGATATTGCCAACCATCAAGAGATTACCGTGGCGGCATGGGTAAATTGGAATGGAGGGGGCTTTCAACAGCGCATCTTTGATTTCGGAATTGGGGAAGAAGAATACATGTCCCTTTCTCCAAATGGAGCGGGATTTGGTATGCGCTTTGCTATCACCAAAGGGGGATTCTCGACCGAACAGGCACTAACGGTGCCAAAATTGACTTCTGGAGTCTGGAAACATGTGGCCCTGACCCTTGGTGCTTCGGGAGCAAAAATATATGTTGATGGCGACTTGGTTGGGGAGAACACAGGAATTACTTTAAGGCCAGAAGATATCGTTGCCGTTAAAAACTATATTGGGCGAAGCCAATATAACCAGCATGCATATTTCTCTGGTAAGATTGATGATTTCAGGGTGTACAACTATGCAATGTCTCCGGAGCAAATCTCAGATTTACACAGTGTAACATTATCAGTTGAAGATGTTGGTGTGTTGGAAAGCCTGACTCTATGGCCAGTACCGGCCAAAGATGAACTGCATTTGGATTTAAGTTCTGCAGTTGTAAACGGCCGATTGAGCTTGAGCATTTATGACCTCCACGGCCGAACATTGTCAACAAATCAAATAAGTGAAAGCAAAACAATATTGGATATTTCTGAACTGCCGCGCGGCATGTATCTGCTTAAGTTGGATAACGGAACAAACTCTACGGTTAAAAGGTTTGTGGTTAATTAGCACTTGAAAAATAAGGTTAAATATCATTTTATAGATGGTTTTGTAAAAGGGCAATTAATTTATTTCCTTTTTACATTACTAGTTATTCTATTTTCCCATAATAGATTATTTGCACAGTCATTTCATCACATTGAAGCTTATGCTGGCTTATCTTCAGTAGAAGAAAATAATGGTGTTGCCATTGCAGATTTTGATTTGGATGGCGATTTGGACATATTTGTTGTCGCTCAAGCCCAAGATCTGGAAGGTATTGCCAATAGCCATAGCAAATTGTTCAGCAATAACAATGATGGAACTTTTACTGACGTGACCGAAACTTCTGGTCTTGTTAATCTTTTTCCTGTTGGAGAGACCGGAGAAGAATCTGTGGCTTTAACGGGTTTTAAATTTGGTGCTTTTTGGGGCGATTTTGACAATGATGGTTACCCAGATTTGTTCATGACCCATACCAACAAAGTGCAACTGTTTCATAATGAAATGGATGGAAGTTTCAAGGAAGTTACCGTTGAAGCTGGGTTTAAAAAATACAATGATTGTATCAACACAGATGCAACTTGGTTTGATTATAACAGAGACGGATTTCTGGATATTTATATCTCTGATTGGGATAGTGATTGTGAAGGTAACCGACTTTATAAGAACAATGGAGATGGCACTTTTTCGGATGTTAGCAATATTTTTGATGGTGCATTAAGTAAGCTTTCTTATCAGAGCATTCCTTTTGATTTTAACGGTGATGGCTGGTTAGATCTATATGTGGCGAACGATGGAAGTGGCCAAACTAGTGATTTATTCATTAATCAAGAAGGTGCCGGTTTTGTAGAACGAGCCAATACTTTTGGACTGCTCCATTCTGCTGATGATATGGGAATGGCCATAGGGGACTACAATAATGATGGTTTTTTTGATTTATTTATAACTGCGATTGAACGAAATGCTTTGTTTACCAATAATGGCAATTATACATTTCAAGATTTGGCTCCAACACTTGAGGTTCAAAGAACGGGTTGGTCCTGGGACGTAGCTTTTCAAGATTTTGATCTTGACCGGGATGAAGATTTGTTTGTGGTTAATGGATTCAAAGTACGAGTAGAGAAAAATGAATATTTTGAGAACCTTGCTTCAAGTAACCAGGTTAGTTTTGTTAACCGTTCAAGTACAATAGGGTTGGGCGAGGAAACAATAAGCGTTGGAGCTGGAGTCTTTGACTTCGATAATGACGGAGACCTGGACATCTACTTAACCAACAATGATAGGCCTTCTTACCTCTATGAAAACGACGTTTTGGATCAATCTAGGGCAGCGGAGAACATAAATTGGTTCAAGGTTAAATTGGAGGGAACAGTCTCTAACCGTGATGCGATTGGCTCAATACTCTCAGTGAAAACGGTAAGCGGGTCATTACACAGGTATTATTCTGGCAAAGGCTTTTTGTCTCAAAACCTGGGACCAGTACATTTTGGTCTTGGCAGAGATGATGCGGTCTCGGAGCTTAAGATTATTTGGCCCTCAGGATTAATCGAAACTTACTCGAACATTTCTACCAACACGACTATTTTAGCAAAGGAAGGCCAGGGCTATCAGATTTTGGACATACAGCCCAGTATAAAACTCTATGGCTGTACAGACCCTAGCTCCTGTACATACAATCCCAATGCTGTAATAAGTACAGGTGCTTGTGTATATCCAGAAACGGGTAAAATCTTAGGCAATAAAGAGACAAAGAAGAATAGTGTTGAGACCTATTCTTATTCTTTGGATGACGATTCTGTTTTAGATTGGCAGGTTATGGGCGGTGAGATTTTGGAAATGCGGCCAAATAGTATTACGGTAAAGTGGGGAACTGAAAATCAGGGTAGGATAACATTATTGGTTACGAATAAAATTTGTACTGGGGAGATTATTGAATTAGTGGTAACGTTAATTGATGGAGGTGCAACAGATTTGGATGGGCATTCTGTTGCACGTCTTTGGAACGAGATGCTTCTCAGCCTCATCAGAAAAGATTACGCGCGGCCAACAGTGCATGCAAGAAACCTGTTTCATACGGGTGTGGCCATGTATGATGCTTGGGCCATTTATGACGACAAGGCAACCCCATATTTGATAGGCAACGAGGTGCATGGCTTTAAAAGTGATTTTGAGGCTTTTTCAACAGCCGAGCCATTAACGCAGGCCAGGAACAAGACCATAAGCTACGCGGCCTACAGGCTGTTGTCGGAACGGTTTAAGCATTCACCCAACCCAACACTTTCGCAGGCTATTCTCGATGCGGTCATGGAGGGTCTTGGCTACGATATATCAATAACGGATGAGGATTATAGCACGGGCAGCCCAATCGCACTGGGCAACTATATAGCGGGCCAGGTGATAGCCTACGGCCTGCAGGATGGCTCCAATGAGCAGAACGAGTACGCGAACATTTTTTACGAGCCGGTCAATGAGCCTTTGAACCTTTCACAGCCAGACCAGTCACAGATGGGGTCGATAGACCCTGAAAGGTGGCAGCCGCTTAGCTTCAATACCTTTATAGACCAGAGCGGTAATGTGATAGGGGGCGTCACCCCGGATTTTTTGAGTCCCGAGTGGGGCAATGTCAATCCGTTCTCATTGGAAGAAGGAGAGAGGACCGTCCATACCCGTGACGGACACGACTATAGCGTGTACCATGATCCCGGTGCACCACCGTCGGTTACCTCCGATGACTACAAATGGACCTTTACGTTGGTATCACGCTGGAGCTCCCACCTGGATCCAAACGATGGCGTACTGTGGGACATCTCGCCAAAATCTATTGGCAATATTTCACCGAGCCAATTTCCACAGAAGTTTTCTGATTATAAAGATTTCTATAAAGAGGCCGAAGGAGGTGACATAGGCACGGGGCACGCGATGAACCCGGTAACGAAACAACCTTATCAAGAACAGGTTGTCCCCCGTGGAGACTATACCCGGGTATTGGCTGAGTTCTGGGCGGACGGCCCGGACTCCGAGACCCCACCTGGGCACTGGTTTACCATACTGAACTATATCAACGACCATGAGCTTTTAAAGAAAAGGTTCAACGGTCAGGGCAATATCCTGTTCGATTTGGAGTGGGACGTGAAGGCCTATTTCATTTTGGGCGGTGCCATGCACGATTCTGCCATAGCATCTTGGGGCGTTAAGGGGTGGTATGACTATATACGGCCCATATCGGCCATACGCTATATGTGCGCCAAGGGGCAGTGCACCGATGCCTCTAAGCCAAACTATGATACTTTGGGCATCCACTTAATGCCGGGCTTGGTCGAGCTTGTTGAGGAGGGCGACGCACTGGCTGGCAAGAGCAATGAGAACATTGGTAAGATAAAGCTTTACTCCTGGAAGGGGCATGATTATATAGACGACCCAGCGGTTGACGAAGCGGGCGTGGGCTGGATTTTGGCAGAGAACTGGTGGCCCTACCAGCGTCCTACGTTCGTCACGCCACCGTTTGCGGGCTATGTTTCAGGGCATTCGACCTATTCAAGGGCGGCGGCCGAGGTGTTGACCCTGCTAACGGGCGATGCATATTTTCCCGGTGGCATGGGCGAGTTCTTTGCCAAGAAGAACGAGTTTTTGGTTTTTGAGGAAGGGCCCTCGGTGGACGTAACCCTGCAGTGGGCGACCTATAGGGACGCATCGGACCAGTGCAGCCTGTCGCGTATTTGGGGCGGCATACATCCGCCGGCGGATGATATCAATGGACGGATAATCGGTGAAAAGATAGGAAAAGAGGCCTTTGAGTTTGGGGCAAGGTATTTTGAGGGCTTCACGGACGGCACAACGCCAATATCCGTAGTGGACATGAGGGTTTACCCGAACCCTGTGTCGGTCACCACAATGAAGGTATACATTACGGGTACGGCCTTGGATGACTTGGTCTACCTGTTCGACATAAACGGAAGGCTTCTGGAAATCCCTAATAGGGAGTACGATGAGGCCACTGGTGTGTCCAGGATAACATTGTCAAGGTCATTGGCCACGGGTATGTACGTGCTGAAGGTTAACGACCTGTCCAGAAAGATTGTTGTTGTTAGGGAATAATTAAAATTAATGAGTAACCAACTAAAGTTTAAATAAAAAAAATATTAACGGGCATTATTAAATATTACATGAAACATCTAAAATTAACATTGGTATTATTGCTTTTTACTGTGCTAGGGAATGCGCAGAAAGAAACAAATGAATGGGAAAATCCACAAATAATTGATCGTAACAAAGAAGCGGGAAGATCCTCTTTTGTGTTATACGGCGATGAGGCATCTGCACTTACGGATACACCCCAAAATTCAAAATATTACAAAAGTTTAAATGGCACTTGGCAATTTAATATTGTTAAGAATCCAGAAGAAAGACCAATGGATTTTTATGAAACAGGTTTAGATGTTTCTGGCTGGAAAACCATTGAAGTACCTTCAAACTGGGA
Source organism: Tamlana flava (assembly GCF_041287255.1). NCBI lineage: Bacteria > Pseudomonadati > Bacteroidota > Flavobacteriia > Flavobacteriales > Flavobacteriaceae > Tamlana > Tamlana flava. The sequence continues at coordinate 175,606 of NZ_JBGGTX010000004.1, forward strand.
AATGCAAGGTTACGATATTCCAATTTATACCAATATCATTTACCCTTTTCCTAAAAATCCGCCTTTTATTGATGGCGATTATAACCCTGTTGGTAGTTACAGACGCACATTTTCGGTTCCAAGTGATTGGGATGGAAGTGAAGTGTTTATAAATTTTGGTTCCATTTCTGGCTATGCCCGTATATTCCTAAATGGTCTGGAGGTTGGAATGACAAAAGCGTCAAAGACTGCTGCCGAATTTAACATAACCCCATTTTTGAAAAAAGGCGAAAATTTGCTTGCCGTACAAGTTTTCCGCTGGCATGATGGCAGTTATATAGAAGATCAGGATTTTTGGCGATTAAGTGGTTTGGAGCGCGATGTGTATTTACAGGCTGTTCCTAAAAAAACAATATGGGACTTTTTTGCAACCGCCAGTCTAGATGATATTTATACAAATGGTATTTTCAATGTTAATGTAGATTTAAGAAAATTTGAAGGGAAATCCCCAAAAAAGCAAGTTGCTTCTATAAAACTTTTCGATCAGAACGGAAATGTGGTTTATTCAGAAGAAAAGAAAATTAAATCTTCCGATGCAAAAATTAATTTCGCTTCAACGATAAATAATGTTTCAAAATGGAGCGCGGAAACCCCAAATCTTTATCGTATGGTTTTAAAACTATCAGATAAAAAAGGAGCTCAGGTTATTTCCAAAAAAATAGGTTTTAGAAAAGTTGAAATCAAGGATTCCCAACTTATGGTCAATGGACAACCACTGATGGTCAATGGAGTAAACCTTCATGAGCACCACGGTACAAAGGGACATACTCCTGACAGGGCAACTATGTTGGAAGACATAAAAATAATGAAGCAAAACAACGTCAATGGGATTCGAATGAGCCATTACCCGCACGATCCCTATTTGTATACTTTATGTGATGAGTTGGGGATGTACGTGGTAGATGAAGCCAATATTGAAACCCATGATATGGGTGCGGAATGGCAATCTGAATTCGATAAAGGTAAACATCCGGCTTATTTGCCAGAGTGGGCCCCAGCGCACATGGATAGGATGAAACGCATGTTAGAGCAAGATAAAAACCATGCGTCAATCATTATTTGGTCTATGGGTAACGAATGTGGAAATGGACCCGTGTTTTATGATGGTTACAAATGGTTGAAAGATCGAGATAAAACCCGTTTTGTGCAGTTCGAACAAGCAGGACAAAACCCAAATACGGATATTGTAGATCCGATGTATCCGCGCATTGAGCATATGAAAGATTATGCTAACGGTGATGACCCACGCCCTTATATCATGTGTGAATACTCTCATGCCATGGGCAACAGTAATGGTAATTTTCAAGAGTATTTTGATATCATGAAAATGAATAAAAAAATGCAAGGTGGTTTTATTTGGGATTGGGTAGACCAAGGCTTAAAAGCTGAAACACCAGATGGCAGAATGTTTTGGGCTTATGGTGGTGATTTAGGAGGTGAAAACCTGCAGCACGATCAAAACTTTTGTGCTAATGGTTTGGTGTCGGCCGATAGAACTCCTCATCCATCGCTTTATGAGGTTAAAAAAGTGTATCAGGATATTTCTTTTTCACTAAATGATGATACTTTGGAAATAACCAATAACTACAATTTTACTAATCTAGATCATTATAACTTCAAGTGGGTTTTAAAAGAGAACGGAAAAGTAGTTGCAGATAAGGCTTTTGAAGTTACAGCAACCCCGAACGAAGCGAAAGAAGTTAAATTAAATTTGCCAGTTTTAGAGGGTGATAAGGAATATTTCCTTGATGTATATGCCTATACGAAAAATGCAACGGAAACTATTCCCGAAAACCATGAAGTCGCTCGTGAGCAATTTAATCTTGGATCAGGTGATTATTTTGTTTCAAAAGCCAATATAGATGGAAATATTGCTTTTAAAGTGAAAGATGACATTCTTTCATTTTCAAATGATTTGGTTGAAGGGGAATTTAATTTGGCTACAGGTAAATTACAAAAGTATATCGCCAAAGGTGACGAGGGAACTATTGAAAAATTCCCTGAGCCTTATTTTTGGAGAGCGCCCACAGACAACGATTATGGCAATAAGATGCCGGAACGACTGGGCGTTTGGAAAAATGCCCACAAAAATTTAAAGGTTGAAAACGTTACTTTAGCCAAGAACTCAGGTGCTGGTATTCCTATTAAAGTGGAGTTTTTCATTTCAGAATTGGATGTTCCTTATACGGTTGACTATCTGATTCAAAATGATGGCTCAATAAAAATAACTTCCAGTATTGATATGACTTCTAACGTATTACCCGAAATGCCACGATTTGGTATGCGCATGATTTTAGATGGTAGTTTTGATGGATTGACCTATTATGGAAGAGGTCCATGGGAAAATTATTCCGATAGAAACACGGCATCTTTTGTTGGAATTTACAGCGATGATGTTGAAAACCAATTCACTTGGGAATACATCAGACCCCAAGAGACTGGTTATAAAACAGATGTGCGTTGGCTAAAATTAAAGAACAAAAATAACAAAGGTTTAAAAATTGTTGGAGAACAACCTCTTGGATTTAGTGCATTGAATATGAGCACTGAAACCTTGGATGGAGGAGAAAACAAAGCTCAAAAACACCCAACAGATATTGTTGTTGAAAAAGATAAAATATATCTGCATATTGATTTGAAACAACGAGGCGTTGGTGGTGATGATAGCTGGGGAGCCTATCCGCACAAACAATATCGTTTAGAGGATAAACAATATTCATTTAGTTACATTTTAAAACCAATTAACTAGATAATTTAATTTGGATTAAGGAACGGAAAATTTAATTTTCAAGGTTTTTGCTTCTATCTTTGTGGGATTATAATCAAACTAATTTACAACAAAAATTTAATGAACATAGCATTAATACAGCAGGTTAAGTCTCAATTTCTTGAACTATATAAAAAAGAACCTATTCTTGTTTTTTCACCCGGAAGGATAAATATTATTGGTGAGCATACTGATTACAACGATGGGTTTGTATTTCCAGCAGCCGTTGATAAAGGAATAGCTGCTGCCATTTCAAAAAGTGATTCTGGAAAATCCACGGCACACGCTTTGGATTTTGAGAGTACAGTGGAATTTGATTTGGATAAACTAAAGCCATCAAAGGAAGGAAGCTGGGAAAACTATGTTTTTGGTGTGGTTGCAGAAATTCAAAACAGAAATAAGGTTATTGGCAATTTTAATATCATGTTTGCAGGCGATATTCCTGCAGGTTCTGGTATGTCCTCTTCCGCAGCTTTAGAAAATAGTGTGGTTTTTGGTTTGAATGAACTTTTTAATTTAGGCCTTTCTAAGCACGATATGATATTGATTTCTCAAAAGGCAGAACATAATTATGTGGGCGTAAATTGTGGTATTATGGACCAATATGCCAGTATGTTTGGTATAGAAAATAATGCGTTGCTTTTGGATTGCAGAACCGTGAAATCTAAACCTTATGAAATTGATTTTAAGGACCATCAATTGATGCTTATCAATACAAACGTAAAGCATAGTCTGTCTGATAGTGCCTATAACGATAGACGTTCTGCTTGCGAGAACATTGCAGGATTATTGAATATCAAAGCTTTACGGGATGCCACTGAAAGTGATTTATTAGCTGTAAAAGATGAAGTGACGCCAGAAAACTACCAAAAGGCACTCTACGTGATTCAAGAAAATGATAGGGCCGTTAAAGCTTCAAAAGCCATTGAGGAAAATGACTTGGAAACCTTGGGGCAATTGATTTATGCCTCGCATGATGGTTTGTCCAATCAATACAAGGTAAGCTGTGATGAATTGGATTTTCTTGTTGATTTGGCCAAATCAAACCAAGAGGTATTGGGTGCAAGAATGATGGGCGGTGGTTTTGGCGGCTGTACCATTAACCTGGTATCAAAAGCTGAAGCCAAAGCTTTTGCAGACACTGCTTCAAAAGCATATAGAAAGCAGTTCAATAAAGATTGTTCGGTATATTTTGTCCAACTTTCACAAGGCACACATCTAGTTTAACCAGTCAATCAAAAATTAAAATCCATCATGGAAAATACAGATTTACAGGATTATTCGCATAAACGATTTAATATACTAACTGGCGAATGGGTTTTGGTTTCGCCACATAGAGCCAAAAGACCATGGCAAGGACAAAATGAAGCGGTATCCAACGAAGTACGTCCGTCTTACGATGAAACGTGCTATTTATGTGCCGGTAACACCAGAATTAATGGTGAGGTTAATCCAAAATACGAAGATGTATTTGTGTTTACCAATGATTTTGCCGCGCTTCAAAGCGATACCAAAACTTTTGAAGTTAACGACGGACTGTTGGTTGCACAAAGTGAAACAGGTATCTGTAAAGTGGTTTGTTTTAGTCCAGACCATTCAAAAAGTTTGGCAGATATGGAACCCAAGAATATTAAAAAAGTAGTTTCAACTTGGCAAAAAGAATACAAAGAATTGGGCGATAACCCGAAGATTAATTACGTTCAAATATTCGAAAACAAAGGAGCGGTAATGGGTTGTAGCAATCCGCATCCACATGGACAAATCTGGAGCCAGTCTACATTGCCAAACGAGGTAGATAAAAAGAACACGCAACAATTAAACTATTACAACAAAAATAAGAGCAGTCTTTTAGGTGATTATTTGGCCCAAGAGTTAGAGAAACAAGAACGCATTATTTTTGAGAATGAAAGTTTTGTGGTTTTAGTTCCTTTTTGGGCAATATGGCCTTTTGAAACCATGATTGTTCCCAAAAAACACCAAGCCAATATTTTGGAAATGAACGATACCGAGGCCATGCAATATGCCGAAGCCATTTCTGTAATAACCAAGGCTTATGATAAATTATTTAATACGTCTTTTCCATATTCCAGCGGAATCCACCAAGCACCAACAGATAGCAATGAAAACAAACATTGGCATTGGCACATGAGTTTTTATCCGCCGTTGCTAAGAAGCGCTACCGTTAAGAAATTTATGGTGGGCTATGAAATGTTTGGTTCACCACAGCGAGATATTACTGCAGAAAGCGCCGTTAAATTGATTAAGGGGTTGTTGTAAAAAAGGTATTGAGAACTGTTTAATAGCTTACAGTTTTATTTTCTGAACCTTTAATCTTAAAACTGATGTCTCCATTATTAATAACCTTTAGGTTTTTAATGGGCATCAGTTCTTTGTTTGTCCATTGTTGACCTGATTTTTTCCAGAGCATTAAGGTAGCATAGATTTTTGATTTGGATGGGTTTGATGATTCATCTTTAACAAGATTGATAACCTTACTTTCTGTACTTTCCGGATGCAGGTTTTCGGTTGAAACCACTTCGGTATTATCCCATCCCATCAAAGGCACCATAGCCAATTGGTATTTTCCATTGTCTATTATCGTAACATCATAATTTTTGACATTTCTTTTTGTGGTTACAATCTCCTTATCCAATTTAGGTAAGGCATAATGCCCTAAACGCATGTCAACAGGCTTATCACTTTCATTTTTATCTACTCTTAAAATACCATTTGTCAATGGAATATCAGTCAAACGGAATTTTATATGCTCATCACTTTCCAGAACTATATCGCGATAATAAATGCCATTTTCAAACTTTTTAAAGGTGTAAAGTCTGAAGGCTTCCCATGTATTATTTTTGTTTTTTATCACATAATTCATGGCCACTTCACCATTTTCGCCATCGGCTTGCCACGGAAATGCACTGTTGTATGACAGTCGGTTATAATTTTCTGTTGAACGGAATTTTTGCCAGTCGTCCTTAACTTTTTCATGGCACCAAGCACGTATTTCGGAAGCGCCAATGTTTGGATAATCAGTTATAAGGATTTCTGAAGCCACTTGATAGTTGTTATAAACCTGGTCTTTTTCAAATTCTGTGTCCCAAGCGCCATTATTTTCTTTTGCGGTCCAAAACGGGTTGTCATCGGGAACCAACAACCCTAATAAAGCCTTACCCATCCAATACACACTTCCGCGGCAGCTGTAATTTTGTACGGCAGGCTCAAAAGCACGGTAAAACCCAAGGGTAGGGACGTGGTCTTTCATAAAATCTGGATGGGTAAAAAATTGCTTGATAACACCGGATGAAATACGGCGCATCCAACCAAAATTGATATCTTTTTTGTTTTCCTCAAAACCCATCAAAGGAAACGGAATAATGGAGCCAATACGATAGCTGATACTTCTTCCGTACATAATCATTTTACCATCTTCACTAAAAAGATAGGGGTAGTTGTATTTTAAATCGCTAAAGTTGTTTTTAAACTTTTGGGAAATTTCTGGATAATGTTTGTTCCCAAAATATTCAGACCAAACCATGCCGTACATTTGGAAAGCCCACATACTGTAATAATCATACGCAGGACTGTCGTTGTACCACCCTTGGCCACGATAATGGGTTAGGGATTTTTCAAGATATTCAACCAATAATTTTTCGTTAACTGAATAGCCCTGTTCCTTGAAAAAACTCAACACAAAAATGTTGAAAAACTTCCAATTGGAGTCTACCGTTGGGCCATCGCCGTAACTTATCATAGTTTTAGCCAAAGCATCTTTTTGCGATTGGGGTAGTGGTTCCCATAATATTTCTGGAGCAATGAGCATAGAGATAGCCAACGCCCCAAACTCAACTAGATTTTGACTTGGACCTCCGTTTTTCGCACGAGGAACAATATAAGATTCACTTTCAGAATCAATTAATTTTCCAATTTGGTATCTGTAATATTCTGCAACGTTTATGTTTTTGATAACCAAATTTGGCTGTTTCTTTAAAAGTGGTGCAGCAACAAAAAGGGTTCTACAAAGTCCTTCTAATTTTTCAGTGGGTACTTGGCCGTCATTCATTGGATATGATTTCCCTGGTTGCTTTGGGAATTTCATAGGGTCATCCAAAGTATTGATGTAGCTAAAAGCACCTTGTAACAAATACATGGCGGCGTCTTTCCAATGTTGCTTGGTCATACCTGTGTATGGACTTAGCTCATAATCTGGATTTTTAATTTTAAAAACTTGCCCATTTTTTGGTTGTTCTTGTGCATATAACGAAGAAACAAAAAAGAGTATGGGCAGTAATCTGCCCATAAAGCCAACTGGTTTTGTGAAAAAAAATTTAACCTTACCCTCCATGAAAAATTGAGTTTAGCTTATATCTTAAATTTCAATGCAGTGCCAGGAACATTTAGTTCTTCAGTTCGTTTACTTGGTGCTGCGCCTGAAACAGTAAGTGTATATTCACCTTTTAATAATTTTGAAGAACCGTCCTCTTGAATGGTTTTTAAGAGTTCAGGTGAAATGTTTAAAGCAACTGATTTAGTTTCATTGGCTGCAATTGTTACTCTTTTGAAATCGACAAGACTAGAAAAAGCAAACCCTTTTCCTGAAGCTGGAGTGGATATATATACCTGAGCCACTTCTTCAACAGGCATATCACTACTATTGGTTAAACTCACCTCTACTTTTAAAGTTTCCTTTCCTTTGAACCTTTTGTTTAAAATTTTGGCATTGGTGTAAGCAACTTCACTATAAGTAAGGCCGTATCCAAACGGATACATGATGTTGTCCTCCATATATTTGTAGGTGCGACCATCCATGGTGTAATCTTCAAAACCTGGAAGTTTATCTACGCTCACAGGAAACGTTATTGGCAGTCTTCCTGAAAAGTTTGAATCGCCAAACAACAAATCTCCCAAAGCATAACCTCCACCTTGTCCAGGATACCATGCCATAACCACCGCGTCTGCAAGTTCAGAAATCTCCTTAACATCAATAGGGCTACCTCCTGTAAGTACCACAACAACTTTGTTGTTATTGTCTTTAGTTACATTTCTTAAAAATTCCATTTGATGTTCAGGTAATTTAATGTCTTCTTTGTCCCCTCTATGGGCCGAAGCAATGGCATCACCTTCTTCACCTTCCAAAGCACCCGAAATACCCATAACCACAATACAAACTTCGGCACTTCTAGCTTCACCTAAAGCCCAATCCATGGAATTCACACTTTTCATATAAGGTAAAAAACCTAATTTGTAGTTAATACTGGTTCCATCGCTTACCTTATCAACAATACCTTCTAAATAGGTGCTGTAACTATTTGATAGCCCAAAATAATTACCCATCATGGAAAACACATCTGTAGCATGTGGACCAATAACATACATGGTTTTAGCGTTCTTGTCAAGTGGAAGCGTACCATCATTTTTTAACAATACCATACTTTTTTCGGCAGCTTCTAGGGCAACAATGGCATGTGCTTTTGAAGCTATTACTGAACCAGAAATGTCACTATATGGTGACTCATCAGCATCAGTTAAAATTCCAAGCTTTAATCTGGTCATCATTAATGGCATCAATGCTTCGTCTAATTCTTTTTCAGTTAGTAATCCTTCTTTAATGGCATTTCCAAGATCATTGAATGCCCATCCACAATTTAAATTCAAGCCACTTTTAATGGCTATTGCTGAAGCTTCGGCCATGCTTTTAGCTATTTTATGGCCCGTAAATATATCGGCAACGGCTCCACAATCGGAAACTATATAGCCATCAAACCCCCATTTTTCACGTAGTGTTTCTTTTAAAAGGAAAGGGCTTCCCGATGCACTTTCTCCATAAACGGCATTGTAAGCGCCCATAACGCCTTCAACATGGCCTTCGGTAACCAATTTTTCGAATGCAGGAAGATAAGTTTCATACAAATCTCGTTTAGATGGATTGACGTTGAATTCGTGACGCAACTCTTCAGGTCCTGAGTGCACAGCATAATGTTTGGCACAAGCGGCCGATTTCAAGAAAAATGGATCTTCGCCTTGAAGACCTTTTACAAAAGCTGTCCCGATTTCCCCACTCAAAAATGGGTCTTCTCCGTAGGTTTCTTGTCCACGGCCCCATCTGGGGTCCCTAAAAATATTCACATTAGGGGACCAAAAGGTCAATCCTGCATAAATACTATAGTTGTTAATTTTTTGAGCAGCATTAAATTTTGCCCGCCCTTCTGTAGCAATGATATCACCTATTTGTTGAACCAATTTAGTGTCAAAAGTGGCGCCTAAACCTATGGGCATAGGAAATACAGTAGCTCTACCATTTCTGGCCACGCCATGTAAGGCCTCATTCCAATAATCGTAGGGTTTGATTCCAAGATGCTCAATGCCTGGAGCCGCATTCATTAATTGCTTGGTCTTTTCCTCAAGAGTCATTTTGGAAATATAAGATTCAGCCTTTTGCTTCATCTGAGTTTCAATGTCTGAATTTTGGGAGAAAGCGATAGCAAACGTTAGTGATAGAAGTGTGAATAAGTTAGTTTTCATCTTTTGTTTGTTTGTTTGTTTGTTTGTTTGTTTGTTGCAGAGTTTTGTTGAAATTTATTCCGAGACTGGTGATATTCGATATAACCCTGCTCCGTGATAGTTTATCACCGGAGCAAACTCTGTACCAGAAAAGGTTCCCAAATCTTCTTTATTCCATAAATCGCGGATTGTACATTCGCCAGAATATCCTAAAGCTTCTAAATTAACAGGAATGGACGTTGGTTCTTCGTTTGATGGTGTTGGGTCTTCAGTTGAAACCATAAACTCAACCGTAGAGCCTTCTTTAGTATTGGTTCCTGCTATATCCAAACCTGCGAAGGCTGTAAAACGCACACTGTTTTCTGGCAATTTATAATGGATGATGGATTGCGAATGGGTACCGATACCGTTTTCATATTCAGTTCCTTTTACATTTAATACACCTCCAGAAACACTTTTGTTAATACCAACAGTACCCCAACCAGCAAAGGCTTTTTCCCAAGATAAATCGGTAAGTTTTATAGCTTTTCCATCGGCCAAATGTACTTTTGGGTTAATCCAGTTGGCGTGGTCCCAAGAATAGCCATCACCACCATCATTGACAATTAGGTATAAATCTTCACTTTCTTTAGGTAGTTCAATATCAATATCTTCACCAAATCCGTCTGTTAAATGAGATACAGTACCACTTCGGTACAATAGGTTTTTTGTTGTAACGAAACCGTCTCCTGCACTATTGAATACGGCAACGAATTTGTCATTGCGATACGGATCATCGGCGGTCCAACTAATGAGGTCATTTTCATTAAACCATTGTTTGTTATTGACAGATTTACTATGAACCTCTAAAACTTCTTTGTTGGTCAGTAAAGAATTTGTAAAATCATCATTATCGGGTAAGTTGCCTCCAAACATTAATGGCGATTTAAACATGGTCCAGAGCGTCATTAAAGTATATTGCTCATCTTTCGTGAATTTTGTGTAGCGGTTGGTAGCGCGTTCTCCTCTTATAAATTTACCCATAGGAAGCATATCGGCATCTGGCCATGCCCCTTGAGAAATATACGGTGCCCATTCTGCACATTTTTCAAATGAATAGTTCAATTGAGACCAATTATCCCAAAAATCGTCTATGGTTCGCCACATATTGGCGTTTGCCGTTGCATGTGCATGTTCTTCAATTGGAGTTGCTCCTGGCGACATACTTAAAATAATTGGACGACCAGTTTGGTCGATGGCCTTACGGATCATTTCAATTTCATTGGCGTGATATGGGCGTGATAGGTCATCTACCTTTACAAAATCCAATCCCCAAGAGGCGTACAAATCGAAAATGGAGTTGTAATATTCTTGAGCACCTGGTTTTTCTTTTACTATGGTGTAATTGTCTTGAAGCCAAGTACATTCATATTCTGTTGAGTAAATATCTGCAGCAGTTTTATCTGTTCCTTTAATAGGCAATTTATTGAAAACAGCTTCTTTTGGAACGCCACGCATAATGTGGATGCCAAATTTTAGCCCTAAACTGTGAATATAATCCGCTAGTGGTTTAAACCCGGCACCGTTAGCTGCCGAAGGAAAACGTTTTGGAGAAGGCATGTACCTTCCATATTTATCTACAACAAAATCTGAATGGTCATAGGCATTGTAATGGCCTGATGTTTGATTCTCCACATACCAACGGATGTCTACAACTATATATTCCCAACCAAAATCTTTAAGGTGTTTCGCCATGTAATCGGTATTGGCTTTCACTTCGTCTTCAACAACAGAAGGCCCGAAACAATCCCAACTGTTCCAACCCATTGGTGGTGTTTTTGCCCAGTCTTTAAAGTTTGTTTCTTCGCTTCTATTGTTACAAGCGACCAGAAGTAGCACAATAGCCGTTAATTTGAAAAGTTTGATTAATGTCATTTTTATTTTATTTGATTTCAGTTTAGTTTTATGTTGATTATTGAATATTCTAATTTAAGAATCGATACATTTCTGAAGCAGCCAACAAAAATGCGCCTACACCAAAATCTGAGGTAGAATTTACATCTACTACTTGCCCGGGGATGGCTTTTTCCCCAATAGGTTGTACATACCCGATGGCGCCATTTTCTTGTAAAGCTACTTCTGTTAAATAATTCCAAGATTTTTGTACCACGGGTAAATATGTTTCTTTGTCCAAAATGCCATTATTTATACCCCACAAAAAGCCGTAGGTAAAAAATGCTGTTCCGCTCGTTTCAGGGCCAGGTGCATGTTCGGGGTCTAAAATACTGCGTGTCCAATACCCATCATTTTGTTGGGCATCAGCCAATGCTCTGGCCATGTTTTTAAATCGAGCTATGTATCTTTCTTTTTGTTCCGATTTGGGTAAATCTTGAATTATTTTGGCATATCCAGCAAATATCCAACCATCTCCGCGTGCCCAAAAATCTTTTTTTCCATTAACGCTTTTGTGCTTTGGATAAACATACTTTGCATCTCGATAATAAAGGTTTGCTTCATCATCCCACATAATGCTGTTGGCATAACCTAAATATTCATCCAGTTTTTTTATGTATAATTCGCTTCCTGTAACGTTATATAGTTTTGTCATTACTGGCATTACCATATACAAACCATCTACCCACCACCAATAATCGTTTCTTTTGGTGCTCATTTGGTATTCCATAACTTCCCGGGCACGGGCGATTTTGTTTTCATCATTTGACCCAGTAAAGTTGTAAAGGTCTATGTATGTTTGAAAGCATATTTGCCAATCGCCAAATAGTACAAAATCATCGCTTTCACCGTAAGTGTATTTCCAATTGGATTTGTCTTCGGATTTTGCTCCCATCCATTTATTATGGTCGGCCCAAGCCAATGAATAATTAAGATAATCTTGATTTTTAGTGATTTTATAGGTTTCCATATTTCCTGTGTGATAGGCTGAAACATGCCAAAACGCATTTCCGGGCTGTGGATGAGTTTTTTGCCAATGGTCATTAACTTTTTCAATAATTGAAAGAACATCTTCTTTTGTTTGATTTGTTAAGCTATTATCCCTTGTTTGTTCTGCACTGGAAACGGAATTTGTTTTAGAAGCTGAGCCACAATTAAGAAAAATAAATGAAATTGAAGTAATGTAATAAAAGAGAAGGTTGGCCTTTAAATTCATGATTATGATTCGTCAAATATCGTGTTTAATTTATAATTTTAAAATCAATTGGTCAACAAGAAATCAATTCTCAAAAAATTGAGTTAACACTTAAAAGTGCGACACAAATTTCTATAATTATGACAGATTGGGTAGGGTACAAATTGGTGGAAAAAAAGGCAGAATATGTCCATAATTCAAAATTAATCATAAATTGCCAATTATTGAATGGTTTTAATGGTATTCAAAATTGTTTTATTTATTTAGCAATAATTCCAATTTTTTTTCAGCCGCTTCAAGTTCTCCCATAAATACCATCTCACCATTTTGGTTGATAATCATTACTGTTGGATATTTGTAAACATTAAGGGCATCCATTATTTCTTGTGTTCCTGCGAGTACAGGAAAAGAATATCCTTTATCTTCAATTCTTGAGAACAATTCGCCAGTTTTGTCACGTTTCATTGGCCTATTTACAGCGTATATTTGAACTAATGGATTTGTTTTGTGTTTCTCATAAATTCGTTGAACTTCAGGGAATTTTTTCCAACATGGGCCACAACTTATGAACCAAAAATCAAATAAGATTAATTTTCCTTTCAAAGATTCATTATTGATAACTTCTCCAGCCTTGTCATAAAGTTGAAAAGGGGCCACTTTTTGTATGACCACCTCTCCAGTCCAGTTACCGTACTCAATTCGATGAGTCCATAAATTATTGCCGCCAATAGCCATAAGGGTTGGAAAAACCAGTAAAATTATGGGTATCAGATATTTCTTTTTTGTGTAGAATAGGTAACCAGCTACCACTCCTGAAATCCATATGATATAAAAGGGACTTATTTTAACAGTGTACTTGATTGTGGCAGCGCTTAGGTTTAAAATAACTAAAGCCAAGAACACTATTGACATTGTAATCAAAACCACATTGCTGCCAATAATTTTTTTAAACCAAAATAGGAACAGCCAGCTTATAAAAAATAGAACCAAAAAGACAATTATTAGGCTCAAACTCTTGTTCAGGCCTATGCTTTTTGAAAATGATCCTTGGGAAATAGCAAAGAATAATAGAGTGAAACTTGCAGTTACTACAAAAATCAGTAATGCAATTAGAGAGTTGACAAGGTACTTTTTCATGGCGCTCTAGTTGATTGTTCCCTAATTTAAGCAATTTACATGTGTTTTTAATTACCATTTAGAAATTACAATTATAGAATGTCTAAGTAGAGGAGATTTTGAGACTATCATTTTTCTTTTTCATCCAAATTATTTAGTGTATCCACCTTATTTGTAAGCATAAAAAAACGGCTCAGATAAAATCTAAACCGTTAGTTTTTAAATACATTCATTATGTAGCGAGAGGGGGGCACGATCCCCCGACCTCCGGGTTATGAATCCGACGCTCTAACCAGCTGAGCTACCTCGCCTAATTTGAGGCTGCAAATATAAAAACAATATTGTTGTGAGCAAACCAAACTCAGGGAAAATATTCTTTAAAATTATTGTTTTTCTTATCAATTTATGTATATATTGGGCAATATTAATTTCAAAATTGCTTATGGACGATAAAATTAGATTTGATATAGAATTTCCAATACATGCATCTCCTCAATTACTTTATCAATACATTTCAACACCTTCAGGTTTGTCCGAATGGTTTTCAGATAATGTAAACTCACGTGGTGAAATGTTCACGTTTATTTGGGATGGTAGCCAAGAGAAGGCCAAACTATTGAACAAAAAAAGTGGTGAGCGAGTAAAATTCAGATGGCTAGCCGATGAGGAAGATGAATTGAGCTGTTATTTTGAAATTAGAATTCAGGTTGATGAAATCACAAAAGACGTTTCATTAATTGTTACTGATTTTGCTGAAGAAGACGAAATTGAAGAGGCCAAAATGCTCTGGGAAAATCAAATATCTAGTTTAAAACAAGTGCTTGGCTCGGCATAATTAAAATAGTATATTTTAAATTATCTTTGACCCGTTTTAAAATTGAATTTAGCGGGATTTTTTTATGATAAACTTTAACGGAGAACTTTTAGGGGAACACACTATTTTATCAACCAAAAATAGGGGATATGCCTATGGTGATGCCCTTTTTGAGACTATAAAGGTAGTTAACGGGAAAATTTTATTTTGGGAAGACCACTATTTTAGATTGATGGCCTCTATGCGCATTATGCGTATGGAAATTCCGATGAGTTTTACCATGGAATACTTAGAGGAACAAATCAACAGAACTCTTGAGGCCAATACATTATTAAGTTCATCCTCACGTGTTAAATTAATAATCCATAGAAATGAAGGTGGACTTTATACTCCCGAAACCAACGATGTAAGTTTTGTTATTTCTACCAGTTTTTTAAAAGATGATTTTTACTCAATAACTGATGGCTTTTATGAGATTGATTTGTTTAAAGACCACTATGTTTCGCCAAGTTTGTTGTCTACATTAAAGACCAATAATAAAGCCTTAAATGTTGTGGGAAGTATCTATGCCAAGGAAAATGGTTTAAATAACTGTTTGTTGTTGAATACCAATAAGCAAGTGGTTGAAGCATTAAATGGTAACGTTTTTATTGTGAAAGGTAACAGTATAAAAACCCCTCCTTTAAGTCACGGCTGTTTAAAGGGTGTCATGCGAACCCAAATTTTAAACATAGCAAAAGAACTTCAAGAATTTGAATTAGTAGAAGAATCTGTTTCGCCTTTTGAACTTCAAAAAGCAGATGAAATTTTTATAACAAATGTTATTAGTGGAATTCAACCTGTAAGTAAGTATAGAAAAAAGGAATTTGGCAATGAAGTAGCTAAATTACTGCTTCAAAAGCTAAATGTTAAAATAAGGTTGAACTAGTTATAACTTGGGTTTTCAGGGGCGTTGGACCAAATGCTGTATTCGCCACCAAGTTCCAACATTTTTTCTTTCCAAAAGGTTTCATAATCCTTTTCGATGATATTTTTTTTGTAGACATTCTCAGTAACCACCCATGAACTTGCTTTAAGTTCATTTTCAAGTTGATGAGAATCCCAACCAGAATAACCAAGGAAAAACTTAATGTCATTTTCCTTAATGGTATCGTTCTTTATTAGCTCGGCAACCTTAGTAAAATCGCCACCCCAATAGATGCCCAATGAAATTTCAATACTGTTAGGTATTAACTGTGGAACTTTATGGATAAAATATAAATTATCCTGTTCAACAGGGCCGCCATTGTAAACCTTAAAAGTGGCTTCTACCTCTGGTATTAAATCATTGATGTTGTATTCTAGGGGTTTGTTTAAGATAAAACCTATAGATCCTTCTTCTGAATGATCTGCCAATAAAACAATGGAGCGGTTAAATGAGACATCCCCAATTATTGCAGGTTCCGCGATTAGTAAGTTTCCTTTTTTTGGTCTTAATGTTACCATATCGTGAGGAATTAATAACTAAATCTAATATTTATTTATTAAAAATGCAACTGTTTGATACAGATATAAAAAAAGCCTTCACAAACGTGAAGGCTTTTTTTATTTTATTTAACTGTAAATAATTAGTTTACTGCATTAGATAAATCTGATCCTGCTTTAAACTTTACAACTTTTTTAGCTTTAATTTTGATAGTTTCACCAGTTTGAGGGTTTCTTCCTTCTCTAGCTGATCTTTTAGAAACTGACCAAGATCCAAAACCTACTAAAGAAACTCTGTTTCCTTTTTGTAAAGCTCCTTCAATTTCAATTAGCGCACACTCTAAAGCTTTTTTTGCTGCTGCCTTAGTAATTCCTGCGTGTTCCGCCATTGCGTCGATTAAATCTGTTTTGTTCATAATATAAAATTTAATTATTAATAAATCGGTTAAACATTTTGTTAAATCCTCTACAAATTTATACGGATTATGCAACCATGCAAGTAACTGCAAGGGAAATGCGCAGTTTTGTTGATAACTTAAAGCATTTGTTAATAAAGGAAAGGCATTTCATCGAGTTTTTTATAATATCAGTGTTAATAAGGGTTTACAGCATTTTGGCATTTTCTTCAAAAGCATATCCGTTTAATAATGATTTTACATCCATGGACCGTTTTCCGGGAAGCTTAATTTCATCAATTACTATGTATCCCTCCGTTACGGCAACCTTTAGTTCGTTTTTAGAAGATACAATGGTGCCAACTTTTAAGGAATGATCATCAAAAGCTTTTTTTGCCTTGTAAATTTTTACATCCAATTTGTCATCTCCGTTGTTTAAAGTACACCATGCTCCCGGGTACGGACTTAAACCACGAATTTGGTTATAAATGTTTTTAATGGAATTTCCCCAATCTATTTTACAATTGTCCCGATTAAGTTTGTAAGCCGTTTTGATGTTCTTGGTTTCTTTTTGTGGAGTGGTTTCAACATTGCCTTTTTCAATCAGGGCAACCGTGCTTAAAACCAATTTGCTGCCAATTTCCATCAATCTGTCATGAAGACTTCCCGCATTCTCATCTGGTTCAATGGTTATTTCTTCTTGAAGAATCATATCTCCGGTGTCTATTTCTTCATCAATAAAAAAGGTTGAAACCCCTGTTTTGCTTTCACCGTTTATTATGGCCCAATTTATGGGTGCTGCTCCTCGATAATTAGGCAACAATGAGGCATGCAAATTAAAAGTGCCATATTCTGCCATCTGCCAAACCACTTTAGGCAACATTCTAAATGCTACCACAATTTGCAGGTTGGCGTGTAATGCTTTCAGTTCGGAAATGAAATCTTCGTTTTTTAAATTGGTTGGTTGTAGTACGGTTAAATTTTTAGATTTAGCATATTGTTTTACTGCACTTTCGTTGAGTTTTCTACCACGTCCAGCAGGTCTATCGGGTGCAGTGATTACCCCAACAATGTTATAGTTGTTTTCAACCAAAGCTTTTAAAGTGGCTACCGCAAAATCCGGAGTACCCATAAATACGATTCTTAAATCCCTCATAAATGGCTTAGTTTATATGTGTTTGTTGGTGTAATGGTAATAATTTGATGCTCTAAAAGCAATTTTAAAACAGTTTTTAATTCAGTTTCATCGCAGTTTGTGTTTTCTAAAATACTTCGTGACGATTGATCTCCATTTTCCAACAATTGGATTATTTGGTTTTTCAAGGAAACTTTAGGTTGACTTTTTTTCACTTGCTTTGGCCGAATACAAACCGAGCAAATCCCACAAGGTTTTGTGTCTTTTTCACCAAAATAAGCCAATAGTTGCTCACTTTTGCAAATTGAATCATTTTCAACATAATCTAGTATGGCAGATACTTGATGTTGCTTTAACGTGTTTTGTTGTTCAATTATTGAGGCTATTCTATTGATGGTTTTGTCGTCTTCGCGTGGTTCAATAAAGGTGATTTGCGCATCCGTTTTTGCCAAGCTAAGCGCAATAATATCGTCCTGTTCCAGTTTTTGTAACGTGTTGACAATTTTGTCCTCGGTTATGCCTGCTTTTTCGGCAACCTTACTTACATCTATTTTGGTGATGTTATCAAAAACGCCACCGTATATTCTCAAGATTGCCTTCACAATAATATCAATACCTTGATTTGTATCCAAATATCTAAAAAGGGTATTATTTGAAGTGATAAATTGTACAGTTACTTTGTTCTGAAATTGCCGTGAAAGTGAGATGATGCTATTTCTATCTAAAATGAGCAACGCATTATAGCATAAAATACTATTGAAATTATAGGTTTTGCAAAAGGTGTTGAAATCAAAATCAAAGGTTTGGTATTCACCTTCACCGTAAGAAATCTGAAAATAAGTACATAATTTTCTGTAAACCTGTTTTACTAAATCAACCGAAGGCAAAACGCTCAAAAATTGGTTTTTAACCACATCTTTATCACTATTATTTTTTAAAATAACAGCAAAGGCTTTTTCGCCGTTTCGACCAACCCTACCAGCTTCTTGAAAATAGCTTTCAATACTTTCGGGTAAGCTAAAATGAACAACGGTTTTTACATCGGGTTTGTCTATGCCCATGCCAAAAGCATTCGTGGCTACCATAACCTGCTTTTGGTCATTAAGCCATGAGGTCATGTTCGTTTCTTTCTCGGCATTTGAAAGTCCTCCGTGGTAATTGGTCGCACTGATTTTTTTGGATTTTAAAAAATCTCGAAGTTCAATGGTTAGTTTTCTATTTCTAACATATACTATGGATGACTTTTCATATTTTTTCAAAATGCTTTCCAGCCTGTAGTGTTTATCATTTTCATGAAAAACCATATAGGCCAAATTAGACCTAAAAAACGACTGCCTGAATATTTTAGGGTTAATAAAATCCAGTTCTTTTATAATATCGGCAATAACTTCAGGACGGGCAGAAGCCGTAAGTGCCACAACATTTACAGTCGGTTGAAGCTGTCTTAATATGGCGATGTTTTTGTAAGCTGGCCTAAAATCACTGCCCCATTGCGAAATACAGTGGGCTTCATCAACAGCAATTAAATTGACGTTCATCTGGCGGATTCTATCTTGAACCAATTCCTGTTGCAAGCGTTCCGGCGAGAGGTATAAAAACTTGTAATTTCCGTAAATACAATTGTCTAGCAAAGTATCTAATTCATCATAACTAATACCGCTGGTGACGGACATAGCTTTAATGCCTTTATCTTTTAGAGCCTGTACTTGGTCTTTCATCAATGCGATTAACGGTGAAATGACTATGCAAATACCATTTTTTGTCAAAGCCGGAATTTGAAAACACAACGATTTGCCTCCGCCTGTGGGCAATAGCGCAAAGGTGTCTTCTCCAGAAATTACGGTATTTATAATATCTTCCTGTAAAGGTCTAAAAGTGGTGAAACCCCAATAGTGCTCTAGTATGTGCAAAGGGTGTTCCATGTTACAGTTTTAACGATTTCAGAATAAAATCTGTTCGGTTTTCAACAGTATCAAAAGGCACATCAACCAAATCATAGCCAAATTTTTGGTACGTGTTTACCAAATGGTCGTGAATCTGCAAAGCTTGATTAAAATTTTCATAGCGTTCGTTGTCGCTCGTGTAAATGTCTCGCCAAGGTTTTAAAATGAAAACCTGGTGGTATCTTAAATTATCACAAGCAGTAATGAATCTTTCGGGGTAGATGTCGCCAATGTAATCCATGTAGGCAACAATATCAGGAATTCCCCTGTCAAAAAAAATAGTTTCATTTTTATAAATATCAGCATCAACAAACTGCTTCCGTCTTCCTTTTAAAAGCATATCACTAAACAGCAATGGATTGCTTAAAAACAATTGGTCTATACCTTGTTTTTTTGCATCTAAGGTGACTTGTCGCGAAATTTCTTCAAGACATGTGTGTCCCTTTTTGATTAAATCGTTGATTAAAGTCGATTTCCCCGTTCCTGGTCCACCAGTAATAACAATCTTTTCAGTGTTCAAATCAGCTATATTTGCTGTAAAATTCGGAATTTAACTTCTATAAAAAAAATAGAAAGTAAACCGTATATTTGCAATAGAAAAAATGACTATGGGTGCACCTTCAAATTCTGATGAATTCTACGAAAAATTAAAATCTCAACTCTATGCCAATAATAGCTGGCCGGCAGAATACTTGTATAAATTTATTGTGAAGTCTGATGCCGCTAAAATTGCAAAATTAGAAGCCATTTTTGACAACATGGGGGCGGTAATTAATACAACCGAATCAAAAAATGGGAATTATACAAGCGTTTCGGTTAACCTTTTGATGAGAGATCCAGAAATCGTAATTGAAAAGTATCAGGAAGTCGCAGAAAAAATTGAAGGCGTAATTAGTCTTTAATATTTTTTTGTATTTTGCCCAAGCACAAAAGCTACATGTAAAACATTAATCTTTACACATTTTATTTTGATTGATAATCTAGAATATAACACAGAGCGTGAACATTTAATCATTCCCGAATACGGGCGTCATATGCAAAAAATGATCAATTACGCTAAAACCATTGAAAGCAAGGAGGAACGGAATAAAGTGGCAAAAGCCATAATTGCAGTTATGGGCAACATGCAGCCACATTTAAGGGATGTGCCCGACTTTCAGCACAAGCTTTGGGACCAACTTTTTATCATGTCTAATTTTGAGTTGGATGTGGATTCTCCTTTTGAAAAGCCTACCAAAGAACTTTTTGAGGAGCGCCCAGAACCATTGAATTATCCACAAAACCACCCAAAATATCGTTTCTACGGAAATAATATAAAAACCATGATTGACGTGGCTAATACTTGGGAAGATGGCGATTTAAAAGAGGCTTTGATTTATACCATCGCCAACCATATGAAAAAGTGTTTTTTAAACTGGAACAAAGATACCGTTGAAGATGATGTAATTTATGATCATTTGTTTGAGCTTTCTGGAGGAAAAATCAATTTGAAGAATTCTGATGAAGATTTATCGGATGCTTCAAGCTTAATGCGCTCTAAAAATAAGTTTTCAGGAAACAAAAAAGGAGGGCACCATCACAAAAAAGGTTCGAATAAAAGAAAGCGCTACTAACAGGTATGGGAACATTTAAAATTGAAGGTGGCCACCGATTAAAAGGGAGCATTCAGCCCCAAGGCGCAAAGAATGAAGCATTGCAAATTTTATGTGCCGTACTACTTACTTCTGAAAAAATAACAATCCATAACATTCCAGATATTGTTGATGTCAACAAACTCATCGAGTTACTTAGGAAATTGGGTGTTAAGATTGAAAAACTAAAAAAAGGCAGTTATAGCTTTCAGGCCGATGAGGTCAATTTAAAGTATTTGGAGTCTGATCAATTTAAGGTTGATGGTCGTGGTTTGCGCGGCTCTATAATGATTGTTGGGCCACTATTGGCACGTTTCGGCAAAGGCTACATTCCTAAGCCCGGCGGCGATAAAATCGGTCGTAGAAGATTGGACACCCATTTTGAGGGTTTAATAAAACTCGGAGCAAAATTTGGGTATAGTAGAGAAGAGCAGTTTTATGGTGTTGAAGCAAAAAAATTAAAAGGAACTTATATGCTCCTTGAAGAAGCTTCAGTTACCGGTACGGCAAATATTTTGATGGCGGCTGTTTTGGCTGAAGGTCAAACTACCATTTACAACGCAGCTTGCGAACCTTATTTACAGCAATTGTGTAAAATGCTGAATAGAATGGGGGCTAAGATTAGCGGCGTTGGTTCCAATATGTTGATTATTGATGGTGTTGATAGCTTAGGAGGAACAGAGCATACCATGTTACCCGATATGATTGAAATTGGTAGTTGGATTGGTCTTGCGGCTATGACAAAAAGTGAACTCACCATTACTAATGTGTCTTGGAATGATTTAGGATTGATCCCTGAAACATTCAGAAAATTAGGTATTACCGTTGAAAAACAGGGTGACGATATTCATATTCCGGCCCATACTGATGGTTACGAAATCCAGAGTTTTATTGATGGATCCATTTTATCCATTGCGGATGCACCATGGCCTGGATTTACGCCAGATTTGTTAAGTATCATACTTGTTGTGGCAACGCAAGCGCGTGGAAGTGTTTTGGTTCATCAAAAAATGTTTGAAAGCCGTTTGTTCTTTGTTGATAAGTTGATTGATATGGGTGCAAAAATTATTCTTTGCGACCCGCATCGTGCCACTGTAATTGGTCATGATTATAAATCTACCCTAAAGGCAACTACAATGACCTCGCCAGATATTCGTGCTGGAGTAGCCCTTTTAATTGCAGCACTTTCGGCAAAAGGAACGTCAACCATCCAAAATATTGAGCAGATTGATCGAGGCTACGAAAACATTGACGAGCGTTTACGTGCAATTGGTGCAAAAATTGAAAGGATAGCTTAATTCAAGAAGCTTTAAAATTAGAATAGACTATTTTTAAATTGGATTGATAATCTTCGCTTTTTTGTTCGATGGATTCTTCTTTTAATGATTCAATATAGTCTTGAAAAATAGATAACGGTATATTAAAGTATTTTGCAACTTTAATATGGTGATTAACTCTATTTCGATAGTTTTATCCTGTTTATTAAAATTTAGGTGTTTTATGAGGGATTTAATTGTAAGCGTATCATAACGTGTTGTTTTTTAAACTTTTGCATTTTAAAGTTAACGCTATAAATAATCAAATGAAATATGCACATACACGTATTTTTTACCATTTTAGAAACCATTATGGGTTTGATTTGTCTTCTTTAAACCGTTCAAAATCAGATTTAGTTTGAACTTTGGGAAAACTATTATTAGACATGTTGGTATCTGCAAATTCAAAATTCGGGTCTAAATTTACTTTGCTCACCTCTTTTTCCTTAATAAAGGTTTTCTTGACTTCATGCTCGTTTCTGCGCCAGATTTGCGCGGGTAATTTGTCTATTTCTTTGGTGCCATCAGTAAATATCCATTCAATGGTAACGGGCATAACCAAGCCTCCAACATTTTTAATGGTGACCTCATAAATGTTTTTGCTTGAAAGTTCTTTTCTGATTTCTTTTTCATCAATTCTTGATAAAAATTGACCATATGCATTGTCAGGAGTATCCATCATATTGATGACCTCCGGACCATTGGAAAAATCTTTTTGAGCTTCTGTAGCACCTTTTTCGTTGGCGGCTATCTTTACAGCTGAAGAATTATTTTTGTCTTCAATGTTTGTGTTTTCTTCAAAAACCTTAAACCATTTTACATTGTTCAATTCCATATCTACATTATCGGTTGTAAAAAACCACCCTCTGTAAAACCAATCTAAATCTACGGCAGTGGCATCTTCCAAAGTTCTGAACAAATCAGCGGGATTAGGATGTTTGTATTTCCATCTGTTGGCATATTCTTTAAACGCTTCATCAAAAAGCTCTTTTCCTATAATGGAGTTTCTCAACATTTGAAGGCCAACTGTAGGTTTAATGTAAAAATTCATGCCAAACTGGTTGAAAAGTTCATTGTCTGATGTTGTCATAATAGGCCTTAAAATACTTTTGTCTCCAGTCATAAATGGAACAATGGTTTTCGGGGTTACACTGCTATAGTCTGGATAGCGCTCGGCAACCGTACGTTGGTGGAGAAATGTGTTTAAGCCTTCATCCATCCACATCCATTTACGCTCATCTGAACTCACAATCATTGGGAACCAATTGTGCCCTACTTCGTGGATTATCGTGCCCACCATACTTTGTTTGGCTGCATCACTTATTTTTCCATTTACAGGTCTGCCTCCATTAAAACTAATCATGGGAAATTCCATACCAATGTTGGATGTATTAACTGAAATACAAACAGGGTAGGGGTAATCAAAAGTAGCTTCAGAATATACTTCGAGGGCTTGCTTAATGGCATTGGTGGATTCTTCTTTCCAAACCGGTAACCCTTCCTTTGGATAGAAAGACATGGCCATAACGGTATTGGTTGGTAACTCTACGGCTTGGGCATCCCACAAAAATTTTCTTGATGAGGCAAAAGCAAAATCACGAACATTGTCAGCCCTGAACTTCCAGGTTTTTAATTTTTTCGATTTTTGTTTTTCATTATCAATGGCTTCTTCCTTGGTAATTACCATAACAGGCTTGCTAAATGACTTTTCAGCTTTTTTCAATCTGTTTAATTGCGTTTTGGTCAAAACAGATTCACTGTTTAATAGAGTACCAGTAGATGCCACTATATGATCTTCGGGAACAGAGATTTCAACATCGTAATTGCCAAATTCCAAAGCAAATTCACCTAATTTTTGAAATTGTTGGTTTTGCCACCCCTCAGTGTCATTATAAACTGCCATTCTTGGGAACCAATGTGCTATAAGGTAAACCGTGTTGTCATCCTCAGGAAAATATTCATAACCTTCTCTAGACAACAAAAACAAGCTTCTATCTGTAATTGGATAAGACCATGCAATGGATAAAGTTGCAGATTCACCAGAGTTTAGCGAATTATTCAGCTTCACCTTCATCATGGTATTGTTTACCAGTGTTTTCAGGTTATTTCCCGCTCCATCCTTGACGTATTTTATGGAGTAACCAGCTGGAAAATCCATAGCTCGGGTTAAAAATTGCATTTGTCTGGAGGTCATGCCATCTTTCATGCTGTTGTTTATGCTGCCAAAGTCCTCATTTCCCTTTTTATTGACATTTTGTTCAAGTTGTAACCATAAGTAACTTAAATCTTCGGGTGAATTGTTATGATAGGTTATCATTTCTTCACCCAAAATCATGTTGTTTTTTTCATCAAGGGTAACTTTTATTTTATAGTCAGCACGCTGTTGCCAATACGCTTTGCCGGGGGCACCACTGGCTGTTCTGTAACTGTTTGGGGGAGAAATTAAATTATCAATGGGTTCAAACTTTCCCTGCCATGGTTGGTTTTGTGCATTAAAACTTAAAAAAGGGCAAACCAGTAACAGGACGAACAGAAATCTTCGCATTATTAATTAGTTATTTAAATTAGTCTAGGACAATATATGAAATATTAAAACATTTATCCTAATAATTATGATTAGGACGAAATCGACACTAATGTTTGAAAAAAACGGATAAAACATTTTGTTTTTGTTGCTTGACGGAATAGCGTTCTGTAAATTTGCAGCGCAAAAAACAAGTAAATATGGCAAATAAGAAAAACTTAACATTTGATGTGTTAATTGAAATACCAAAGGGAAGTAGAAATAAATACGAATACGATTTTACATTGCACAAAATTCGCTTTGATAGAACTCTGTTTTCTTCAATGATGTATCCAGGAGATTACGGTTTTATCCCTGAAACTTTGGCTTTAGATCAAGATCCTTTGGATATTCTGGTACTATCTACTGAGCCATCATATCCTATGGTTGTTATGGAAGTTAGGCCAATTGGTGTTTTCCATATGACCGATGAAAAAGGACCTGATGAAAAATTAATTTGTGTACCGGTTTCAGACCCAGTTTGGAGCAAACGAAGTGATATTACAGATTTGAACCCACATAGACTAAAAGAAATAGAGCACTTTTTTCAGGTTTACAAAGATTTGGAAGAGAAGAAAGTTGATGTTGGTGGATGGGGCAATGCAGAAGAAGCCAGAAGAATATATTTTGAATGTGTACAGCGTTATGAAGAGAGCGAACACAAGAAAAAAAGAACATTTACCATCTAGATTATCATATCGATAATATATCCTAAAAAAATTGAACCATCTTAAATATAAGGTGGTTTTTTTTATCACTTATATTTTCCTATTTTTGGCAGCATTGAAAAATATTAACTTAAAATAACTAACTGAATATGGAATTAATAGTGAAGTTTTTGCCGCTTTTTGGCGTATTGGCTTTGGCGTTTGTATTTATTAAAAGTGCATGGGTATCAAAGCAAGACCAAGGTGATGAAAAAATGATAAGAATAGCTAAAAACATTGCAGACGGAGCAATGTCATTTTTAAAAGCAGAGTACAAAATACTATCTGTTTTTGTAATTGCTGTAGCCATCTTATTGTATTTCAAAGGAAGTTCTGAAGAGGGGTCTAATGGTATGGTTGCGGTATCTTTTATTGTTGGGGCTATTTGTTCCGCTTTAGCTGGTTTTATCGGTATGAAAGTCGCTACCAAGGCTAATGTTAGAACAACGAGTGCGGCCAGAAGCTCGTTAGGAAAAGCTTTGGAAGTAGCCTTTGCTGGAGGTGCGGTAATGGGCTTGGGTGTTGTAGGTTTGGGAGTTTTAGGACTTAGCGGACTTTTTATGATTTACAGTGAAATGGGCTGGGGAACTGCTGAAGTACTTAATGTGCTTTCTGGATTCTCTCTTGGTGCTTCTTCTATTGCATTATTTGCACGTGTTGGAGGTGGCATTTATACTAAAGCTGCCGACGTTGGGGCGGATTTAGTTGGTAAGGTTGAAGCTGGTATTCCTGAAGACCACCCTTTAAACCCGGCTACTATTGCGGATAACGTTGGTGATAACGTTGGTGATGTTGCCGGTATGGGAGCCGATTTATTCGAATCGTATGTAGGTTCAATAATTGGTACTATGGTGTTGGGTGCGTTTATTGTTACGCCAGATTTTAACGGTTTAGGAGCTGTATATTTACCATTGGTTTTAGCTGCTGTAGGTATTGTCATGTCGATAATAGGAACCTTTTTTGTAAGGGTAAAAGACGGAGGTTCCCCTCATAAAGCATTAAATTTAGGTGAATTTGGTTCAGGATTTTTAATGATTATAGCGTCTTATTTTATAATTACAATGATGCTTCCTGAAACACAGGAGGGTCTGCCTTACGGGGCACTAGGTGTTTTTTGGGCGGTACTTTGTGGTTTAATAGCTGGTTTTGGTGTTGGGAAAATTACCGAACACTACACAGGTATGGGTACAAAACCTGTTAACTCTATTGTTAAACAATCTGAAACAGGATCAGCTACAAACATTATTGCTGGTTTGGGGGTAGGAATGATGTCTACTGCTGTACCAATCATATTAATAGCTGCAGCAATTTTAATTTCACATCACTTTGCAGGATTGTATGGGATAGCTATAGCGGCTGTGGGTATGTTAGCTAATACTGGAATTCAATTGGCTGTAGATGCTTATGGACCGATTTCGGATAATGCAGGTGGAATTGCAGAAATGGCTGAATTGCCAAGTGAAGTAAGAAAACGTACAGATAAATTAGATGCAGTTGGGAACACAACAGCAGCTATTGGTAAAGGATTCGCAATAGCTTCGGCAGCATTAACCGCTTTGGCTTTATTTGCAGCTTTTATGAAAACTGCTGGAGTAGATGCTATTGATGTATCGAGGCCAGATATTATGGCAGGATTGTTAATTGGTGGTATGTTGCCATTTGTGTTTTCTGCATTGTCTATGAATGCTGTTGGTCGTGCAGCCATGGCTATGATAGAGGAGGTACGTCGTCAATTTAGGGACATCCCTCAATTAAAAGCCGCATTAGAGGTGATGCGTAAATATGACTCAGATATAAGTAAAGCATCAGAAGCCGATAGAAAAATATTTGACGCTGCAGACGGAGTTGCCGAATACGAAAAATGTGTTGAAATTTCAACCCAAGCTTCTATTAAAGAAATGGTTTTACCAGGTTTGTTGGCTATTGCTGTACCTGTTGCAATTGGTTTTATTGGAGGTGCCGAAATGCTAGGTGGTTTATTGGCAGGTGTTACAACTTGCGGTGTGCTCATGGCAATATTCCAGTCCAATGCTGGAGGCGCATGGGATAATGCTAAAAAAACCATTGAAGAACAAGGCAAAAAAGGAACAGATGCACATAAGGCGGCAGTTGTAGGTGATACCGTTGGCGATCCTTTTAAAGACACTTCGGGGCCTTCTTTAAATATTTTATTAAAATTAATGTCTGTCGTTGCCTTGGTTATTGCACCAAGTATTGCTTTATCTTCCGATGTTGTTACGGCTTATGTTTCAGAAAATAATCAAATGGAAAATGTTGAGGTTGTTAAAAACGTGAAGGTAGAAATGACCAAAAATGATGATGGAACTGTTAAGGCTATTGTAACTACAATTACAACCAAAGATGGGGAGAAATCTACTGAATATGAAACTTTTGAAGGTTTGGAAGAAGAAGTAAAAATAAAGATTGAAGCCCTAGAAAAGAATATTGAAAACGGACAAGCCAAAATTAAAAAGGTGATCAAGTCCGTTGAAAAAGAAGTAGTAAATTAACTAGCTAAACTTTTTTTAGAAAATTAACCACGCAAAAAGGCGTGGTTTTTTTTGTATTTTAGAATGTTTTAAATAGGTAGAATGTTTAAAAAAGATCCGCTTCAAATAATTGCTTTTCAAACCTATGGAAAGGCTAATCATTTGTATCTAAGAGGTCGAGCTTTAGAAGATGAAAGCATCGACTTAGAACAAAAAGGGGCATTTAAGCTGTTGTTCAATGCTTGGAAACGTTTTGAAACGGATGAAATTAAAAATGCCGAACTTATAATAAAGGTTGGAAATAGTAAGTTCTTCAACACAAAAACTAATGAAAGGGGATATTTTTTATTGGACGAAAAGGTTGAAAACCTAAGTGCTTTTGCTAACGATGAGGGCTGGGTAAACCTTGAGTGCTCGTACAAAAAGGAAAAGTCAAAAAGAACCATTCAATCAAAAAACAGGTTTCCAGCCGAGATGTTAATCCCTTCAAATAAAGCTTCTTTTGGTATTATTAGTGATATTGACGATACCATTTTATATACGGGAATAGCATCCCCGTTAAAGTGGCGGGTAGTTTTTAATACATTGTTGACATCTGCCGGAAAGCGTTTGCCACTTGAAGGCGCCCCAGAGTTTTATAATTTGTTGCACCAAGGAAAAAGTGGAAACGAAGCCAATCCTATTTTTTATGTAAGCCACAGCCCATGGAATTTATACAGGTATTTAGAGTATTTCTTGAAGAAGCATAATTTTCCGAAAGGCCCCATTATTTTAAGAAACTTTCCAAAACCATTCACAAGAAAATCTAATCCCAATATACCTCAAAAACAAAAGGAAATTTTAAACTTGCTAAAAACATACCCCAATTTAAAATTCATACTTATCGGTGATATTGGGGAACATGATCCGTATATTTATTTGGAAATAGCAGAAATGTATCCTGAAAATATCTTAGCTATTTATCTAAGAAGTGTGAACCATAAAGCGAAAATAAAGAGGGTAAAAGATTTATACGAAAATTATAAAACCACACCAGTACTTTTAGTGGAGCGTAGTGAACAAGCTCTGCAGCATGCAAAAAAGCATGGTTTTATAGCTACTTAAAACAGTCCGTGGATTTCAGCATCAATGGTGTTGATTACTAGGCCCAAATCTTCTGGGTTGTCAACAAAGTTAAGGTTGTCAACATCAATAATAAGAAGTTTTCCTTTATTGTAACCATGAATCCAAGCTTCGTAACGTTCGTTTAATCGACTTAGGTAGTCAATGCTTATAGAGTTTTCATAATCCCGACCTCGTTTGTGTATTTGGGATACTAAATTAGGTATAGAACTTCTTAAATAAATTAAAACATCCGGTCCCTGAACCAAAGACTCCATTAAATCAAAAAGCGTTTTGTAATTCTCAAAATCACGGTTGGTCATCAAACCCATGGCGTGCAAGTTGGGTGCAAAAATATGGGCATCTTCGTAAATGGTTCGGTCTTGAATGATATCTTTTCCGCTTTGGCGTATTTGAAGTACTTGCCTAAATCTGCTGTTCAAGAAGTAAACCTGTAAATTAAAACTCCAGCGTGCCATTTGGTTATAGAAATCATCCAAATAAGGATTGTCCACAACATCTTCAAGTTGGGCTTCCCATTTATAATGTTTTGCCAATAATTTTGTTAAAGTGGTTTTTCCAGCGCCAATGTTTCCGGCAACAGCAATATGCATAGTTTTAATTGATTTTTAATTGCAATTCATGAAGGCTTTCGCTGTCGTAAATATACAAGGTTTCGTTGGTAAGAGAAAACTGTTTTATTAAAAAATTGGGAGTGGATATGCGAATTGGGTTGCCGTTATTTTTACTTAAATAAAACAGTACATCACCTTTTTTCAACATAATGTTTTCGTTACTTAAGCAAAATGAAGTGAACCCATCGTTCTTCATTTTTTTTACAAGACTCCCGAAATAATTGTAAACATATAAAAAGTTTTTAGTGAGTAAATAACACCAATTGTAATCACTTTTTAAATCTAAAACATCACTTTGAACGGGAGCAGTTTGCGCTCTGGTTTTAAGCTTTTTGTAATCAAAAAGTTCAAGTTTTTGCGTGTCTTGATTGAACAACCAAATCGTGTTGTCAAAACCTGTAGATATATGTGTGATATTTTTATATGGTGATAGCGTGTTAAAGTCTATTTTAAAGATTTCGGCTAGCCTATTATCAAGCACAACAACGGTATTAAAGTCTTTATAAAACAGATTGATTTTTAATGGGTTGAACGTATTTGCCGAAAACATACTACCCAATTGGAGATTATTATAGGTTGTAGTTTGTTGCTCGCCTTTTTTATATAAAACATTACTTTTAGTGAAATAGATGTTGCCAAAATTGTCTGCTGAAACGAGTATGTCAATATCCAACTTTGTCTTTTTTATGGATTCTGTTTCAATTGTTTCTTGCGAAAAAATTGGAGTTGATATAAGTAAAAGGAGATAAAAGACGTGTTTCATACAATGTTAAAAGTACAAAAACAGAAGTGTTTTTTGTTAATTAACGCTTAGATTTTGTTGTATTGTATTGAAGTTGAGAAACTTTATTTTTTTAGTGTAATTTTTTTTGGAGCTGCACTATTTTTTGTTTGATAATATGAATAACTATGATATATTTGCCCACGGTTTTGGGGAGATACTCAAGCGGCCAACGAGGACAGACTGTAAATCTGTTGTTTTTTAACTTCGCAGGTTCGAATCCTGCTCTCCCCACAAGTATTCAAAACCTACTATTAATTTTTGGTTTTAAAAGAAAAAAAATCCCATTGGAGAAATTTCCAATGGGATTTTTTTATTTCAAAGATTTATCCTCTAATCTTCAACCAAAACCCAATCACCCTTGGTAATTAAAGGTTCAGCCTGTTTATATTTTAGGGTTTTGTTTTCGCCACTCATAACGTGTTTGATCGTAACACGGTCGTTGCGCCCAATTTTTGGTTTATCACGCACTATGGTTTCAACCACTTCAGCCTTACGTTGCGTGTTTCCAGCAGCTCTACTTTGCGCTGCACGTTCATCCATATTAGGAATTTCTTCTTTCGAGGTTTGGACTTTTTCTTGTTTACGCGCTCTAGCTTCTTGAATGGTACTTTGTGTTTCTTGAGGTAATTCACCTTTAAACAAGAATGAAATAACATCTTTATTCACTTGGTCAATCATGGCCTTGAAGAGTTCAAAGGCTTCAAACTTATAAATCAAAAGCGGGTCTTTTTGCTCATGTACAGCCAATTGAACGGACTGTTTTAACTCATCCATTTTACGTAAATGGGTTTTCCAAGCATCATCAATAATAGCAAGGGCTATATTTTTTTCAAAATCGGTGATTAATTGCTTGCCATTGGTTTCATAGGCTTTTTGAAGGTCTGTAACCACATTTAAGCTTTTGGAGCCATCAGTAAACGGTACTACAATACGCTTAAACTTATCACCTTGATTTTCATAAACATTTTTAATAACTGGGAATGCCATGTCTGCGTTTCGAGTCATTTTTTCTTTATAATGTTCAAATGCAGTTTTGTAAATTTTTGAGGTGATTTCTTGGGGCGTTAATTTTCCGAATTCCTCTTCCGAAATTGGTGAGCTCATTGAAAAATAACGAATCAACTCAAACTCAAAGTTTTTGTAATCGTTGGCGCCTTTGTTAGTTTCGGCAATACCTTCCGAAGTATCAAAAATCATATTGGCCAAATCCACGCGAAGACGTTCACCGTGTAAAGCATGTTTTCTACGTTTGTAAACCACTTCACGTTGGGCGTTCATTACATCGTCATACTCCAATAATCGTTTACGCACCCCAAAGTTGTTCTCCTCAACTTTTTTCTGGGCTCTTTCAATAGATTTTGAAATCATGGAATGTTGAATCACTTCACCTTCTTTAAGGCCCATTCTATCCATCATTTTTGCGATACGCTCACTACCAAACAAACGCATTAAATTATCTTCCAAAGATACATAGAACTGTGAGCTTCCCGGGTCTCCCTGACGACCAGCACGACCACGTAACTGCCTGTCCACACGACGTGAATCATGACGTTCTGTTCCAACAATGGCCAATCCACCAGCTTTTTTTACTTCGTTGGATAATTTAATATCCGTACCACGACCCGCCATGTTTGTTGCAATGGTTACTTGGCCAGCGTTTCCGGCATCGGCCACAATTTCGGCCTCTTTTTTATGTTGTTTTGCGTTCAAGACGTTGTGTGGTATCTTACGAATACTTAACATTTTGCCAAGCAATTCGGAAATTTCAACGGAAGTAGTACCAATTAAAACTGGACGACCAGCTTGAGAAAGCTGCGTTACCTCGTCTATAACTGCATTGTATTTTTCGCGTTTGGTTTTGTATACCAAATCTTCTTTATCATCGCGGGCTACGGGGCGATTCGTTGGAATTTCAACCACATCCAATTTATAGATTTCCCAGAATTCTCCAGCTTCGGTAACGGCAGTACCTGTCATACCAGATAGCTTACGATACATTCTGAAATAATTTTGAAGGGTTACCGTTGCAAAGGTTTGTGTGGCGTCTTCAATTTTTACATTTTCCTTGGCTTCAATGGCTTGGTGCAAACCGTCTGAATAACGACGCCCATCCATGATTCGCCCGGTTTGCTCGTCAACAATCATTACTTTATTGTCAATCACAACGTATTGCGTGTCCTTTTCAAATAAAGCATAGGCTTTTAAAAGTTGGTTTAAAGTATGGATGCGCTCTGATTTGACACCAAAATCTTTGAACAGTTCTTCTTTTAAATTGGCCTCCTCTTCTTTTGAGAGACCTTGTTCTTCAATTTTTGCTATTTCAACTCCTATTTCTGGTAGGATGAAAAAATCTGGATTATCATTTCCCGAGATATATTCAACCCCTTTATCGGTCAATTCAATTTGATTATTCTTTTCTTCAATAACATAGTACAACTCCGCATCAACTTTGGGCATTTCGCGGTTATTGTCTTGCATGTAGAAATTTTCGGTTTTTTGAAGCAGTTGCTTCACACCTTCTTCGGATAAAAACTTTATCAACGCCTTGTTTTTAGGCATTCCACGGTATACACGCAGCAATTGGAAACCACCTTCTTTGGTTTCGCCAGCCGCAATTAATTTTTTGGCTTCGGCCAAAACACCGGTCAAATATTTGCGTTGAACCGCAACGATATCATCAACTTTTGGTTTTAGTTCATTAAACTCGTGACGGTCACCTTTTGGGATGGGACCAGAAATAATAAGAGGTGTACGGGCATCATCAACCAAAACCGAATCCACCTCATCCACAATGGCATAGTGGTGTGGGCGCTGAACCAAATCTTCTGGTGCGTGCGACATGTTATCCCGTAGGTAATCAAAACCAAATTCGTTGTTTGTTCCGTAGGTAATATCGGCATTGTAAGCTTTTCTGCGCGCAGCTGAGTTGGGTTGATGGTAATCAATACAATCTACACTTAAGCCATGAAACTCGAAAATTGGAGCCATCCAAGCGCTATCACGTTTGGCCAAATAATCGTTGACCGTTACAAGGTGTACGCCTTTACCAGCCAGCGCATTTAGGTAAACAGGTAGGGTAGCCACAAGCGTTTTACCTTCACCTGTTTGCATTTCGGCAATTTTGCCCTGGTGCAATGCAATACCACCTATTAACTGTACATCGTAATGCACCATATCCCAGGTAATGGGTTTTCCCGCGGCATCCCAAGAGTTTGCCCAAACAGCTTTGTCGTCTTCTAGAACAACATAGTCTTTTTCACCAGAAAGTGCTCGGTCGAATTCATTGGCAGTTACTGTTATTGAAGTGCTGTTTACAAAGCGTTTTGCCGTTTCTTTTACAACCGCAAAAGCTTCGGGCAAAATATCGTTCAAAACATCTTCGGTAATCTTGTAAGCGTCATCTTTAAGGCTGTCTATTTGCTCGTAAATATCTTCACGTTGGTCAATGTCTTCGGTGTTTTCAGCCTCTTGTAAAAGATTTGCGATTTGGTCATTAATATCTTTATTTGCCTCTGCAATTTTGGCCTTAAACTCTGCGGTTTTAGCTCTTAATTCGTCATGGCTTAAGGCTTCCAAAGCCTTTTCAAAGGTTTTGATTTTATCAACTAAAGGGGTTATGGCTTTTACATCTTGTTTTGATTTGTCGCCAACAAATACCTTTAGAATGGAATCTAAAAAATTCATGTGTTTATGTTTTATGGTTACACTATTTTGCTAGTGCAGCTCTTGTTTGTTTATTCTATTTTTGAAGTATCTCAAATAACAATCAAAGATACATTATGTTATGATTCTATAAAGATTTACGACAAAAAAAAAGCCTCAGATCGAGACTTTTTAACTATTCTTAATGCTTTTATTTTAATATTCATCTTCGTTCCAAAGATAATCTTCGTCTGTAGGGTAATCTGACCAAATTTCCTCAATCGAATCGTATGAATCGCCTTCATCCTCGATTGACTGTAAATTTTCAACAACCTCCAATGGAGCACCCGTTCTAATAGCGTAATCTATTAATTCGTCTTTTGTTGCTGGCCAAGGCGCATCACTTAAATAAGATGCTAATTCTAAAGTCCAATACATTTCTTTATGCGTTTAATTTTTTTGCAAAAATAAATTTTTAGTTCAAACAGACAAGGAAAAAATGAAATATTTATTCATTAATTTTAAGAACGTATTCTTTTGCGCCAGAAACCTTTAAAAATTTACTGTTGCGCGTTAATTGTTGGGCAAGTTTTTGGGTGGAACCTCAAGAAAATGATAGGTAATCTAAAACTTTTTTAAAACTATTTTTTTTCAGGAATCCACTTAATTTCATTTGCTTGCAAGTCATAAGTCAACTTTCGTGCCAAGACAAATAGATAGTCGGAAAGACGGTTTAAATAAATTAAAGCGTTTGCCTCAAAGGGTTCTAAATCGTTAAGGGCAGAGGCCAAACGTTCGGCCCTACGGCACACACAACGGGCAATATGACAGAATGACACGGTTTGGTGCCCACCGGGAAGCACAAAATGTGTCATGGTAGGTAGGTCTTTGTCCATTTTGTCCATTTCTTTTTCAAGAAACTCAATATCTTTTAAAGAAATTTTTTCAATATTCAAGCGCTCTTCACCACTTTTCAAAATAGCTTTTTTTGGATCTGTAGCTAAAATGGCCCCAATGGTAAAGAGTTTATTTTGAACTTCTATAATTACATCTTTGTAATGTTGATTTATATTTTGGTCGCGAATTAAGCCAAGGTGTGAGTTTAATTCATCAACAGTTCCATAGCTCTCAATACGAATGTGGTGTTTGGGCACACGTGTACCGCCAAATAATGCCGTGGTGCCGTTGTCGCCTGTTTTTGTGTAAATTTTCATATTACGAAGTTAGAGGTAAAAATTGATAAGTTAAAAGGTTTTTGAATCATTTCATAGATATTTTGTCATTAAACACGAATGGTAAAATGCTCCTTAACCTGTTCTTTTCTGAAGAAAACAAATCCCCAAAAAAAGGTATCTACAGTCACTGTTACTTTTGGATGCTTTTTTATGGTTTCCCAAGCTTCGGTCATGTTTTTGCTCCAATAAATATCGTCAAAAATAAAAACGGAATCATTATTTGCAGTTTGTAAAAGGGTTTCAAAATAGCTTAAGGTAGCTTCTTTTTGGTGATTACCGTCAAAGAAAATTAAATCATATTGTTTTGAAACATGTTTTGCAATCACGTCATTAAAATCGCCATTAATGATGCTTACATTTTTCACTTGTAATTTTTCTAACTGCTTTTTTGTAAAAGCTGAAATATTAGGACAGCCTTCAATACTTGTAATTTTTGCATTTGGGTTTTCCAAACTCATGGCGTATGTCGAAATACCCAAAGACGTTCCCAGTTCCAAAATGTTTTTTGGCTTAAAATAGGAGGTGATTCGGTATAAAAGTTTGGCTCTTTTGCATGTGGAACCAGCATTTCTGGCCATTTTAGAAACTCTGCGTTCCTGATTTTTCATGACATGCGAACCTGCCCCTAAATCTGTTACTCTTATTTTAGAAGAGTTCTTTAAAAGTGTTTTTCTGTATGATGAAATAGAATAATAGGCTTTGTGTTTTGTCTTATCGTAGAAGCATTTGGTGACTAAATTATATACGAAGGGCGAATGCACTCCATGTTGGTTTGTGGATTTTAAAAGGAACTTTATGTATTGAATTGATTGATAAAGCATCCAATTGTCATTCTAATTTTGCTGACAATTCAAACCAGCGCTCTTCCTTGGCCTCAATAATATCAATGATTTTTTGCAACTCGTCAGATAGCTTATTTATGTCGTCTTGAGAAAGATTTGGGTTATTAAACTTGTTTTCCAGTTCTTTTTTGTCATAAGCCAACGAATTTAATTTGCTCTCAATATTCCGTAATTCCTTTTCCTCGTTGAAATTCAATTTCGAGGCTTCATTCTGTTTCCAAGATTCTTTTTCCTTTTTATCTTCACTAATAGTTGAAATATCAGGTTGGCTGTCTTCATACACCCTATAATCGGTATAGTTTCCGGGGAAATCTTCAATAACGCCTTCGCCTTTAAAAACAAAAAGGTGGTCCACAACCTTGTCCATAAAATAGCGGTCGTGAGACACTACAATAATGCACCCAGGAAAATCCAAAAGGAATTCCTCCAACACATTGAGTGTTACAATGTCCAGATCATTTGTAGGCTCGTCAAGAATTAAAAAATTTGGATTTTGAATAAGAACAGTACATAAATAGAGTCTTTTGCGTTCGCCACCACTAAGCTTTTCTACAAAGTCATATTGTTTTTTTCTACTGAACAAAAAGCGCTCCAATAGTTGTTGGGCACTAATTTGCCGCCCTTTTTTTAACGGAATGTAATCGCCAAATTCGCGAATAACATCAATAACCTTTTGTTCAGGTTTTATATTGATGCCATTTTGGGTGTAATAGCCAAATTTTACGGTATCTCCTTTTACAACCTTGCCGGAATCTGGTTTTGCCGTTTGGGTCAATATGTTTAAAAAGGTAGTCTTTCCTGTGCCATTTTTGCCAATTATGCCAACACGTTCACCCTTTTTAAAAGTGTAATCAAATGCGCTCAAAATGGTTTTGTCTTTAAACGCTTTTGAAACTTTATGAAATTCGATAATCTTACTCCCCAATCGTTCCATATTGAGTTCCAACTGCACTATATGGTCATTTCTGCGTTGATGGGCGCGGTGTTTTATATCGTTAAAATCATCAATCCTTGACTTCGATTTTGTTGTTCTAGCTTTCGGCTGTCTGCGCATCCATGCCAGTTCTTTTTTGTAAAGCTGTTGTGCTTTTCCAGTTTCAACGGCTTCCCTTTCAATTCGAGCATCACGTTTATCCAAGTAATACGAATAATTGCCTTTATAACTGTATAGTACTCCTTCGTCCAATTCTATGATTTCATTACAAACTCGTTCTAAAAAATAACGATCGTGTGTTACCATGAATAGTGTTAGGTTTTCCTTGGTAAAAAAGTCTTCAAGCCATTCAATCATCTCAAGGTCAAGATGGTTTGTGGGTTCATCTAGAATCAATAAGTCAGGTTTGTTTATTAAAGCATTGGCAAGGGCCAACCGTTTTTTTTGCCCACCAGAGAGCGTGCTAATTTTTTGGTCTAAATTTTCTAGTTTTAGTTTGAATAAGATTTGTTTATAAAGAGTTTCAAAATCCCAGGCTTGGTGGCGTTCCATGGCATCAAATGCTATTTGGTATGCATCAGTGTCCTCTGGGTTTAGGAGTGCCTTTTCGTAGTTAGCAATTATTTTTAAAATGGGGTTATCGCTAACAAAAATGGCTTCTTCAACAGTCAATGAACTGTCAAATTTTGGGTCTTGCGAAAGGAATGAAACTTTTATGTCCTTTCTATAAATAATGTTTCCTGAATCGGGTTGGTCGTCACCAGAAAGAATATTTAAAATTGAGGTTTTTCCTGTGCCATTTTTTGCAACAAACGCTATCTTTTGGTCTTTATGTATGCTGAAGGAAATATCCTCGAAGAGCACAAGTTCTCCATAGGATTTCGATATGTTTTCTACCGTTAAATAATTCAAAATGGATGTTTTTGCAAAGATTACACAAATAACCAAAAAATCTAGCAAAAGTTTTATTGTTAAGGCTTAAAACTTATATTTGCCTTAAATCCATGTGCCTCAATATGAAAAGCTATTTTATTGTTTCATTGTTGGTTGTTAGTATGCTATCTGTATCGTGTATTACCAACAAAGAAATTGTTTATCTTCAGGACAAGGGTAAATCTGTTGATTCTGAGTTAATTAAAGAGCTTTCGAAACCATACAGAGTTCAAGTCAATGATATTTTGAGTATCAATGTGAAAGCCCTTGATGAGGAATTGGTAAATATTTTTAATCCTGTTCGAAGCTCTAATAGTACACAGTCAGGAAGTGGCGGACAGCTTTATTTCAATGGGTTTACGGTCGATTTACATGGCAATATCAAGTTTCCGATATTAGGTGAAATCAATGTCTTGGGTTTTACAATCGATGAGATAGAGAGGAAAGTTGAAAGCGAATTATTAAAGCAATACTTTAAGGAAACCGCTGAATTATTTGTTACTGTTAAACTAGCCGGTTTACGTTATACCACAATTGGCGAAGTTGCAACAGGGGTCCACACGCTTTTTCAAGATCGAGTCAATATTATTGAAGCATTAGCAAACGCAGGTGATATAAGGCAGACTGGAGACAGAAAAGATGTTTTGGTTATACGGCAGTACCCAGACGGACAAAAAATACACCATATCGATTTAACAGATTTTGCTGCCACACAGTCTCCATATTATTATATCCAGCCAAACGATATTATTTTGGTCAAGCCTTTAAAACGTAAAGCTTTGGGTGCTGGTCAAACTGTTGTTCAAAATTTAACCCTTATAGCATCGTTATTTTCTGTAATTGTATCCACGTATTTTTTAACTAAAAACTTGTAATTGTAACGGTATGATTGATGAATTTGAAGTTTCAGAATCTAGCTCAGCATTCGATATCAAAAAGTTTTTATTTAGAGCTTTAAGCTATTGGAAGTGGTTTTTACTGTTGCTAATAATGGGTATTTATGTGGTCTATCAGATGAACATACGTGAGGAGTTCTCCTATAAGTTAAGCTCTAAAATAGCTATAGAAGATGATAGCAATCCGTTATTTACTTCCAATGCCAGTTTAACTTTTAATTGGGGTGGTGTAACTTCTAAATTACGGACTATTATAGTCACATTGGAATCCCGAACCCATCATGAAAAAGTTGTAGAGCGTTTGGAGTTTTACAAGAGTTATTTAAGACAAGGACGCTTTACAAAACAAGATATTTATAAAGCAGCACCATTTAGGTTTGATCATGATTATAATGCACCTCAGTTGATCAATATTCCCGTAAGCATTAAATTTATTAATGATGATACCTATGAACTTCAGGTTAATTTTCAAAGTAGTACAGTACATGCACAGAACTATATAACTAAATCCATATCGAGGGTTGAAGTACCAGTAGGTGTTTTTAAAAAGCAGTTTAAAGTAAACGAAAAAATCGATTTGCCATTTCTAAAGGGGGTACTTAAATTAGAAGAAGGGCGTAAACCAAACATAGGTAATCCCTTGTTTATTTTATTTGGAAATTTTGACGGTGTTGTGGCCAGTTATAAAGGTAGGACAAATATTAGTAATGTTGCAGGATCTCCCATATTGGATATAGCCCTTATTGATAAAAATACCCAAAAGATAGTCGATTATTTAAATGCGATGGTGGATGTTTTGAGTGAAGATCAATTGGAACGTAAAAACCTATATGCCAGCAATGCCATTAAATTTATTGATGACCAAATTTCAAGGGTCAAGGATGAGTTGTCTGATAATGCCAGTGCGTTAAATGATTATAGAAAGAAAAATAAAATTTATAGTCTGGATGATGAAAGCAAACTGCTTAACGATAAGTTTACCAAGTTAGATGGTAATAAAGAAAGTATCATTAGGCAGTTGGATTATTATGCCAATTTGAGAAGCTACTTATTGACCAGTAATACTTTTACAGATATACCAGCACCCTCCATTGCGGGCATTAGTGACCCTAACATCCTTGCTAATGTTAGTAAGATTAATGAACTATCAGTTGAAAAATCTAAATTGCAATATTCCGTAAGAAGTGATACAAGTATTTTTAACGATTTAAACAGGCAAATTGAGGGGTTGAAGAATGTGCTTTTGGAAAATATCAGTTCGGTTACCAATGGTTTGAAACGTGAGCAAGTTCAAGTTAATAAAGATTTGAGCCAGTTAGAGTTGCAGTTTAGCAAGTTGCCTGAAGATCAGCAGCAACTCATAAGTATAGAACGTCAATATTCTTTAAGTCAGCAAACCTATAATGTGTTTTTAGCCAAGCGTGGGGAGGCCGAAATTATTAAAGCGTCCAATGTATCCGATATCTTGGTTATTGATGCCGCTAAAAATACGGGTGCCATGGTTTTGGGTAGAAATTTAAATGTGCGCTATATCATGGCTGCTTTTTTGGCTCTGCTCATTCCATTGTTGATAGCTTTTATTGTTACTATTACAGACCATTATATCCACAGCCCCTTAGATGTTGAGCAATTAACCAAAATTCCTATTTTAGGAGTTGTTGGAAAAAATAAATTAAATGATAATTTGGTCGTTCACAGAAGTCCGAGATCAGCGACCTCAGAATCCTTTCGTGCCATTCGTACAGGATTGCAATATTTTTTTAAAGCCCAAAAAATTGAAGGTACTAAAACGGTATTGGTATCATCATCTGTAAGCGGTGAGGGAAAAACCTTTTGTTCTATTAATGTGGCTACGGTATTTGCTCTAAGTGGTAAAAAAACCATTTTATTGGGATTGGACTTAAGAAAACCAAAGATTTTTAATGATTTTGGAATTGATAATGATAAAGGTATTGTAAATTATCTGGTAGATGATGAACCCCTAGGCAATGTTATCCAAACTACCGGTGTAAACCATCTGGATGTCATTACTTCAGGGGCCATACCGCCAAACCCTTCGGAGCTATTGATTACAGATAGGCTCAAAGCGCTTATAGACCAATTAAAAACCATATACGAATATATTATTCTGGACACGCCACCTATTGGTTTGGTGGCCGATGCTTTGGAATTGATTGAGCATGTAGATGCTACGTTATATGTGGTTCGGCAGGACTATACAAAACGCGAAATGCTAAATTTTATAAACGAAAAACACCGAACCGAACAGGTTAAAAACATTAGCGTGGTGTATAATGGTTACGATCAAA
This sequence comes from Tamlana flava, assembly GCF_041287255.1. Lineage (NCBI taxonomy): Bacteria > Pseudomonadati > Bacteroidota > Flavobacteriia > Flavobacteriales > Flavobacteriaceae > Tamlana > Tamlana flava. The sequence continues at coordinate 216,927 of NZ_JBGGTX010000004.1, forward strand.
AAGCCAAATACGGCTATGGCTATGGCTATGGCTACGGTTATGGCTACGGTTATGGTAATTATGCCAATGGTTACCATGATGACGAAAACCATAAAAATGGGGTGTGGCAAAAAATCAAAACCCTTTTTAAAAAAGCATGAATGCTGATTTAAAGCAGACTTCATCAATGGACAAGCTACTTTTAATAGCTATAAAAGCAGCAATTAGTGCGGGAGCAGAAATCATGGAAATTTATTCTGATGATTTTAAAGTCGTTTTAAAACCCGACGATTCCCCATTGACCATAGCCGATACCAGGGCCAATGCTGTAATAAATACCTACTTGGAAACAACAGCCATTCCCATTATCAGTGAAGAAAATAAACAGATTCCATTTGCTACCAGAAAAAAATGGAATACATGTTGGATGGTAGACCCATTGGATGGTACTAAGGAATTTATAAAACGCAATGGCGAGTTTACCGTAAATATAGCGCTTATAGAAAAGGGTAAACCGGTATTGGGCGTTATTTATGTGCCCGTAGAGCAGACTTTGTATTTCGCTGAGGTGAAAACCCAAAAGGCCTATAAATGCATCGTACCAAACCACATGTTTAGTGAAGAGGTAATCAATCAGTGTGACCCTATTCTTCCAGTTTGGAATCTAAATGCAACATTACGTGTGGTGGGCAGCCGGTCGCATAAAAGTGCAGATACCGATGTATTGATTAAAGAATTTCAACAGGAAGGCTATACAGTAGAGATGTTGTCTAAAGGCAGTTCATTAAAGTTTTGTTTGGTAGCCGAAGGAGCTGCCAATATATATCCGCGATTTGCGCCTACCATGGAATGGGATACCGCAGCTGGGCATGCAATCTGTGCAGCCGTTGGTCTGGAGGTTTCACAGGTGGATAGCGACCAACCTTTGGTGTATAATAAACCTAATTTGTTGAACCCCTTTTTTATAGTACAGTAAACCCTAAATGAAACATAACAAAAAGCAAAAATATAGCATTACCCAGCAGGACAGGAGGTTGATAAACAAGCATAAACCCTGTCTTATTTGGTTTACCGGATTGTCAGGCTCAGGAAAATCGACCATAGCCAATTTATTGGAAAAAGAGTTGCATAAAGAACAAGTTCATACTTATACCTTAGATGGTGATAACTTACGCAGGGGGTTAAATAAGGATTTAATGTTTACCAAGGAAGACCGTACCGAAAACTTACGTCGTACGGCTGAGGTGGCTAAGCTTTTTATCGATGCGGGCGTGGTGGTGATTGCAGCCTTTATTTCGCCTTACAACAGCATTCGCGAGATGATAAAAACCATTGTGGGCGATGCCTATTACATAGAGGTTTTTGTGAATACGCCTTTAGAGGTTTGCGAACAGCGCGATGTTAAAGGCTTATATAAAAAAGCACGTAGCGGGGAGATTAAGAACTTTACGGGGATTAGCGCCCCTTTTGAGATTCCCGAGCAACCAACACTAGAAATCAAAACCGTTGAGGAGTGTCCTGAAGATGCAGTAAAGCGGATTTTAGAGGTTTTGAAGGGGCGGTTGTAGTTTTCATGCTGAATTTGGTTCTCGATACAATTTTCTCATACTTCGAAAACCACTCGAACTGACAAGGTTCTCCAGGCAATTTTTCATGCTTCGAAAATCACTCGAACTGACAAGTTTTGTTTATGGGTTGTCACGTCGAGTGGATTTGTGAGGGACGAACAAATTTGTATCGAGACGCATTTTTCTAAAACCACTCGAACGGGCAATATAAAGTTAATTCCTAATGCAGTACCAAACCCTTGTCATACTAAACTAACGCGTTTCAGCATCTCATGTTGTGAATGGTGAGATTCCGAAATACTGAAACAAGTTCAACACAGGCAGGTCGGAATGACAAAAGGGAGCATTTAACATACCAAATTTAGTCCCAAATTAGTCTTACCTGTAAATTCAGTAATAAGTAAGCCTTAGTTTTCGTTGTAATGTCTGTATGTTGCTATGATTAAAGTTAAAAATATTGTTTATTTGTTACTGCTATGGAAACCAGGATTTACCAAAAAGAAAATAACCTAAGTGTTTTTAAACTATTAAAAGCAAGTTTAAAAGATATCTATGGCTCTCGGTTTTTGGCCAAACAAATTACGGTTAGAGATATTAAGGCCCAATACCGGCAATCGTACTTCGGTATTCTGTGGGCATTTATTATGCCATTAACAACCGCTTTTGTCTGGATATTTTTAAGTAGCTCTGGCACTGTTAAATTATCTGATACCGACGTGCCGTACCCTGTATTTGTGTTTTCGGGAACTTTGCTTTGGTCGGTATTAAGACAAGCCATCAATACACCGGCGCAAAGTACACAGGGTGCCAGAGGGTTGTTAAGTAAGATAAATTTTCCTAAAGAAGCCTTGGTGGTGTCTGGTGTTTATAAACTGTTGTTCGATACCAGTTTTAAAATGGGTTTGCTATTGGTGTTAATGCTTATTTATGGCATGCCATTTCAATGGGGATTGCTTTTATTTCCTTTAAGTTTACTGGTTATTATTTTGGTGGGAATAGCTATAGGCTTATTGCTAACCCCTTTTAGTATGTTGTATACCGATGTAGGTAAAGTAGTGAGTTTAGGGCTGTCTTTTATTATGTATATTACCCCTGTAGTGTACGTCGTGCCGCCATCGGGCATGATGAAAACACTAATGGAACTCAATCCGTTTACAGCACTTATTACGGTAACCAGAGATGTGTTATTAGGTGGTGATTTTGTGTATTTAAGTTATTTTGGAGTTATTTTTTTAATAACGATACCCGTATTGGCTTTGGCTTTAGTATGGTACCGCTTATCCATTCCAGTAATTGTTGAACGTAATTAACCTCATGATGCCCGATAACGACGTCCTCGTAAAAGTAGAAGGCTTAAGCAAAAAGTTTTGCAAAGATTTGAAGACCAGCCTGTGGTATGGGGTTAAAGATTTGCTAACTAATATGCGTGGTAATGTTAGCGACCGCGAACTGCGCCCTAAAGAATTCTGGGCGGTAAAAGATGTGAGTTTTGAGTTGCGTCGTGGTGAATGTTTGGGTCTTATTGGCCATAATGGCGCCGGAAAAAGTACCTTACTTAAAATATTAAACGGTTTGATTAACCCCGATTCCGGTAAAGTAACCATAAAAGGGCGTGTGGGAGCACTTATTGAGTTGGGTGCAGGTTTTAACCCGATACTTACGGGGCGTGAAAACATTTATAACAATGGTGTTATATTAGGGTTTACCAAAAAGGAAATAGATAGTAAGGTAGAGTCCATAATCGATTTTGCCGAAATACGGGACTTTATAGATATGCCAGTACAGCATTACAGTAGTGGTATGAAGGTGCGACTGGGCTTTGCTGTAGCCGCACAAATGGAACCTGATGTGCTGATTATTGACGAGGTTTTGGCTGTAGGCGATTTAGGCTTTGTGTTAAAGTGTTTTAAGCACATTGATTTAATGTTACCCAAATCGGCCATTATATTTGTTAGCCATAGTATGCCCATGGTGTCCCGAATTTGTAACCAGATTATTTTGATGGAGCATGGCGTTTCTGTTTTCCAAGGTGAGGGTGTAGCTAAGGCTATTGACTTGTATTATTCTAGGTTTTCTAATAGTGAATCTAACGTGATATTTGCAGATGGTAGTATAGAACTTGAAGATGTAAAGCTAATGGAAACTAAAAATGAAATAGGAGGTGTTCAACAAATTAACTGGCTTGATGATTTAAAAATTTATTTTAGGTTCAAATTAAAAAATCAAATAAATATTCCTCAATTTGAAGTTTCAATTTTTGATAAAGAACAACGCTCGGTAGCTGTTTTAAAAAAAAATAAGATATCTGATACTATTGAAGTTAAAGATAATTTGATAGAATTTGTAATAACCAATAAAAGAGTACAATTATCAAAGGGACTATATTCAATTAATATTTATGTTGGAAAAATGAACACTGGAGAACCTTTACTGCGAGTACACAGTATTTTGTCTTTTCAAATTATAGACAGTGAAGAAGTTTGGCCCCCCTTTTTATTAGCTTCAACATTCGAAAATTATTGATATAAAAAAATGCTATTTAAAAATTCAAAAGAAAAAATATTCTGCATAGGTCTTAATAAGACAGGGACAACTTCTCTGGGAGTTTTTTTTGAACAGGAAGACTATAAAGTTGCTAAGCAAAGAGATGGTGAATTATTATTGAAAAATTATATAGAAAGGGATTTTGCTAGTATCATTAAATTCGTTGAAAAGTCTCATGCTAATGTGTATCAAGATGTTCCGTTTTCATTACCATATACGTTTCCTCATTTAGATAATGCATTTCCAAATAGCAAATTTATCCTGACAGTAAGGAATAATAGTGAGGATTGGTATAATTCGATTTTTAAATTTCATTCTAATTTTTATAACAAAGGATCAAAGCCGTCTTACGAAAGTTTGTTAAATGCCGAGTATGTATACAAAGGATGGTCTTGGAATTTAATGAATAATGTATTTATAAAGGATAAATGTAGTCTGTATGATAAAAATGAGTTTATTGGGGTATATGAGAATCATATAAAGATGGTTTCAGATTATTTTAAAAATAAGCCAGAAAAGTTAATTGCAGTAAATTTATCTAGGAATGAAGATTTTCAAAAGTTATGTGCCTTTTTAAAAATAAATACAACTAAAAAGAATTTTCCTGAGATTACTTCTGGAGATATTTTGAGTCAAAATTTTAAATGTGATTTTCTTTAAAACATGAAATTTAAAAAACAAATAAAATTTATCCTTACATTATTTAAAAAGGGTATCAAAAATAGAATGAAGCAAGTTGGTTTCTTTTTGGAAGTTGTTCGATTCAAAAAAGATTTAAAAATTTGTCCAATATGTGATTCGAGAGTTGGATTTAATAAGATTTCAGATTTTTATTTAGATAAATTCCAGGAACATGAATTAGTCTATTCTATAAACCAATTCGAAACACTAAATATAGAAAATTATAAATGCAAAAAATGCGGTGCCTCAGATAGGGATCGTTTGATATCATTATATTTAAAGAAGTTTTTTAAGAATAATGAAAGTAAAGCTTGTTTATTGGATTTTGCACCATCAAAACCTCTTTTTCATTTTGTTAAAAATTTAAATATAAACTATCGTAGTGCTGATTTGTATATGGAAGATGTTGATGACATAGTTGACATTAGAGATATGAAAATATATGAGGATAATACATTTGATATTTTTATTTGTTCTCATATTTTGGAACATATTGATAAGGATATTAAAGCCATGAATGAATTATATAGGATTACCAAAAAAAATGGTGTGGGTATATGTTTGGTGCCTATTGTTTTAGGCTTACAGGATTCTGTTGAGCATAAAAAGTATTTAGAATCGGAACACTTAAGATGGAAATATTTTGGTCAAGATGACCACGTAAGAATGTATTCAAAAAAAGACTTTGTCGATAGACTAAAATCAACTGGTTTTAAGGTAAATCAATATGGTTCAAATTATTTTGGTAAAACAGCTTTTGAATTAGCAGGAATTAACAAAAAATCTGTTTTATACGTAGTTGAGAAAAAATAATAAATGATAAACGTCACCAGAACCTTTTTACCGCCACAAGACGAATACAATGCCGTTCTTAAACGGGCATGGGATACCAATTGGTTAACCAACCGAGGGGTTTTGGTAGCACAACTGGAGACCGAGCTGAAAGCTTATTTAGGGGTTTCTAATATCATAGCCATGACCAATGGCACGTTGCCGCTGCAAATTGCCATAAAAGCATTGGGGTTAACCGGTGAAATTATTACAACGCCGTTTAGCTATGTGGCCACTACCAGTAGTATAATTTGGGAAGGCTGTATGCCCGTTTTTGTTGATATTCATCCCGAATATTTAACCATTGATGAAACTAAAATTGAAGCGGCTATTACCCCAAAAACAACAGCTATTCTAGCCACCCATGTGTTTGGAAATCCTTGTGATGTAGAAGCCATTGAGGCCATAGCCAAAAAATATCACTTAAAAGTGATTTATGATGCTGCCCATTGTTTTGGGGTTACTTATAAAGGGCTATCTATTTTTAACTATGGCGATGTAAGCACTTGTAGTTTCCATGCTACCAAATTGTTTCATACCGGGGAAGGCGGTGCTTTGTTTTGTAATAACAAAGAGTGGTATGATACATTTTTTTACCACCACAATTTTGGCCACGACGGTCCTTTAAAGTTCCATGGTTTGGGCATTAATGCTAAGATGTCTGAAATGCAGGCAGCTATGGGATTGGCTCTGTTCCCTTACTTGGAAACTATTTTTATAGAAAGAAAAAAGGTGGTTAACTATTATGTAAACAAGTTAAAAGGCTTGAATATATCACTTTTAAAAATAAGAGCGCAAACAGATTGGAACTATGGTTATTTTCCGGTTATTTTTAAATCGGAAACTGAATTATTGTTTGTGGAAAAAGTATTAAACGCAAAGCAAATATTTCCGAGACGTTATTTTTATCCTTCTTTAAATACCTTACCTTACATGGATAAAAAAGAAATGCCAGTTTCAGAAACTGTTGCATCCAGAATATTATGTATGCCACTTTATGTGGGTTTAGACGAAAGTGAATTAAATACCATTATAGAAATCATAAAAAGCTGTTTAAAATGATCATAGTAGGCGCTAAAGGTTTTGCAAAGGAATTGCTCCAGATTGTTTCCGTTGATATGGAAATGCCTGATGATGCTATTGTGTTTTTTGATAATATGAGTACCGATTTGCCCGATAAGATTTTTAACAGATTTAAACTATTAAAATCCCTTGAGGCTGTCAAGGATTTTATGGTTTCTTCAGGCGATGCATCTTTTGTTTTGGGTTTGGGTAACCCTAGGTTAAGGGAAAAGCTTCACGACGAGTTTATACTATTGGGCGCAGTGCCTAAAACAGTAATCTCCAAAAATGCAGAGATAGGTAGTTTTGATGTTAAGTTAGGAGAGGGTACTTCAGTAATGACGGGGGCAAGAATTTCCAATGCTGTTACCATAGGTAAAGGGTGTTTAATTTATTATAACGCCATCATAACGCACGATTGCCAAATGGGCAATTTTGTTGAAATGTCGCCAGGAGCTACAATACTGGGTAGGTGCACCATTGGTAATTACACCATGGTAGGGGCTGGAGCTATTATATTGCCAGATGTTACTATAGGTAATAATGTAACCATTGGCGCAGGTGCAGTTATTTTAAATGATGTGCCAGATAATTATACGGTGGTTGGTGTGCCAGGGCGAATAATTTCAAAACAATAAGATGGTTGCCATTTCTGTTTGTATGATCGCCTATAACCATGAAAAATATATTCGTGAGGCTATAGAAGGGGTTTTGATGCAAACGGGCAATTTTAATCTAGAACTTGTGGTTTCAGATGACACATCCTCAGATAAGACGTCCAGTGTAATTCAATCCATTATCGATGAGCATCCTAGAGGAAGTGATATAAAATTTACAAAACAGGACAAAAATTTGGGTATGATTCCCAACTTTATTTGGACTTTACAGCAGTGCAAAGGCGATTATATAGCCATATGCGAAGGCGATGATTATTGGACAGATTCTCTTAAACTGCAAAAGCAACTTGATTTTTTAGAGCATAATCCGGATTATGTTATACATAGTGGCATAGCAACTATTTTGAATGAGAATGGTGTGCCCGAGCATGACCCCTTTGTTGGAATACGAGATGCCGCAACAACTTTTGGTATGGAAGATTTTTTGGGAAAGAACAATTTGATTACCTGTACCGTTATGTTCAGGAATTGTATAACCCAGTACCCCGAGGAATTTTTTGAAGCCATTTTGGGTGATTGGTTTTTGTATACGGTGCTTTTGCACCAAACCGGATTAAAGGCCTACAGGAGTTCAGAAGAATTAGCAGTTTACAGGGTGCATAATAATGGATTTATTAGGTCTTTGTCGTCTATTAATTATTTTCAACAAAAAATTAATCAGGTACTAATAATAAAACAGTACATAGGCTATAAAAAAAATCCGATATCTGTTATACAATGGTTAAATAATTATTCCATTCCTAAATTTAGGTATGAGTTGGCCCATAAAATGTACAGGAATGCCTTAAAAACGTTTATCACCAATATACATTATTGTAAGTTTGGAGTCTCGTTAAAACGCTATTTAAGTGTTTTAATGCATAATAAATGGCGATAAATTTTAAAAAAAATTAATTGAATGAATTCAAAACCTATGGTTTCGGTTTGCATGATAACATACAATCATGAAAAGTACATACAGGAAGCTTTACATGGGGTTTTGATGCAAGTATGCGATTTTGAAGTGGAACTCATTTTAGCAAACGATTGCAGTACAGATAATACACATGGTGTTATAACGTCGTTTTTAAAAGGCCATGAGCGTGCCCATTGGGTTAAATACACTAACCATACAACCAATTTAGGTATGATGCCTAATTTTATTTATGCTTTAAAGCAATGCGGGGGTAAATATATGGCCTTGTGCGAAGGCGATGATTATTGGACTGACCCTTTAAAACTACAAAAGCAGGTGGATTTTTTGGAAAACAATCATTATTATTCTGGATGTTTTCATAATACCTTCGTTATAAATAGTACAAAGGAAAGTGATAAATTGAAACCTTGGAGGGTTTACAATGTAAGTATTTTTAAATTTGAGGACACAATTTCTAAAATAGCTTTATTTCACACAAGTTCCTTTGTTTTTAGAAGAAAGCATTTGAATTTACCAGACTGGTTTGTAAATGTACAAAGTGGAGACATGGCACTATTTAGTTTAATTGCTTATAAAGGAGTTTTTTTTAGAATTGACGATTACATGAGTGTTTATAGGAAAAATGAATCAGGAATAACAAATACAATTACACATAAAGAGTATCATAAGAATAGAATTTTATTGAATAAATATTTTAAAGCAACTTTTGATGTGAAAAACCACAAGAAAATTGAAGAAGTTATTAACTACCACACTAAAGAATTGTCAAATTTAAATAGAGGTTTTTTTGATAAATTATTTAATAAATTCAAATCAAAATTAAAAAGCTTTTGAAAGACTTTACAGATATTACTTTTAGTGCAAATAATTTAGACAGGTACTACATTAGAACCTCCATTTTTAATGCATTAAAAATGCAAACAAAAATTTTTAAAGGCGATTTACTAGATGTAGGTTGTGGCAAGATGCCTTATAGAAACTTCATTTTAGAGCACAGTAAAGTAAAAAAGTATGTTGGCTTGGATATTGAGAATGCTTTGGGCTATGATACCGCTGTAAAACCTGATTATACGTGGAATGGAAAAACTATGCCTTTTGATAATGATTCTTTTGATTGTGCTTTGGCAACCGAGGTTTTGGAGCATTGTCTAGAACCCGAAATTGTTTTAAAAGAGGTACAACGTGTTTTAAAACCTGAGGGTGTTTTTTTCTTTACAGTTCCTTTTTTATGGAATTTACACGAAGTCCCGAATGATGAATATCGCTTTACACCGTTTTCCTTAAAACGGCATTTAGAAAATTCTGGGTTCAAAAATATAGAGATACAGGCAACAGGTGGTTGGCATGCTTCATTGGCACAGATGTTAGGTTTGTGGGTGCGTAGAAGTCCTATGTCTACAAAAAAACGAAACTACCTATCTAGGCTCTTGAAGCCAATAATCAAGTATTTGATTAAAATGGATAAAAAAAGCAAGATAGATTTTAAGGAAGGCCAAATGATAACAGGTCTTTATGGAACTGTAATAAAATGAATAAAGAAAACTTAAACATAGCCATGGTGGCGCCTTCTTTAAATGCCTATTCTGAAACTTTTATTCGGGCCCAAAAGGAAAGAATAAAAGCTAATGTTTTTTATTATTTCGGAGGTTTTTTACCACTTTACTTAGAAAATTACGGTAGGTTAACTGATCGGTTTGTTACTTTTAGAATGAATTTGAAACGTAAATTAGGCATTCAAATTAATGATACAGAGGAAAAATCATTTGTTTATTCACTTAAAAAAAATAATATTCAGCTTGTTTTGGCACAGTATGGGCCTACTGCTAACCGAGTAGCAGATATATGTAAAAGCTTGAATATTCCATTAATTACTCATTTTCATGGATACGACGCTTCTGTTGAAACTGTTGTAAAAGACTGTAATAATTATGAAAAAGTATTTTCATATAGTTCTTATGTTATAGCCGTTTCGTTAGTAATGCGAGACCGTTTAATAGCTTTAGGATGCCCAAAGGATAAAGTGATTTATAATGTTTATGGGCCGCATCCTGATTTTGAAGCGGTAGAACCCAAGTTTTCCAAAAAACAGTTTTTGGCCATTGGACGGTTTACCGATAAGAAAGCACCTTATTATACAATTATGGCTTTTAAAAAAGTAGTAGAAAAACATCCTGATGCTATTTTGCATATGGCAGGTGAAGGTGACTTATTAAACATGTGTAAAAATTTGGTAAAGCAGTATGGTATTATCAATAATGTTCATTTTTTAGGTGTTATCACACCAATGAAGTATAGAGAACTTTTAAAAGAGTCATTTGCTTTTGTACAACATTCTATAACTGCCAACAATGGCGATATGGAAGGGACTCCTCTAGCGGTATTAGAGGCAAGTGCAGCTGGTTTGCCAGTTATAGCGACCAATCATGCTGGTATTCCTGACGTTGTTTTACATAACGAAACGGGATTGTTGTGCAAAGAACATGATATTGATACTATGTCAGGGCATATGCTTAAGGTGTTGAACGATGTAGGGTTGGCTAAACAATTGGGTGATGCAGGAAAACAAAGAATTAAGGAGCATTTTAGCTTACAGAGACATATAGACAGTTTGCAAAAGTTATTGATATTCTGAAACTGTTTAAGCATTTCGCATAATCATCATTGCGAGACGCTGAGCAATGAAGCAATCTGTTTGTTTTTTTCATACTAAGCCTGTCGAAGCATATTGTAAAAGGTTCATTTCTTTTATTCACGCATGCTATTTTTTTAGAGGAGCTCATGATGTGCTTCGTAATTACTTGACTAAAAGAAATGGTGGTAGTCTCAGGTAAGGTTGAAATTTGAGAAAAAAAAATAACTTAATTTCTTCTTATTTTTGTCTTATTTTGCATTTAAATACTTTCAATAATTAAACATGAATTAGAAATAATCAACCAAGAAATTATATGAGTGTAAAAAGAAGACTATATAACGTAATTCGACCCCAAAAAAAAGTTGAACTCATTTCTATTCACATACCAAAAACTGCAGGAACTTCACTTACTAATATTTTACGAAGACAATATCCTGATGCTTTAGAGTTATTGTATCAGCATAACAATAATTCAGAAAAAAATAAGCAAATGTGGCAAGGTGAGCCAATTGTGCTTGGCCATAGGGGAATTAGATGTATTCATGGACATTTTCCAGCAAAATTAAGTTTAAAACAATCTTACCCTGAAGCTAAAATAATTACTTGGATGAGAAACCCAGTTGAACGAATGATTTCAACCTATAATTATTATAAAAAATTACCTCTTAATCATAACCAAATACATCGGAGGTTTATTAATGAAAATTGGGATATAATTGATTTGTCATACAATCTTGTTCACGAGGTAAAATCTTATTTAGGGGATTTTAGACTTGAGGATTTTGATTTTATAGGTTTTACAGAATGTCAACAGAAATCCTTAGTTTCGTTAAGTAATATGATGAATTGGAATATGATAAATACAGATGTTTTTGAAAATGTTAATTCTACAAAAACCACATTTGATTATGGAGTTAAAGATAAGTTAAAACAAATACTTAAAGAAGAAGTGGAAATGTACGAACTTGCACAAAAATTATTTATATCAGCATAAAAAATACTACGGAACCCACCGCGACAGATGTAAAGAAACTCGCTGCGCTCAAACAGATTTTCATCCCTAATCTCGCGATTCTTCCTTGATTTTTAAGGTTTTTATCGATAGGTAGGGGTTTGCTTTTTCGTCATTGCGAGGCGTGCAGCAACGAAGCAATCTCATGTATTGGGTTTGAATTAAACAGATTACTTCGTCGTCCCGACTACTGGGACTCCTCCTAATGACCTGTGTTTTTGTCATGTTGAGCCTGTTGAAGTATATTGTTTCTAATTTCCATATATTAGCGTATCTATAAATTGCTGCCATGACCAATACCCCTTTGGTTTCCATTATTATTCCAACCTACAATAGAGAACACCTTATTGGCGAAACCCTAGACAGTGTTTTGGCACAGACCTATACCAACTGGGAATGTATTGTGGTAGATGATGGAAGTACCGATAATACAGAGGATGTAGTTGCTACTTATGCAAATAAAGATATCCGATTTCATTACTACCAGCGCCCCAATGATGCTATTAAGGGAGCTAGCAGTTGTAGAAATTACGGATTATATAAAGCTAAAGGACACTATGTGATTTTTTTGGACTCCGATGATGTGCTGCTCAACATCTGCTTACGTAGCAGGATTCAAAAGATAAAGGAAACCAAGGAACATTATTTTTGGGTATTTCCTATGATGATTCAAAATGGTGACCAATTAAGAAAACAAGATATTCCTAAATGCAATGACTACCTTATTGAATTTTTGTCATGTCGTATACTTTGGGGCATTATGTGTACTATTTGGGATGTTCAATTTTTAAAGCAAATAAAAGGGTTTAATCCACAGTATCCTAGGTTAAACGACCCTGAAATTCATATTAGGGCTATGCTTCGAGGCAATTCTAATTATGAGGTTTTTAATGATATGCCCTATGATAGTGTTTATAGAGAAGCCCCTATTGCAAACAAAAGAGCCTATGCTTTAAATTATTTTAATGCATTGCAACTGTTTGTTCCAGACATTTGTAAACAACTCATTGCGAATAAAAAACACACACAAAAGAAGTTGTTAAAGGCATATTTAAATCATTATATAAAAGATTTTGGGAAACATACACCATGGAAAAATATGGTAGCTCTTTTTAGCACTTTTTATAAAAACAGTGTTATATCCTTAGCGGAATATGTTGCGAGAACGAGTAAATATTTGCTTTTAAAACTTTTTGCATTAATTTTCAAAAAAGTAAAAGTAACTCGTGCCGCATAGAATGAATAATACTGATTGCATACTAAAATAACATAATTAAAAAAAATCAAAATTGTTCTCAAAAAGAATAACTGTATTATTTATTCCATACCACCATATAGGTGGAGCTGAGCGTGTTCATTTAGAAATTATCAAAGCACTAAAGCACAAACCAATTGTTTTCTTTGATAGAACAGACGGTTCTGTGCTGTCTGATGAATTTAAAAAACATGCTTATTGTTTTTTTGCTACAAACAATAAGCGAAAAGCTTATGTTGAAAAAAGCTTAAAACTACTGTCTCGTTTTATGCCGTTGACCTTATTTGGTTGCAACAGCCCTTTTTTTTATCAGGTCATACAAAAGATGAAGAAGAACATTAAAACTATAGACCTTACACATGCATTTTCGTTTGTTGATGAAGGTATTGAAAGACTATCATTGCCCTACATTCATTTACTAAACCATCGGGTAGTGATAAATAATAAGACACTGCAGGATTACAAGGAGCTTTATGAAAAAGAAGGAGTGGAAAGCCATTTTTTAAAAAGGTTTTTGGTTATTCCCAACGGGGTTACAATAGGTGGTTTTAATCAACAAGATGTTATTTCAAGGTTCCATTCTTTTACAATTGGTTTTGTTGGCAGAAATTCTACAGAGAAACGCCCTGAACTTTTTTTTGATCTTGTTAAAGATTCAAAGCATCGAATAAAAATTATAGGCGATCGTTTTGAGGTTTTTAAAAAAAGATATCCAAATATTTCTTTTTTAGAAAATTGCAATGATCCAAAAACCATACAAAATGCATTTTCTGAGATTTCAGTTTTAATTGTGTGCTCAAGCCGAGAGGGTTTTCCTTTGGTAATTATGGAGGCAATGGCTCTAGGTATTCCTGTTATTTCTACAAATGTGGGCAGTGTTGAAGAACATCTTAAAAATGGTTTTAATGGTTATATAGCTGACGATAATTCTGAAATAGGGTTTTTAAATTTTGCTCAGGACAAGATTTCCAAGATTTCAAATAATCTGGAATTATATAGTAAATTAGCAATAAATGCTCGCGTTTATGCAGAAAGCCATTTTACATTAGATGCATTTAAAAAAGAATACAATACTTTGTTTTATGCCTAAAATCTCCATCATTGTCCCTTGTTTTAAACATGCACACTATTTAGATGAAGCATTACAATCGGTATTGGAACAAAGCTACAGAGATTGGGAATGTATTGTTGTTGATGATGGGAGTCCAGATAATACCGCATTGGTTGCGCAAGCTTGGGTGGATAAAGATAAACGATTTAAATACGTGCATCAAGAAAACAAAATGTTGGCCAATGCCCGTAATTTTGGTATAAGCCAAGCACAAGGTGAGTTTATATTGCCCTTGGATGCCGATGATAAAATTGCTAAAGATTATGTGGCTTTGGCTCTTGAGGCTTTTCGTGAAAATGAATCCCTTAAAGTGGTGTATTGCCGTGCTGAAAAATTTGGATCAGAATCAGGGACTTGGGAACTAAAACCCTTTTCCCTTTTTAATTTAAGCCAAGAAAATGTGATATTTTGCTCGGCATTATTCAGAAAAAAAGATTGGGAAATAGTAGGTGGCTACGACGAGAACATGCGTTACGGCTGGGAAGACTGGGAGTTTTGGATAGCATTGCTCAAAAAAGGTGGACAAGTAAAAAGATTGGAAACTGTGGGCTTTTACTATAGAACACAACAGAATTCTATGGTTAAAAACATGAATAGTATCCATTACAAATACTTACTGGATTATTTAAGCATAAAACATGCCGATTTTTTTGTGGCGCAGCAAGGCTCTTTTTTTGAATTGAGTGAAAAAATTGAACAATCTAAAAATTTGGAATTGAACAAGCTGAAAAGCAAAAAATATGTGATAGATGTTTTTTGTAAACGTTTTTTTGGTTTTAGCATCTTTGGTCTATATAAAAACGAGTCGTAATTATGTTGGCCATCATCATACCGTACTATAAACTCTCTTTTTTTGAAGACACGCTAAAATCTTTGGCCAGCCAAACAGACAAAAGGTTTAAAGTATATATTGGAGATGATGCGAGCCCTGAAAATCCTTCTGCGATTGTGGAAAAATACCAAAAGCAATTGGATTTGGTTTACCAGCGGTTTGAGAGTAATTTAGGCGGTGATTCATTAGTACAACATTGGGAACGCTGTATAACAATGTCTCATGATGAATCATGGTTTATGCTTTTGGGAGATGATGATACCTTAAGTGTCAATTGCGTACAAGAATTTTATAATTCCTTACCTGATATTAATACTGAAACTTGCAGCGTAGTTCGATTTGCCTCTGTAATTATAGATGCCGGAAACAATCAAACATCACCATTATTTAAACACCCAAAAATAGAAAAAGCAACCGATTTTTTTTATAGACGTTTTACAAACAACACCAGAAGTTCGTTATCTGAATACGTATTTAAAAAAAGCGCTTATGATACCCATGGTTTTTATCATTATGATATGGCTTGGTTTACCGATGATAGGGCTTGGTTGGAATTTTCAGGTTTTGACACCATCTATTCCATAAATACGGCACATGTAAATTTTAGATTGAGTAATGAGAATATTTCCAGAAAGGATTATAAACAACATGAGAAAACGTTAGTAAGGTTGCAATTTTTTAAGTTTTTGTTGGCAGAACATTTGTTGAAATTTAAAAAAGCCCAACAAAAACATCTAACACTATATTATGAACAATTGGTCTACGCACACGGAAAGGTTTCATTTTCTTTTTGGATATTGGTGTTTTGGTCTTTTTTAAAACAATTAAATTTAGTTCAATGTATTAAATTTACAAGGCGGATGTTTATTCATTTAAAAAACCATGGTCAATAACCAACCCGAAATTTCCATTATAATACCGGTTTTTAATAGGGCAAGTTTATTGCCTCAAACACTTGATAGTATTTTAAAGCAAACCTTTACTAATTGGGAATGTATTTTGGTAGATGATTTAAGTGTTGATGAGAGTTATTATGTTATGGGGCAGTACCAAAATAAAGATAACCGCTTTAAAATATTTAAACGCCCAAATCATTTAAAGAAGGGAGCTAATGCCTGCAGAAATTTTGGTTTTTTAAAAAGTTCTGGCGACTTAATCAAATGGTTTGATAGTGATGATATTATGTTGCCTAAACATTTGGAAATAGCACATAAAAAACTAATTGAAAACAATTTGGATTTTGTGGTGACCGACACCGTTAATTTTAGCCATGAAACTGGTGAGTTGCTGGGCAAACCATACGAATTTGATAGAGATACGGCAGTGATATCGGCTAAAAGTTTTGCATGGCATAAGATAGGTTGGATAACGGATGATTTTTTGGGTACTCGACAAATTGTTGAGAATGTTAAGTTTAATGAGCATATTATAACCGACGGCGATGAATATAATTTTTTTGTTAAATTGTTAGAACAACCATTTAAAGGAATGCTGCTCAAAGATATATTAACGTACAGACGTGTGCATAACAATTCTCTTACTAAGATGTATGATGAGAATTCTAGCCTTTTTTTTGGTAAGATTGTCAATATAAAGTTTCAAACAGCCAAAGACTTAGTGGAATACAATAATAAAGAATTAATAAGATGGTTTTTAAATGGCTATATGCAGAATTCATTTAAATTAGCAATGTCTAAACGGAAAGTGCCCTATAAAATCCATGCGTTTAAATTAATTTGTAATTATTTTACAAGTTTTAAGGGACTTGCTTTTTTACTGGCACTCTTTATGGCTCGGTTTTTTAAAGTAGGATATAATGTTATGAAATATGCCAGAAGCTAAAAACCAAAATAAGCTATTAGTATCAGTGGTCATTCCTTGTTTCAACGATGCTGATTATATAGAACAATCGGTAACCTCGGCATTACGGCAAACCTATCCCCATATAGAAATTATATTAGTTGATGATGGCTCTAACGAAAAAACCAAAAATGTTTTAAGGACCATTGAGCCTAAAATAACTAAGTTAATTACGCAAGAAAATCAAGGGCAAAGCACAGCGAGAAATGAAGGCATTAAAGCGACTAAAGGCCAATATATTTTGGTTCTTGACTCAGACGATTATTTTGAGCCCACTTTTTGTGAAAAAGCCATGTTACTTTTTGAACAGGATGATTCCATTAAAATTATTACATCCAATGTAATGCGCTTGTTCCCTAATGGGGAAAAAGAACTTTTCAAACCTTGTGGCGGTACCATTAAAAACTTTATAAAGTTTAACTGCGCTACAGGTAGTGCCATGTTTAAGAAATCTGATTGGCAAAGTGTTGGCGGATATGACGAAGCCATGAGGCAAGGTTTTGAGGACTGGGAATTTTACATTCGCTTGGTAAAAGAGGGTGGTAAAGCATGTATTATTCAAGAGCCCCTTTTTAATTATAGGATTAGGGAACGTTCTACAACTACCAGAGCCAATAAAATAAAATATGACTTGTTGAAGTATATATACAACAAGCATAAAGATATATATGTGGACAATTTTGAGTTGTTTGTGGATTACATGTTGCATAAAATTAAAAGTGAGGAATTTGGAAAAAAAATGAAGACTCAACGGTTGGAGTATAGAATAGGGAATGCCGTTTTGAAGCCTTTCAGATATATTAAATCTTTTATGAATTAATGAATCCAACAGTCTCTATTATTGTGGCAACTTACAATAGGTCAGGTTATATATTAGAAGCCATAGCATCCATAAGCAATCAAACCTTTAAAGATTGGGAATGTTTGATTGTGGATGATGGCGGTACCGATAATACAAAAGAAGTTTTATTACCTATTTTAGCAAAAGACCATCGGTTTAAATATTATCTAAGATCATCAGAATACCAAAAGGGCTTGCCAGGGGCCAGGAATTATGGCTTGGATTTGGCTAAAGGCGATTACATCATTTTTTTTGATGATGATGATATAGTACATCCCCAAAATTTGGAGTTCTGTGTCAAGGAGTTGGAAAGCAACACAGATATTTCATTTTGTAGGTATATTAGTAATGTGTTTAAAGGTGCATTTGATGGGCGGTTTGATTATGCAAATGAATACGCTACTTTTTATATAGATTACAGAGACCTCGGAAAAATAATAAAAAATGAATTACAAATTATCTCATGTGCCGTTATGTGGAGAAAAGGGTGCTTTGAGAATAATAGGTTTCAGGAAAGTTTAATGTATGCTGAAGAATGGGAATTATATACAAGAATAATTTCTTCTGGTTGTAAGGGCATATCAATTGAAAAAACTTTATATTTTGGAAGAAAGCACCCAGATTCAAATACAGGTGAGTTTTACAATAATGATTCGGTTCGAAAAGCTTCCTATGCAGATGCTATACAGTTGGTAGTTGCAACATTGCACCAAAGGGGGTTAGTATCAAACGACATAATTCGATATTTTACACAGATATCTTTAAAGTTTAAGTCTTATGATTTATTTGCACGCATTTTGGATACTTTGGATTTGAACTTTTTTGAAAAATTGAAATGGCAATTATTTTATATGCAATTACCATTTCGTTTGTTTCTTTATAAAATTAAAAAAAGGCTACTGCAAAATAGCCAAATTAGCAATTAATGAAATTTCTAATAATAGAACAAGACCTAAAAGTTTCGGGCACAAGTCAAGGGATTATTTCTAGATCTTTTTTGGCCAAGTTAAGAAAGTCATACCCCGAAGCAGTTATTGATGTGGTTTATTTAAAGCAAAGCGAGAGTAATGATGAACTTCATTTGTTGCCTGTAAATGCTATTGAAACGCATGTGCTCAATTTAAAGGTGCCGTGGTTGGTTAAATGGTACAATAAAATTTTTTGGAGGTTATTTCATATATCCATCTACGAGCGATACAGACAAAATGTGTATGGTAAGCAAATAGCAAAAATAGACTATAAACCTTATGCCTATATTTTTATTAGGAGTGCAGGATTGGAGCATCAAACCCTCTTGGGAGCCAAAGATTTACCTATTTTAAAAAAGGCGATTATTACCTTTCATGAGCCTTATCCTGTATTTTGGTGTTCTGGCACTATGAACGAATTATCTAACTTGGAACTTTTTAGGATGAAGGAAATGCAAAAAGTAGTGTCTCAGGCTAAATTAGGATTAGCTACAGCTAATTTATCAAGAGATATGCAGTATTTGTATGGTTCCAGAACTAAATTTTTTGAGTTGCCCCATCATTATGAGCCATCAGTATTTAATTTTTCCAATCATAATCACTCATTTAAGAAGCAAAAGAAAATTACGATATGCTATCATGGAGCCATTCAATTTGGAAGAAATATTTGTGAGCTTCTGGACGTTTATCAAGAATTGGTTTTTACCAATAAGCTATTTAAAGATAATACCGAATTTGTATTGAGATTGAAAAAAAGGAGTGACATAAAATTTTTAAAAGAGAGGTATTCGACTAATGAAAACATTATCGTTTTAGGTTTTGTGGACTTTTCAAATGCTGCTTTTGAGCAGATTCATTTGGCGGATATTAATATTATGCTAGAAAATGGTCCACTTTATTGTAGTGTTTTATTGGGCAAAGCACCATTTTTAGCAGCTTATCACAAACCTGTATTAACGATTTCTCCAGAAAGAAGCGATTTACGCGATATCATCAAAGACGATAGGTATATAGCAAGTTACAATAATCCAAAAGAAATTAAAGAGAAACTGGAGCATTTGATAAAGGAAACAATGGAATCTAATGAGCCTGTTTATCCATTTGGAGATTATTTTAGTGATACCAATTTCAAGAAAATGCTTGATAAGGTGCTTGAAGCAGTAAAAGAGCAAAATATTTAAAAACTATGAAGAAACTGGCGGTTTTATTGCCTACCTACAATGCGGCACCTTATTTAAAGGAAAGTATTGGTTCGGTTTTAAACCAAACGTTTAAAGATTTCGATTTGTATATATATGATGATTGTTCAACCGACGATACTAAAGAAATAATAGAGTCTTTTAAAAGTTCTCAAATTTATTATATAAAAAATGAACAGAATATTGGGCTCACAAAAACACTAAATAAAGGCTTGACATTTTTACTTACACAGTACGAATATATTGCCCGAATGGATGCAGATGATTGGTGTTTTCCAGACCGATTTAAAAAGCAACTACAGTTTTTAGAAAATAATCAAGAAGTTGTTTTGTGTGGTACGCAGGGCTATTGGTTGAAAGACATGACGCAAAACCCACAAGATGGATGGGTATATCCCACAGAATCGACTTACATAAAATATAATCTGCTTTTTGGAGCTACGTTTGGGCATTCATCCGTTGTTTTTAGAAGCCAGAAAATATCGGAACACCATTTAAGATATGATGAGTCTAAAATAAATTGCCAAGATTGGGAATTATGGACTCGAATATCAAAAATTGGTAACATGGCTAATTTGCCAGATTTTTTGATGAAGTACCGTATTCTGGATGATAGTAACCACCGTTCGCCCGATAAACAAAAACTTAATATAGAATACCGCTCAAGCATTATCGCCTCCCATTGGCAGACTTTTGGTTTTTCATTTTCAGCAGCAGAGATTAAGGGGTTGTATTACAGCGAAAAAGAAGTTGAAAGAGCTATTTTTAAGATTGAGGTTGAAAAAATTATTCATGCTTTTAATGGTGTTTTTGAACAAAGCAAATCGGAGCTTTCAAAATCAAACCAAAAACATTTTAGTTATAAATTGGCTAGAAGGGTTTTAAGTTATTGGAAACGTTCGGGTGTAAATAGGATGAGCCCTTCAATCTGGTTTTTTATTTTAAAAAGAATAAGGTTTATGGGAAAAATGAAATTGATAAAAAGTTTAATAAGATAATTGATGCAGGCATCCATTTTAATTGTTTCCAAAAACAGAAAGGCAGCGCTTGAAAAAACATTATCGATTCTAGAGGATTTGGTTGATTTAACCCATCAGGAGGTTTTGGTGTATTTGGATGGTTGTACTGATGAATCCTCGTTTTTAAAAGATATATTTGATTGGGTAAAATGGTCCGGGGCCAATAAAAGCATTGGAGCTTCTAGAGCAAGAAATATACTTTATAAAAAGGCCGAAGGAGAAATTTTAATAGGAATTGATGATGATGCCCATCCTGTAAACAAAGACTTTGTAGTTTTATCTGAGCAACTTTTCAAAGAACTGCCTAAGGTTGGTATTTTGGCATTCCAGGAAATAAAAGGGGTTTTTAAAACAGATGAAGCAGTTTTAAATAGTAGTCCAGAGATAGTTGAAGACTATTTTTGTAGGGAGTTTATTGGTTGTGGTTTTGCCATTCGAAAAGCAGTTTATGAAGCCACGAACGGATTTCCTAATTGGATAGATATTTATGGAGAAGAATCCTGTTTGTCGATTGAGGTACTTGCTAAGGGCTACGACATACTTTACACCACCAAAATTAAAGTAAACCATAGGGTTAATAGAGAAGAACGTATCCAAAAAGGGCGAAATTATTTCCGGTTTGGAAAACAACTGAAAAACACAGCCTTTTATTATTTGGTCTATTACCCTAATCCTTTATTTAAAATAGCAAAATTATTTTGGCATAACTTCAAAAAGTATGGCTGTAAGAACTGGAGCTATTTTAAGGCATACATAGTCGCTCTGTTCAAAATATTGTTTTTTCTGCCCCAATTAATGAGGTACAGAAATCCTATAGATAAAAAGAGTATAAAAAAAAGTACAGAATTACCATTACCTAAATATTATTAAGGTTTAGTTTATAGTCTTGTGACTAAATGGCTTTTTAAACAATAATGAAATCGATATATTTGATTTCTATAATATAAATGCAATGAAAAGAATAGGCTTTATTCCGCTTAGAAAGGGTTCTAGAGGAATCCTAAATAAGAATAAGCGAAAAATGGTCGGTAGGCCTTTATTTACTTGGGTATTGGGCGAAGCTATTTTTTCAGATCTAGATGCCGTATATATTTATACAGATGATCAAGATGTTATAGATTTTGTAAATAAAGAATACCAATGGACACCAAAGGTAAAGGCATTAATGCGTGGTAAAATTAATGCTACTGATACAGCATCTACTGAGTCGGCCATACTAGAATTCTGCCAAAAAATAGACTATGATTTTGATGATTTCTGCTTATTACAAGCTACATCGCCATTCACTACAAAATCAGATATTAATGCCTGTTTGGATAAACTTAATGCAGATTACGATTCAGCTTTAACCGTTGTAAATACGCATCGTTTTTTATGGAATAGTAATGGAAAACCAATCAATTACAATCCTTTAAAACGTCCAAGGCGTCAGGAATTCGAAGGGCTATTAGTTGAAAATGGAGCCGTTTATACTATAACAAAGGAAGCTTTAAATAAATATCAAAATAGGTTGGGTGTCAAGGTGGGCCTAGTAAGAATGCCCGAAGAGTCGCTCTTGGAAATAGATTCGGAAAGCGACTGGATAGTGGTTGAACAATTGTTGATTAATCGCCAAAAAACAATGAAAAAACTTGAAAGAATAACTCATTTGATTTTGGATGTAGATGGCGTTTTTACAGATGGCACCATTACCTGTATCAAAGATGGCGAGCATTCCAAAAATTTTGATATGCGTGATGGTATGGGGCTGGAAATATTACGTGAATTTGGGGTTGAAGTTATGGTAATGACCAGTGAGCAATCGGAGTTGGTTGCAAAACGTATGCAAAAATTAAAAATTGAACACGTATTTTTGGGAGTGAAAGATAAATACACGTTACTGCGGCACATTATTTCAGATAATAATATTTCAATAAACAATGTTGTTTACGTTGGCGATGATGTTAATGATTTAGCAAATATTTGTAGTGTAGGCTGGTCTTTAACGCCAAACAATGCAACAGATGTTGTTAAAACCCATGCAGATATTGTATTGTCTAAAAACTCTGGTGCAGGTGCCATTCGTGAAGCCTGTCAGTTTATTTTAAATTATAACAAGCGTTTTCCTCAAAATAAAAATGAATAACTACCAAGAACCATACATTATTGCCGAAATAGGATGTAACCATAAAGGCGATATGGAAATTGCCAAAGAACTTATTAAAGTGGCTAAAATATTTTGTAATGCCCATGCAGTTAAGTTTCAAAAGCGAAATAACAAAGAGCTTTTAACAGCAGAACAGTATTACCAGCCACACCCAAACCCCGCGAATTCTTATGGAGATACTTACGGAGCCCATAGGGAATATTTGGAGTTTGATGTTAACCAACATAAAGAACTTAAAATATTTTGTGAGGATATTGGTATTGATTACTCTTCATCGGTTTGGGATGTTACTTCTGCTAAAGAAATTGCTTCATTGGGCCCAAAGTTTATTAAAATTCCATCTGCGTGTAATAACAATATTAAAATGATGGAATGGCTTTGTGAAAATTATAAAGGAGAGATTCATGTTTCTACGGGAATGACAACTAAAACTGAAATAGACGATTTGGTTACTTTTTTCAAAAAGCAAGAAAGAAATAATGATTTGGTGCTATACAATTGTACTTCTGGCTATCCTGTACCGTTTGAAGATGTGTGTCTTTTGGATATTAAGATATTAATGGAAAAATATAGAAACGATATCAAGGATATCGGTTTTTCGGGACATCATTTGGGAATTTCAGTTGACATTGCAGCATATACATTAGGGGCTAATATTGTTGAAAGGCACTATACCCTTGATAGAACCTGGAAAGGAACTGACCATGCAGCTTCTTTAGAACCTATGGGATTACGTAAACTAACTAGGGATTTAAATGCCGTTTACCGAGCTTTAAAATTTAAGAACCAAGATATTTTGCCTATAGAGCAAGAGCAACTTAAGAAATTAAAAAAAGAACATTAGATGATTTTAGTGTTACAAAGGAAACTTTACCTTTTTTTATTTGTCCTTGTTACTGGTTAGAAGAAAAACTATATGAAAAGAAAAATATTCGTTTTATTTCCAGATGGAGTTGGGTTGAGGAATTTTGCATTTACGGATTTCAAGCAAATTGGAGAGGAAAAGGGTTTTGATATTATGTATTGGAACAATACGGTTTTTTCATTAAAAGATAATTTGGGGTTTAATGAAGTTAAAATTGAAAACCATAGAAATCATCCTTTAACATCTTTGTACTTAAGGGCTAGAAAGCATATAGAACTTAATGTTTCTGAAAAAAAATTCAAAGATGGGGTGTATTCAACATATAAATTTCCATTTTCATATAAAGGATTTAAAAATGCTTTTAAAACATTGTTTGTAAAGGTTTTAATAGGTCTTAATAATTCAGAAAAGGGAATAGAACGTATTCGGAAAAAAATAAATGATTTGGAACGATCCACTTCAAAGTATCTATATTGCAAAAAGCAGTTAGAAGTACATAAGCCAGATTTGGTGTTCTGTACTACCCAAAGGGCTTCACAATCTATAAGTACACTGCTGGCAGCTAAAGATTTAGGTATACCCACAGTGGCTTTTGTATATTCTTGGGATAATGTGCCCAAAGCGATGCAAGTAGTTGAAACCGATTTTTATTGTGTTTGGAGTGATTTAATGAAAACGCAGGTGTTACAATATTATCCGTTCGTGAAAGAAAACCAAATTTTTGTAACTGGGACACCGCAGTTTGAGCCACATTTTGATTTAAGTTTAAAAGTATCCCGTGAAGATTTTTTCAAGTCATACAATTTGAATACCAACAAAAGGTATATATGTTTTTCTGGTGATGATGAAACAACCTCACCCTTAGATCAATATTATCTGGAAGATTTAGCTAATGCTGTGAGAAGCTTAAATACCCAAGGCTATAATTTGGGCATTATTTATAGAAAATGCCCTGTAGATTTTACGGATAGATACAATACTATTTTAGAAAAAAATAATGATATTGTTAAGGTTATTGATCCCTTTTGGAAGCAAGCGGGGACTAAATGGAATGAAATTCTTCCAACAAAAGAAGATTTTAAAATGCTTTATAATGTTTGTGAACACAGTGAGTTCGTTACTAACGTATGTTCGTCTACTGTATTTGATTTTGTGTTGCACAACAAACCTTGTATTTACTATAATTATGAGCAGCCTCAATTGAAGCAAGGGATTCGTGACATCGGGCAAAATTACAACTATGTGCATTTTAGGAGCATGCCCAATGAAAATGCCGCTATTTTTTGTACTGATAAAAATGATTTGAAAAATTTGGTAAAACGGATTTTAGATGGAGAATTGTCAAATGTTAAAGAAGGAAAAAAATGGTTCAGTATTGTTGCAGGTAAAGAACCCGAGCATGCATCAGAAAATATTTGGAAAACAATAAAAGATATTTTAAATGAGCAATAACCAAAAGATAGTTTTCTTAAATTCTTACTTTCCAAGAACAGGGCATAATTTTGCTTCCGAAGTTATTAAGATATTTACAAACCATCAGGTTTTAGCTCATGGTCATAGTGAAACTAGGTTGTCTAATTTCTTGAATAAGTATGATAGTGTTTACCAAAAAATTTATCATAAAAAAGATCAAGATTTTTTTAATGAAATAATTTTAAGTAAAATTAGAGAATCAATCCTTTCAAAATCCGATTCAGAATATGTGATGATAAAAAACACTTCTTTTGAAGGAGTAAATCATCTAGTAAAAGTCTTTCCAGATGATATTCATATATTGCTAATCAGAAACCCTAAAGATGTTTTTGGATCTATTTTTAAATCTATGAGATTCAAAAAAAACAATTGGAAGGATGTATTTAAAATAATAGGTAAGCACATGGGTTTGTATCCTTATTTTTATTCAAAAAAGGTAAGCAAAACTATAATGAAGAGTCCACCTGCTTTTAGTAAATTTTACATTTTGAGGTATGAAGATTTAGTGAATCAAAATGAAGTCGTGTTAAAGGATTTAAAGACTAAGTTTAATACGCCAAAATCTATACAAGAAATAAAAAAGGAAATTAATAGCATTGATGTAATTAATTCTTCTTTTTTTGAAGAAATAGGAGCTAAGAACATTTGGGACTCTAAGAAAAAAACGAAAGCATTTAAACCAGTTAATAGAAAAAGCCATTCATTTTTAATTAGAATAGGTATAATTGTAGGATCAAGGAAATTATCGAAATGGCTTAATTATTTATAAGAGCTGCAACAATGAACATCGCCTTTCTAACACCGGAATATCCCCACCCTAAAACAGGCAAGTCGGGCGGTATTGGAACGAGTATCTTTAATTTGGCAAATGCTTTGGTTGGTTTGGGCCATGACATCAGTATCTTTGTTTATGGGCAAGAGTGTGATGATTATTTTATTGACGAAAACATTCATTTTTACAAAATAAAAAACATAAAAGTAAAAGGCTTGTCTCTGATTCTTACTCAAAAAAAGGTAGAAAGGTTACTGAACTCCTTATACGAATCGGGTAAAATAGAGTTGGTTGAAGCGCCCGACTGGACGGGGTTTACAGCCTTTGTAAATCTGAAATGCCCACTGGTTATTAGAGAAAATGGTAGTGACACCTATTTTTGTCATTTGGAGCAGCGCCCCGTTAAATTTAAAAATAAGTTTTTGGAGAGGCGAGCTCTCGTTAGGGCAGATGGCATTATAAGTGTTAGTGCGTTTACTGGAAAATTGACCAATACCTTATTTGGACTGAAAAGAGATTTTAGGGTAATTCCGAATAGTATTGATACCAGTTTATTTGGTGCAAAAAACATCGAGACTAGTGAAGAACAAACGATTCTCTATTTTGGAACCTTAATACGAAAAAAGGGCCTATTGGAATTGGCTAAAATTTTCAATTTGGTTCATAAAAATAATTCTAAAGCTAGATTATTTCTTGTTGGTAAGGATAGTACTGATATTAAAACGGGGTCTTCATCAACATGGCAATTAATGCAACCCTTGTTTGATGAGTCGGCTATAAAGCAAGTCAATTATTTGGGAGCTGTTGCCTATTCTGAAATCCATGAGCTTATAAAAAATGCAACGGTTTGTGTGTTTCCGTCTTTTGCTGAGGCATTACCTGTTTCATGGTTAGAGGCCATGGCCATGGAAAAGGCCATCGTAGCATCAAACATTGGGTGGGCCAATGAGATGATTGAAGATGGCAAAGAAGGGTTTTTGGTTAATCCAAAAAATCATATGCAGTATGCCGATTGTATTATGGAATTGCTTGATAACCCCGTTAAGCAAAAACAATTTGGAAAAGCCGCTAGAGAGAAAGTTTTAGAGAGGTTTAGTATGGAAATTGTGGCGAAGCAAAGCTTGGCATTCTATAATCAAATACTTAAATAGGGGGTGGTTGTAATTTATCATTTAAATAATAAGGTTCATGAGATAGTTGTCGAAGGCAATCAGCATTTGGATTTTAACAAACACCTCTCACTATCAAGAACATTACATGTGTTGGCAAATCAGTTTCCAGATGAAAAGATTGTCTGGTGCCATGTAAGCTGTAAACCAACTTTGAATTTAAAGTTTTTGGAATCCAGATTTCACCATAACCGGTTAATGCTGTCATTTGGGGCAGGAGAACATTTGTTTTTGAACGAGCAAATAGGCTATGTTGATATGTCTTCCTTTATAAAGGTCAACAAGAACGTATCATACCCCACTTGGCAAATGAGCAGTACGGTAGGGGCGATACATGCGTCTGTCTTATTGCTTGTGAAGGATCAAATACCACAGGATTCCAATTTTGATTATTATTTAAATTCATTGGCGAAACTGGCGATACCACTTGGTTTGTTTTGTTATTCAGAACCCAATTTAATTTTAGAGCATAATTCTTCAGTGGCTCCAAAATCTCAAATGTTAACCCTTTTTAAGTTTGTAAAACAACATTATAAAACCCGATGGCTTTATTTATTGGTCTTGAATGGTATCCTATACGAAAGAAAGTTTTGGCTTCTTCCGTTTCTTTATGCACTGTGTTTTGTCAAGAATAGGTATTTGTCTGTTGATTTTAATTCGATAGACATAAAGTCTTCTGAAAAAGTAACAGATAAAACAACTGTGGATGTTATCATTCCGACCATCGGTAGAAAAGCCTATCTGTACAATGTGTTGTGTGATTTAAGGGGACAAACCTTGCTCCCTGAAAATGTCATCATTGTGGAGCAAAACCCCTTAAAAGGCAGTGTTTCTGATTTAGATTATTTAAAAACGGAATCTTGGCCTTTTAATATTAAGCATC
The DNA here is from genome assembly GCF_041287255.1 of Tamlana flava. Taxonomy (NCBI): domain Bacteria; kingdom Pseudomonadati; phylum Bacteroidota; class Flavobacteriia; order Flavobacteriales; family Flavobacteriaceae; genus Tamlana; species Tamlana flava. The sequence goes on from NZ_JBGGTX010000004.1 coordinate 245,222, forward strand.
ATTTTCTGCATAAAACTGGGGCATGCAATGCAAGAAATAAGGCGTTGAAAGAGGTCATTTCTGAATTTGCTTTTTTTGCTGATGATGATGTTAGGTTACAAAGTAATGCGCTTTATGAGAGTACAAGCTATATGATATGCCATGGTATCGAAGCCATTACGTTAAGTTGCAAAGCAGAAAATGAAATAGAAAAGATAAAAATCCCGATACAATGGTCAGCCTTTGGTTCTGGATGCAGTATTGTAAAAACATCGGCATTGGGTAATATTACTTTTAATTTAGGATATGAACATGGTTTTGGTGAAGATTCGGACTTTGGAGCACAGTTAAGAAATAAGGGGACAGATATTATATATTATCCGGAAATCTCCTTAAAACATCTTAAAGCTCCCATTGGCGGATTTCGAACAAAGCCGATGCTACCTTGGAAAGAAGATATGATTCAGCCAAAACCGTCCCCAACAGTGATGTTGTTTCAATTATTGCACAAAACAAAAGAACAACGGTTGGGATATAAAACCGTATTGTTTTTAAAATATTATAAAAATCAATCCATTAGAAATCCGTTTACATATTTTAAGGTGTTCAAAAAACAATGGCAGCAAAGTTTAAAATATGCCCATCACTTAAAATCGATTAAATCACCATGAGGGTTTCGTTAATTATATGCACTTATATGCGCCAAAAACCACTGCTAAAATTATTGCAATCGGTTGGGAAACAAACGGTGTATCCGGATGAGATTTTAATTATAGATGGTTCAACAAATACGGAAACTGAAACTGCTTTAAAGTCAAATGTCTTTAAGAATTTAACATATTATAGAGTTTCAGAAAAAGACAGAGGCTTAACCAAACAGCGGAATTTTGGTGTTCATCGGTTAAGTAAATCTTCGGAAGTAGTTTGTTTTTTAGATGATGATGTGGTTTTAGAGCCTCAGTATTTTCAATATTTGATAGAGACATATAAACAATACCCGAAAGCTTTAGCAGTGGGAGGTTATATTGCCAATGAAGTAGAGTGGAAGTTTTCCGATAAACTAAATCATCCAGATTCATTTTATTATGATGGCTGGATGCGCGCTGAGCCTACACGTTTTAAAATTCGTCGTTTTTTCGGATTGTTACCCGATGTGCCACCAGGTTACATGCCCACATTTTCTCATGGGCGCTCCATTAGTTTTTTACCGCCATCAAGTAAAATCTATCCAGTAGAGCAAATTATGGGCGGTGTGTCTTCATATAAAAGGGAAGTATTTAAAACATTACAGTTTTCAACCTATTTTGAGGGTTATGGGTTGTATGAGGATGCCGATTTCTCATTGCGATTGGCTAAACAAGGGCACTTATATATTAACACGAATGCCAGACTTTCCCATTATCATGAAGATTCAGGCAGACCAAACCAGTTTAAATATGGTAAGATGGTGGTTAGGAACGGTTGGTACGTCTGGCGTGTTAAATATGCAAATCCATCATTTAAAGCGCGTTTTAAATGGCATATAACTGCTTTGTTATTAACTAAAATAAGAGCAATAAACGTTTTGACTACATCTAAAAGAAAGGAAGCTTTAACAGAAAGTATAGGGCGCACGGTTGGTTGGTTTTCCATTATCTTTACCCCACCTAAAGTAGAAAGATGAGGTTTTTAATCATAACACATGTAATGCACAAGCGGCAAAATAAACAATGGTTTGGTTATGCGCCTTATGTGCGGGAAATGAATGTATGGTTAAAGTATGTAGATGACGTTGAGGTTGTTGCACCATGTAATAATGGGCAACCAGCACATATTGATATGGCTTATCAGCATAGTGCTATGACATTCACAAAAATTCCGTCCATCGCTTTTACAAGTTTTAAACGTGCTATGATTTCATTGTTGGCTATACCAAAAATCAGTATTCATATATTCAAAGCGTGTTTGAGGGCAGACCATATCCATTTACGATGCCCTGGGAACATAGGCTTACTAGGTTGTTTAGTCCAAATATTTTTTCCGCATAAGTTAAAGACAGCGAAATATGCAGGAAATTGGCAACCCAAAGCAAAACAGCCTTTAAGTTTTAGATTTCAGAAATGGGTGTTGAGTAATACCTTTTTAACCAAAAACATCAAGGTTTTAGTGTATGGACATTGGGAAAACCAATCTAAAAATATCAAACCATTTTTCACGGCTACTTTTAGAGATTCAGAAATAGAAATTCCTGTTAAAAGAGAATATCTTGGGGATTTAAAATTTGTTTTTATGGGGAGTTTGGTGGAAGGTAAGCGGCCGCTATGGGCTATTAAAATTGTTGAAGCATTACATCGACAGGCAAGAAAAGTAACTTTAGATATTTATGGCGATGGCATCTTAAGAAATGATTTAGAGCAATATATTAGAGACAATCATCTGGAAAGGATAGTAACGTGCTATGGAAATCAGCGAATAGCTGTCATAAAAGAGTCTTTAAAAACAGCCCATTTTTTAATATTACCATCAAAGTCAGAGGGTTGGCCAAAGGCCGTTGCGGAAGCCATGTTTTTTGGATGTATTCCCATAGCAACACCCGTATCTTGTGTTCCCGAAATGCTTGGTAATGGAAAAAGGGGTATTTTGATCGCAGGTGAACTAGATGGTGCCACAAATGCGGTAAAAGAGCATTTGAGTGATCAGACTAGATTGCAACATATGTCTGTAGCAGCTACTAAATGGTCTCAATACTATACATTAGATGTTTTTGAAAAGGAAATATCAAAATTAATAAGCTATTGATGAGGGTTTTACAATTAATAGATTCTCTGCAACTGGGAGGTGCAGAGCGGGTGGCTGTAAATTATGCAAACGTATTGTTAAATCATGTTGATGGTTCTTTTTTGTGTGCAACCAGAAAAGAAGGATTATTAAAAAATGGGCTTTTAGATGATGTTGGTTATTTGTTTTTGAATAAAAAATCAACTTTGGATTTAAAAGCTATTTTTAAGCTCAAAAGCTATATTAAAAAGCATCAAATTACAATAGTTCATGCACATGCGTCTTCTTTCTTTTTAGGAACTATGATAAAACTACTAAACCCCAAACTTATTTTGGTTTGGCATGATCATTATGGGGATAGTGAATTTTTAAACGAGCGGCCAAAATGGGCTTTGAGATTTTGTGCTCTGTTTTTTAATCATGTTTTTTGTGTTAATATAACATTAGAAGAATGGGTGAAAAAGTACCTGAAAGTAAATGAGGTAAGTTATTTGCCAAATTTTGCACAGTTAAAACATACAAAATGTGTTACCGAGTTGAAAGGGGACTCTGGTAAGCGTGTCATTTGTTTGGCCAATTTGAGACCCCAGAAAGACCATATCAATTTGTTAAAAGCTTTTAAGGTGTTGAAGGAAAAGCATGATGATTGGAGTTTGCACCTTGTGGGTCAGGATTTTGAAGATGGGTACTCTTATACTATTAAAACATTTATTCCTGAAAATAATTTAACACACCATGTTTTTTTATACGGCAGTTGCCCTGATACGCTAAATATTTTAAAGCAATGCGATATAGGTGTGTTAGCATCAAAATCAGAAGGTTTACCTTTGGCCTTACTGGAATATGGATTGGTAGGGTTGCCTGTTGTTGTTACTAATGTAGGGGACTGCAAAAAGGTTGTGTCTGATATTGAAGAAGGGATATTGATTCAACCAGAGCGTGAAGATCTGTTGGTAGAGGCTTTAGTGCACTTAGTTGAAAATAAAGAGTTTAGGCAGTCTATGGGACATAATTTAAAAGAAAAAGTAACCCGAAAATTTTCTAAAGATACTACTATTGAGAAATTGATGGGGATTTATAAAAAATATGATTCATGAAGTTGTCCATCTATTATAAATTACTCATTTTTCATGTTCTCTTGGGGGTTGGTGTGTTTTTGTACAGACCACTAGCATTGGGTTATTTTTTATTAAGTACGTTCTTTTTTGGATATAAGATTTTAATGGCTTCCAAAAGATATAAAACATTTTATATTCTATTGGCTTGCGCTTATGTTGTGGGTAGTGAGGTGTTTTTAAGAATGAACGGTGGTACTGTTTTTTACGAAGCCAGTAAATATTTAATTATTGCGTTTGTGGGGTTGGGCTTACTTAGCAATGGCTTTTCAAATAGAGCACTTATTTATGTCATATATATTTTGCTGTTGATACCGGGAATTTACGTGGCTGTGAGTTCATTAGGATTTGAATCGGATATAAGGCGTGCAGTTGCTTTTAATTTAAGTGGTCCTGTTTGTTTAGGTATAACAGCTGTTTATTGTTATAAGAGAGTTATACGCTTTAATCAGTTAAAATTGATATTAATAGCTTTTTTGATGCCTTTAGTGAGTATGGCTGTTTATTTGTTTTTATACACACCTAATTTACAAGAGGTAATTACAAGCACAGGTTCAAGTTTTGCAACTTCCGGTGGTTTTGGTCCCAATCAAGTAGCCACTGTTTTAGGAATAGGAATTTTTGTTTCGGCAGCCAAGTTTTTTATATCAAAAGAATTGTTGTTCCATAGGATATTCGACTTGTTATTATTGGGGATATTCGGATTTAGGGCGCTTGTAACATTTAGCCGAGGTGGCGTTATTACTGCCGTAGTAATGATTCTGTTTTTTTTGGGATTGTATTATGTGAAGGCTAATTTTAAGACAAAGTTTAAAATTAAATTTTCTGCATTATTTTTTTTATTAATGGTAGCGCTTGTATGGGTAGTCAGTTCTATTCAAACCAGTGGGTTTTTAGATAAACGCTATGCGAATCAAGATGCTGCTGGAAGAGAGAAAGAAGATGTTACTACTGGAAGAATCGATTTATTGGCTTTTGAATTTGGAGAGTTTATGGAGCATCCCTTTTTGGGAATTGGGGTCGGTAAAGTAAAGGAAGAACGGATGACCGAAACAGGTGTTGAGGCAGCTTCACACAGTGAAATGAGCAGGATTATTGCAGAGCACGGTTTACTGGGTGTTATTGCTTTTTTAATTCTACTCTTAACACCTTTGGTTTATAGGTTAAACAATAAAACAAACCTGTTTTTTTATTCTTTTTATATTTTTTGGTTGCTTACTATTAACCATTCAGCGATGCGTATTGCAGCTCCGTCGTTTATATATGCTCTAAGTTTATTACATGTAACATATGATAAGCCTCAGTTAAGAAAGAAACTAGCTCATAGTTAAAAGGGTATTATAACAGATATTGATGTTTTTGTTACTGTTATTGTAGACCTAACAAGTTATACCAATAAGCACTACTTATTGGTTTTGTAGTAATTTTGGCCAGTGTAAAAATTACTTAGTATCTTTAAACCGCTCAAATCAACTATTAATGTCCAAGAACAGCATTCACTTTAACTTATCAGAACGTAAAATTCTTCTTCGTGTCTTTGATATTATTTTCATACTGGCATTATTATATTTTGTTGGAAACACCTTTAATTTTGATTATTTCAAAATAACAAAAGAAAATTGGACATGGGTATTTGTGCTCATACTTTATATGTCCATTTTCGGGACGATTTTTGAGCTTTATGACCTACAAAAATCTAGTAAAATTGAAAAAATTTCAACCAGTATCGTATTTACAGTATCAACAACCGTACTGTTTTATTTTTTAACCCCATTTTTTACACCGGTTTTACCCGATAACCGTTTACAAATTCTGTTTTTTTATTTTTCAATTTTAGCGCCTTTGTTTTTGTGGCGTTGGGCTTATATTTCGTTTATTTTTTCACCTCGGTTTTACAAAAGGGTGCTTATTATTGGAGAAACTTCAAACATCCAAACTATTATTGACACGTTTAAAAGCTCAGACCCCAATTATAAAATAGTGGGGTTTGTGAATTGCGAACTGAGTAAAAATAAAGGCGTAAAGTTCAAAGGAATACCTGAATACCGTTCTAATGAAATTCAAGAAGTTGTAGAGAGAGAGAATTTATCAGAAATTGTGGTAGCCAGTTATAGCACAGAAAATATAACTTCTGAAATTTATTATACATTAATAAAGTTGTTGGAGGAGGGCTTGCCAATAAACGAATATACTCAAGTTTATGAAGATTTGACCCAGCGTATCCCGGTACAGTTTGTGGGCAAGGATTTTTACCGATATTTTCCTTTTAGTAGAAATAATCAAAACAAATTTTATCTTTTTTTTCATCGTCTTTTTGATGTTTTGATTTCGGTTGCAGGATTATTAATGGGAATTGCATTTTTACCATTAATTGTTCTGGGCAACCTTTTGGGTAATCGTGGCCCCCTTTTTTATTTACAGGATAGGGTAGGTAAAAGTGGAAATGTTTTTAAGATTGTCAAGTTCCGAACCATGATTAAAAATGCTGAAAAATCTGGGGCGGTTTGGGCAAAAAAGAGGGATGTTAGAATAACACCCTTCGGAAAATTTTTAAGACACACAAGGTTGGATGAGATTCCGCAGTTCATTAATATATTAAAAGGTGAAATGAGTTTGATTGGCCCTCGGCCTGAACGTCCATTTTTTGTTAAGGAATTATCTCGAATGCTTCCGTTTTATGAAACCAGGCACATCGTTAAACCGGGGCTTACAGGCTGGGCACAAGTAAAAACAAGGTATGGCTCTTCGGTTGATGATAGCTTACTAAAACTTCAATATGATTTATACTACATCAAACACAGAGGTTTTTTCCTTGATATGAACATATTGATAAAAACGTTGAGTACGGTAATTTTCTTCCGTGGGCAATAGTTGAATAAGACTATCGGTTTGTAGAATAATGTTTTATTAAAAACAAATATCTAACCCCCAAAGCAATTAATAAAGGAATCAATCCAATAGCAAATACTTGCACGCCAATAATCCAATGAAGCGTTAGCAGGCAGAGCAGAATAATTAGGAGTTTAATGTATTTTATAAACCATCCACTAACTTTCTTTTTGAATAACTGACCAATGACTAAAATGTTGAGTGCAAACGCCCAAAGCAAATTGTAGTTTTGGTGGGTGCCTTTGTGGTCAGTTGCAAACCAAAGCAATAGAATAAAGATTCCAATAATGCCATTAAGACTAAAAAGTGTAACGTCCAACCATTTTGACCGGGTAGTATTTTTGTAATCCTTATAGGTTATATAAATAATAAACAGCCCAATTAAACCTAAAATGAATAAGGGACTGGTTAGAAAAGAATTCGGAATTGGAATTTTCTTTTTGGTATAAATAATTTGGCTATTTTTCACCAAAGGCTCTTTACCATTTTTTATGGAGGCGTTTTCAAAAAAGGCATAAATATTTTTAGGTAAAAACATATGGTCTTCAGCGGCTGCTTGCCTATCAATTACTGAACCCAAGGCTATATCTATGCCCAAGCTTCCCCAAGAATTTTTGTTCAGATTCTTCTGAATCATCGTTCTAAAGGTAGCCTCTTTATAATCTTCTGGTAAGTTGAATTTAATGTTGTTGTTCAAAGCAAAGCGGGCGACATCTTTAATTTTGGTGGCACAGTTGTCAAAAAAGAAATCGTACAAATAAGCTCTGTTTTCAGGTTTATAATTGTTGATCAAGTAATCGTATAACTTTTGTTTTTCAGCTTCCGAAAGATTTAAAGTTTGTTCTTTTATAGAGCGATTGTAATACCTGTAAACTTGGTAAAACCTATTAAAATCTGTTTTACTAATTAGATAGTTCAGTTTACCTTGAGCGAATTTTAGATAAAAGTTTGGCGCATCAAAATCGTATTCACCATAACCATAAGTAACATCAATACCATTTTTTGGGTCTTTAATACGAAACGCATTGTGTCCAAAGGCATCGTTCAGCGAGGGGCCTGGGCCAACGGTAAGAACGCTTATTTCAGCGTTAGGAGACAACTGGATTTCTTGGGCCCGGGAAAAAGAAAATAGAAAAACGAAAATGAAAAATAATAGTATTTTTTTCATCAATTTTAAAGTTTGTAAACTAAGGGTTTGTTATTCTAATATCAATATAATAATCACCACAATTTGCCAACTGCCCATTATGCGCTCATCTAAAGATACTAAAATCAAGTTTCAGTGAAAATACATTTGAATATAGAGCCACACTTTGGTCGCCAATATCTGTAAAAGCATAATCTATTTGAATACCATTGTATTTAAAGCCTAAACCAAAACTGGGCTGAAAACTTAATTGCTCGGAATTATCAAATTGGGTCTCATTTTGAAAATTACCCATGCCCGCTCGTAAATACACCATGTCAATATAACCGAATTCAAAACCCAATGCCGGATTTATACTGGCCACCGAAGTAGAAATTATATCGTTGTTTTCTTCAAAACGAACATTCAAATTCAATGAAGTCAAAAGGGTGTAATCGTAGTTGAAATCAACCAATTTAGAAATCCCAAGTTGCAATTTCGGGATGGTGATTTCGGTAGTTTCAGGTAGTTCTTGATTTTGTCCTTCAACAGCATTTCTTATAGTTTCAAACTCATTCTCATCAATAGCCCAAGCATTAAATGTGGTTGTAATATCTCTGGCCATCACGCCAAATTTCCAATTGTTGTCAGTTTCAAACTGAATTCCTAAATCCAGTCCAAATCCCCAAGAAGAGGCAAAGTCACCAATAATTCTTCTGATAACTTTGGCATTAACACCGTAGTTAAGGCCTTGAACCGGTAATGACCTAGCATATGAAAATGTTAAACCATAATCGGCTGTCGAAAATAAGCTAATCCTATCATAATTGATATTGCCTTGTTCGTCAATAAGTTGGGTGGTGTTCAAAATATCATCAACGGCAAAACGGATTAATGAAATTCCAACGGCACTTTCGTTATCCAATGGCATGGCAAAAGCGGCATAATCGTAATTGGCAATATTTGCAAAATAACTGGAGTGCATCAATGCCAATTGGTTATCTTCCAATTTTAATAACCCAGCAGGATTCCAATAACCAGAATTCACATCGGCCGTATGTGCCGTTACGGCACTACTCATCCCCAATGCAGCGGCATCAACGCCTATATTCATAAACTCATTAGAATACTTTCTAGTGGTTTGGCTGAACAAGGTTACGGATACGGCACAAATCAATGTGGTGATGTAAAGTCTCAATCGCAATTTTTTTACAAATATGCACATAATTTATAAACCTATAAACTTCAAATTGTAACAGATATTGTTTATTGCTTGCTTTAGACGAAAATTGTTTGCTATTTTTACAGAAACAATCCATCTTATGATAAAACACATACCCAATGCTTTGACGCTTTTAAACTTATTGAGTGGATGTATTGCGGTTGTTTTGGCAGTCAACGAGAACTTTGTAGTTGCTGCTCTTTTTGTGTTTGTTGGGATATTTTTAGATTTTTTTGATGGTTTTGCGGCAAGAAAATTAAAAGTACAAAGTGACTTGGGTTTGCAACTAGATTCTTTGGCCGATATGGTAACCAGTGGCGTGGTGCCAGGTATTGTGATGTTTAAGTTGTTCAGTTTGACTCAGGTTGGTTGGCTGGATAATTATCACAATGATTTTCAAACTTCATTGTATGAATTAACAGGTGGTGGTTATTTGCCATTTTTCGGATTGTTTATTACGCTAGCTTCTGCCTACAGACTGGCAAAATTTAATATTGATGAAGACCAGCAAACTTATTTCAAAGGGTTGCCCACACCTGCAAACACGCTGCTCATAATATCGTTGCCCTTAATTTTAGAATTTCAGAATAACGATGCCATTAACGGTATAATTTTAAACCAATGGTTCTTAATTACATTGACCATTTTAAGTTGCTACTTGTTGAATTCAAACATTAAGTTGTTCGCTTTAAAATTCAAGGATTTCAGTTTTAAAAACAATGCAACCCGTTATATTTTTATCATGCTTTGTTTAGTCCTGCTCATTGTTTTAAAATTTGCCGCCATCCCAATAATAATCTTAGTTTACATATCTATGTCGGTTTTAGACAATTTAACTTCAAAATAATTTTCATTTATGGTCGAGAACATTTTTACACTACTCATGTTAGTGCTGTTGCAAGCTGTTTTGGGTTTTGACAACCTGTTGTACATTTCACTGGAAAGTAAACGCGCACCAAAAGAAAAACAATCGTATGTGCGCAAAGTGGGTATTTTGCTTGCCATAGTGTTGCGCATTGTACTTTTAGTTGTTCTCCTTCAGGTTATAGAATTGTTTCAAGATCCCATTTTTGGATTTGATTTTGAAGATGTTATTCTTGGTCAATTTAATATACACAGTTTAATCGTTCTTGGAGGTGGGGTCTTCATCATTTATACGGCTATGAAAGAGATTTGGCATATGATTGCCATTCATGATGTTGCGCATAATGTTGAAGATGCATCAAAGAGTTCTGTGGGTAAAGTAATTACCATGATTGTTATTATGAATCTTGTGTTCTCTTTCGACTCTATTTTAAGTGCCATTGCCTTAACCGATGTTATTTGGGTGATGGCAACAGCTATTTTAATAAGTGGGGTGATGATGATTTGGCTGGCCGATAAAGTTTCCAATTTCTTGGCCAAAAATAGAATGTATGAAGTTTTAGGGCTCTTTATATTATTTATAGTAGGTATTATGTTGGTTACCGAAGGTGGCGAATTGGCACATTTACAAATCTTTGGAAACCATATTGAGCATATGAGTAAAACAACCTTTTATTTCGTAATTGCTGTTTTGATTATTACCGACATTGTTCAGGGACGATACCAAAAGAAACTATTGAAAGAGCACGAGCAAGAAATTAATAAAGAAAATTAAATCTGTAAGCCATGAAAATTAAACTCCTCATTTTAGCCGTACTATTTTTTAAAATGTTTTGGGCTCAAACTCCAGTTACTTCAGGTCCAGATTGGACAGTTACAAACTTAACGGCTAATGGGGCTTTAGCAAAACCAAACACCATGTTGTATGGCCCTGACGGAAATTTGTGGATAACAGAACGCGAGGGCAAAAAATTGGTTAAGGTCAATCCTTCAACTGGAACAAAAACAGAAATGTTGAACCTTTCTAGTTTGGTGTTGCAGAATGCGAGTCAAAATGGCTTGATGGGCATGGCCATTCACCCTGATTTGTACGCTGACATAAATACGTCCATCAACAACTATGTTTATTTGCTTTACACTTATGATGCAACGTCAAGTTTGGGGTTGCCTATTGCATTTCGCATAGCTCGATATACTTACAATTCTGGAGCAGGAACCTTTGATAGTGGTTCTGCGACCACGATTATTGACGGTATTGAAGCGAATAACGACCACACTTCAGGCAAAATAGTTATAGGGCCCGATTTAAAAATTTATTGGACCATTGGTGATTTTGCCGCCAATAGGGGAAGCAAGGCTTGTATTGAAATCAGAGCTCAATATTTACCAACAAGCCCAACCGATTATTCCGATTATAAAGGCAAAATACTTCGGTTGAATTTGGACGGGAGTATACCTTCAGACAACCCTGAACTCAACGGTGTTAGAAGTTATGTGTATGCCTACGGATTTAGAAATGCCCAAGGATTGGTGTTCGGTTCAAATGGAAGATTGTACTCCTCTGAACATGGCGATAAAACTGATGATGAATTAAATATTATTGAATCTGGGAAAAATTATGGATGGCCTTTAATTGCTGGTTATAATGACGATATGGGATATGCTTATTGCAATTGGTCGGCTTATCCATCCGAATGTGGTTCGTACAGCAATATCATTGCCAATTGCCCTGAGGCTCCAATAGAAGAATCGACATCGGCAACTGGCATGCTCAATTTTATGCCGCCAATAGGTACTTACAACACCACTTTGGCAACAGAACCCATATCAGGAAGCTCCTCAGGATGGCCAACCGTGGCGCCGGCAAGTATTGATATTTATGAAGGTGGAAAGATTCCGGGCTGGGGGACTTCACTGCTAATACCAACATTAAAAACAGGATTGATCATTCGGACAAAACTGAATGCTGATGGTTCTGCCTTGGAAGATGGAACATATGAGGAATTCCATTCTGATAGTGAGCGTTTTAGGGATGTGGCCTTAGATCCTGATGGACTGATCATTTATACGATTACGGACAACGGCGCGGTAACTAAACTTCAGTTTATTGGCACGCCTTTAAATACCACGAAATTTGATGCAAACAGGTTTTCTATTTTGCCAAACCCGGCCAATAATGAGGTTATTTTAAGTTTTAATTCAAATATTAAAACTGTTGATATCAAAATATTTGATGTTCATGGAAGGTTGGTTAATGACATTGAAAACTTAACCAACAACCAAAAAGTAAATACTTCTAAATTATCAAATGGTGTTTATTTTGTTCGGTTATTAAGAAGCGATAATAATTTGGGAACTAAGAAGTTGGTTGTTAAACATTAAGGTTTTTTTTAAAATCTACACTTGATATGATAATAACATAACAACTTTGTTGATTTTTTAAAATAGTTAACAATCGAAATATCATTTTTTAAAAATGATAAAATTCCCAAGAATGAAGAAAAAGTTCCTAGGAAAGTCCAAAAATCCACATGACAACTTTAAGGAATATAAGAATAGACTTTTTAATGACTTATTAACAAAACAGTATTAAAAAAGTCTTTAATCTAATCCCTTATCTTCTTCTTACGCAATTCAAAATTCTGCCCTAAATATACTTTACGTACCATCTCGTCATTGGCGAGTTCTGCGGGTTCGCCCGCTTTAAGGATACTTCCTTCAAACATCAAATAAGTTCTATCTGTAATAGCAAGGGTTTCTTGCACGTTATGGTCTGTAATAAGGATGCCAATATTCTTTTTGGTTAGCTGGGCTACAATGCGCTGAATGTCCTCAACAGCAACGGGGTCAACACCCGCAAATGGTTCATCTAAAAGAATGAAATTAGGGTCGGTTGCCAATGCACGTGCTATTTCGGTTCTACGGCGCTCGCCTCCAGACAATAAGTCACCACGACTTTTACGAATATGGCCCAAACCAAATTCCTCAATAAGCGATTCCATTTTGTGGTGCTGTTCTTTTTTGCTCAATTTGGTGAGTTGCAGCACACTTAAAATATTGTCCTCTATACTTAATTTTCTAAAAACGGAGGCTTCCTGCGCCAAATACCCAATACCGTTTTGGGCACGCTTGTACATAGGGAATTTGGTTATTTCGGTATTATCTAAATAAATATGTCCGCCGTTAGGTTTTATCAATCCAACAATCATATAAAAGGACGTTGTTTTTCCCGCACCATTTGGTCCCAAAAGGCCAACGATTTCACCTTGTTCAACCTTTAAGGAAACATCTTTTACTACTTTTCGTCCACTGTAGGACTTCATTAAGTTTTCGGCTTTTAAAATCATAATTGCAATAACGTGATTTTTGTTTAATTATTGGACTCTAGGGCATCCCAAAATTCATAAGCACGACGTAAATGCGGAATGACTATGGTGCCGCCAACCAAAGTAGCAATGCTTAATGCTTCAACAACTTCTTCTTTTTTCAATCCTAATTTATGGCTGGTTTCCAAATGATATTTTATACAGTCATCGCACCTTAAAACTGCCGAAGCCACTAAGCCAAGCAATTCTTTGGTTTTTACATCTAAGGCGCCTTCCGCGTAAGCGTTGGTATCTAAATTGAAAATGCGTTTGATAACTTTATTGTTGTCGGCCAAAATTTCATCATTCATTTTAGAACGATAATCGTTGAATTCTTTGACTATATCAGACATGTTGTTTGGCTTTGCGTTTTTGGTTTCTAACTACAATTTTTGAAATATAAATACTTACTTGGTAGAGTACTAGGATTGGAATGGCCACAATAACCTGACTGGCAATATCTGGTGGTGTGATGATGGCCGAAAGAATTAAAACAATAACCAAAGCGTATTTTCTGTATTTCTTTAATATCTCCGGGGTCACCAAGCCAATTTTTGTCAGGAAATAAATGATAATGGGCAGCTCAAAAATCAACCCTGAAGCCAAAGCTGAAGACCTTACCAATGCAATGTAAGAACTGATGTCTATTTGGTTGTCAACAATTTCAGAAATGCTGTAGTTGGCCAAAAAGTTTAGGGATAATGGGGTTACAATGTAATAGCCGAACAACACACCGATGAAGAACAAAAGCGATGAAATGATGATAAAGCCACGCGAGTGTTTCCGTTCGTTTGCATGTAATCCTGGACTAATAAATTTCCAAAGTTGATAAATAACATAAGGAAATGAGATGACGAAGCCGCCTAAAATAGCTGTCCAGATATCTGCTGAAAATTGACCAGCCATGGTTCGGTTTTGGATTATCATGGGCATTTTTTCGGCACAAAATGTAGTGTTAACCCCAATAAAATTAGCAGCATTGCATAAAAAGTGATAGGTTGGAAAGCTCATGTCCAACGGAGCAAAAACAATTTTTTCAAAAATGAAGCGACTGAAAATAAAAGCCAATGTGGCTACAATGATTACCGCCAAACAAATTCGGATTAAATGCCAGCGTAAATCTTCAAGATGGTCTAAAAAAGACATCTCATTAACATCCTTTTTTGCCATTATATGATTCCTTCTTTTATTAGGTCATGTAGGTGCACAACCCCTGAATAATTACCATTTTCTTCAACAAGTAATTGCGATATTTCATGGGCTTCCATGACTTCCAAAGCGTCAATGGCCATAGCTTTAGCTTCAATGCGTTTAGGGTTGGAACTCATAATATCTTTAGCCGTTAAATTAGAAAAATCATCTACTTTGGTCAGCATTCTACGTAAATCACCATCGGTAATAATACCAACAATTTTTTTATTTTCCACAACAGCTGTAACACCCAACATTTTTTCGGTAATTTCAACAATAACCTCTTTGATGCTTGTGTTTAAATTTACTACAGGTTTTTGGTTCACCGATGAAAGGTCTTGAACACGTAAATATAATTTTTTGCCCAATGCACCACCAGGATGATATTTGGCAAAGTCGTTACTTGAAAATCCTCTGAGTTCCAATAGGCATATGGCCAAAGCATCACCAATAACAAGTTGTGCCGTAGTACTAGTTGTTGGGGCTAGGTTATTGGGACAAGCTTCCTTTTCAACAAAAGCATTTAAGATGTAATCGGCATGCTGGCCCAAGAATGAATCCTTGTTACCAGTAATGGCAATAATTTTATTTTGGGCTCTTTTGATTAATGGAACCACCACTTTGATTTCTGGTGTATTTCCGCTTTTAGAAAGACAAATAACAACATCATCTTTAAGGATTAAACCCAAATCGCCATGAATGGCGTCTGCAGCATGCATAAAAACCGCTGGAGTTCCTGTGGAATTCAAAGTTGCTACTATTTTATTGCCAATTATGGCACTTTTGCCTATTCCGGTAATGATAACACGTCCTTTAGAATTATAAATGAGTTCCACAACCTCTGCGAAATCATCATTTATCAAGTTGGCCAAATTTAAGATGGCATCGCTTTCCAATTTAATTGTTTCTATGGCCGTGTTAAGAATTGAACTTTTGTCTTTCAAATTTTGCAATTTTTGAGTTGATGTTTAAAGAATTTCTTATCTTTAGGAATAATCACAATTGAAAATTGTTGTAATTTGGTTTTTCGTTACAAAACTAACGAAAAAAAATATGAGGGTTCTTCAAAAGTATTGTTAAATTAGTTCGTACAATTTAATACTACTAAGGTTGTTTTTTAAAGTAAATAATTCACATGTCAATAACAAAAACTGACTTGCATGCCGCGCTTAAAAAGTATTTTGGGTTTAGCAAGTTCAAGGGGCTACAGGAAGATGTCGTAAATAGTCTATTGTCTGGAAATCATACGTTCGCCATTATGCCAACGGGGGGTGGTAAATCACTTTGCTACCAATTGCCTGCATTAATGCAAGAGGGCACAGCCATTGTGGTTTCACCGCTCATAGCTTTAATGAAAAATCAAGTAGACGCCATTCGGGGTGTTTCTAAAGAAGATGGTATTGCACATGTACTTAATTCATCCTTAAATAAAACTGAAGTTAAAAAAGTAAAAGAGGATATTGTTAACGGAATAACCAAATTACTTTATGTTGCCCCAGAATCTTTGACTAAGGATGAAAACGTTGAGTTTTTGCGTTCGGTGAAAATATCCTTTATGGCTATTGATGAAGCACACTGCATTAGTGAGTGGGGGCACGATTTTAGGCCAGAATACAGAAACTTACGTCATATTATTGGGAGAATTGGGGAAGGAATTCCTATTATTGGGTTGACCGCTACGGCCACCCCTAAAGTTCAAGAAGACATTATCAAAAACCTTGGTATCACTAACGCCAAAACATTCAAGGCTTCATTTAATAGACCCAATTTATATTATGAAGTAAGACCAAAGACTAAGAATGTTGATGTTGATATCATTCGTTTCATAAAGCAAAATGAAGGTAAGTCGGGTATTGTTTATTGCTTAAGCCGAAAGCGTGTGGAAGAATTGGCGCAGGTTTTACAAGTAAATGGTATTAAAGCCGTGCCTTATCATGCAGGTCTCGATGCCAAATCGCGTAGCAATTACCAAGATCAGTTTTTAATGGAAGATGTTGATGTTGTGGTTGCTACTATAGCCTTCGGAATGGGTATTGATAAACCCGATGTTCGATTTGTTATCCATCATGATATCCCTAAAAGTATAGAAAGTTACTACCAAGAAACAGGCAGGGCAGGCCGTGACGGCGGTGAAGGGCACTGTTTGGCTTTCTATAATTATAAGGACATCGAGAAATTAGAGAAATTTATGTCTGGTAAACCGGTGGCTGAACAGGAAATAGGCCAGGCATTGCTTCAAGAGGTAGTCGCTTTCGCGGAAACATCTATTTCACGGAGAAAATTTATACTGCATTATTTTGGTGAAGATTTTGATAATGAAACTGGTGAAGGCGGTGATATGGATGATAACGTTAGGCATCCAAAAAAGAAAATTGAAGCCAAAAATGAAGTGAAATTACTCTTAGAGGTTATTGACAAAACCAATCAGAAGTATAAGTCTAAGGATTTAGTAAATGTTTTGGTAGGTGTTGAAAATGCGCTTATCAATTCACATAAAACGAACGAGCAACCATATTTTGGTAAAGGAAAAGATAAGGATAAAAAATATTGGATGGCCTTGCTAAGACAAGTTTTGGTTGCTGGTTATCTCAGAAAAGATATAGAAACTTATGGCGTTATAAAATTGGTTGATCAGGGAAGAGATTTCATCAAAAACCCTAAGTCATTTATGATGACAGAAGACCATGTATTTGATGGTGAACAGGAAGACGGTTCAATAGTTACCGCATCTAAAGGAGGAGGTGCTGTTGCGGATGAAGTTTTAATGGGCATGTTGAAAGATTTGCGTAAAAAGAATGCTAAAAAATTGGGGGTGCCGCCTTTTGTTATTTTTCAAGACCCATCTCTTGAAGATATGGCTTTAAAGTACCCGATAAACATTTCAGAACTTAGTAATGTTCATGGTGTTGGGGATGGAAAAGCCAAAAAATATGGTAAGGATTTTGTTGCATTAATTGCAAACTACGTTGAAGAAAATGATATTACAAGACCTGATGATTTAATAGTAAAATCTACTGGAAGCAACTCTTCAAACAAATTGTACATCATTCAAAACGTAGATAGAAAATTACCCCTTGACGATATAGCTTCCTCCAAAGGCATGACTATGGAGGAATTCATAAAAGAGATGGAAGCCATTGTATACTCTGGAACCAAATTGAACATTAATTATTGGATTGATGAGGTTTTGGATGAGGACCAACAAGAGGAAATCCATGAATATTTTATGGAGTCGGAATCAGACGATATTAAAACAGCAATAGATGAGTTTGATGGCGATTATGATGATGAAGAATTACGCCTTTACCGCATTAAATTTATTAGTGAAGTAGCTAATTAAAATTTCTTAAAACTTCTACCTTCAAGCTTCTGTCTTCAAGCTTCATTCCCTATATTTGCACTTTCTTTAAAATTAGAACAATGCAAGACGGTTTATACGCAAAATTTAATACGACAAAAGGGGAAATCCTTGTTGCTCTTGAATACAAAAAAACACCGGGAACGGTTGGTAATTTTGTGGCTTTGGCTGAGGGAAATCTTGAAAATAGTGCAAAACCCCAAGGGAAACCATATTATGATGGTTTGAAATTCCATAGGGTTATTCCTGATTTTATGATACAAGGTGGTTGTCCACAGGGTTCGGGTGCAGGAAACCCTGGGTATCAGTTTGATGACGAGTTCCATCCAGACTTAAAACATGACGGTCCGGGTATTTTGTCTATGGCCAATGCTGGTCCTGGAACTAACGGAAGCCAGTTTTTCATTACGCATACAGCAACAGCTTGGTTGGATGGAAAACATACTGTTTTTGGAAAAGTAGAACACGGTCAGGAGGTTGTGGATGCCATTGAGCAAGGTGATAAAATTGAAAGTTTGGAGATTTTGCGAGTAGGAGATGAAGCCGAAAGCTTTAATGCCGTAGAAGCATTCAGAACATTTGAAGGTGCTCGTGAAAAAAGAATCGCTGAAGAAAAAAAAGCTGCTGAGGCTGAGTTGGATAAAATTGCCGCTGGCTTCAAAAAAACAGATAGTGGGCTACGTTACCAAATCATTCAAGAAGGTAATGGTAAAAAAGCTGAAAAGGGTAAAACAGTTTCTGTTCATTACAAAGGACAATTATCAGACGGCACGGTTTTCGATTCGTCATATAAAAGAAACCAGCCTATTGAGTTTCCAATTGGTGTTGGACAGGTTATTCCAGGTTGGGATGAAGGTATTCAACTTTTAAAAGTAGGTGATAAAGCCCGATTGGTTATTCCTAGCGATTTAGGATATGGTAGCCGTGGAGCAGGAGGTGTAATACCCCCAAATGCTACTTTGGTTTTTGATGTAGAGTTGATGAATGTAAAATAGAAATACTCATGATACAATAAAAAAAGCGCCTGTTTGAAGGCGCTTTTTTTATATCACTTTTTTAATCACCCGTAATTTATGTGTGTGCATTCTTCTATCTGCATTATAAATACCCGAATGGTCTAATCTGTCAATCCGTACTTTTCCATGGGCATGAATGATGTAGTTATCTTCCATGATGATGCCAACATGGGTAATGACACCTTCATTGTTGTCAAAAAAAGCTAAATCGCCAGGCTCACTTTCCTCTATAAAACTTAAGGCTTCACCTTGAGTAGCTTGCTGGGAGGCATCGCGGAGTAATTTATAACCATTCAGTTTGTAAACCATTTGTGTAAATCCGGAGCAATCAATGCCAAAGGGTGTTTTGCCTCCCCACAAATAAGGAGTGTTTAAATACAAAAATGCAGTATGCAAAATATTTGATTTTGACTTTTTGTCCTCTATTAAGTTGCCATCATAATTATGGTTCAAAAGCGAAAGTCCATTTAGTGTAGCGCCCATGGAAATTGGAAAAAGCTGCTTTTGGTCGTCTTCAATAAATTCAACTAAATCTGTAGAAAGTTTTGGCGATTCATTTCTCAAAGATTTATATTCATCTTCACTAATTTCAACATATTGTTTATTGTCCACCCAGCCTTCATACTTATCAAAAGAAAGTCTTATTCTGCTCCAATTTCTGCGTTGCTCCAAGATTTTAAAAAATTCACCATAAAGAACCTGCGAAACAAGTTCACTCGTGTCTGCTGGTTCATTTCTAAGCGGAACAATGCTTAAATTACAAATTCCGTATTGCATTAAATACCTTTAGTTGCGTTGTATAATAATTGCCGATGCGCCCCCGCCACCATTACATATGGCAGCTGCACCAATTTTTGCATTGTTCTGTTCCAAAACGTTTAACAGGGTGATTATGATTCTAACACCAGAACAACCTAGTGGGTGCCCTAACGAAACAGCACCACCATTTACGTTTACGTTGGTGTCGTTAAGCCCCAAAATTTTTATGTTAGCCAAGCCAACAACCGAAAACGCTTCGTTAAACTCAAAAAAATCAACATCTTTTAAATCAATACCTGCTTTGTTTAAGGCTTTGGGTAAAGCTTTTGCGGGAGCCGTGGTAAACCATTCCGGTTCTTGGGCAGCATCTGCATAGCTTTTTATGCTTGCCAAAGGTTTTAGCCCTAGTTCTTTAGCTTTTTCTTTACTCATTAAAACTATGGCGCCAGCACCATCGTTAATGGTGGAGGCATTGGCCGCTGTAACCGTGCCATCTTTTGAAAATGCAGGGCGCAACTGTGGAATCTTATCCATGTGCACATTTTTGTATTCTTCATCCTCAACCACAAAAATGGGCTCACCTCTTTTTTGGGGAACTTCAACAGAAACAACTTCATTTTTGAATTTTCCAGCTTTCCAAGCAGCGGCAGAGCGTTCATACGACTGTATGGCAAACGCATCTTGTTCTTCTCTTGTAAACTTATATTCTACAGCACAAGCATCTGCGCAAACGCCCATGGCATTTTGGTCGTAAGCATCAACCAAGCCATCTTTTTGCATACCGTCAACTAATGTAGTAGGACCAAATTTAGTACCTGTACGTGCATGTAAATAGTGCGGAATTAAACTCATGTTTTCCATACCTCCTGCGACCACAATATTGGCATCCCCCAAAGCAATAGCCTGGGCCGCTTGCATAACTGCTTTCATCCCAGAAGCACAAACTTTATTTACCGTAGTGCATGGCACCGTATTGGGAATGCCTGCATAAATAGCAGCTTGCCTTGCGGGTGCTTGACCGGTGCCGGCTTGCACCACATTCCCCATTAATACTTCTTCAACTAAATTTGGGTCTAAATTTATCTTATCTAATGCGCCTTTTATGGCTATGGCACCTAATTTTGGAGCTTCTATTGTAGATAGTGCGCCCAAAAAACTACCAATTGGTGTTCTTGCTGCAGAAACAATAACTACGTCGTTATTCATTAGTTTAAAATATTTACTTTAGTAATTGCGAAAATAACGATTTTTTGATAGAAACCTGAAGGATTCATTCATTATAAAAAATGAGAAACCCCTAATATTTATTACATTTGATTTTTAAATGAAAGACTTCATAAACAAGCTATATAGAAACCATTCCCTGATTTACAAAGGGCTTTTGTTTATATGCACCACAGTTTTAATTGTGTATTTATTTCCTAAAAGCGGAAAGTTTAAATATAGCTTTGAAAAAGGTAAGCCTTGGCAATCTGAAAGTTTACAAGCACCTTTTGATTTTGCAATTAAAAAGACTGATGCCGAAATAGCTTCAGAAAAGAAAGAACTTACCGATAATGCTGTTTTATACTTTGATTTTGATAACACCATTGAAGACAAGGTAAGAAGCAATTTTGAAGCTCAATTTCAAGCTGTTTTTTCCGATACTTTATCCAGAAGCTTGACCCAAAAATTAAAGCAAACGGGAGAAACAATCATTTCGCAGCTTTACGAGTTTGGAATTTTAGCTGAAACCTATGATTTTCCTGATGATAAAAGAATTGCCATTCTCGATGGTCGTGAAGAAATTAATGATGGTTTTTTTTCAAGTTTGGTTGAACAGGATGCGGTTTCAAATGTGATTGATAAAGTTTTGGTTAAGGATAGGCTGTCTAGTTATAAAACAGCATATGTTGCCTTGTTTTTTGATTTAATAGAACCTAACCTGACTTACAACAAGGAAGTTACAGATAATGTTCTTCAAGATGAGTTAAGTAAAATTTCGTATACCAAGGGAAGCATTGCCAAGGAAACTCTGATTGTTTCAAAAGGAGAGGTTGTTGAAGGTGGTAAATATCAAATTTTAAAGTCGCTGCAATCTGAATATGAGTCGCAAGTCTGGAGCAAATCCAACTACAATTGGATACTGTTTGCTTATACCTTGCTCGTGGCATTAGCACTGCTCATGTTATTGTTGTTTTTAAGAAAATACAGGGTAAATGTTTTTGAAGACAATACCAAGGTGACTTTTATTTTCTTCAATATTGCACTTTTGATTTTTATTACCACTTTGGTTGTAAACTACGATTCTAAGTACATTTACATTGTACCCATCTGTATTTTGCCGTTGGTTTTTAAGGCATTTTTTGATGCACGATTAGGATTATTTGCCCACGTTTTAACGGTATTACTTTTGGGCTTTATTGTACCAAACAGCTATGAGTACGTGTTTCTTCAAATTATTGCGGGAATCGTGACTATTTTAACGGTATCAGAACTTTATAAACGTGCTAATTTGTTCATTTCGGTGGGGCAAATTACACTGATTTACATCATCGCCTATTTTGCGTTTTTTGTCATTCATGAGGGGAGTGTTGAAACACTAAAATGGGAAACCTTTATTTGGTTTATTCTTTGCGGACTTGCCACATTGTTTGTTCAGCCATTAATTTACGCTTACGAAAAACTCTTTGGCCTAGTTTCAGATGTATCACTTTTGGAACTATCCGATACCAATACTAAATTATTGAAAGAACTTTCAAATCTGGCACCCGGTACATTTCACCATTCTTTAAATGTGGCAAATTTGGCTGAGGCTTCGGCAAATGAAATTGGGGCAAACGCCATGTTGGTTAGGGTTGGGGCATTGTATCATGATATTGGCAAAATGAAAAACCCGACGTATTTCACCGAAAACCAATCAACAGGAATCAATCCGCACGATGAACTTTCTGCTAAAGAAAGTGCCCGAATAATTATAGACCATGTATTAAACGGAATTGAAATTGCTAGAAAAAATAATTTACCAGATCGTGTTATTGATTTTATAAGGACGCATCACGGAACCAGTTTAGTCTATTATTTTTATATGAAGGAGAAAAAGGATTATGATGGGGCAAATAGACAGGATTTTAGCTATCCTGGGCCAAAACCATTTAGCAAGGAGACGGCCATTTTAATGATGTGCGATAGTATTGAGGCGGCTTCTAAAAGTTTAAAGGAACCTAACTCAACCAAGATAGAAGCTTTTGTTGAAAACATCATAAACAAACAAATAGAGGAAGGACAATTTTTAAATGCCAATATTACATTCAAGGAAATCCAGTCCATAAAAAAAGTGTTAAAACACAAGCTGGCAAACATTTATCATTTGCGGATAGAATACCCTGAATAAAATTTTTAAAAAAGTAAAAAAATAGTTGTGTGCTTATCTAGTATGAACTACATTTGCAACCGCAATTTTATTGCTATAGTTCATTATATAATAATAGGAGAGGTGCCGGAGTGGTAACGGAGCAGATTGCTAATCTGTCAGCGCGTAAGTGCTGCCTGGGTTCGAGTCCCAGTCTCTCCGCAATTTTTGCAATAGCCATTCGGGGTGTAGCGTAGCCCGGTTATCGCGCCTGCTTTGGGAGCAGGAGGTCGCAGGTTCGAATCCTGCCACCCCGACAAATTAAAACATAAAAAAACACCGTTAAATTTATTTAACGGTGTTTTTGTTTTTAGAATGTTTGTCTTTTGAATATCTTCGAGTTTTACCAGTAATTTCCTCAATCTTTATACGGTAAACAATAGGCGGGGCTTCAGGGTGAGTTTTATCTGAAAATTGTGGGATGAATTGATAGTCTTTATGTTCTTTCTTCGCAATTAATTCTTTTACACCATTTGTGAATTTATGTAGTTGAAATTTTGCATCAGGTCCTTCCAACTCTTCATAAGTGCCTTGTACCAAAACGGTGCTCCAATTGTCAATAGATTCAATATCCTCTACTTCAAGTGCCACGGCATTGTTTGCTCTTAGTGCCGTTGTTTTATGGCCTTCACCCGTATAACCTATAAGCGATTTGTTTTTTTGGTTATAATAATAAGTAATAGGAACCACAAAAGGCGAGTTTTTGTAAACGTAAGCCAAGTGACCAATATAATTATCGGCCAATATTTTTAAACACGCTTCTTTATTTATTTTGTTAATCATGATTTTTAGGTTAATAAGGTTTTAAAAAGAGTGTTCTTGATTTTAGATTACTTCATCAGTTTGATTCTTTCAGAGTAAATTTATTATAACCTAAGATTTTATTATATGATATTAATCAGTCAAAGAGTTTTTATCTCCTTTTTTTAAGCGTCGTTTATCCCTTAAGGCCCAATAAATGCCTTTAACATCGGAAGCCCAATTGTCATACATAAAAATAAGACTAATTTCTTCTATGGTCTCTAGAATGCCAATGCCAATCATAATATAAAACAAGATGTATTCTGGATTGAAAAATAGGGACCATAAAATGAATAGACTCTGCAGGACGGCCGAAAGTTTGGCCAAGTACGTATGAAACGCCGTGGCTTTACCGTATTTAAAATAGGCGATTAGCATTTGGACAATGTAGGGGATAAATGCAATAATGATGAGAGTTAGATTTGCTTTAATAAAATCTGTTTCAAAGTAAAATAACCCCAATAAGCCAACAATTAAGGTAATTTGGTCGCCAAAGGAATCTAGTTGCGAACCTCTGGGACTCGTTATTTTTAACTTTCTAGCTAAATAGCCATCCACGGCATCAGTTAAATAGCTTATCAATAAAAACCATGAAAATACTAACCTAAAGTCAAACCATAATAATATGAGTAATACAGGTGCCGCCGCTATTCGGTAGAACGTAAACCAATCGGCAACATTAAAGTTTTTAAAGGTTAGCATAATTGTTAGTTTTTCGTCTCGACATTAAACTTTGTCTTTGTCATGTTAATAATCTCTAAAGTTGTTGATGCCAGTAGCACTTTGCCATTTGTTCTTTTTATTTCTAGGTTGATTTTATCATGTAAGGTGTGCTTTGTAAATCGCCTTTTTTTATAGTCAACGATATATCTTAAGTTAAACTGAATCCAATTGTCTGTTAGAGAAATGGCTAATGTGGGATCGAGCATGGCATCTTCAATATAATATTTGTTCACCACAGCTTTCCATTGGGTTTTTGAATTGGCGGTAAATTGAGAGAGGATTTCCTTTGCCGTTTCAATGATGATAGATTTTGCCAATTCTACATTCGAGCCATACCGAATAGGTAGATTAAATTCGTCCCATATAAATGGAAAATCTTGGGAGTAGTTATAAATAGGCCCTTTAAACACAAAGGCATTGCTTAGTTTTACAATACGCCCGCTGTAATTATCACTGCTCACCCATTGCCCAATTTCCATCATGGTGGTGTAAATACTGTCTACGTCAATAACATCGCCTTTAATATCATTAATTTCAATTCTTTCACCTGGTTTATAAACCTTTACTATGAAAATGTAAAGCGACCCAGCAATGCTTAAAATAAGTTCTTGAAGAGTAAAGGCAATGCCTGCACTAAAAAGGCCGATGGCAAGCGTAAAATCTTTAATATTGCCTGTGAAATAGGAGAAAGATAGAAGGATTAAAATGACATAGCCAAAAATTTCAATTCCCTTTTGGGATTTATAGCGTACAGATGCATCTGTTACTTGTTTTCTTAAAAACCTTCTAAAAAGTTGAATTATAGCAAGGACAAAAGTAGCCAGCAGTATAAATTTGAAAATACTGTATAGGGTAGGGTTTTCAGTAATCCATTGGTTTAGGCGTTCCATTTTAGTTGTTTAAAAATCTTCGTATAGCCGCAACCTGTTATTTAAGGTCCTAATTTCTTGTTTTAAGTTTTCAACTTGTTCCAACAAGTTATATATAGCATCGATTCCTTCCATATTAATTTCAAGGTCATAATGCAATCGAGCCATTTTTTCAACCTCTTTTAACTGGGTTCTGTGGATAAAAAAATCATCTTTTTTAATCGTTAATTCTATGAGTTGAAATTCCTGAAGCGTATTGATAAACGAAGAAGGAATTTTATAATGCTTGCAAATTAATTTTACCGGTATTAAATCTCTATTTTCCATTATCTACGCTGTGTTTGTAATTGTTTTATTAAATCCTTCTCCGTATTGGAGAGATTGGTTGGGATTTTTAGTTGATAGGTTATAAACAAATCGCCAAACTGTCCTTCTTTTTTGTAAACAGGAAATCCTTTGCCTTTTAGCTTCACTGTTGCGCCATTTTGTGTCTCTGGTTTTATGTTTAGTTTTACCTGCCCATCAAATGTGTCTACTGTAAGTTCACCACCCAACATGGCTTTATAGATGTCTAAATCAACGGTAGTATAAAGGTCGGCTTTATCTCTTTTGAATTTGGAATGGTTTACTATAGAGAATTGTATATATAAATCGCCATTTGGTCCACCATTTATGCCTTTTCCACCATGGCCTTTAATTTTAATGATTTGCCCGTTTTCAACTCCGGCCGGAATAGTAATTCTTATGTTCTTGTTGTTAACGGTTAGCGTGCGCTTGTGCGTGGTGAAAACATCTTTTAAATCCAGTTGTAACTCGGCATTAAAATCCTGCCCCCTAAATTTTACCTGTCTACCACTAGCGCCCGCAGATGCACCGCTAAACATATTTTCAAAAAAATCTGAAAAGTCTTTAGCCGAATAGCCGCCAGAACTGCCTTGATAGCTTCTTTGGTGTTGCGATTGCTGTTGTTTTGCTTTTTCGTACTCTTCAGCATGTTTCCAATGTTCCCCATACTGATCGTATTTTTTTCGATTTTCTGGGTCGCTTAAAACTTCGTTGGCTTCGTTGATTTCCTTAAATTTTTTTTCCGCAACACTGTCATTCGGATTTAAGTCTGGGTGGTACTTTCGGGCCAGTTTTCTGTAAGCCTTTTTTATATCACTCTCTGAGGCGTTTTTTGGAACGCCTAATATTTTGTAATAATCTATAAAAGCCATTTTGCGTTAATTTTAGCAGAAAGTTACGATCCTTTTAAGATAAAAAAAATGACATAAATCATTAGCGCCGCTAAACCAATATTTTGCCATCTTCCATTTCAATAATGCGGTCGGTTTTTTTGGCAAAATCTTCGTCGTGGGTTACAATTAAAAGTGAAAGGCCTTGCTCATCGCATAGACGTTTAAATATGTTGAAAACGTTTTTGGAGTTTGAACTGTCCAGATTGCCGGTGGGCTCGTCACCCATAATAATGGAAGGATTATTGATTAACGCGCGGGCAATGGCAATACGTTGCTTTTCGCCACCAGAAACCCTTGAAGCACGCTTTTTTGCCAAATGCTCAATGTTCAGCATCTTTAGTTTCTCATAGGCATCGTGTTCAATTTCTTGAGCTGATTTTTCAGCAAGTTTTTTAGCTGGGAGCATGATGTTTTCCAAAACCGAAAAATCGGCCAACAAATAATGAAACTGAAAAACAAAGCCAATATGTTTATTCCTAATGTATGAAAGGTGGTCTTTGTCTTGACCGGAAATGAGTTTGTTGTTCAAAAAGAGTTCTCCTTCATAATCGGTGTCCATAGTTGAAAGAATGTACAAGAGCGTGGACTTTCCGCAGCCAGATTTTCCCATGATTGAGGCAAATTCACCTTTTTTTACTTGAAAATTGATGTCTTTCAAAACATGGAACAAAACCGGTTTTTTGAAGTATTTGTTGATATGTTTGGCTTCTAGAACAGTACTCATTTTATTGGCCTCTAATGATTTTCACGGGATCTATTTTTTTTGCTTTTTTGGATGGAAGGTAGCCAGCCATAAACGTTGAAATCATGGCAAATGAAAAGCCTATTAAAAAAAACATCGGATTTATATTTACAGGAAAGGTTTCTACCGTTGGTAAAGCTTCAGTCTCAAACGGAATGGTGTCAATTAAACGGGCAAGTCCATAACCAATAATTAACCCTAAAACACCACCTACAAGACCAATAATCATGGCCTGACTCATAAAAATATGTTGTACATCTTTTCCTGAAAAGCCTGTCGCCTTTAAAATGGCAATGTCGTTCATCTTTTCATAAATGAGCATGTTCAGAATATTATAAATACCAAACCCGGCGACAATAAGTAATGTAATGGAAACGGCATAGGTAATGAGGTTTCGAATGGAGGTGCCTGTTTCAAATTGCGCATTTGCCTTTTTTATGTCGATGGCGGTTAAACCGAATTGTTGTTCAATTTTTTTTGATAGGGGAACGGCCTGTTCAATATCGTATAATTTCACATTAATGTCTGTAATATAATTGTTTGCTTTTCCTAAAATGCGCTGTACCGTTTTTATGTTTGTAAAACTTTGAATAGCGTCTAAATCGGCAATGCCACTTTGATAAAGCCCGACAATTCTTAATGGAAAAATACCACCATTTATGGGGCTTACCTGAACACGGTCGCCAACCTTTAATGACATTTTTTTTGCAATGCCAATACCCAATAAAATGCCATTTTCTGAAGTTTGTAAAGCCTCAGCAGAACCCTCAACAATGTAGTCTCCCATATTGAACAATTTATCCTCATCAATTGGGTTGATGCCTGTTAAGTTTCCACCTAATTCAATAGACCCTGCAATGTAGAAAATTTGTGTTTTTACTTGGGGGAGAGCGCCACGAACTTCTGGTTTGTCTTCAAGATATTTTATGATGGGCAGAGCGTTATGGATTTTTTTCTGCATTAATTTTGGCTTTACGGAATGCACCACATTAAAGCTTTCTTTTACCCTATTGTATAGAGAAATAGGCTGATTTTGAGAAGGTTCTATTTCATTGTAAACATGAACATGGGGCGTTTGGTTAAGTATTAAATTGTCGAGCATGGCATTAAGGCCGGTCATAAAACAAACCAAAGTAATGTAGGCCCCAATGCCAAAAGTCACACCCAAAGCAGCTGTGGACGTTTGCTTAATTTTTGTGAGCAAATGAGTTTTGGCAATACTTAATATTACTATCCAATTGGTCATTCTGTGGGTTTGTAAATGGGCGTGTCTTTTGTTATTCCAGATAAGATTTCAACATATTCCATGTTTTGTAATCCCGTGGTAACATTAATTATTCCGTCGTCGGTTTTCACTTTATTATCGTCAATTAAATAAGTTTTTGGGATGGTCAATACATTGGTTTTTTCGGCAATAATAATGTTGGCTTCGCCTGAAAGTCCGGGATATAAAATTTCAGGTGCATTTTCAAAAATGGCTTCGACTTTAAAGGTTTGGTTGCGTTCGTCTTTTTTTGGATAAATTTTGGACACTTTCCCTGTAAAAATTTTTCCATCGTAGGCATCTAAATAAATAATAACTTTTAGGCCGTTTGAAACGCGAACTATATCAACTTCATCAACCAGCATTTCAACTATAAAGTTATTGGCACTGCCAACAAAGGCCAATGGCTCCATGGTATTTACAATTTCACCAGGTTCCTTATACAGGGCGTAAACCTTACCGTTTATCTGACTTTTGACGGTAAAATCTGTTGTAGTTATTAAAGCCGTTTCATAGTTATTTTGTGCCTGTTTAACCGCCGTTTCCAATTCATGTTTTGTGCGGTTGTATTTACTTTGAAGAAGATTGAGGTTGTTTGAGGACAATTGATAGTTAAGTTTTTTTGTGTCGAACTCAACTTTAGATCCTATGTTTTGGTTCCAAAGGTTCTTTTGTCTGAAGTAGTTTGTGGAATCGTTGGTATATTTGAGTTTTGCTGCAATAATTTCGTCTTCAATACTGCTTAAAATGGCCGAACTGCCCATGTAATTTTCTTTTGCCAATTGCAACGTCAGTTTTGCATTTTGGGCGTTAAGCTTTGGTGTATTATTGATGATTTGAACCAAAGGGGCATCCTTTTTTACTACGTCGCCTTCTTCAACCAAATTATCGTCTAAAATTCCAGCAACAATGGCATAAACTTGATAGAGGCTATCAGGCTGAATGGTTACTGAAGAATATACAGATTCTGTTAAATGCCTTTCTTTTGGAGTTATTTTGTCCTGATTTTTTGAGCAGGAGGATAGAATTAAAAGTAGTAGTGTGAATTGAAACAATTTCATGGTTCAAAATTTATTATGAAGTTAGGGCTGTTTTTGCAACTTAAAAAGTATTCAGCGCAATTTCTATCATGTTATTAAAAGAGCTTTCCCGTTCTTCGGCAGAAATGGCTTTCTTGGTTACCAACGAATCGGATACCGTTAAAATAGATAGTGCCTTTACATTAAATTTAGCAGCAATGGTATACAACCCTGCCGTTTCCATTTCTACGCTTAATACACCAAATTCAGCCCACTTTTTATAGGCATTAACATCATCCTCATAAAATTCGTCGGCGGTAAGAACATTACCCGCTTTAATGGGAATGTTGTTTTTTTTTGCATACAAAGCCGCATTCATAAACAATTCAAAATCCGCCGTTGGTGAATAATCGGCATTAATAAACCGGGAATTATTGATGCCCGAAGTTGAAGATGCCGCCATGGCAATAACGATATCGCGCAAATTGATGTTCTTTTGGTAAGATCCCGTAGAGCCAACACGAATGAGGTTTTTAACGCCGTAATCATTTATGAGTTCATGACAATAAATAAGGGCAGAGGGCACACCCATTCCGGTGCCTTGCACCGAAACTTTTTTGCCATGATAATACCCAGTAAAGCCCAACATACCTCGCACATCGTTGTAGCAAAAGTAGTCGTCCAAAAAAGTTTCTGCAATCCATTTGGCGCGCAACGGGTCTCCTGGCAATAAAACGGACTCTGCAATGTCTCCTTTTTTTGCTTCAATATGTATACTCATTAGCTAGATTTTATAATATTTACGATGTCATTTTTTTGAAGTACGCCAGATTGTCGCCAAACTTGTTTTCCATTCTTGAAAAGCAACATGGTTGGCACACCTCTTACTTGGTATTTGGAGGCTAAAGTTTGGTTTTTGTCCACATCAATTTTTATGATTTTTATGGCATCGCCAAGTTCTTGTTTTACATCCTTTAATATTGGAGCAAGCATTTTACATGGGCCACACCAATCGGCATAAAAATCAATCAATACAGCTTCATTGGCGTTTACAATGGTACTAAAGTTTGTTTTCATTTCTTTTATTTTTTTAGCTCTAAATCTAGTTTGGCGAGTATAATCAATTCCGATTTGTTTAGACTGGAAAAGGCATTAGCCATGGCACTAGCGGTTTTTAGAATGAGATTTTTGATGTCTTTGGTAAACAATGATTTGTGCTCTTTTTTATAGGCAACAAAATCCGAAAAACACTTGTCTGGGCTAAGTTGTTTGCTATTGGCATCATCAAAAATAAGTTCTATTTGATTTACTGAATTTTCTTTTAAACCATGTGCTTCCCCCACCTCCAACCATTGATCATGCACAAACTTTTTCAGTTTACTTATCTCTGATTTGTTAACCGAGTTATCCGCTGCGGAAATGGCATAAAAAAGCTTTCCAAGATTTTGATAAAAATGCTTTGGAAGATTATTTAAAGGTTTCATTTTGTAAAAAAATCATCTATAAAATTACATAATTTTTGCCTTTTCGTACATGACATAAATCAGTCAATTTCATAGATATAATGATTACTTTTCGCTTCAATTATTATGCTTTGCAATTAGGGGTGGTTATGTTTAAGCAAGATCAAGAAATATTCAATATTCTTTTAAAAACTGTATCTGAGGCCGTTATTATTGTGGACAGCCACCAAAAGATTATGGAGGTTAATGCCTCCGTTGAAACTATTTTTGGTTATGCAAAAGATGAAATTATACACAAGCACATTAATTTATTAATACCCTCAAATTACCATAAAGCTCATACTTCTTATTTTGAAAGGTTCATTAAAAGGGGAAAACGTCGCAAAATGGGAGTGGCAAAAGATATTTTTGGCTTAAAGAAAGATGGCACCATTTTTAACATAGAGATTGAGTTAAGCCCTTTTTCGGTTTACGACAAGACCTATGTAATGGCTTTAATCAATGATATTTCTGAAAAGAAGGAAATTGAAAAAAACTTGATGCTGCGTACACAAGCCTTACAATCTGCCAACAATGGTATAATCATTACCGACGCATTAAGGCCAGACAACCCAATAATATATTTTAATTCTGCCTTCCAAAACCTTACGGGATATTCCTATTCAGAAATAATTAATAATAATTGTAGGTTTTTGCAAGGAAACGACAGAGACCAACCTCCTTTGAAAAATTTACGGGAAGCCATAAAAAATGGTAAAAGCTGCCAAGCAACCTTGAGGAACTATAAGAAGGATGGTACCATGTTTTGGAATGATGTGTATATTTTTCCAATAACCAATTCCAGAGGTACAGTTACCCATTTTATTGGCATTCAAAATGATGTGACGCTCAAGAAGAAAATGGAAGAGGAGCGTCATCATTTGGCATCGATTTTTGATGAATCGTTAAATGAAATCTATGTTTTTGACGCAGAAACCCTAAAATTCATCAATATAAACTACGGCGCCCAAAAAAATATAGGTTACAGCCTTAAGGAACTGAAAGACATGACGCCTTTGGATATTAATGTAAATGGCGGTGAGGCAGAATTCAAAAAGACCATCAATCTTCTGTTGCAAAAAAAAGTAGAAAAATTGGAATTTGAAGGACTACACCAACGTAAAGATGGTTCTCAATATCCTGTTGAGGTTCATTTGCAACTTTCAAACTTAAACGAAAAGCATGTTTTTATAGCCATTATTTTGGACATAACCGAGCGAAAAAACTATACCACAAAACTTGAAAATACTGTGGCCGAAAGAACAGAACAACTAAAAAAGGCGCTGAGTAAAGAAAAGGAACTCAACGAGCTAAAAACAAAGTTTTTGTCTTTGGTATCGCATGAATTTAAAACCCCATTGAGCGGAATTTTAACATCAAGCCAACTTTTGGGTAAGTACACGTTGAGTGAACAGCAACAAAACCGCGACAAGCATATTAGAACAATAACGGATAAGGTCCATTACTTAAACAACATACTTAATGACTTTCTATCCATTGAAAAACTGGAAACCGGTAAGGTGAATTACAAGTTTAATCATTTTAAATTGAGCAAAGTGGTAAACGAGGTCGTTTATAACTCTAACATGCTTTTAAAGGAAGGGCAACAAATAAATTATCCTGAAAATATTGATGATTTGTCGCTTTTTCAAGATGAGAAAATCATTCAATTGATTTTTTCAAATTTATTGCATAACGCCATTAAATATTCGCCCGAGGGTTCCGTAATTGATTTACACGTAAAACAAGATAAAAAAATTACAACGATAAAGGTGAAGGACAATGGCTTTGGTATTCCTGAAAAAGACCAGAAAAGCATTTTCGAACGGTATTTTAGGGCCGAAAATGTTATGAATACCCAAGGCACGGGAATTGGTCTAAATATTGCAAAAAGCCACTTAGAAAAATTGGGCGGAACCATTTCCTTTAAAAGTAAAGAAAATAAAGGCAGCACATTTACGATTAAATTTCCAAATGTAGCCAAAGAACAAAGCCAATAAACTAAATATGAACCGATGAAAACAGTTCTACTTATAGAAGACGATACCGTACTAAGGGAAAACACCGCAGAGCTTTTGGAGCTATCAAAATACAAGGTTATTTCGGCTTCAAATGGTAGGGTTGGGGTGAATATGGCCAAAAAGCACCTTCCCGATATTATTGTGTGCGATATTATGATGCCTGAACTGGATGGCTATGGCGTTCTTGATATACTCTCCAAAAACCAGAATACCAAATATATACCCTTTATCTTTTTGTCTGCCAAAACAGAACATGAGGATGTTAGAAAGGGTATGAATATGGGTGCAGATGATTATTTAACTAAACCATTTTCAGAAGACGAACTGATTACGGCCATTGAAAGCCGTTTGGCTAAAGTTTCCATTTTAAAGGAATTGAAAAAGAGTCGGGAGCAACAAGCTATTCAACCAAATGAAAGTGAACTGAAATCGCTAAACGATTTAAAGAATTTTTTTGATGACTATGGCCATGAGTTCTCCTTTAACGCCCAAGATATTGTCTATCGGGAGGGCGACCACTCAAATTATATTTACCTGATATCCAAAGGTGCCGTTAAGTGCTACCAGATTAACGAGCTAGGTAAAGAACTTGCTACGGCCTTATATAAAGAAGATGATTTGTTTGGGTATAATTCCTTTACCCAAAATATGCCTCATAAAGAAAGCGCCGTTGCCATAGAAGACACAAAATTGGTGGGCATTTCAATCATAGAATTTAAGGATGTGCTCAGTCAAAACCATGAGGTGGCTATTGCCCTGCTTGAACTTTTGGCCGATAATTTGTCTGAGGTTAAGGACGAACTTGTTCAAATGGCATATAGTTCGGTAAACAAAAAAACCGCAGCTACCATTTTAAAATTTGCTGAAAAAATTAACAGAAAGCCAAACGATCCCATAAAAATATCCCGTAATGATTTGGCAAGTGTTGCCGGTATTGCGCCTGAGACTTTAATAAGAACATTGGCCATTTTTAAAAAAGAAGGCATTATAAAAGCCGATGGTAGAAACATAAAAGTTATTGATATTGAACGGTTGAAAATTGTGAATTAACGAGATTCAATTTTTATTAAATTCCAAAAATGACCAATATCATTTCATTAAAACCAAGCACTGCATAAATTAGTAAAAGATAAAAAAATGCAGTTTGATGAAAAATATATTATTGCCCACCGATTTTTCAGAAAATTCATGGAATGCCATAAAATACGCCATAAATTTTTTTGACACCTTAGCATGTAACTTTTTCTTGTTGCATGTTAATAGGCCCAGCACTATTGTTTTGGATGATTCACCCTATTTAACGACACAACATGTTGTAGAAACAATTTATGCTTTGCCGGCCAAGCAAGAACTGCGCGAGATTTTAAAACGTATTTCGAGGCAATTTCCTGAAAATAAAAACCACAGGTTTTATACCATAACCGATGACGATTTCTTTATTGATTCCATAAGAAAACAAGTTGAAGAAAAACAAATAGACTTGATAGTTATGGGTACTAAAGGAGCCTCGGGGTTAAGAAAAATGATTGTTGGCAGCAATGCCGGCGATATCATTACCAAAGTAAAATGCACCACCTTGGCCATACCTGAACTTGCAGAATTTACCAAACCAAAAGAGATAGCGTTTCCTACCGATTTTTCATTAACCTACAACATTCAAATTTTAGAGCCTTTATCCGAAATATTGGAAAAATGGAAAGCCGCATTAAGAATTCTTCATATTTCCAAAAAGAAAACAGATTTAAACAACGACCAGAAAAACACTAAGGAATTACTTGAGGACTACTTTAGTCCGTTTGACCATAGTTTTCACTATCTAACCAATAAAAATTTTGAAGACGCCATTCAATGTTTTATTGAAAGCAGAAATATTAATATGATTTGTATGGTAGCCAAAAACCTAAACTATTTTCAACACATCTTGTTCCATTCAAAAGTTGAAGAAATAAGTTATCATACAGAGATACCGTTTTTAGTCTTACATGAAAAAAATTAACTGTTATGGAAAGTTCTATGTTTTTAGCAAAATTTTGGGGTTGGTACCTGATTATTTTCTTTTTTATTTTAAGTCTAAACCCGAAACGCATAAAGCAAATATTTAATGATTTAAATGATGAAAAGTTTCTCATAATAACAGCATTTGTGGCCATAATAGTTGGCTTGGTAAATATATTGTTCCACAATATTTGGGAATTAAGTTGGAAGATTATAATTACTCTCATTGGGTGGACTTCACTATTCATTGGGTTGTTGTTGTTCATATTCCCAAAGCGCACCATTGCCGGATTACAACTTATCAATATAAAACTAGTACAGGTTATTTATATGCTGTTATTTTTTACAGGTCTTTTTTTGTTGAATGCGGCTTATGGCATTGTACCGCAATAGGGGTGGCAGACTGACAAATATCATTGTCCAAAAGCTATTAAGTTCTTAACTTTAAAGATAATGTCTTGAGAAGATGAGGAAAATATTGATACCCACCGACTTTTCAGTTAATGCAATGAATGCCATTAATTACGCTGTAAGTTTATTTAAATATGATGTCAGCGAATTTTTCATCATGCATGCATACCAAGATTTGGTCTATGCTTATGAAACATCGCCCTCAAATAACATTGTACAAAATGTTGCAGAGGCCACAAAAAAAGAAGCCCAAAAAAAACTTGAAAATACCCTAGAAAAAATCCATTCCATTTCACCAAATCCGAGGCATACGTACAACATGGTTTTGGCGAACAATACCCTTTTGGATGAAGCCCATAAAATTGTCGAAAAAGAGAATATTGATATCATGGTTATGGGTACAAAGGGTGAAACCAATAAAACAAAGCTAACCTTTGGGAGCCATACGTTGCAGGTATTAAAATACGTTGATTGCCCGGTACTGGCCATTCCAAAAAATTACATATATACACAGCCAAAGAGAATACTTTTCCCAACAGATTATATGATTCCTTATAAGAGAAGGGAACTAAAACTAGTTTGCGAAATGCTTTCTTCTTTTAGGTCTAAAATAGATGTTTTGTATCTGTCCAAAACACAAACACTATCAAAAAGACAAGAAGACAACCAAAACTTTTTAAAAGAAGAGCTCTGTAAAAACAAGCTAAATTTTAACGTAGAGAACAGCCATGATATTGTTGGTTCTATATACAGATATGTAAAGGAGAATAAGATTGATATGTTGGTGATGGTCAATTCAAAACATACATTTTCAGATAATATTTTGTTCCAATCAACTATAGACGAACTGGGTTTACATCTAGACATTCCGTTTTTAGCATTGCAAAACATTGAACGTAACTAAACTATTAAACATAAAAGCATGAAAAAGATATTGCTTCCCACCGATTTTTCAAATAATTCATGGAATGCCATAGAATATGCCCTGAAACTTTTTAAGGATGAAGTCTGCACATTTTATCTGTTGCACACCTATACGCCCGCGGTTTACCATGTAGAGTACGTGTTGATTAATCCTTCCCAATTTGGATTGGGTGATTCAATACGGGAAGAGGTGATCAGCCATTTAAAGGATGTTGAAAAGAAAATAAAAAAGAAGTTTAAGAACCCTAACCATAAATTTGAGAGAATTGCTGCATTCAATACCCTTATTCTGGAAATTCAAAGTTTTGTTGAAGAAAATGAAATAGATTATGTAGTTATGGGTACCAAAGGAGCTTCTGGCTTGCAGGAAGTCTTATTTGGCTCCAATACGGTGCATGTTTTCAAAAATGTAAAATGCCCTGTTTTGGCCATTCCAGATGGTTTTGATTTTGAAATTCCGAGAGAAATCTTGTTTCCAACAGACTATGAAATGCAGTACCAAGAGGATGATGTTAAGCCGTTAATTGATATAGTTTCGCTTTATAACACGCGCGTTAATATCATGAATGTTTCATATGGTTACGAGTTGTCTGAAGCCCAAGAAGCCAATAAGGCGTTACTTGAAAAATATTTTGGAGAAATCGCCCACTTGTTTCACAGTATCAGCAATCAAGATGTGCCAGAGGCCATTAATAATTTTCAGTTGAGAGCGAAAATAAACTTGTTGGTCATGATAAACAATGAGCACTCGTTTTTTGAGAATTTATTTTTCAAATCGAAAATAAACCACATCGGATTCCATTTAAATGTGCCGTTTTTGGTTATACCAGCTAAAACATAAAAAAGCATAGGTCATGTTACGCAAAATTTTGTTGCCCACAGATTTTTCAGATAATGCTTGGAATGCAACAGTTTATGCATTAAAGCTTCTAAAAGACGAGTTTTGCACCTTCTATTTTTTAAACTCGGTATCTATTGATGTACCTATGTTTTCAAACCTTTCAAGCAAATTAATCGATAAGATGAAAAGCGATGCAATGAAAGAGTTATTGGAGTTAAAAAGTCTGGCCGAAACATCTGATGCCAATGCCAATCATAATTTTCAAATAATTTTGAGTACCGAAGTTTTAAAGGATGCCATAAAAAAAGCGATTAAAGAATGGGATATTGATTTGGTCATTATGGGCACAAAAGGGGCAACCGGAGCGAAAGAATTTTTCTTTGGCAGCAATACGGTAAGCATTACAAAAGGCTTGAAAGATTGCCCTATTTTAATTGTTCCTGAAGAATACGACTTTACTGAGCCGCACCAAATTGCCTTTCCAACAGATTACAATCGATTCTACAATGATAGGGAGTTAGAACCTTTAAAAGAATTTGTTGATTTGAACAATTCTAAAATTAGGATTGTGCATATTAATGAAAAGAAAGAATTGAATGATGTTCAGAATTATAATTTGATGATGCTCCAAAGCCATTTGAACCACTGCGAATACAGCCTCCATTGGATGCCCAAATATGCCAAAAAAGTAGTTGAGATTAATGATTTTATTGATGAGTTGGATATAGATTTATTGGCCATGATAAACTACAAGCACAGTTTTATAGAAAACATACTTAATGAACCGGTAATCAAAAAAATAGGGTTTCACCCCACCATACCGTTTTTGGTGATTCCCGAATAAAAGCTCACTGATAAATATCATAGGTTTTGGCCATTGGTTGGTATAAATTTAAATACTGACTAAATAGCTATATCATGAGACGTAAAATACTTTTGCCAACCGATTTTTCTAAAAATGCATGGCAGGCCATTACTTATGCCATAGAGCTATACAAAAAGGAACAGTGCGATTTTTACATTCTAAATGTTTTTTCTTTATCTGGTGATATTATTGGTGGTTTAATCAATATGGAACCAGGAGGTGCACTTTATGAAACGGCTAAATTAGAATCGGAAAATAATTTGGCAAAAATCCTGGACATGTTGGCTTTTAGGGACCATGGCAATACCAAACATCATTTTGAAACAATTTCGGTTTATAACCATGTTGTTGAAGCCATTAAGAATGTTGTTGAGGAAAAGGATATAGAAATTATCATTATGGGCACTAAGGGTAAAACCTCGGCGCGAAACGGAATGTTTGGTGGTGTAGCCATTAATGTTATGGAAAAAGTGAGAAACTGCCCTGTTATTGTGGTGCCAGAATTGGCGAAACACAACATACCAAAGGAAATTGTTTTTCCAACCAGTTACAAAACCCATTTAAAAAGAAAGGAACTTCAATATTTAATCGATTTAAGTAAGAACTGTAACGCAGCAATAAGAGTTTTGCATGTTTCGGAAGAAGTCATTTTAAGTCAAGAACAATTGAGTAACAAAAAGCTTTTGGCCGAATATTTTAATAGTGTTCTGCATACGTTTCATTCCCTTAAACATATCGACGTACCTTCAGCTATAAATTGTTTTGTTCAAAGTAGGGAAAGTGATATGGTTGCTTTTATAAACAAAAAACACATGTTTTTTGGCAGCATACTGTCACATCCTTTGGTTAAGGAAATCGGCAATGATTCTACTGTTCCAATAATGGTCATGCATGATTTAAGGAATTAATGTTTTCGTTTTTGGGGTTAAAATAGTCAACGTATGAAAAACAATGTTGTAGATATTATCAAATCCTCTGGTGAGAAAACAAAATTTTCTTTGGAAAAACTCAGGTCTTCACTTAAGCGTGTTGGTGCAGACCAGAAGACCATCAATCAAATAATTGACAAAGTGAGGGATGAATTGTATCAGGGCATTTCAACAAAAGAAATCTACAATAGGGCATACGCCTTGTTAAAGCGGAAAAAGAGCTATTTAGCCTCAAAATACAAGTTAAAAAAAGCCATTTATGAATTGGGACCAACGGGATTTCCGTTTGAGCGTTTTGTAAGTGCCATTCTAAGTTATTCAGGCTATAAAACCGAAGTTGGTAGGATTTTACAAGGCCAATGTGTAACCCACGAGGTTGATGTATTGGCGCATAAGAATGGAGAAACCTCTGTAATAGAATGTAAATTCCACAGTGAAGAAGGGCTAAATTGCAATGTGAAGATTCCGTTGTATATCTACTCACGCTATAATGATATCAAGGCTTTTTGGAATGGTGATTTAAAGAACGAATCAAAACTTACAAAAGGATGGGTGGTCACCAATACAAGGTTTACAGAAGATGCCATCAAATATGGTAGTTGCGTTAATCTGTACTTGCTGAGTTGGGATTACCCTAAAAATGATGGTTTAAAAGATC
Organism: Tamlana flava; assembly: GCF_041287255.1. Lineage (NCBI taxonomy): Bacteria > Pseudomonadati > Bacteroidota > Flavobacteriia > Flavobacteriales > Flavobacteriaceae > Tamlana > Tamlana flava. The sequence continues at coordinate 285,056 of NZ_JBGGTX010000004.1, forward strand.
GTATTGACCGTTTGGGTCTATATCCGATTACGGTTTCAACGCTTTTAACGAATAGGGAAAAGCAATTTTTGTTGAGTAGGGATGTGGTTTTGTGCCGTCAATTGATTGGCGATGCTTTTTACCTCGATCATCTGGGAGTTTCTGACGCTAGAAAAGAAAAAATTTTAAGTGAAATAAGTATGTTGTGTAATAGCTAAAATCCATGGACAATTTTTGCAGAATAAATTTCTTAGGTGCAGCCGGTGTTGTGACGGGTTCAAAATTTCTTATTGAAACTTCGGAAAAGAATATCTTGATTGATTGCGGTATGTTTCAAGGGTTAAAGGAATTAAGGGAGCTTAATTGGGATGATTTGCCCGTAGATGTTGAAGCGATTGACATTGTATTGCTTACTCATGGGCATCTTGATCATGTGGGTTATTTACCTCGTTTAATGAAACAGGGTTTTAAAGGAAAAATTTTAGGTACGGCACCTACATTGGCCATTGCAGAAATAATTTTAATGGACAGCGCCAAAATACAGGAGGAAGAAGCCAAAAAAGCGAATCAAGAAAAATATACCAAACATCATCCTGCTTTGCCTTTTTATATGGAGTTTGAAGCCGAAAAAACCATTGGCTTATTTCAGGTTGAAATGCCAGATAAATGGATAAGGTTATCCGAAAATATATCATTCAGGTTTCAATACAATGGGCATATCATTGGTGCAACTTTTATAGAATTGGATGTTAACGGAAAACGATTTGTTTTTTCCGGTGATGTTGGCCGGCGCAACGATTATTTGTTGGACAATCCCAAAAAGCCAAAATGGGCCGATTTTTTGTTTGTTGAAAGTACTTATGGAAACAAGTTGCACCCCGAAGAGGATGTACAAGCCATTTTAACCGAACTTGTAAATGAAACCATTCATAAAAAAGGGAATTTAATTATCCCGAGTTTTGCGGTAGAGCGCTTACAAACACTCATGTATTTACTTTGGGAACTATATAAAAAAAACAAAATCCCTAATATTCCCATTTTTATAGATAGCCCAATGGGTAATAATGTTTTGGATGTTTTTAAGCGGTTCCCCAAATGGCACAAACTTTCCATGGCAGACTATAACGCCATGTGCCATCACGTTAACATTGTTCAATCATATAGGGAAACCTGGGAAACCATTGATGATAAACGTGCTAAAATCATAATAGCAGGAAGTGGCATGGTAACTGGCGGACGCGTGCTAACTTATTTACAACAACTTATAGACGAACCTACAACAACGGTTTTGCTGGTTGGCTATCAGGCAGAAGGCACTCGAGGACGACAATTACAAGAGGGAGCCCATGAAATACGCTTCTTCGGAAAATACTATCCCGTTAAGGCAGACATTAAAAGCATTGAAAGCTTATCGGCACATGCCGACCAAAATGATTTGTTGGATTGGATGAGCAACATCAAAAACATACCAGAAACTGTTTTCTTGGTTCATGGAGAACCAAATGCTCTCGATGCTTTCCGTGTAAAAATAAAGAATACTTATAACTGGACTGTTAAAATTCCGAAACTTACGGATGTTGAAAAAGTGTTAATATAACCTTCAAACGTAATCAATCTGACTGATATATATCATTGCGTAAAGCTATTTCTGTGAATATATTAGGGTTGGAAATTAAGTTTAACCCAAATATAAAATATTATGACAACATTAATGAAAAAAAGAAAACGTAATAGGTTATCACCTTTTGAAAACCAATTACCAACCCCATGGAACACCAATATTTTAAGACCTTGGGGAAGCACACTATTTAACAATAGATTAAATAACTTAATGGGATTTGATGACATTTTTAATGATGATTTCTTGGAAGAAGATAGTTTGATGCCAGCTATGAATGTTCAAGAACATGAAAAAGATTTTGAAATTGAATTTGCAGCACCAAGTTTCAATAAAAAAGACTTTGAAGTTTTTATTGAAGACGATGTACTTCACGTTCGTGGAGAAAAGGAAAAAGAAGAAAAGGAAAAAGAAGAAGGATATTCCCGAAGAGAGTTTAGTTATAGATCCTTTGAAAAATCAATTGTTCTTCCAACTTCTGTAGATTTAAATCAAGATGTAAAAGCCATTTATAAAAATGGAGTTCTTAAAATCAAACTTTTGAAAGAAGAGAAACCTGTTGAAAAAGAAATTCCTAAAAAAGTTATTGAAGTTGAATAGCAATTTGCGGAAGCAGAAAGCAATGAAACGATTTGCTTTCTGCTTTTTTTTCAAACTAAAAAATGGAAGAAGATGAAAACGAAAGAAATAAAATTAAAATATCAGCCTTGGTTAAGCGCTGATATCATGCACAAAGATTCACTTAAATGGCTATCTGAACTCAATTTCATAAAAGATGAGCAATTGTTTTTTGATGATTTGGTAAAATCGTATACACTTCAGCTTATTGATTCCAAACACTTTGCCGAAAGTAAAAAAATAGTTTCCCGTTTAAGCAGTTCGCAAAAAGCAACCAATGCTTTGCTTGAGGTGGTTAAAAAACATGAAAAAGGACTTGAAATCATGGTAGATGGTATAGACCAACTAAATGAAGAGGATGGTTATAAAAATGAACACGTTGAGCTTATAACTCGGGTAACCAAGTTTTTAGAGAACTACAGAACGTTTAAAACACAATTGTTTGTGCTTATAAAAAACATCATAAAAGAAGGAAAGCAAAAACGCCTGCTTCAGTAAACCCATTTTAAAATGAACCGTTTTAAAATATTGATTATTGCCTTATTAGTGTTTAGTTGTTCTACAACCGAACTGGTTGATAACTGGAAAAACCCAGATATAGACTCCTACAGCCCTAATAAGGTTTTACTGGTTGGCATGACCTCTAATCTTAAGGCAAGGCAGCAATTTGAGGGCCAGTTGCAAATGGAGTATGCCGCTAGGGGAATAGAGTCTGTTACAAGTTTGGATTTTTTTGAGCCTTCTTTTACCTCAAATAGCAGGACGGAGGAAGAGCTAAAGGCATTGGAAAGTCAACTTTTAAATGATGGGTTTGATACTGTTTTGTTTACAAAAGTAATTGGTACTGAAGATAAAATAGACTACAAAACCAATTATGATGGTTACGATAAAACCTATAGAAGGTTTAAAGAAGACTATTTAAAATACCAAGATGCCTATTATAATCCAGATTATTACAACGAATACGTCGTCTACCATGCCGAAACCTCAATGTATTGCATTTGCCCAGAAAAAGAAAGGGAACTCATTTGGAAAGGCTACATTGATATTATGGATCCTCAATCAATGGATGAAACCATAAATGATTACGTGCGCCTCGTTATTGTGGTTTTAGAAGAACAAAAACTCATTAGCCCAAAAATATTGGAGAACCAAAACCAAATTGAAGCAATAAATTAAAATGGGGTAAAATGTAGTTTTCTTTTTCAACTATCGTCTCTTCGATAATATCTTCTGCATTAAATGATTGAATCTATTTCTTATGGTTTTTATACTTCCCGGGGCTAACCCCAATACGTTGCGAAAAGGTTGAGGTAAAATGCTGTAACGAAGAAAATCCGCATGCATAGGCAATATCAGACATGTTGGTTTCGTCTTTCATAATCATATCAATAGCCTTTTCTATTTTTAGGTTAATGATAAAGCTGTTTGGCGGATAGCCCGTTAAGTTTTTCACTTCATAAGTGAATTTTGTTTTGCCCATACCAAATCTGTAAGCCAGATCATCAATAATCCATTTTCTGTTTAAATCTTCTAAAACGAGTTGGGTTAAATTGTCAATAAAATTGGTCTCCTCGTGAATTTTTTGTTTTCTGAACGATAGGTTTCTATGCAGCTCAATAAAAAAGTTCTCTATGATATTGCCCACCATAATTTCAAAACCTTCATCTTGATTTATTAGTTCCTTTTCAAGTTCAACAAAATACTTTTTGAAAATTTTAGCCTTTTCTATCACCAAGTTATTGTCATCTGCAATCATAAGACCTAAACTTTCTTGAAACTTTTGGTCAAGTTTTGTCCAAGGGCCTAAACTTAATGGGGTTTTCTTTCCATAATTTTTGGGTTTAATAACCATCCAATTAATTTGACCAATATCCATTTTCCCAGTTGGGCTACCATTTAATTGCCAAGGAGCGGTTATACATAAATTATCGGGAAGTAATTCAACTTCTTTATCGTCTACAACCCATTTATATTTGCCACTGTTTACAAAATGTATTTCGATACCATCATTCAAATGTGGGCGCATAGTTTCATCAAGCCTAACTTTAGAGAATTTCATGCTGCCAAATTGAACGATAAAAGGAAGGTTTTTTAGAGGACCTGGATCATCTTTGTGCCACCATATATTGAGATTGCTCATAAAAGTCTTTGTTTTTGGGGATTTGTAAAAAAAATTTGATGTTCTATATCAAATGAACAATCAAAGCTTCCTCAGCCAAGTTTTAAGCGATATTAAATAAAAATGTCCAATGGAGCACATGAGAATTTTTATAAAATTGACCATCGCTTAAAAGTAACACAAATTTACTATAAAAAAGGTAATTTTATATTCAAATTAACAACTATTCCGTTTGGACTAATTGTTTTAGTTTCCAAACTATAAATTGAATATAGACCATGTTAAACATAGCTATTCTGGGTCTTGGTGAAGGTCGCAGCACGATGTCTGCTGCTTTGCAAAGCAAAAAAATTAAATTGGTTAAAGTTTGCGATGTTAATGAAGAACTTTGTAAAACACGTGCAAAGGAATTTGATTTTGACAACTACACAACAAATTATCAAGATTTATTGGATGATAAATCTATTGACATCATAGCCATTTATACACCAGACCATTTACATGCCGAGCACGTTAAACAAGCTTTATTGCATGATAAACATGTAGTATGCACCAAACCGTTTATTGATGATTTAACCGAAGCCAGTGAGTTGTTGGACATAAGTCATGCAACAGGAAAAAAGGTCTTTATTGGGCAAAGTTCCAGGTTTTCAGAACCTATGAAAAAACAAAAAAAGGAATTTGATAAGGGAACAATAGGTGATTTAATTACGGTAGAGGCACATTACCATGCAGATAATCGCTGGTTTTTAAAAAAAGAATGGTCCTTGTTAAAATCATTCAAATGGTTGTACGGTGGTCTAAGCCATCCAGTAGATTTTGTGAGATGGTATTTGCCAGATATTGATGAGGTTATGGGCTATGGCATGATTAGTACAAATGGAGAGCAGGCAGGTTTAAAAAATGAAGACACGATGCACTTTATTTTTAAGGCTAAGGATGGACGAATTGCGAGGGTAAGTGGAGTTTATTCCTCGCCAACACAACCCACAAAAAGGGATAGTACGCTCAGCTGTATTTTGAGAGGGACTTTAGGGGCAAGCCAAGCTGATTACCATGAGTTGAGGTACTCTGTAACAACCAATGAAGGTGAGGAACGCATAGTGTATTGGGGAGATGAAAAGCTTAAATATTATTATCGTTTTGAGGGGCAATCTCATCATGCAGGGGAATATCAAAACTATTTAGAGTATTTTGTTGATAGCATAGAGCAAGGTTTTACGGCTTACCCAAATATGGAAGAAGGTATTGGGACGGTGGCCCTATTGCAAGCCATGGATAGAAGTTTAGAAACAGGACTTCCCATTAAAATTGCTGATGTAAAACAAGAATTTGGTCTAGAACTTCAAGCTTTATAAAATTGACCAAAGTTTAAAAATAGCATAGAATTATTGTTAAATTGCCAATATTAGCTAAAATTTTTGATACATCACCAGTTATTGGTCTGCCACGCTATTGTTGGGTTTCAATTTTTTAAAATGCTTCAGACCAAAGATTTAATGAGATTAATTGTATAAATGTTTAAGGTTTTAAAGGTTTACTTTTTTATATTTTTTCTGGGTTTTGTTTTTTCATGTAATGCTACTGAAATTTGGGTAAGCAATATGGGAAAAGATACCAATTTGGGTACAAAGGAAAGTCCACTTGCAACGTTAAATATGGCGTTACGTAAGGCCAGAAATATGCGCCGGTTGGGAGACCCTTCAATTAAAAATGGTATTCGAATTATTTTAATGGATGGTACTTATCTTTTAAATGAATCTGTTTTTATAAGACCTGAAGATTCTGGAACTGCAGAAAGTCCCACAATTATAGAGGCCGAAACAAATGCTCATCCCGTTTTAAGTGGTGGAATTTCAATAACAAATTGGAAAAGGGCAGGAGCAATAAACGGTTTGAAGCCTGGGTTGATTTGGGTGGCCGATGCACCAAAAAAAGCAGGAAACATTTTAGATTTTAGGCAGTTATGGGTTAATAACAAAAAGGCTACTCGGGCCAAAAGCACATCAGGTTCTGAAATGGATAGGATTTTGTCGTGGAATATAGAAGAGGAAACCTGTTGGATACCCTTTAAAGATAAATCCGTAAGCTTTGAGCCGGGTATGGAAATGTTCATTCAGCAATGGTGGGCAATCGCCAATTTACGTATAAAAAATATGGAAATTAAAGGTGATAGTGCCAAGCTTTATTTTGAGCAGCCCGAAAGCCGTATTCAAAGTGAGCATCCATGGCCAGCTCCTTGGATTTCTGAAAAAACAGGAAACTCAGCTTTCTATTTAAACAATGCTTTATGTCTATTGGATGAACCCGGTGAATGGTATTTAGATAAAGCAAATTCAAAAATATATTACTATCAAAAAGAAGGTGAAGATATGTCTTCAGTTAAAGTTATTGCTCCTGTTTTAGAAAATTTGGTTGAAATAAAAGGCACCGTAGACAATCCTGTTCAATATGTTTATTTTATGGGTATTTCATTTCAATACAGCAATTGGCTTCGCCCTTCAAAACAAGGCCATGTGCCCATTCAGGCCGGGATGTACCTATTGGATGCTTATAAATTGAAAGAACCCGGTACACCAGATAAAGCTGGCTTGGAAAATCAGGCCTGGATTGGCAGGCCACGTGCAGCGGTTGAGGTTAATTATTCCAACAACATTCATTTTCAAGAATGCACATTTGAACATTTATCGTCAACAGGTTTAGATTTAAATAAGGGCACCAATAATAATTTAGTTCAAGGCAATTTATTTAAAGATATTGGTGGAAGTGCCATTAACGTTGGTGTTTTTTCAGAGGAAGCTATTGAACATCATTTGCCCTACAATCCAAAAGACGAACGTGAAGTTTGTTCAAACGAAACTATAGCTGATAATTTAATTACCGATGTTACCAATGAAGATTGGGGTTGTGTTGGTATTAGCGCTGGCTGTGTTAAAGATATCACAATTGCCCATAATACAATTTCTGATGTTTCATACACTGGAATAGGTTTAGGTTGGGGTTGGACAAAAACAATAAATGCCATGAAGGGCAATAAGGTAGTTGCCAACAAAATTACGCATTACGGCAAACATTTATATGATACAGCGGGTATTTACACCCTTTCTGCACAGCCCGAAAGCGTTATTAAAGAAAATGTTATTGATAGCATTTATTTCAATCCTTATGCGCACGACCCATATCATTGGTTTTATTTATACACAGATGAAGGTTCAGCGTATTTTACAGTAAAGGATAATTGGATACCTTCTGAAAAGGTCTTTCTAAATGCAAATGGACCAGACATTGTTTGGACGAACAATAATGCTTTTGTAAGTGAACAGATTAAACAAAATGCCGGAATTAGAAGTCCCTACAAATACTTGCTGAAAGAAAAGGAAATAGATAAAAATTGGCCTTTACAGGAAGCACCTCATTTCGCAGCGGTTGAGTTGGTTGGTGATGGTTTCGATAATACCAAAATCAAGGAGATTTCAAAAGTAAATGGGGTTATTGATGCACAATTATATCAATGGGAGAATCACATGGTCCTTTATGCCAAAATGAACCATGTTGAACATTTAAAGAATGAATTGAGCTTAGAATACCCAAATGCCAAAATCAAAACATACAATGCACCTGTTTATAATTTCAACAAATTTGAGCATTGTAAAGATTCTGATTTAGCTAGTGAGTGGGAGCATATACTGCTGACAGCCAATTTGATTGAAGATGAAAAGCTGCAAGATGAGTATTTACAATACCATAAAACGCAGTTTGAAGCATGGCCGGAGGTAGCCGAGGGGTTCTGTAATGCAGATTTTCAGCAATTACAGGTTTTTAAAAATGGGCGGCAACTCATTTTGGCAATCAGCATCCCTAAAGGAGCCAGCTTTGACGAACTAAATCCAAAAACCACAGAGGACAATCCACGTGTTGACGATTGGAATGCCTTAATGAAAAAATACCAAACAGGAATTGAAGGCACAAAACCCGATGAAACTTGGGTGTTTTTAGAGAAACTAAACTAAATGAAACAGACTAACCATCAGTTTTTTGACTTTCTGGATTTTAATACCGACCTAACCAAAGAAGAAGGTGTTTCAAAATTATGGAAAGCTTGTAAACCCATTGATATTGTTCAATATGAATTGGGCGTGATGCTTACTGTTCCTTTCCAATGCCAAAAATTGTCCAACGACATTGCACCAGATTTTGATGTTCCCCGAAAAAACTATAATCTGTCTTTACGAGCTTACGGTGATAAAATTTTAAGGGTTAGTATTGGTTTTGAAAAGGAGGTTACTTTAGAATCACCTATGCTTCAAATAGCAGAAGATATTCAGGAAGTTAAATTGAATATTCAAAAGTTCGAAAACCAATGGATTGTTAAAGATAATAATGGCTCAACCCGCGCTATTTTCGACTTATCAAATCCTGATATTGACCATTGGAGCGATTTATTGCCCGCACCGGAAGAAACCATGCAAGCCACATTTTACCCAGATGGTAAAAAGGTAGTTAAGGTTAGTGCCTACGATCAGTTTTTTCCTGGCAGAATGGATGCTATGTGCTTATCATTTATTGAAAAGCATGGCACACCAAATAAAGCCACAATATCTTTTCATGCAAAACCAGATGAAAAATTTGTTGGAACTGGTGAGCGTTTTTCTAAAATGGATTTATCAGGTAACACATTTCAACTTAAAAATCAAGATGGTCAAGGCGTAAATAATAAACGCACCTATAAAAATATCCCGTTTTATATATCAAGCGAAATGTACGGTTTGTTTTTGCATACATCAACTTACTGTAAATTCTCGATGGCCGATTTTTCAACCAGATCCGTACAATTATTGGCCGAAGAACCAGTGATGGACGTTTTTTTGATTGGTGAGGAAACGCCGGAAAAAATTATACATCAGTATAAAAAAATAACAGGTTTTCCCTCTTTGCCTCCGTTTTGGAGTTATGGTATCTGGATGAGTAGGATGACCTATTTTTCTGAAGAAGAAGTTAATACCATTTGCGAAAGACTTAGACATGAAGACTTTCCTTGCGATGTGATTCATTTGGATACGGGCTGGTTTAAAACTGATTGGCTTTGCGAATGGAAATTCAATGCGGAACGTTTTCCTAACCCCAAACGGTTTGTCTCAAATTTAAAACAAAATGGATATCGGGTAAGTTTATGGCAAATGCCTTATATTTCGGAAGATGCCGAACAGTATGAAGAAGCTAAAGCTAACAATTACATTGGAAAATTAAATGCTGAAGTAATGAAAGGTGGGTCTAATTTTAGCAATTTAGATTATGCAGGCAGTATTGATTTTACATACCCTAAGGCAGTAGAATGGTATAAAAACCTTTTACGTGAACTTCTAGAAATGGGCGTTACTTGCATTAAAACTGATTTTGGAGAAGAAATCCATTTGGATGCCAATTATCATAATATGACATCAGAAAGCCTTAATAATTTATACGCATTACTCTATCAAAAGGCTGCCTACGAGGTAACAAAGGAAGTTACTGGTGACGGCATTATTTGGGCTCGGGCTGGATGGAGTGGGTGCCAACGTTACCCAATACACTGGGGTGGTGATGCAGCGGCCTCTTGGGATGGCATGGCAGGTTCGTTAAAGGGTGGACTGCACTTAGGGCTATCAGGTTTTGGCTTTTGGAGCCATGATGTACCCGGTTTTCATGGCGTTCCTAACTTTATGAATTCTGTAATTCCGGACGACCTATACGTGCGCTGGACCCAATTTGGGGTATTTACCTCGCATATTCGTTATCATGGCACCTCGAAAAGAGAGCCTTATTATTATCCAAAAATCGCAGATGTGGTTAGAAAATGGTGGAAGCTCCGCTATGCCTTGTTGCCATACATATTGCAAGAAAGTAAAAAGGCTACAACTTCTGGTTTTCCTCTGATTCGCGCGTTGTTAATGCATTACCCAAAAGATAAAATGGTTTGGCATATTGACGACCAATATTGTTTTGGCGACGACTTTTTGGTTGCACCAATGATGAATTCAGAAAATAAAAGGGATGTTTATTTGCCCGATGGAAATTGGATTAATTTTTTTACAGGTGAAGAGGCTGCTGGCAACGGTTGGATTAGAGATTTTGCAGCAAATTTAATGGACATGCCAGTTTGGGTAAAAAAAGGAGCTGTAATTCCAATATATCCTGAAGCTGTGAATTGCACAGATGATATGGATTTGAGTAAAACCACAACCGTTAAAATTGATAAAAACTTCAAAGGAATTTGGAAATATCTAAATTTCATAAAATAAGAACTATAAAAACAACTAAAAAATAAGACAATGAGTGCAGTAATAACCAATGAGCAATTAAGGCAGTTTAAAGAAGACGGTTTTTGCATTGTAAAAAACGTAATTCCGCAGGAACTAATAGAGCGCTTACGCGATGAATGTCAAAGATTCATTAAAGAAAAAGATGATGAAATGGACCGAAAAGGTATTGAGGTTGACGAAATAAACCATAAGGGCAAACGCTATTTCATTGCGCTTCGCTATAAAGATAGTGAGACTATGCAAGACCTCATTTTTGGTAAAGAAATGGAAGAAATAACTCGAAAGGTATTAGGAGAAGAAGTGTACTTGTTTTTGGAGCAATTTGTGGTGAAAGCTGCTGACAAGGGCATGACTTTTTCTTGGCACCAAGATTCTGGATATTTAGATTTTGACCATACACCGTATTTATCTGTTTGGTGCCCGTTGGATGACGTTACCGAAGAAAATGGTACGGTATATTTGTTGCCTTATAAAGAAGCCGGTACCGAAAAGCGAATTGATCACGTTCTACAAGAAGGAACCAATGATAAAATCGGCTATTTTGGCGACAACCCTGGCGTTCCAGCAATCTTAAAAGCAGGTGATGTTGCTTTATTTTCAAGCACCTGTTTTCACAGAAGTGGTTCGAACACAACAAATAAATCGAGGCGAGTACTTTTAATTCAGTATTCAGCAGAGCCTATTCTAAAGAGCAATAATGAGCCTTTATATTGGGCAGAACCATTTATTGCAAAAGGTGAAAAAATAAGTGCATATTAAGATAATCAGTTAGAATTGCTCAGAGATGTGTTCAATTAGCAAACAATACTCTGGGCAATTATGTTTTTTTAATCAGAATACATCAATCAGCCAACAACCATTAACCAACAACTAAAAAAATGAATATATACGACCAATTGGACTTTCTTGATTTTGCTGTAGTCGGCCTTTATCTCGTGGTTTTGGTAGGTTTAGGAGCTTGGTTTAGTTTGAGGAATAAACGTGGTGATGATGAAAACTACTTCTTGGCAGGCAATTCTTTGAGTTGGAAAAGTATTGGTTTCAATATGTGGGGGACCAATGTAGGTCCTTCCATGTTAATTGCTAACGCAAGTATTGGCTACACCACAGGCATTGTTGCAGGAAACTTTTCGTGGTACGCATTCATTTTTATTTTTCTATTGGCTGTAGTTTTTGCTCCAAGATATTTGGGTGCACGAGTGCAGACCTTACCAGAGTTTATGGGTAAGCGTTTTGGGAATTCAACGCAAAATATTTTGGCTTGGTACACTATTGTAACTATACTATTAAGCTGGTTGTCGTTAACCCTATTTGCTGGAGGTATCTTGATACAGCAAATCCTCAATTTACCCATGTGGCTTTCAGTAATTGTGTTATTACTTATTGCCGCATTTTTTACGTTGGCTGGGGGATTAAAAACAATAGTTTATACCAATGTTATACAAATGGTTTTGCTTATTGTGGTTTCGGTAATCCTGATGTGGGTAGGTCTGGACCGTGTGGGTGGTTTTAACCAGTTGGTGAGTGATACACCATCAAATTACTGGAATTTATTCCTGCCATCAGATGATGCCAATTACCCTTGGGTGGCGATTCTTTTGGGTTACCCAATTATGGGCGTTTGGTTTTGGTGTACAGATCAATCCATGGTGCAATCCGTCCTGGGTGCAAAAAGTGTAAAAGAAGGACAACTGGGAGCCAACTTTACCGCTTGGTTAAAAATAATTGATGTGCCGTTGTTCATTTTACCTGGTATTATGTGCTTTGTGTTATTTCCGGCTTTAGAAAATCCAGATGCCGCTTACATGACCATGGTTACCGAGTTATTTCCAACTGGTATGAAAGGCTTGGTTATGGCCGTTTTAATTGCGGCATTGGTAAGCACTATAGATTCGTCTTTAAATGCATTGAGCACGGTTTTTACTATGGATGTCTATGTTAAAAAGTTTCAGCCCAAGGCAAGCCAGAAGAAAATAGTTAAGGTTGGTCATATCGTTACCGTGGTGGGAGCCATCATATCCATTTTCATCACATTGGCCATTGATAGTATAAAAGGATTAAATCTTTTTGATGTTTTCCAATCTGTTTTAGGCTTTATCGCTCCACCAATGTCAGTCGTGTTTTTGTTTGGTGTTCTTTGGAAAAAAGCAACCGCAAGGGCCGCCAATAGTATTTTGGTTTTTGGAACCTTATTCAGTTTGACTGTGGGTATTTTATACTTATGGGTATTTCCTAACGACCCTGAAAGTGCCGTTAAAATTTGGCCACATTTTTTACTGTTGTCTTTTTTCATTTTCGTGATTTTGGCTTTAGCCATTGTGGTTATTTCCCTTTTAGACAAAAGAAGTGAGCCTTTTAAAAGCACTTTGGATTTTAGCGGATTAACAAAGGTTGCCCCGAAAGTAAAAGTTCTTTGGGCGGTTCTTTTTATGGTGATGATTGTTTTGTATATCTATTTTAATGGTCATTAAAGAATTTTAAAAACAGCTTAAGATGATTAAAAACACAAATGATGGAACGAACAACCCACCCTCATTACGAGTAGATGTAAATTATGGTACGCTTGAAGATTTGCCAGCTTTTTCAGATGGCCCAAAAGGAAGCGATAGTGAAAAGCACGAGGCCATTGCCAAAGTAGGTTTTGAAGGTGTACAGGATGGCGACCCGGAACTTTGTAAAACATTCAATTTACAACTAACAGCGCACGCTCGAATAAACAAAGTGGGAGATTTGGATGAATTGATGCCCCTTTGGAAAAGTGGAAATTATAACTGTGCGTCCATTCATTTGGGTTGGGGTATGGAAAGTGACGAAGAAATAGATGTATTGGTACGGTATGTATTGGAAACATCTAAAAAATTTGATTTTCCTATTTATATAGAAACACACCGCGCTACCATAACTCAAGATTTATGGAGAACCGTAGAATTGACTAAGCGCTTTCCAGAAATCCGTTTTAATGGCGATTTTTCACATTGGTACACGGGTCAGGAAATGGTGTACGGTGGGATAGAAAATAAATGGAAATTTATCCAACCGGTGTTCGATAGGGTACGTTTTATCCACGGTAGAATAGGCAATCCGGGCTCCATTCAAGTGGATGTAATTGACAAAAACGCAAGTTATGTTCAGGATTTTAAAGAAATGTGGAAGCGTTCGTTTTTAGGTTTTTTAAAATCGGCAAAACCTGGTGATTATATCTGTTTTACGATAGAATTGCTTAAAGCCGAAATATTTTATGAAAGAACGATTTTAGATAAAAACGGTAAAGAACAAGAAGAAGGCGATCGCTGGCAACAGGCTTTGTTGTATAAAGAAATTATTCAAGAGTGTTGGGAAGCGGCTCAAAAAGAACTAAATTAATAACTTCAAACCAAGCGTCATAAAATTTAAAACAGCTGTAATAGGCACTTACAATCTTAAATTGGAAGGTGATAAGAACACACTAAACATTAAATAAGAAAATGGAACATAAAAAAGGAAGTTTAAAAAGCACAATCACTGTATCGCTTACTAATTATCTCGATGCTGGAGCAATTGTAGCAGGAGCTAGTGGTTTGACGCTGTGGCAAAATTACCTTGGCCTTACAGAGGGGCATCTTGGTTGGCTTAATGCTATTAGTGCCAACGCTTTTGGAGCAGCTATTGGCGCAATTATAGGCGGTTTTCTTGCCGATAAATATGGTAGAAAAAAGATTTACACCTACAATATGTTGGTGTATATGTTGGGGGTTGCCATTATCATGTTCACAATAAATTTTCCGATGTTGCTAGCAGGGTTTTTAATTACAGGCATATCGGTTGGGATAGGTGTTCCTGCGTCATGGACATATATTTCCGAAAATTCCGAGGTTAAGAATCGCGGTCGCAACATGGGTATTTCGCAGTTTGCCTGGGGCGTGGGACCAACGATAATTTTGATTTTAGGCATGTTGCTAGCACCTGGTAAAGGTGATGCTTCGGCCGGTGTTTTGTTTGAATATGTGAAAGATGTCGGAGCAATGTTAATAGGTAGCGATGCAAGTATTGAAGCTGTTAATGTTTTCAGTAGTCGTCTTATTTTTGGTTCTTTATTTATTGTGGCTTTTATAGCATGGAATCTTCAGCGAAAGCTAGATGAATCAAAAGATTGGCTAGAAGCCAAGCAGAAGCAAAGTCAGGAAAAAAAGCCAAGTGTTTTCTCATCATTTGGAACACTTTTTACCAACAAAGTAAATATTCGTACCATTCTTTTTCTCGCTGGAATTTACGTTACCTGGAACATGGTGGCTTCAGTAATGGGCTTTTTTCAACAGCATATTTATGAAACGGCTGGCGGACTTTCAAACGAACAGGCCAATATGGTATCTGCCATACAATGGCTCATTATTATTGCAGTGACCTATTTCGGGTTCTCGATGCTGATTGATAAAGTGAATCAGCGTTGGTTATATTTTATAGGTACGGCAATAGGAATTGTGGCTTGGGGTATCCTTATTTTTATTGGTATTAAAAATTATGTTGCACTGTGGACGTTTACCATTCTTTGGGGTATTCACGCAGGATTAAGCGTACAGGCATTTTATGCGCTTTGGGCATCCGAGCTCTTTCCAGCCAAATACCGAGCAGCGGCACAGGGTGTTATGTTCTTTGTGGTTAGGGCTATAGCAGCGATATGGGGATTTGGATTTGTTTTCATTTATGGAGAACACGGAGAAGGGTTCCACACTGCTGCTAATGTTATGATAGGCTTACTAATTGTCGCTTTAATAATAGGAACGATTTGGACTCCAAAAACACAGGGAAAAACATTAGAGCAAATTACAGAAGAAAGATATGGAGACGATATTTAAAGCAGTATTGGTAATATCTTAAAAAGGAAACAAATGGATAAATCTTTTTCACCGAATGCTTCTTCCGCTTCAACATGGGTTTGGTATCCAGGTGATTACGAAATATGGTTGAGTAACAAAATGCAAGTAAGGCGAACAGAACGTGAAGCGATTTTTCCTCCGCTTTGGCGCTATTACAGCCCTTATCCGTTGGTAACCTTTCAAACTGAAGTGGATATTCCAGAGGCAGATGACGTAAAAATTTATTCGGAAGGGGCATTTCAATTACTTGTGGATGATGTTCAAATCTATGGTCAACCCAAATCCATTACAATTCCTACAGGAAAGCATAAAATATCATTAAAAGTATATAATCAAGAAGTATTGCCAGCTATTTATATTGATGGACAATATGTGAAATCGAATGAAACTTGGCAGGTGACAAACGAAGACAAACTTTGGATTGATGAAGCAGGCAAAGCCCAACAATCTGGGACACCTTGGGTACCTGTCGGTTCTTGGAATTTCGATTCACCAGATAATAAACCTTCGGAATTTAGACTCGCAACCCAACCATGGAATCCCGAAAAAGTAGAAAAAATAGATGGAGGCGAATTAATCGATTTTGGTAAGGAAGCCTTTGGTTATATAGAAATTCATGGTTTAAAAGGTAAAGGGAAATTGGTACTGTATTATGGCGAATCTCGCGAGGAAGCATTAGATACGGCAAAATGCGAAACCTTGGATAATTTATCTTTTGATGGAAATCAATCCGAAACCTTTACACTTGAAGGGTCGAAAGCCTTTCGATATGTTCAAGTGCAAAAAGATGATTCTGTTCAGTACGATTCTATCTCGATGCTTTATGAATATCTGCCATTAGAATATAGAGGAAACTTTAAATGTTCTGACGAATTATTGAACAACATCTGGGATGTTTCGGCATACACCATGCATTTAACCACGCGTGAATTTTTTATTGATGGCATTAAACGCGACCGTTGGATTTGGTCGGGAGATGCCTACCAAAGTTATTTAATGAACTATTATTTGTTCTTCGATTCACCATCTGTAGAACGTACTATTGTGGCACTTCGTGGCAAGGAACCCGTAACGGCGCACATCAACACTATTATGGATTATTCGCTATACTGGTTTATGGGCATTTACGATTACTATTTGTACACTGGAGATACCAAGTTTATAAAGACCTTCTATCTGCGGATGAAATCGCTCATGGAGTATTGCTTGGGTAGAAGAAACCAAAACGGATTTTTAGAACCTTTGGAGGGAGATTGGGTATTTATAGATTGGGCTGATGGTTTACCAAAAGCAGGTGAAGTAAGTTTTGAGCAAATGTTATTATTACGAAGCTTGGAAGCCATGACTGTTAGTGCGGAAATTGCAGGAGAGGACGAAGACCAAAACAAATACCGAAAATTAGCAGATGATTTAAAGTTGAAATTATTCGATGTGTTTTGGGACGATGAGGAAAATGTAATGAAACACCAACGTATCGATGGCCAAATACAGGATATGGTAACCCATTATGCCAATATGTTTGGGATCTTTTTCAATTATTTTACTGAAGAACAAAAGCAAAGTGTAAAGGAAAAGGTTCTGTTGAATGATAATATTCTTCAAATCACGACGCCATATATGCGCTTTTACGAGTTGGAAGCTCTTTGTGCCATGGGTGAACAGGAATTTGTTTTGGATGAAATCCGAGACTATTGGGGAGGTATGATGGATTTGGGAGCGACTTCGTTTTGGGAAAAATACGATCCGAATCAAAGTGGTACAGAACATCTTGCCATGTATGGCAGGCCTTACGGAAAAAGCCTCTGTCATGCTTGGGGGGCAAGTCCCATTTATCTGTTTGGCAGGTATTATTTGGGTGTAGAACCCACGACTCCAGGCTATTCGAATTATACAATTAAACCCAATTTGGGCGGTTTAAAATGGATGGAAGGTAAAGTGCCAACACCAAATGGTTCCGTAAATTTGTATTGCAGCGCGCAAGAAATAAAGGTTGTCGCTTCAGAAGGCAAAGGCACTTTAATTATTAAAAGTAAAACTAAACCTTCAACAAACTTTGGAAATATAGAAAGTTTAGGGAACGATAAATATCAATTAGAAATTAAATCTAATACGTCTTATACAATCAAATATAACGCACTATAATTCATTATAATGGGCAAGTTTATTCATAAAATATCCTTCATTTTGACCATAATCGGTTTTTCGTCTATTGCACAAAATACGGAGATTCAATATTTATCGGGTAAAGGGTATCAAGATACTAAAGAATGGGAATTTAAAATTTCTGATGGGCGACAAAGTGGTGAATGGTCTACCATAAATGTGCCTTCCGTTTGGGAGCAGGAAGGTTTTGGTAAATACCAATATGGCATTCGTTTCTATGGAAAACCTTTTCCTGAAGGTATTGCCGATGAGGTTGGTCAGTACAAATACAAATTTACTGTACCAAAATCATGGGAAAACAAGCGTGTCAAAATTGTTTTCGATGGTTCCATGACCGATACCAAAGTGCGTATTAATGGGCGTTCGGCTAGTGATGATGAGCACCAAGGGGCATTCTATCGTTTTAAATACAACATTACCGATTTATTAAAATTTGGAAAGGAAAATGTATTGGAAGTTACTGTGGGCAAAGAATCAAAAAATGCCAGCGTTAATTTAGCTGAACGGCGTGCCGATTACTGGAATTTTGGAGGCATTTTTCGACCTGTATTTTTAGAAGCCTTGCCTGCAACACATATTGATTATGTTGCATTAAGGGCGGAGGCTAATGGTTTATTTGAGGCTAATGTTTTCCTTGGGAATGCGGCTAAAAACGCATCAGTAGAAATCACAATTTTCGATGAAAAAGGAAAGAAAATTGAAAATACACTTAATACGGAAGGTGTTGATGGCTCAGATAAAATTCATGTATCAGGACAGTTTAGGAATGTAAAACAATGGACTGCCGAAACCCCAAACCTTTACAAAGCTGATATTAAATTATTAAAGGCTGGTGAAGTGGTGCATCAAATTTCCGAAACTATTGGCTTTAGAACCATTGAAATAAGAAAAGGTGACGGTATCTACGTAAACGGCCAACGAGTTTTAATGAAAGGGGTAAACCGCCATAGTTTTTGGCCAGAATCGGGCCGAACTTTAAACACCGAATTGAACTATGCCGATGTGCGATTGATTAAAGAAATGAATATGAATGCGGTGCGTTTATCACATTACCCACCAGACCCCGATTTTCTTAAAGCTTGTGATGAGCTTGGACTATATGTGATGGACGAATTGGGCGGATGGCACGGCCATTACGACGATTCCGTTGGTAAAAAGTTGGTAAAGGAAATGGTAACTCGCGATTTAAATCACCCAAGTATAATTTTTTGGTCTAACGGAAATGAAGGTGGTTGGAATACAAATTTAGATGACCAATTTGATATATGGGATTTACAAAAACGTCCTGTTTTACATCCACAACAGGAACATGATGGTGTAGAAACGATGCACTACCGCTCGTATGGTGAGACGTTGGAATATTTTAGAGATGATAATATTTTTATGCCTACTGAATATCTGCATGGATTATATGATGGTGGTCATGGTGCCGGTTTCGATGATTATTGGGAAATCATGCGCAAGCACCCAAGAAGTGGGGGAGGCTACCTTTGGGTGTTTGCCGATGAAGGGATTGCCCGAACTGACCAAGATGGACGTATCGATAACCAAGGCAACTACGGTGCCGACGGTATTGTTGGGCCGCATCACGAAAAGGAAGGTAGTTTCTTTACGGTAAAAGAGGTGTGGTCTCCTTTAATGATTATGAATAAACCAGAATTGCCTAATGATTTTGTTGGCACATTTACCATTGAAAATCGTTACGATTTTACAAATACAAACACCTGTACATTCGATTGGGAATTGGTAAATTTCGCTTCATCATTAAAAAATGGAAAGGAAATCCGCAAAACCTTCAAAAAAGGAACTGTAAAAGCACCAAACATTGAACCCCACGGGATTGGAGAGTTAAAATTGGATTTGCCAAATAGTTGGCAAAGTGCGGATGTGCTCTATGTAAAAGTCACGGATAAAAACGGACATCAATTATGGACATGGGATTTTACTTGGGATAAAAAAGTAGGTTTAAAATTACCTTCTGGAAAAGTAAAACAGGAGGAAACTGATAAATCTTATACCGTTTCAGCTGGAAGAACTCAAGTAAAGATTGATAAGGCGTCTGGTAAATTAGCTGAGGTTCAGCAAAATGGAAACACGATTAGTCTAGCCAATGGTCCAAAAATAATCATGGCGCGTCGTGGAGATAGAACTTTGGATGGTACCATAAATCCAGATTTCTTAAAAGGAGAAGATCGCATTTATAAAGAATTTGCCTGTTGGGATGAAGAGGTGAATTGTTCCGAAAACTTGTTGAATATTTCAGCTAAAGAAGAAAAAGGAAAAGTTGTTATAGAAGCCAACTACCACGGAGTTCTTCAAAAGGTAATTTGGACCATTGATGGAGAAGGATTAATCAAGTTGGATTACGAATACGAATATAACGGTGTGGTCGATTTGGCTGGAGTATATTTTGATTATCCTGAAGAAAAAATGAAAGCCAAAAAATGGCTGGGTGATGGGCCGTATCGTGTTTGGCAGAATCGTTTAAAAGGAACAACTTTAGATATTTGGGAGAATGATTATAATGACCCGATTCCTGGCGAGTCGTTCAATTATCCTGAATTTAAAGGCTATTTCAATAACTGGCAATGGGCAGAATTTACTACAGAAGAAGGTAAAATTTATATTGAAAATAAAGAAACAGATACTTATTTAGGGGTTTATTCTCCGAGAGATGGTCGTGATGCATTATTGTATACAATCCCAAATACAGGAATTGCTGTTTTGGATGTAATTCCGCCAGCCAGAAATAAAGTTAATGCTACAGATTTATGTGGACCTTCATCACAACCAAAATGGTTAAATGGATTGCAAAAACGTACGGTGTACTTGAAGTTTGATAAATGACTTTTGTCAACCTGAAGTGTCGCGCTGAGCACAGTCTAGGTGATTTAAAATAAAGTTTAAAATGAAATCAAAAAATATATTCCAAATAGTTGCAGTAATCGGCTTTTTAGCTTCAATGGTAGCTTGCGTTTCGAAACCAGAAAAACCAATAAAACGCGAAATCACTGATGCTGTAATGCAAGAGATTTATAACGAAATTAAAACGCCCTATAAGTACGGCTTGGTGATGGTACCAGCTAATAATTCCTATAAAATGGATTGCCCGAGTGTTTTTAGAAAAGATGATAAATGGTATATGACCTATCTAATTTTTGAAGGCAGAGGTTATGAAACATGGTTAGCGGAAAGTAACGATTTGCTGCATTGGAACCATCTTGGAAAAGTGATGTCATTTTCACAAGACACTACGGAATGGGACGTGAACCAAAAAGCGGGATATATTGCTTTACAAGACCCGACTTGGGGAGGTTCATATGAATGGAAACCCTATGATAACAAATATTGGATGAGCTATTTTGGAGGAAACACTACTGGCTACGAAGCTGGTATTCTATCTATGGGAATGGCTTATACTGATGAGTTGCCAACCGAACCGAAAGAGTTTAAACGTTTGCCAGAGCCTGTTTTGCGACCAAATGATGATAAAGCGAAATGGTGGGATAACAGCACCATGTACAAAAGTTCGGTGATCAGAGATGCAGAGAAAGAAACAGGACACGAATTCATCATGTACTACAATGCCCGTGGCGATAGTATCAATCCCGCTAAAGGGGCAGAACGTATCGCCATGGCAGTTTCCAACGATATGAAACATTGGGAGCGTTTTGGTGATAAACCTTTAATCAATCATCATCGTGGCATTTCGGGAGATGCCTACATTCAGAGAATTAATGATACTTGGGTTATGTTTTATTTTGGTGCATTTTGGACGGGTTGGGACCAGGGTGCATTTAACCGTTTTGCGGTTTCCAACGATTTAATTCATTGGAAAGACTGGGAAGGCGAAAATTTAATTGAATCATCAGAACCATATGATGACATGTTTGCTCACAAATCGTTTGTGGTAAAACATGATGGTATCGTATATCATTATTATTGTGCGGTAAATAAAGCGGGGCAACGTGGCATTGCTTTGGCAACGTCAAAAGATATAGGAAAAAGCGATTTACATTTTGTAGTTCCACCAAACGATGAAGATAAATAAACTGATATTATTCTTGACTTTAGGGTTGTCATGTTTGTTTCATGCCCAAACCGTAACAGGGGAACCTGCCGGAATTCCTGAAGCGCCAAAAAAATACCAATTCGAACCATGGGAAAACCCACTGGTTACGAGCATAAACCGCCAACCTGCTAGGGCAACAGGCTATTCCTATAAAACCGTTGAAGATGCTTTGCAAGGTAACCGTGAAAAGAGTCGATTTTTGTCCCTAAATGGTATTTGGAATTTTAAATATTCCGTTAATCTCAATGAAGCACCCAAAGATTTTTATAAAAAAGAAGTTGAACATTGGGATAAATTGTTGGTGCCTTCAAATTGGGAGCTAAA
Organism: Tamlana flava; assembly: GCF_041287255.1. Classification (NCBI taxonomy): domain Bacteria; kingdom Pseudomonadati; phylum Bacteroidota; class Flavobacteriia; order Flavobacteriales; family Flavobacteriaceae; genus Tamlana; species Tamlana flava. Next base: position 307,104 of record NZ_JBGGTX010000004.1, read on the forward strand.
AGGTTATGATATTCCTATTTATAAAAGCGCAGTCTATCCCTTTAGGCCTGTAAATCCGCCTTATGTTCCTAAAGACACCAATGGCATTGGGTCTTATCAGCGTACCTTTAAGGTGCCAAGCGAGTGGAAAAGGAATATGACGGTAACACTTCATTTTGGTGCAGTGAGTTCGGCATTTCAAGTTTGGTTAAATGGTGAATTTTTAGGGTATGGGGAAGATAGTTGTTTGCCTTCGGAATTTAATATTTCGCCTTATTTAAAAGAAGGGGAAAACGTATTGTCTTTACAAGTGATGCGTTATAGTGATGGTGCTTATTTAGAAGACCAAGATCACTGGCGTATGAGTGGTATTCAGCGTGAAGTATTCGTCATGGCAGAGCCGAAGTTACGTATACAGGATTTCTTTTATCAAACCAAATTGGATAAAAATTATGAAGATGCCATTTTTCAACTTCGACCAAAACTTGAAAACCTGACGGGCGATACCATTAGAAATGCTGCTTTTGAGTTTCAACTGTACAACGATAAAAATGAAGCCCTTTTTGAAAAACCTATCGATACTTTGGCCAAAGCTATTGTTAATGAAATCTATCCACGGTTGGATAACGTTCGCTTCGGTTTTTTCGAAAAGAAGGTTGAAAACCCAAAAAAGTGGAGTTCAGAAGAGCCAAATTTATACACTTTGGTCATGATATTAAAGGATGAAAACGGGAACATTTCCGAAGTTAAATCCTGTAAAGTCGGCTTCCGTTCTATTGAATTTTCAAAAGAAAATGGTAAACTACTCATCAATGGGAAAGAAACTTATGTTTATGGTGTAAACCGTCACGACCATCATCCTGTCCGTGGAAAAGCTTTGACACGCGCAGATATTGAAAAGGATGTAAAAACCATCAAACAATTTAATTTCAATACCATTCGAACCAGTCATTATCCCAACGACCCGTATTTCTATGAGTTATGTGATAAATATGGCATTATGGTGATGGATGAAGCTAATTTGGAGACCCATGGTTTGGGTGGAAAATTAAGTAATGATCCACAATGGACGAATGCTTATGTGGAGCGTATGAGTCGCATGGTAGAGCGCGATAAGAACCACCCGAGTATTATTTTTTGGAGTTTAGGTAACGAAGCTGGTAAGGGACCAAATCATGCAGCTATGGCAGCTTGGACACATGATTTTGATATCACCAGACCAATTCATTATGAACCAGCACAAGGAAATCCCCGCTTGGAGGATTATATTGATGAACGCGACCCAAGATACCCTTCAACGGGAGACCACGCTCATCGTTTTGAAAATCCACAAGATGAACCCTATGTAGATATTGTAAGCCGTTTTTATCCAGGCGTGTTTACCCCAAAATTTTTAGTGGATAAAAAAGCAGACACACGCCCCATTTTATTTGTGGAGTATTCTCATTCTATGGGGAATTCCACAGGAAATTTAAAAGAACTTTGGGATGAATTTAGGTCATTGCCACGAATCATCGGTGGGTGCATTTGGGATTTTAAAGACCAAGGTTTATTGAAAGTTGATAAAGAAACCGGAAAGGAATTTTATGCCTATGGGGGTGATTTTGGCGAAAAACTGCACGATGGCAATTTCTGTATCAATGGTGTTGTTGCCTCAGATGGGCGACCAAAAGCGGCCATGTACGAAAACAAATGGGTGTATCAGCCGGTGACATCAAGTTTAAATGGTTTTGAACTGACCATTAAAAGTCGTCAGAGTAAAAAGTCCTTAAAAGATTATATTCCTGTGCTCCAAATTTTAGAAAACGGTTCTGTCATAAAAGAAGAAATATTGATTCCGTTAGATTTGGAAGCTGGAGAAAAAACCATTTTAAATATAAAACGACAACTTCCAAAATTAAAGGAGGATGCTGAGTATTTCCTAAATATCAGTTTCCGGCTTTCAAAAGATGAATTATGGGCAAAAAAAGGATTTGAGGTTGCTAAGGACCAATTTTTACTGAAAGCAAAAGAAAAGATTAATTATTCTTCAAAAACATCCAAAGATTTGTCAATTTCTGAAACTGACAACTATTATCAAGTCAACGGAACCGATTTCAACATTAAAATAGAAAAAGAAAATGGAGCTTTAAGTTCATATGTGTTTCATGGTAAAGAACAAGTATTTGCACCGCTAATGCCAAACTTTACGCGCCCGTTAACCGATAACGATGCCAAAGGATGGAAACCAAATAAAATACTAAAACCATGGTATGAAGCAAAGCCAAAGTTAAAGTCCGTAAATTATTTGAAAACTGAAAAAGGTATCATATTTCATACAGTTCATGAGGTTATTAAAGATAGTGCTTCTGTAATTGTTGAATATGGAATTAAACCGGATGGTGTTATTAATGTAGCCGTTGGTTTAATAGCATCCAATGAGTTGCCAAATATTCCCAAAGTAGGCATACAAATGGGTATTCAAGATGAATTAAGACAAATTTCATGGTACGGTAAAGGTGAATTGGAAAATTATGTCGATAGAAGTTTCGGGTTCCCAATAAGGAGATACAGCTTGCCTCTAGAAGATTTTACAGAACCTTATGTTCGCCCTCAAGAAAATGGAAACCGTACTGAGGTACGTTGGTTAGCTGCTACAACGCCGAATGAAAATGAAGGCCTTTTAGTGGTTTCCAAAAATGAACCTCTAAGCATGAGCATTTGGCCCTATACTCAAGAAAACCTTAATGAAGCGAAGCACACCTTCGATTTAAAAGAATCGGGTTATTTAACCTTGAATATCGATTTAAAACAAATGGGTATTGGTGGAAACGATAGCTGGTCGCCAGTTGGAGCACCGATGGAAAAATATCAGATTGGGTCCAAGGATTATGATTATAGTTTTTACCTCTTGCCTTTCAAGTTGAATAAAAATGGTTTAAACAAAACACTTAGTGAATTTCATTATTAATGGAGTTTAAAAGGGTACATATCGCTCTGTTTTTATTTTTTCTAGCATTATCCTGCAAGCAAGAACAAAACGCAGATGTGGTTAATTTTCAGCCAACTGAAGTCACTGCAAAGCCATGGGTGTATTGGTATTGGTTAAAAAGTGCCTATTCAAAAGAAGGAATTACTGCAGATTTGGAAGCTATGAAGCGAGCAGGAATCCAAGGTGCATATTTAATGACCATAAAAGGACCAGGTGATGAGCCATTGATGAATCCTCCCATAGTTCAATTGAGTAGGGAATTTTGGGAATTGGTGCATTGGGCATTAACCGAAGCCGATAGATTGGGGCTAAAGATAGCGTTTCATCCAGCTGATGGTTTCGCCGTGGCAGGTGGCCCATGGATAACTCCACAACTGTCCATGCAAAAAGTGGTATGGGCTGATACAATTGTGCATCATTCTGAGTTAAAAAAGCTAAAGTTGTCAATTCCAATTCATTACAAAAACTATTATAAAGACATTGCAACCTTCGCTATTCCTGTTAAAGAACCTTTTAAAACCTCTATAGAACTTCAGCCAAAAGTAACGACATCCAATGGTGAATATGCCAATTTTTTAACAGATGATTCAAAAGAGGAAACTCAGTTAAGAATGTCCGAACCGGGCTATATTCAATATGAATTCAAAATCCCTTTTCATTGTAAATCCGTTCAAATTGAAACCAAGGGGAATAATTATCAAGCACATCGTTTGCTTGTTGAAGTTAGTGATAATGGTGATAATTTCAAAGCTCTTGGAAGATTGGAAACACCGCGTTCGGGTTGGCAAGACACAGATGCTTTTTACACGCATAGTTTGACGGCAACCGCCAAATATTTCCGATTTGTTTACAATCCAGAAGGCTCCGAACCTGGTGCCGAAGATATTGATATGGCCAAGTGGAATTCACCATTTAAAGTCACCAAAATTATCCTTTCTGAAGAACCTAAAATTGATAACTATCAAGGAAAGTCTGGTGTTGTTTGGCGTATTAGTTCCAGAAATACCGAAAGCCAAATTCCGAATTCAGATTGTGTAAAAATGGAACAAATAGTGAATATTTCGATATTTGTCGATGCCGATGGTAATCTAAATTGGGAAGCGCCCCAAGGCAATTGGCGTATCATTCGTTTTGGGCATACATCAACAGGGCATGAAAATGCCACAGCTGGAGGCGGACGAGGTTTAGAAGTAGATAAATTCAATAAAGATGCTATTCGTTTTCAGTTAAACCATTGGTATGGTGAAATGCGTCGAGTTGCAGGCGAAGAATTAGCGGCGAAAGTAGTTGAGATTCTTCATATGGATAGTTGGGAATGTGGTAGCCAGAATTGGTCGCCCCTGTTTAGAGAGGAATTCAAAAACCGCCGGGGTTACGACATTATGCCTTACTTGCCTCTTATGGCGGGAATTCCATTGGATAATATTGAAAAATCTGAGGAGATTCTGTATGATGTTAGAAAAACGATAGCCGAATTGGTCGCCGATAATTTTTTCGGTACATTGAAAGAGGAAGCCGTAAAAACAGGTGTGAAGTTCAGTACCGAAAATGTGGCACCAACTATGACTAGTGATGGTTTGCTGCATTTTAAATATGTAGATTACCCGAGTGGTGAATTTTGGTTTAGAAGCCCAACGCACGATAAATCCAATGATATGTTGGATGCCATTAATGGCGGACACATCTATGGAAAAGATATTATTCAAGCTGAGGCGTTTACCCAACTTCGCATGGATTGGGATGAGCATCCCGGGATTTTAAAAACCATGGCGGATAGAAATTATGCTTTGGGCATAAATCGCTTTTTTTATCATGTGTTTGTTCACAATCCGTGGATGGACAGAAAACCGGGCATGACTTTAGACCCGATTGGCACCTTTTTTCAGCGCGACCAGACGTGGTGGGAACCGGGCAGCGCCTTTTTCGAGTATTGCAAAAATGTGCAATTTCAATTGCAAAAAGGAAAACCGGTTATAGATTTTGCGGTGTTTATTGGTGAAGACATTCCGTCGCGTTCCGTTTTGCCAGATAGATTAGTGCCCTTTATGCCCAATATTTTTGGAGAGGCTCGTGTGGCTTCAGAAAAAATACGTTTGGAAAATACAGGTCAACCCTCGGCAAGAATGCCTAAAGAAGTAAAATATTCTAAAAACAGTACCGATTTATCCCATTGGGTGAATGCCTTAAATGGCTATAAATATGATTCTTTTAACAGTGATGTATTACTGAATGCCGAAGTAAAAAACGGTAATGTAGTTTTCAAAAATGCTTTGGCATATAAATTTTTGGTTTTTCCAGGTTATCGAAAAATGATGCCAACCAACATGATGTCTTTGGATGTAGCGAATAAAATCTTGCAGTTAGTAAAAGATGGAGCCACCATTCTAGTTGGTGAAAAACCAGAAGTCATTACAGGATTTAAAGCTGATAAAGGAGCATGGCAATTGGTCGTTGATGAACTTTGGTCTGGCAATGGAAAGAAAGAAAGGCAATTAGGAAAAGGAAAAGTGGTTCAGCTCCCTTATTTAGGACATGATTTTTCAGAATTAGGTGTTGAACCAAATATTTTGGTAAATAAAAATGATGTTGGTACTTTGGCATGGACAGAGCGTGAAAAGGCAGAGGAGTGCATTTATTTTTTGTCAAATCAAAAAGAGCAAGCTCGAGTGTTAGATGTTTCCTTCAGAGTGTCTGGAAAAGTGCCAGAATTATATCATCCCATTTCAAACGAAACCAAAGTTTTGGAAAATTGGAAAGTTGAAAACGGCCGAACTATCATTCCGTTAAAGTTTCAGCCTAACGAAGCCTATTTTATAATTTTTAAGGAAGGTTCAAATAAAAAGGTTTCACTGGGAAAACCAAATTGGTCAAGTTTTGAAACAGTAGAAACTTTAAATGAAAATTGGATGCTTCAGTTTGATAACGATTTCAATGGGCCTTCAAAACCTATTGAAATAAATAAATTATTCGATTGGAGATTGTCAGCTAATGATAGCATTAAATACTATTCCGGAACGGTAACCTATTCCAAAGTCTTTAATTGGGATAGTCATTCAAATGATCATTTATGGTTGCAATTTGAAGATATCAATAACATTGCTGAAGTAACATTAAACGGAACGTCTTGTGGAATCATTTGGACGTATCCTTATCGAACAAACATTTCTGAAGCCTTAAAAAAAGGTCAAAACAACTTAGTGGTGAAAGTCACCAATACTTGGGCCAACCGATTGATTGGCGATGAAAAACTATCAAAAGAAAAACGTTTAACATGGACAACGGCTCCCTATAGATTGGATGATACAATGATGGTAAAGTCCGGATTATTGGGTGCCGTACGAATAATAAAAGAAAATGAAAAATAGATTTGTAACTACATTAATTTGCTTTTTTTGTATTTTAAGCATATATGCAGAAATAAAACTTCCTGCATTATTTACAGATAACATGATGCTTCAGCAGAACATGGAAGTACCTATTTGGGGTTGGGGAACAAAAAATGAAATGCTTCAAATTACCACATCATGGAATTCCGAATCTTATGAGGTAAAGATTGATAAAAATGGAACATGGCACACAAAAATTAGTACGCCGAAAGCTGGTGGAACCTATAAAATAATTATAAAACAGGGTTCAGAAACCAGAACGATTAATAATATTTTAATTGGCGAAGTTTGGCTTTGTTCTGGGCAATCCAATATGGAAATGCCATTAAAAGGTTTTCCTGGGCAACCTGTAAATGGAGGTAATGAAGTCATTGTTAATTCAAGAAACAATAATATTAGATTTATAAGTGTGCCTAGGTCTACTGTTTTAGAGCCAAAAGATGATTTTGAAGGCCAATGGCAAATTGCTTCACCACAAACCACAGGGAATTTTAGTGCTACGGCTTGGTATTTTGGGTCGCTGCTTCAAAAAGTTTTGGATATTCCTGTTGGCTTGATAGAAGTATCCTATGGTGGCTCGAATGTTGAATCTTGGATGAACACAGAAATGCTCAAAGATTTTGAAGGTATTATTATCCGTAAAAAGAAAGAAGACTTTGTTGAAGCGCCAAACCGTGAGGCGACAACCTTGTTCAACGGTATGCTTTCCCCAGTAATTGGCTATGGCATTAAAGGTGCCATTTGGTATCAAGGTGAATCAAATCGCGATAGACCATTTCAGTATAGAGAGTTGTTCAAAAAAATGGTGGGTAGTTGGAGAGCACTCTGGAATCAAGGTGAATTTCCGTTTTATTTTGTTCAAATAGCCCCTTTTGACTATTCGCGCTACCATGTGAAGGATTGGAAAGAAAAATATAATTCAGCGTATTTGCGTGAGGCCCAATTGAAAGCTTCCAAAGAAATACCGAATTCAGGTATGGCCGTTGTAATGGATGTGGGTGAAAAGGATAACATCCATCCAGCCAAAAAACAAGCAGGCGGACAGCGATTGGCTTATTTAGCTTTGGCAAAAACCTATGGGATTGAAGGTTTTGAATATGAAAGTCCAGAATTTAATGACATGGAAATTAAAGGGAGCACGGTAATTGTATCGTTTAACAATGTTCCAAATGGCATCACGTCATACGATAAAGAAGTAAAAGGTTTTGAAATTGCTGGGGAGAACAAAGTATTTTATCCAGCCACTGCAGTTTTGCGACGAAAATCGGTGATGCTTTCTTCACCTCAGGTTGAAAATCCTGTAGCTGTAAGGTATCTTTTTAAAGACTTTACAAAAGCTGAAATTTTTAGTGTTGGTGGCTTGCCCATGTCTTCTTTTAGAACCGATAATTGGTACGAAGACTAAATTTATTATGAGGCACAGATTTTTTTATATCCTCGTATTTGTGGCGCTTTTTGCAAAGGCACAAATACCTGTGCTTGACAATTACAACCAAATTTGGACAACACAAAGTGAAAATTCCTCAGAATCCATGCCCTTGGGTGGCGGAGACATAGGTATGAATGTTTGGGTTGAAAATGGCGATTTGTATTTCTATTTTTCTAGAAGCGGCACTTTTGACGAGCATAATACTTTATTAAAATTGGGTCGCGTAAAAATTGAACTTTTTCCCAATCCGTTTAAAGATAATGAAGGTTTCCATCAAGAATTGGTGCTAAAAGATGGTTACGTTAAAGTGGCCCAAAACGGAACCGAGGTCAAACTTTGGGTTGATGTTTTTTATCCAGTAATTCATGTAGATGTAAAGAATGACTCACCAATTGCAATGAAAGCATCCTACGAAAGTTGGCGTTATAAAAACAGAGTGGTTTTGGGTAGGGCTAATAATGCCAATTCCTATAAATGGGCACCACAAGGTGAAATTATTACTTATCAAGATTCCATCGATTTTGAAAATAATGGCGTTAAATTTTATCATAGTAATAGGGAGCAAACTGTTTTTGATGTTGCCGTTAAACAGCAACAAATGGAATCGGTTAAAGAGGAGATGTTGAATCCATTAAAATACTTAACGTTTGGCGGTTTTATGACTGGTGATAACCTGAAATCTGCTGGAACTTACCAAGGGGTTTATCAGGATACTGATTTTAAAGGCTACAGTTTAGAAAGCGTTAAACCTTCAAAAAAACATAAGCTGAAAGTTAACCTTTATACCAAGCAATCAGATGATTTTAATGATTGGAATCATGGCTTAAATCAAAGTGTATCTGCTTATAAACCAAAAGAAAAAAAGGCCGAGCAGAATACTAAAACATGGTGGGACGACTTTTGGGAAAGAAGTTTTATATATACAAAATCACAAAACGATTCGGTATACCAAATAGGGCAAAATTACCAATTGTTTCGGTATATTTTAGGTTGTAATGCTTATGGTAAATACCCCACAAAATTCAATGGTGGATTGTTTACTGTTGACCCCGTTTACACCAAAGAAGACCATCCATTTACGCCCGATTTTAGGAACTGGGGCGGTGGTACCATGACGCAGCAAAACCAACGTTTGGTATATTTTCCCATGCTAAAAAGTGGCGATTTTGATATGATGCCATCACAATTGGATTATTATTTAACACTTCAAAAAAATGCAGAATTGAGAAGCAAGGTTTATTGGGGCCATGAAGGTTCTGCATTTACGGAGCAACTTGAAAATTTTGGTTTGCCAAACCCTGCGGAATATGAATGGAAACGCCCCAAAGATTACGATCCCGGTATGCAATATAACGCTTGGTTGGAATACCAATGGGACACTGTTTTTGAGTTCTGTAAAATGATGCTGGAATTGAAGGAATATGCCATTATGGATGTTAAAAAATACAATGAGTTCATTTTAAGTTGCCTTCGTTTTTTTGATGAACATTACCAATATTTAGCGCAAAAGAGAGGTAGAAAAATGTTAGATGCCAATGGTCATTTAGTTCTATATCCTGGTTCGGCTGTTGAAACCTATAAAATGGCATACAACGCCAATAGTACGATTTCAGCGCTAAAAGTGATTTCGGAAAAATTGTTGAAGGTGTCTTCAGAAGATTTGTTAGAAGATGATGTTGCTTATTTAAAGGAATTTCAAAAACGCATTCCGCCATTAAATTTCAGGGAAATAGAGCATCAAAAGGTGTTGTCCCCGGCAAAATCATGGGAGCGTATCAACAATACCGAGGCAGCTCAACTGTATCCGGTGTTTCCTTGGGAAATTTATGGATTGGGAAAACCTGATTTAGAAGTGGCTCAAAATACATATTTTTTGGATGAAGATTTACTCAAATTTAGAAGTCACGTTGGTTGGAAACAGGACAATATTATGGCTGCCCGATTAGGGTTAACAGAAGAGGCTTCAAAGTACACGTTGCTAAAAATGGCTAATTCCGGACGAAGATTTCCCGCCTTTTGGGGACCTGGTTTCGATTGGGTTCCAGACCATAATTGGGGAGGCTCCGGCATGATTGGTATGCAAGAAATGTTGTTACAGGAAGCTAATGGAAAAATACTTTTGTTTCCCGCATGGTCAAAAAAATGGGATGTTCATTTCAAGCTTCACGCAAAAAGCAATACAACGGTTGAGGCAAAACTTGAAAACGGGCAAGTTTCTTTTTTAAATGTTTTACCCAAAGAGCGAGAAAAGGACATCATAAATTTGTTGGATTTTAGTAATGAAGAAAAAGTAAAATTGAAGTAAAAGCAAATGATAAAATCTTTTTTAAAATACATATTAATTGGGGTTATTGCCGTATCCAACTTGCAATGCCAAGAAAATAAAGCCGAAAAACAAACGATAAAAGTAGATTTCGATTTTTCAGGAAGACGTTTATCCGAAGTTCATGACCCCTTATATCAATCATGGGTGGTCAATGATGGGAATGAAGCTGAATATTCTTTTGAGGGTGTTTCGGTTAAACTCAAAGGAACATTAAATTCTAAATGGTTTAAGTTAGGCATGAGCGCACCACATTACGGTCAATTAATCGGTGATGGGCTAGTGGTAACTGATAGTTTGGAATTCAAAATAAGCGGATTAAAATCCGGCACACATACACTTTTGACTTTTCACAACACTTTTGATAAAATTGAAGGACATGATTTTCCAGATTATAAAATCTATGTAAATGGAAAACTTTTAAAAACAGTGCACCCTAGTAATAGGGCATTTTCAAAAGTTGAAGCGGGTACGGCTTATCTAAAATTTGATGTTAAGGCAAACAAAGATGTGGTTATTCAGTTTAAAATGGATTTAGGAAAAGAGCAATGGCATAATTCGTTTTTCTACAAGCAATTGGTCATCAACGGATTTGAAATTGATACACCAGATATCAAAAAGCAAGCCAATACGCCGTATCCAGAAAATTCCGATGAACATGTTGCTATTGAAGAAGCGTTCAACCTAAAATGGGATTCACCTCAGGGAACAGCGGCCCATCATCTGTATTTTGGAGAAAACAAAGAAGCTGTAAAAAATGCTGATAAAAATTCTGTTCAGTACAAAGGAAAATTGACTCAAAAATCATTTGAGGTGAACGACCTGTATAGCATGACCACCTATTATTGGCGTGTGGATGCGGAGGATGCAGAGGGAGAAATAACTGAAGGCAATGTTTGGTCGTTTAAGCCAGCGCAATTGGCATTTCCGGGTGCTGAAGGATATGGACGTTTTGCTATTGGAGGTCGTGGCGGAAAAGTAGTTGAAGTTACCAATTTGAATGACGATGGACCAGGAAGTTTGCGTGATGCTGTTACTCAAGATATTGGTCCCAGAACGGTGGTGTTTACTGTTTCTGGCAATATTGAATTAAAATCTAGATTGGTTATTGGTAAGGCATACATTACCGTTGCAGGACAAACAGCTCCCGGAGATGGTATCACAATCACAAGGGCTCCAGTTGGTTTAACAGGAGACGATGGCATTGTGCGGTTTTTGAAGGTTAGAATTGGCTCAGGAACAACATTTGACGGCATGGGGCTAACTGGTGCAAACTTTAGTATTATAGACCATTGCTCGATTAGTTGGACGATTGATGAGTCGTTCAGTTCGCGAGGGGCGCACAATATAACCTTACAGCGTACATTGATTTCCGAAGCACTAAATGTAGCAGGTCATGACAAATACGAAGGTGGAAAAATGCATGGATATGCCGCTACTATTGGGGGCGATGTAGGGAGTTTTCATCATAATTTATTGGCACATAACTATGGCCGTAACTGGAGCATGGGTGGCGGTTTAAATGGTGATGGTTATTATTCTGGTCGATTAGATATTCGAAATAATGTAGTATATAATTGGGGCCACAGAACTACTGATGGTGGCGCGCATGAAGTGAATTTTGTGAACAATTATTACAAGCCAGGTGCGTCAACCGATATTTTCGTGGCACTTACCGCAGATCATGAAGGTGTGGGTAAAGGAAGCCAGCGTTACTTTTTTGAAGGTAATGTGATGCCTGGTTATTTTGATGTTGAAACCCAGGAAAAAGGTAGGCGTTCAAAAATAAAAAACAATGAAATTGTTGACTATGAAACTTTTGTTGAAGCACCATTTTTTGAATCGTTCGTTGAAACACAATCAGCTATTGGTGCCTACAAAAACGTTCTTTCTGATGTAGGCGCAAACCAACCCAAGTTGGACAATCAAGATAAGCGGATTATTGATGAAACGTTAAAAGGAACTTGGTCAAATAAAGGGGGTATAAGTGGTTTGCCAGGTATGATTGATACCGAATTGGATGCTGGGGGTTTTCCTAAATATTCAAATGAAACAAGACCAGAAAATTGGGATACAGACCATGATGGATTGCCCAATTGGTGGGAAGAAATACATGATACTAATATTGATTCCCCAAAAGGTGATTTTTCAGACTCCAACAAAGACGATAATAAAGATGGGTTCACTCAAATGGAGGATTATCTAAATTGGATGGCTCAACCACATTACTTTATTTCTTTCGATGAAACTTTAAAATTCGATATTTCACAATATTTCAAAGGTTATGAAAATAAACCGGTCTATAGTTTTTCGGAAGTAAATAATGGAGAGGTAAAAATAAATGAGGGTAATTTGAAATTTCAACCATCCCAAAAAGGTTTGGCTTCGTTCAATATTAATGTTAAAGACGCCGAAGGTGATGGTATGGCGCGATTGATTAATGTATTAGTAAATTAAAACAGATGAAAAGAAAGATTTTAATAGTAGCAATTGTAATATTCAATGCCATTTCGTTTGCTCAAAATAAAGGGTTAACTGCGAATTTAGAGAGTCCGCATGCCAAACTAAAAAGTTTGGATTTGCAAGATGTTATTTGGACAGGTGGTTTATGGAAGGAACAATTTGATGTTGAAACCCAAAATACTTTGCCATATATGTGGGAACTTTATCATAACGATAGCGTTAGTCACGCCTATGCCAATTTTAAGATAGCCGCAGGTTTGGAAAAGGGCAAACACGCAGGCCCTTCGTTTCATGATGGTGATTTTTACAAAATTATGGAAGGTGTGGCATCAGCCTATGCCGTCACAAAAGACCCAGAATTGGATAAACTCATGGACGAAGCCATTGCTATGTTTGCCAAAGTACAGAGGGCAGATGGCTATATAAATACGCCGGTTTTAATTGAAGAACGTTGGGGTACGTTGGGTCCGGAGGAACTCAAAAAGCAATTGGGATTCGAAAAATATAATATGGGTCATTTAATGACTTCGGCCTGCGTTCACTATCGTGCTACAGGAAAAACCAATTTTTTGGAAGTGGCCAAAGGTGTTGCTGAATTTTTGTATGATTTTTATAAAAAGGCATCACCGGAACTGGCTAGAAATGCTATTTGTCCGTCGCATTATATGGGCATTGTTGAAATGTACCGCACTTTAAAAGACCCACGTTATTTGGAACTCGCTAATAACTTAATTGATATTAGGGGAACCACTAATGATGGTACCGACGACAACCAAGACAGAATTCCATTTAGGAAACAAACTACAGCCATGGGACATGCTGTAAGGGCCAATTATTTATATGCAGGTGTTGCCGATTTGTATGCTGAAACCGGAGAAGAAAAACTCATGGAAAATCTAGAATCCATTTGGGAAGATGTTGTTTACCGTAAAATGTACATAACTGGCGGTTGCGGTGCTTTGTATGATGGTGTTTCTCCTGATGGAACCGTTTACGACCCGTCTTATGTTCAAAAAATACATCAAGCGTATGGGCGTCCATATCAATTGCCAAACGCAACTGCCCATACAGAAACTTGTGCCAATATTGGTAATGTGCTTTGGAACTGGCGCATGTTGCAACTTACAGGAGATGCTAAATATACCGATGTCATGGAATTGGCTTTCTATAATAGTGTTCTGTCCGGAGTGAGTTTGCAAGGCAATGAGTTTTGCTACAACAATCCTTTAAATGTTTCGGACGATTTACCCTTCAAACAACGTTGGGGGCATGAGCGTGAAGGATATATTGCTTGGTCCAATTGCTGCGCGCCCAATGTTACCCGAACGTTAGCTCAGGTAAACAATTATGCTTACAATATTTCTGAAGAAGGTTTGTACGTGAATCTTTATGGAAGTAATCATTTGAAAACTGAAACTTCAAAAGGAGAGAATATTGAAATCGAACAACGAACCAATTATCCGTGGGATGGAAAAATTAATTTAGAAATTACAAAATCGCCAAAAAAAGAATTTTCAATTTTTATGAGAATTCCTGGATGGAGTGAGGGTTCAGAAATAAAAATAAATGGTATGTCTTTCAATAGCAGCATGGTTTCCGGAAGCTATTCAAAATTAACGAGGAAATGGAAAAAAGGTGATGTTATTGAATTGAATGTTCCCATGCCCGTGCAATTGATGCAAGCCAATCCTTTGGTTGAGGAAGCGAAGAACCAAGTGGCCGTAAAACGTGGGCCAATTGTATATTGTTTAGAAACTGCCGACTTGCCTGTAAAAGTTAGTATCAATAATATTTCGTTGGATGTGAATTCTGAATTATCTCCTAAAAAATTCGTCCTCAATGGTAGAGAAGTTATGGGTATAAATGCAAAGGCATTTGTTGAGGAAACCAATTGGGACAAGACATTATACAAACCAATAAGCAAAAACAAAGAACAAATAGACATTCAATTGGTGCCTTATTATACTTGGGGAAATAGAGGCAATGGAGAAATGACCGTTTGGATGCCTTACTAAATTATAAAATTAAAATCATGAAGTTTAAAACTTTAATTGGGGAATTGCCCAAAATTGGAATTCGTCCTGTAATTGATGGCCGTTTGGATGGTGTGCGTGAGTCACTTGAAGATACAACTATGGACATGGCTAAAAACGCTGCCAAATTTTTATCTGAAAACTTAAGACATGCTGATGGTAGCTTTGTAGAATGCGTCATTTCAGATACCTGTATTGGAGGAGTTGCTGAAGCTGCAGCATCTGCCGATAAATTTACCAGAGAAGGTGTTGGCGTGAGTTTAACGGTAACTCCCTGTTGGTGCTACGGTAGTGAAACCATCGATATGGACCCGCTTATTCCAAAAGCCATTTGGGGTTTTAATGGTACTGAGCGCCCAGGAGCTGTTTATTTAGCTGCTGCTTTGGCGGGACATAATCAAAAAGGGCTTCCAGCTTTTGGTATTTATGGTCGTGATGTCCAGGATATTGGGGATACTAGCATTCCAGAAGATGTTCAGGAGAAATTATTGTCGTTCGCAAAAGCGGGATTAGCGGTAGCCACCATGAAAGGTAAATCGTATTTGTCAATGGGTTCAGTATCTATGGGAATTGCGGGTTCTATAATCGATGCTGGTTTCTTTGAAAGCTATTTGGGCATGCGTTGTGAGAACATCGATATGTCTGAATTCATCAGAAGAATAGAACAGGAAATTTACGATAAAGAAGAATACGAGAAGGCATTAGCTTGGGCAAAAGCAAATTGTAAAGAAGGAAAAAATTACAATCCACTAGAAAAAGTAAAATCTAGGAAAGTACTTGACGCTGATTGGGAATTTGTGGTTAAAATGGCACTTATTGGTCGCGATTTAATGATTGGAAACCCCAAGTTAAAGGAATTAGGTTATGCTGAGGAAGCCTTGGGAAGAAATGCCATTTCTGGAGGTTTCCAAGGACAGCGCCAATGGACAGACCATTTCCCTAATGGCGATTTTATGGAAGCTATTTTAACATCATCATTTGATTGGAATGGCATCCGACAGCCTTTTATGTTTGCTACCGAAAATGATAGCTTAAATGGTATTTCCATGCTATTTGGTCATTTGCTGACTGGGGCTGCACAAATATTTAGTGATGTGCGTACCTATTGGAGTCCAGAGTCGGTAAAACGTGTGACTGGGCATACACTAACAGGTGATGCAATTAACGGGTTTATCCACCTCATAAATTCTGGAGCATCAGCCTTAGATGGCACTGGTGAACAAACAATTAACGGAAAACCGGCCATGAAACCCTGGTGGGACATCACTGAAAGCGAAGTGGAAAAATGTTTGGAAAACACCACTTGGGGCCCGGGTATGTTAGAGTATTTTAGGGGCGGGGGATATTCATCAACCTTTAAAACCAAAGGAGGTATGCCTGTAACCATGTGTCGCATCAATATTGTGAGAGGTATTGGGCCAGTATTGCAAATTGCCGAAGGAAAAACCATAGACCTGCCGGAAGATGTTCACAATACATTAAACGAGCGTACAAACCCCACATGGCCAACCACATGGTTTGTGCCTAATTTAACGGGTAGTGGGCCATTTAAGGACGTTTACAGCGTTATGGCTAACTGGGGTGCCAACCATGGAGCCTTCACTTACGGACATATTGGTGCCGATTTAATCACCCTGGCATCCATGTTGCGCATTCCGGTAAATATGCACAATGTTTCAGAAGATAAAATTTTCCGTCCAAGTGCATGGGCGTCATTTGGCATGGATAAAGAATCTTCCGATTATCGAGCATGCGCCACGTATAAAGCACTTTATAGGTAAATATATTCTGAATGTTACCCTGCTAACAGGCAAGGTCAAGCTTTAATCTTCAGCACAAAAAAAAGAGGTTTCAATTTTCATTGAGGCTTCTTTTTCATTCTATAATTGAACAATGTTAATCTTTAGGTTTCATCCAAGAAGCCGCTAAAAAACCCACCAAGAAAATAGTGATAGTACCAAAAACAATAGTTAAATAGGTATGGAACGATGCACCAATACTGTCTGGACCAAAAATCCGTTCAGAGAGCGTTAACCAGAGAATTACTAAAATACCGGCCAACATACCAATAATGGCGCCATTTGCATTTTTTCCTTTTGTGAAAATTCCCAAAAGGAACAAACCGAGCATCCCACCACTAAAAATAGACGACAATTTCCACCAGGCATCCAAAGCACTTTTTACGTTTATCATGGCGATGGCAATGGCAATACCAATGATGCTGATAATTATTGATGAAATATAAAGCACTTGCATCCTCTTTTTTTCAGAGGCATTTTTTTTAAAATACTTGTTGTAGTAGTCGGTTAAAAACACGGTTGCAGAACTATTAAAGCTGGTTGAAATCGTGCTCATTCCCGCTGCAAAAATTGAAGCAATCAACAATCCCGTTATTCCAGCGGGGAGTGCATTTACAATAAAATATGGAAAAACTCGGTCGGCTTTACTTATATCTTGCAAGGCTTTAGGAAGTAATTCGGCCGAATTGTAATACGCAAAAAGCGACGTGCCTATAAAAAGAAACAAAGCCGAAATGGGTAAATAAATTAAACCGCCTACTAAAGCAGAACGTTGTGCTTCCTTATCCGATTTTAAAACCATATAGCGCTGAACATAATTTTGGTCTATTCCAAAGTTTTGAAGATTGATAAAAACGCCATAAATCAAAACCACCCAAAAAGTTGGCTCAGATAAATTCAAATCAAAACTTCCAAGACTAAATTTGTTATGCTCAGCAGCAATATTAAATATTTGCGACGGACCTTCGGGCATACTAAAAAACATAAAGGCAATGCAAACCAATGCCCCAACAATTAAAATAATACCCTGTATAGCATCTGTCCAGAGCACGGCGCTAATACCACCAAGCATGGAATAGGCGGCAACTATTAAACCAGTAAAAACAATTATGGTGGCAATATTCCACCCCGTTATGGCATTTAGTGTAAGTGCAAGCAAATACAATATGGTGCCAATGCGCATAAGTTGCGTTAACAAATAGCACACCGAAACATAAATTCGTGCCCAAGGACCAAAACGCTGTTCCATAAACGTATATGCTGACGGACTATTGATTTTTCTATACAATGGCACAAAGTATTTTACTGCAATTAATGTGGCAATAGGTAGCGATAAGCTAAAAACCAAGGCATTCCAGTTACTTTGATAGGCATTACCGGGAAGTGCCAAATAGCTAATACTGCTCACAAAAGTTGCAAAAATAGACATGGTAACCACCCAACTTGGTATATCGTTGTTTCCTAGAGTATAAGAAGAAGATGTTTTGTTTTTTTTAAAGAAAGAACCGCCAAATAAAGCAATACCCGCTATGTAAATAAAAAATACAATGATGTCTATTGTGTTCATTGGTAAATGTCATTTAGTTAGTAGGTGTAAGTATTACTGGTTTTGGAACCGAAGTGGTATTTAGCTCCATTTCAATTAGAGCACTTTTTCTATTTTAGCTTTAATGTTTTGAATATTTAGCATTACAGCATTCATTTCTTTCTCATCAAATTTTTGAAACGGTGGAGCGATATGAGCATTTATAATGCCCAATGCAGAGAGTCCAGCTTTCATACCTTTTAAATAGCTAGAGCCAAAGGAACCTAAATTGTAAATTTTAGTTGATATTTCCATCACCAAATCTTGCAGTGAATTTATGCGGTCAAAATCTCTTGCAATAGCTGCTTTGTACAATGCAACATAAAGTTTCGGGAACATATTGGCCCCACCATTAACACCGCCATGTCCGCCCATTAAAATTGTCTGGGCGGTTACTTCTTCTGGACCAACCAAAAGGGTAAAATCCTTATGCTTAAGCAAATGACATAGTTTTTCAAAATAGACAATATTAGCAGAGCTATCTTTTAAGCCAATGATATTTGGATGTTCAGATAGCTTTAAAGCAGTATCTATTTCTATGTTTATTTTGGTGTGTGATGGCATATTATAGAGGAAAAGTGGCAAAGATAGCTGGTCGGCCAAATTCCAGTAATATTTAAAGAGTTCAATTTGCCCCAATCCGTAATAAAAAGGAGGGGCTGCAACAACGGCCGAGGCCCCAGCTTTTTTGGCAATAGAGGCAAGATTTAAACTTTCCTCTATGGAAGTATCAGATATGCCAACAAATAAAGGAACCCTACCATTTACGGTTTTGGAACTTTCATAAATAAGCTTCTCTCTAGTTTTGTAGCTCAAGCTAGTTGCTTCGCCAGTTGTACCAAGAATAAAAAGACCATGCACACCACCCGCAATTATGTGGTTAGTTAAGTTGTCAACTCCTTTTACATCCAATGAAAGATTGTCAGCCAATAATGGGGTAACCATTGGTGGAATAATTCCGTTTACCATATAAGTTTTATTTAGTAATGAATTTAGATACAGGCTTAAGCTATAAACATTAAAAATGACCATTTCATTCTTAAATGAAATTGGCGATTTTTTCTTAAACAATGGTTTATAAAATTGTCCTATTGTCAAAGTTCATTAAATAAACAAAAAGGTGTTTATAAAATTGGTCGGCGTCCAAAAATTACATAGAAGATTTATTAATTTAATGATATTAGCCCTATATTAACTATCTTTAAATGATGGTTGATTCCGTCAAACTAAATTATAATTAAACTAAACAAATAAGTATGAAAAAAGCAATTTCAAATGCTTTCATTTTACTGCTTTTTACTCTCATGAGTCTTTCTGGCTTTTCCCAAGCCACTAGCGGTAAAAAAGTTGTTACAGGTACTGTTTTAGATAATGCACAAATTCCATTACCAGGAGTTACGGTTCTTGAAAAAGGAACAAATAATGGTGCGGTTACTGACTTTGATGGTGCTTACAGTATTAATGTAACGTCAAAAAGTACCATTGTGTTTTCTTATGTGGGTATGAAAACCCAAGAAAAGGTTGTTGGTGAACTGACAACAATCAACATTACACTACAAGAAGATACCCAATCACTCAATGAAGTCGTAGTTGTTGGTTATGGAGCCCAAAAAAGAGAAGCTGTAACCGGTGCTGTAGAGTCTATCAAAGGATCAGATATTGAAGATTTGCCGGTAGGAAATTTAGCTTCGGCGCTTGTAGGTCGTGTTCTCGGGGTAAGTGTTTCTGGTGGAGAGTCTAGACCGGGGGCTCCAGCTCAAATCACTATACGTAACCCTGTAACAGGTACTAATATTAGAGCAAAAGATAGAACATCTGGTGAACCTCTTTATGTAATTGATGGTGTGGTTCAAATTGACCCTAATACAGGTCTGAGCGATTCAACAATTTTCAACAATTTAGATGCTTCTGAGGTTGAAAGCATCTCATTTTTAAAAGATGCCTCTGCTGCTATATATGGTTCTAGGGCAGCACAAGGTGTGGTTTTAGTTACTACTAAGAGAGGAAAAAAAGGACCAGCTAAATTTTCATATTCTGGAAATTTTTCGGTCGCGGATGAAACTTTTCGTCATAAAATGCTCAATGCTTATGATTTTGCAAGGGTAATTAATATTATGAACGGTCCTAATGGAGCAGGTCAAACGTATGATCCAACAGATCCAGCACCAAATACCGAATATTTTTTCTCACCAGCAGAATTAGAATTCTTTAAAACAAATTCCAACAATGCATTAGATGATTATTGGTCTTCGGCCGGTACCCAAAGACACAACCTTAATGTCTCGGGAGGTTCTGAAGATGCGACTTATTTTGGAGGTATTTCTTACTACACACAAGATGGTAATTTAGGAACCTTAAACTATGATAGATGGTCTTTTAGGGCAGGTTCTGGTATAAATTTGGCTAAAGGGTTTAAAGCTGATTTTCAGGTTTCTGGATATTTTACCGATGAAAGCAAAACAACCAGTAAAATAGGTAGTGAGAATGTGGAAAATGACTTTAGGCAACTTCAAAACAGAGCACCTTTTTTACCTATGTATATTAATGGATTACCTACGTTACAAATAGGGGCAAGTGGTAATGATGCTTTGGCCGGTTTTCATTATGGAGAAATACAAAGGTTACAAAACTTGGCTGAGAGTACTGATAATAACGTAGCCGTTAATTTAAATCTTGAGTATGAAGTGCCATTCATTAAAGGCCTAAAACTAAAAGGTAATTATGCCCGTCAAGCTGGAAGTGGAAGGGGAAGTCAATTGGGAAGCAGGTTCAATCTTTACGAGTTTTTTGGTGCTGATCAGCTAACTACCCCAGGACAAACTTACATTTTATATGAAAGTGGTTCAGGCCCATTGGGAACAAATACCATAAGACAAACAACCGAAATAGTTAATGGAGATAGGCTTCTCATCGATAATTTTACGAGTGGTAATGAACAATTACGCTTTCAAACTACTTTTGAGCGAGATTTTGGTAAGCACGGCATAACGGCTTTATTTGCTATAGAAAGGTCTGAAAGATTTCAACATCAAGAACGTGTTATTAAATTCGGTGTACCTGAATATGCTGATGGCATGATCTGGCAAACCACAGGTAATTTTGATGCTGAAAACACATACAATTGGCGTTATGAATCAGGTGATTTAGGCTATATTGGAAGATTGAACTATAATTATGATGGCAAATATTATGCAGAATTTCTTTTTAGAAGCGATGCATCTGCCAAATTCGCCCCAGAAAATTATTGGGGTAATTTCTACTCTTTTTCAGGAGGTTGGATTATTTCGAAAGAGTCATTTTTTAAATCAAACACAATCGATTTTTTAAAGTTTAGGGGGTCTGTTGGGTTTGTAGGTAAAGATGATACACGAGCTTGGGAATGGCGACAAAACTTCAGTACTGAAATTGATGGAGGTAGTGTTTTTGGAGGAAATTCTTCCGTCTCTGCTGGGTTATCCCCCGATAGAGTAGCAAATCCAGATGTTCGCTGGAGTAGGGAACTCAAGACCAATTTTGGTTTTGAGGCAAGGTTTTTGGACAATAGATTATCTACTAGTGCAGAAACTTTTTACAATATTGGAAAGGATCTTTTAATCAATTTAAATTCTGGCGTTCCTTTCACGGCTGGTGGCGCCGCCGCTTCTTCAAACTCGGGTAGAGCGGATACATGGGGAACGGAAATTTCCATTGGTTGGAGTGATACTGTTGGAGAAGACTTCACTTACGCGGCAACTTTTAACATAGGATGGTACAATAACAATATTATTGAAGGTAATTTTACCAATGAAATGAACTGGAGACCTTGGGAAACCAATAAACCAGGACCTTCAGATATAGGTACTTGGGGCTACGACTATTTAGGAATGTTCAGGTCACAGGAAGATATTGATAATTATATTGCTGAAACAGGGATAACATCAATTTTAGGCGTGTCGGCTAGTAATTTGAAACCAGGAATGTTGTATTACAGGGATGTGCGAGGTGATTGGGATCCAGAAACCAGAACTTTTGGTCCTAAAGATGGTATAGTAAATGAAAATGATCAAATTCAATTAAGAAAGCGTGCAAAAGGGCCTCAAGGTTTTGCTACGGCAATCAGGTTAGGGTACAAAGGGCTAAGTCTAAATACAGTATTAAGTGTTGGTTGGGGTGGTTACAGAGAGGTTGGAAGAGCCAAATCAACCTTAGATGCGGATAAAATAACTGCAAACTATCAAAATAGGCCAGCTTTCTGGGCGGACATGTACGATCCAGTTTTAAATCCGTCTGGAACAATACCTAATCTTTCGTCAAGAAATAAGAGTATAAACACGGTTATGTCTCAATTTTGGGAAGTGAGCAACTTCAGTATGGTCATGAGGAATATAAACTTAAGTTATACACTGCCTAAGTCCTTGACTGAAAAAGTTGGTGTTAGAAGCTTTAGATTGAATTTGGTGGCTATGAATCCATTCATTTTATTTAATCCTTATAAAGATTATGATCTTTCACCTTATAATTCATATGATACATATCCTGTGCTTAGAACCTATTCTTTGGGTGTAAATGTTGGGTTTTAAATTAAAAAAAATATAGCATGAAAAATATAAAACTAAATAAGCTAATTATACTTTTAACCATTGTTTTTTTGAGCAGTTGTAGTACTGATTTTATTGAGGAAAAGAAAAATTACCAAAAAGTAGATGTTGAAATTTATCAATACGAATCTTTGGCGATAAGTTATGTTGATTATCTATATAATTTAATGTTGCCATCCGGAAGTGTAAATATGGCTTCGTGGTCAAAAGCTGCTGTTGATAATTCTGATGTTCCAGGAAGTGGTAACTCAACTATTTTTGCTAAAGCTACTGACGAAGTAATTGGTGAAGTTGATATTAATAGGGAATGGGCGGAAATATCACCTTTAAATGACCACTGTATAAAGTCTTTAGGGGCTCCTGTAAGAACCAATCCTTCAAATAGCTCATATACACGTATTAGATATTGTAACTTATATATCAATAATGTTGCTAAATATTCTGAGCTCGATAAGGATTTTGAAAATCAAATATTAGGTCAATTGTATTTTTGGCGAGCCTATCAATATTTTGATTTAGTGAGACTTTATGGAGGAATTCCAATTGTTCTGGAAGAGCAGCCACTAACGGCAGATGATCCCATAAACCAAACACCACGGAGTTCGGCGGCAGAAGTTATTGATCAAATTGTTTCAGATTTGGAAATGTCCCAATCCTTGCTAGAAAATGCAAGGCCATATACAGCCGAAGATGCTGGTAGAATTACAGCTGCTGCTGCTGCTGCTTTAAAAGGCCGTGTACTTTTAACTTGGGCAAGCCCGCTGTTTAATAGGAGTGACGACCAAGCCAGATGGCAGAGGGCTTATGATGCAAATTTAGATGCATATAATGTTTGTTTAGCTAATGGCAAAGGGCTCGATCCAGACTGGAAAAATATGTGGTTCAACGACAATGGTATGGAATCTGTTTTCGCTTTTGGGTTTAATAACTATGCAGCTAATTCTGGGGAAATTCAGAAAAACAATTATACTGAATATCAAACTAGATCTATTCCACAAGGGGGAAATGCAGGTTTAGTTCCAACCAAAAATGTAATGGATGCTTTCCCTATGGCAGATGGAACACCTTATGATCCGAATGGTAATTTGAATCATTTTTATAGAAATAGAGATCCACGTTTTTATTACACTTTTGCGTATAATGGAAGTATTTGGCCATATAAAGAAAGTCCAAATTATAAGAATTGGACTTACTATTGGTTTCCATTAGCCCCAAATCCACAGGGACCTAAAATTGCAACAAACACTCCCTTTCATGTAACAGGTATTTATTTAAGAAAGTTCACCAATGATGTCTCAACTCAAACTAATTCATATAGGAATAATGGTGATGATTACATGGAAATCCGTTTTGCCGAAGTTGTATTAAACTTGGCTGAATCTTCTATTGGAATTAATAATTTGGGCGATGCGAAGGGCTATATAGGTGAGGTTCGAGAAAGAGCAGGAATACAAAACTTAGATGGTCAGTATGGTTTATCTAGCTTAAGTACAAGAGACCAGCTTTTTGCTGCAGTCATAAATGAAAGAAAAGTAGAGTTTGCATATGAAAATAAACGTTTCTTTGATTTAAGGCGCTGGATGCTCTTTAATGACGATTTTGGAACTTGTACCAGGTTAAACCAGACCCCCTTAGAAGGATCTAGAAGACAAGGCTATTATACTTTTGCAAAATCTGATGCTTCCAACTATTATGTAGGAATTCCTGATCCGTTTAAAGGTGCAAGTGCTCCAGTGATAAATAGGGATGCAACAACTTATCCCAGCGGCGTAACAACCTACTCGGAATATGTAGATTACCTGTATGATAATCATTTTGAAGTGGTTGTTAGAGATGAAGGTATTGAAGTACCATCAGACTTTACGTTTAATTGGTATAACGAATATTATTTCTTTGGTATATATCAAAATTTACTGGATACGGCACCATATTTGCAACAAACACAAGGTTGGGGCGGTTCGTTCGTTCCTTATAACTAATAACAAACATCAATATTAAATTACCTGTGTTTGTTATGGATACAGGTAATTTTTTTTGACAAAAAATAACATCAATCAATGAAAACTTTCAATTTAATATTATTTCTAACATTTGCAACATTAACATTTACAAATGTTTATGCGCAATACCCCTCGTTAACAGCTGAAGATAAGGTAAGGGAAATGCGCATAAAAAATGATGCCTATGAGCATTCTGATAAGGCTTGGGAAAAGGCTGTAATAATTGTTGAAAAGGAAGCTAGAGAAGGCAAACCATACATTCCATGGGCTTCAAGGCCAACAGATTTGCCTCAGGCTGAAATCCCTGCTTTTCCAGGAGCAGAGGGAGGTGGCATGTACACTTTTGGTGGTCGAGGTGGTAAAGTTTATACGGTAACAAACCTAAGGGACAATGGACCGGGAAGTTTCCGTGAAGCTTGTGAAAAAGGAGGAGCCAGAATCATTGTGTTTAATGTAGCAGGAATAATTAAGCTCAATAGACCATTAATAATCCGCGCACCATATATTACTATTGCTGGACAGACCGCACCAGGGGATGGTATCTGTATTGCCGGTGAATCGGTTTGGATTGATACCCATGATGTCATCATTCGCCATATGCGTTTCCGTAGAGGTGAAACATTCGTTGGGAGAAGGGATGATGCTATTGGTGGAAATCCCGTTGGTAACATCATGTTTGATCATGTTTCGGCAACTTGGGGCTTAGATGAAAACATGTCTATTTACAGGCATATGTACAATCCGGGCGAAGGCTACAAAGACAAAAAGTTTCCAACCGTTAATATTACCATTCAAAACAGTTTGTTTGGTGAGGCTTTAGATACATACAATCATGCATTTGGTAGTACTTTGGGTGGGGAAAATTGCTCATTCATGAGAAACATGTGGGCTAATAATGCCGGAAGAAACCCATCAATAGGTTGGAATGGTATATTCAACTTTGTAAATAATGTGGTTTTCAATTGGGTTCATCGTTCATTGGATGGAGGAGATTACACAGCCACTTTCAATATAATAAATAACTATTTTAAACCAGGGCCATTAACACCTTTAGACGAGCCCATCAGTTACCGAATACTTAAACCTGAAGCCGGTAGAAGTAAGTTGGATACCTTAGTTTTTGGAAGGGCATATGTTAAAGGAAATATAGTTGAAAATAATCCAAAAATAACGGAAAACAATTGGGCAGGTGGTGTTCAAATTGAAGGTAAGGATGGGGAATTAATGAATCATGAAGAAGCTGATGCTTATTTCCCATACATGAGAAAGGAAGAACCCATTAAGCCGATGCCATGGTTAAATATTATGGATGCCAATCATGCCTATGATTTTGTATTGAAAAATGTTGGCGCTACGCTTCCTATTCGCGATAAAGTTGATGCCCGAATAGTTAGAACGGTTAAAACTGGGACTCCTGAATACGTAAAAGGTTTGGATGAAGACTTGTTCTACCAATTTAAACATAGACGTTTACCCAAAGATTCGTATAAGCAAGGTATAATTACTGATATTGAGCAAGTTGGGGGTTATCCTGAATACAAAGGCACTCCGTATGTTGATACTGATAATGACGGCATGCCTGATGATTACGAACAGAAGTTTGGATTCAATCCACAAGATGCCAGCGATGCCAATAGTGATGTAAATAATGATGGATACACCAACATTGAAGGTTACATAAACGGTATAAATCCAACCGTAACTGTAGATTGGAAAGATTTAAGTAATAACAAGGAAACCCTTACAGAACCTTTATTAAAATAAACTTTCCAAAGGTTAGTAGGTTTAACGAAAATAATGAGACAGATGTTTTTAAGAAAAATTGGTTTATGCATATGGTTTGTTGCTTCAATTTTCACTCAAGTTGATGCCCAACAATATTTAGATCCTGAATATATTAAAGTTACCCGAGAACGAGGGGCTAAAATAGTGTCGGAACTAAATTTAGATAATAAGGAAAAGGAAGAAGCGGTTACTAATATAATTGCAGAGCAATATCAAAACCTAAGTAAGATTCAAGATAAAAGAGATGTTAAAATTGAAGCATTAAAGAAAAGCAAACTTTCAGAGGAAGCACAGAAGAAAAAAATTGATAAGGTAAATGCAAAGGCTGAAAAATCACTTGATAAATTGCATAAATCTTATATTAAAAAATTATCAGTTCATCTAAATGAAGGAAAAATTGATGGAGTAAAAGATGGTATGACCTATGGCGTTTTGCCAAAAACTTATGCTGCTTTTCTGGAAATGATCCCAAGATTAAGCAATGAGGAAAAGGAGTATATTTTCAATAATCTCAAAGAAGCTAGAGAGCATGCCATGGATGGTGGGTCTTCGAAAGAAAAACACGCATGGTTTGGTAAATATAAAGGAAGAATAAATAACTATTTATCCGCGAGAGGCTATGATTTGGAGAAGGAAAGAGACGCATGGTATATTCGCATAGAAGAAAAAAAGAAGAATAATTCTGAAAAATAGGCGTATTTTTAATAAGAATGATTTGCATTAAATTTTAAAATCCCTCAACATGTCAAATTCAAACATCAAAACATATAGAATATTAATGCTTTTGAGTTTTTTTTGCTCAGTCTTTCAAAATCTACATGCACAATATCCTGAAATTCCAAATGAACTTCAAGCCAAAACAGATGCAGCTTTAGCAAAGGAAGAAGTTCGATTGAATAAAATATGGGATGATAATTACCAAATCATTAAGGAAGAAGCAAAACAAGGGAGACCGTATGTACCATGGGCATCTTATCCTGCCGATTTAATCAAGGCAGAAATTCCTGCATTTCCGGGAGCCGAAGGTGGTGGAGCATTCACCCCAGGAGGAAGAGGTGGAAAAATCTTCGTGGTTACCAGTTTAGCCGATTCTGGTGAGGGTACTTTAAGGCAAGCTTTGGAAGCTTTTGGAGCAAGAACCATTGTGTTTAATGTTGCCGGAATTATTAAACTGGGAAAACCAATCAATATACGCGCACCTTATGTGACGATTGCAGGTCAAACAGCTCCGGGTGATGGCATATGTGTGGCTGGAGAATCCATTTTAATTGACACCCATGATATTATTATCCGGCACATGCGCTTCCGACGTGGGGCAACCGATGTTACTAGAAGAGATGATGCATTGGGGGGAAATGCCGTGGGCAATATTATTATAGACCATTGCTCGGTAAGTTGGGGTTTAGATGAAAACATATCATTATACCGTCATAAATTTAGGGTACATAATGATGCCCAATTTGAAAAATTGCCGACGGTAAATGTTACAATTCAAAATACTATTTCTTCCGAGGGGCTCGATACTTATAACCATGCTTTTGGAAGTACTATTGGTGGATTGAACAGTACTTTCGCTCGAAATCTGTGGGCAAACAATATTTCCCGAAACCCTTCAATTGGCATGTACGGCAGTTTTAATTTTGTAAACAATGTTTTGTTTAATTGGTGGAACCGTTCGTTGGATGGAGGTGATTTCCGTTCCATGTTCAACATTATCAATAACTACTTTAAACCAGGTCCGATTACGCCAACTGATCAACCCATACGCTATAGAATCCTGAAACCGGAATCAGGCTACTTAAAACCCAAAGCATTCGGTCGTGCCTATATTGAAGGCAATATTACTGAAGGAACTCCAACTGTAACCTCAAACAATTGGAATGGTGGGGTACAACTTGAAGACCTTTCTCTTGACAAATCTCAAGACTTCTTGAACATGATTAAACAGCCAAAACCATTCCCGATGGCTCCAGTAACCATATTGGATGCAGAAAAGGCTTATGATTATGTTTTAAACAATGTTGGAGCCACATTACCAAAAAGGGACGCGGTTGACGAACGGGTTATTAATCAAGTTAGAACTGGAAAAATAAACTACCCTGATGGGTTGAATAATACCATTGGAAAAGAGTTTGTAAAAAGACGATTACCTGATGATTCCTACAAAAAAGGCATTCTTACCCACCCTAGTCAGGCCGGGGGTTACCCAGAATACAAAGGAAAACCCTATAAGGATTCTGATGGTGATGGCATTCCAAACAAATGGGAAAAGAAATATGGTTTAAACCCTGATAATGCTTCAGATGCAAATCAAGATTTAAATGGTGACGGCTACACAAACCTTGAAAAATACTTCAATGGCATTGACCCAAATAAGAAAGTTGACTGGACAAACCTTGAAAACAATACCGATACATTGGCTAACCTGGAAGAAGGACTTTTACAATAGTGAAGTTCAATGAATAATAATGACGAATTATATTTACATAAAAAAAATAGGGTTATTATTTATCTCGTTGAGTTTTGCCATAAATCTGGGTAATGCCCAAAACACATTTCCGGATATTCTTAAAAACAAAAACGGAAAAATAATAAATGCAGCTGATAGTTTAGGGAATGTTGTTCCTGATTTTTCCTATGCGGGATATATGGCTTCCGAAATGGCCATTCCAAATGTTGAAGCTAAAATTTTTGTGCCTTATCAAAATGAAGATGCCACTATAAATGTCCAAGCAGCCATAGATTATGTTAGTGGTTTAAAACCTGATGCAAACGGTTTTAGAGGTACCGTGCTTTTGGATAAAGGAACGTTTAAAATCAACGGAACACTTTACATCAAAAATTCAGGAGTGGTATTGCGAGGAAGCGGAAACCTTGATAATGAAACCCTTCTTTTAGGAACAGGTGTTAGTCGTGAAGCCATAGTTCATGTTTTGGGTGTTGATAACAGAATTTACAATGATACGTTGCAATTAGATGACGTTTATGCACCAATTAGTACAAAAACACTTCAACTTAAAAATGCATCTAGGCTGAAGGTTGGAGATGAAATTATCATCAAAAAGCCATTGACCGAGAAATGGATTAAGGAGCTTACGATGGACTATTTTGGCGGCGAAAGTGGTTGGATTGGATGGAAATCCAGAGATTGGGATATTACTTCTAACAGAGTGATTAATGATGTTGAAGAAAACAAAATTACAATAAATGCACCTTTAACGTTTAATGCCAATGATGATTATAATCAAGCTGAAATTATAAAATACACATGGCAAAGTAGGATTGAAAATGTTGGTATTGAAAATTTAAGTATCCATTCCACTTTTGACGAATCAAACCCCAAAGATGAGGAACACCGATGGTTTGGCATTACCATGGAAAACGTGAAAAATGCTTGGGTTCGCCAAATCAATTTTAAGCATTTAGCGGGAAGTGCTGTAAATCTTTTAAAATCTGCACAACAGATAACGGTTGAAGATTGTGTGTCAACTGAGCCAATTTCTGAAATAGCAGCATTCAGAAGGCAAACATTTTATACAGAAGGTGAACAAACCTTGTTTCAGCGTTGTTATTCCGAATATGGCTATAATGATTTTTCGGTTGGTGGTTACGGCACATCGGGACCAAATGCCTTTGTGCAATGCGAATCACATTTGTCTTTTAGCAACAGTGGCGCTATTGGAAGTTGGGCAACAGGTGTGTTGTTTGACGTCGTTTATATTGATGGAGATGCATTAAATTACAACAATAGAGAACAAGCAGGACGAGGAGCCGGATGGACAGCCGCTAACAGCGTGATTTGGGAGTCTTCAGCTTCTAAAATAGCATGTTATAGCCCACCAACAGCTCAAAATTGGGCATTTGGTGTTTGGGGCGGTATTATGACGGGTAACGGCCATTGGAAAGATGTAAACAATCATATTACACCACGGAGTTTGTTTTATGCTCAGTTAGAAAACAGATTGGATAAACTTTCTATGAACCCTTATGTTTATGATATGGGTTCAGAACCAACATCTAGTCCTACTATAGAGCAAGCTGAAGAACTCACCAACGAGGCTTCAAGACCTAAAATGACATTGAAATCTTGGATTAAAAACGTTTCAAAAGAAAATAAAATTTCTGTTGATTCAAAAAAACTAAAATCGGTTCACGATTTAAAAAACAAATCGATTCCTAAAACAGATAGTCATTCAAAAGTCGAATTAAAAAATGGCTGGTTAACCTTCAGTGGCAAAGTCATTTCCGGAAAAACAGCCCCTGTGATGTGGTGGCGCGGTAGTTTGCGAGATTACGATGCTAGTAAGGCATCGGCTCACGTTACACGATTTGTACCCGGAAAAACAGGTAAAGGCTTTACCGATAATTTAAATGATGTTGTAGAGGAATTCAAGATCAACAATGTTGCTGCTTTAGACCATAATTATGGCCTGTGGTACGAACGTAGAATGGATGACCATGAGCGTGTAAGAAGAATTGATGCGGATGTTTGGCCTCCTTTTTATGAACAACCTTTTGCCCGTTCGGGAAAGGATTTGGCATGGGATCACCTGAGCAAATACGATTTAACAAAACCTAATTTATGGTATTGGAGCCGTTTAAAGAAATTTGCTGATTTAGGGGAAAAGGAAGGCCAATTGCTCATCAATCAGCAATATTTTCAGCATAATATCATTGAGGCAGGAGCACATTGGTCCAGCTCACCATGGCGTTCCGCAAATAATATCAATGAAACAGGGTTTCCAGAACCAGTGCCCTATGCGGGCGACAAGCGTATTTTTATGGCAGAACAGTTCTATGATGTGACCAATGAAAACCGAAAGAAACTGCATCAACAATTCATTTGGCAATCACTTGCGAATTTTAAAGATAACAGTAATGTTATCCATTTCACTAGTGCCGAATATACAGGACCACTTCATTTTATAGAGTTTTGGCTGGACGAAGTCAAAAAATATAAAGATGAAACTTCCGGAAGGGGTATTATTGGTTTAAGCGCCACCAAGGATGTTCAGGACGCTGTTTTAAATGATTCAAAACTTAAAAAAGGTGTTGATTTAATAGATATCCGTTATTGGCATTACCGTGAAGACGGAACTGCATATGCCCCAGAAGGAGGAAAAAACTTGGCACCAAGACAACATGCCCGAAAAATGGATACAGGAAAAGAAACCGAAGAACAGGTTTATCGTGCCGTTATGGAATATCGCCAAAAATATCCGGAAAAGGCCGTGCTCTATTCAACCAATGCTGCACCCAGATTTGGGTGGGCGGTTTTAATGGCAGGAGGTTCATTGGCCAATATTCCAAAAATTGGTATCTCCGATTTTTATGAAACCTTACCGTCAATGAAAATTCCAGAAAACATTAATCACCACAGTGAGTATTGGGCATTAGAAAGTAAAGGGAATGCCTATTTGTACTATCTGAAAAGCACAAATTCTGTTGAGGTGGACTTGTCGAATTTCAAAGGAAATTATGAATCCTATTGGATTAACCCCAGCGATGGTTCAGTTTTGGAAACACAAGTTTTAAAAGGCAATTCGAAGCAAAAACTTTCAAGCCCAAAAGTAAAAAACGCGGTGCTTTTTATAAATAAAAAAACAAACTAATCATGATAAAAACAAAACAACTTCTTTTCAGCTTCATAGTTCTAGGCTTTTTGGTGTCTTGCAAGGAAATAAAAAAAGAGCAAGTACAAAATGAACCTGAAATGGAAGGGATGCCAAAACTTGAAGTTTCAGAAAACGGACATTATTTCCAAACCAAAGAAGGAAAACCTTTTTTTTGGTTGGGTGATACAGGTTGGCTGACTTTCAATAAATTGGATAGAGATGAAATAAAAAAATATTTTTCCGATAGAAAGGATAAAGGGTTTAATGTAATTCAAATCATGACCATTCATTCTTTGCCTGTTGCTAATGTATATGGTGATTCGGCCTTGGTGGCGCAGGATTTATCCAAACCTTTGGTTACAGAAGGCAATAGTTTTGAAAACGCCAATGAATATGATTATTGGGACCACGTTGATTATGCATTGGATGTGGCCAAAGAAGAAGGTTTATTTTTGGGTATGGTACCTGTTTGGGGTTCTCCTGTAAGCGATGGAAAAGTAAATTTAGAGCAAGCAAAAGCTTACGCTAATTTTTTGGCAGCACGTTTTAAAGAGAGGGATAACATCATTTGGCTAGTTGGTGGTGATACCTATGGAAATGAAAATACAGAAATTTGGAATGCCATTGGAAGTATTTTAAAAGCGAATAACCCAGAGCGATTGGTCACTTTTCACCCAAGAGGAAGAACGGATTCTTCCGATAATTTCCATAACGAAAATTGGCTTGATTTCAATATGTTTCAATCAGGTCACCGTCGCTACGACCAAGATGATACTGAACGCAATTATGGCGAGGATAATTACAAATTTGTTCAAGTGGATTTCAATTTAAAACCTACCAAACCAACTTTAGACGGTGAGCCATCATATGAAGGCATTCCACAAGGGCTGCATGATACCTTGCAACCTCTTTGGAATGATAATGATGTACGCCGTTATGCGTATTGGTCGGTTTTTGCTGGTGCGGCTGGTTTCACTTATGGCAACAACCATATCATGCAAATGCACGAAAACCATAGCAAACCCGAAGCCTATGGAAGCAAGACCTATTGGGTTAAAGCATTGGACGCTCCAGGTGCTACACAAATGCAATATGTAAAAAAACTGATGCTTAAAT
This sequence comes from Tamlana flava, assembly GCF_041287255.1. Classification (NCBI taxonomy): domain Bacteria; kingdom Pseudomonadati; phylum Bacteroidota; class Flavobacteriia; order Flavobacteriales; family Flavobacteriaceae; genus Tamlana; species Tamlana flava. Next base: position 340,165 of record NZ_JBGGTX010000004.1, read on the forward strand.
ACCCGTATTTTGAGCGTGTTCCAGATGAAAATTTGGTTGCCAATCAAGGTGAAAAGTATGATTACAAATCGGCCACTCGCGGTGACGGTTACGCTATGATTTATGTGTATAATGGTAAAACCATTTCGGTAAGCATGGGAAAAATTAAAGGAGAAAACGTTCATGCTGGGTGGTACAATCCAAGAAATGGCAAAACCACAGATATTGGCGTTTTTAAAAATGAAGGCGTACAAGATTTTAAGCCTTCAGGTGAAGCCGTTGATGGTAACGATTGGATATTGATTTTAACCTCTAAATAATGACAACCGTTATGAAAAAAATAGTGCTCATTTTATTTGTCGCGTTCACTTCCTCTTTTGCATGTGAAGTTTTTGCTTCAAACGGGTGGTTTAATATTCTAGAACATGGAGGAAACAATAAAGGTGAATTGTGTACTAAAGCCATTCAAGAAGCCATTGATAAGGCGGCAAGTCAGGGAGGGGGCACCGTTTATTTTCCGGCTGGTGAATATTTAACCGGAGCTTTAACCCTTAGTAACAATATTGTTTTACATGTTGAGGCTGGAGCTGTTTTGAAGTTTTCAACCAATTTCGACGATTATTTGCCATTTACCGAGGTGCGCTGGGAAGGAACGGTCATTCAAACGTTTAAGCCACTCTTGCACGCCCGCAATGCTGAAAATATTACAATTACTGGGCGAGGAAACATTGATGGGCAAGGTGAAGCATGGTGGAAGGAAATTTGGCGGATTGAGTCAGCTAAAGAGAAATTAGAGTTGACCAAGTATCAAAAAATGACACAAGCGGCTAACAAGGATGTAAAAACAGCCGATTATTATAAGCGCACAAGAAGTTATTTGTTTCATAGGCCACCGCTGTTTCAAGCCTTTCAGTGTAAAAATATCACAATTGAAGGTGTTACCATTCAGAATTCACCATTTTGGACCATCAATCCCGCGTTTTGCGATAACATAACGATTGATAATGTGACGATTTTCAATCCGTATTCACCGAATACCGATGGCATCAATCCTACTTCTTGCAAAAACGTTCATATTTCAAATTGCCATATTAGTGTTGGTGACGATTGTATTACCATAAAATCTGGTCGTGATGCCGATGGTAGAAAATGGGCAACCCCAACCGAGAACGTTACAATTACCAATTGTACCATGCTTAACGGTCATGGCGGTGTGGTTATTGGCAGTGAAATGTCTGGAGGCATTAAGAAAATCACCATTTCAAACTGTGTTTTTGATGGTACCGACAGGGGCATTCGTTTAAAAGCTGCCCGTGGTCGTGGTGGGGCGGTTGAAGATATTAGGGTGTCTAATATTGTGATGAACAATATCAAAAATGAAGCTTTCATGCTCAATTTGTTTTATGATAAGAATACGGTTGAAGGTCCTGTAACTGAGGAAACACCAATATTCAGAAATATTCATATCAGTAATGTTACGGCCTCAAACGTGAATACTGCAGGACGTATTCTGGGAATTCCAGAAATGCCTATTCATAACATCTCTTTTTCGGATGTTGATATCGATGCCAATGAAGGGTTTTCAATTCATACAGCAAAAAACATCGAATTTCATGATGTCAAAATAAGTACTACAATAGGTTCGGCTTTTGAGGTTGAAGACGTCGAGCAGCTTATTTTAGATAATATAGGAACATCAAAACCCATTGAGGATAAACCTGTGGTTCGTTTTAAAAATGTGAAAACGGCTTTGATTACGAATTGCTTTCCTATGGTGCCAACCAATACATTTTTATTTGTTGAAGGCGATAAAACTAAAGATATTTATTTAAAGAATAACATTTTGAAGAATGTTTTATTTCATACCAAAACTGGAAGTTCAATTGAAGGTAAAGTATTGGAAGACTAGCAAAATTTATGTTAATGGGAATTAAAAAAATATTGGTTATTGCGGTTTTGGTGAGCGTATTCAATTGTACTTCAAAAAAAGATGCCTATTTATTTACATCCTTTAGAGAGCCTGCAACCGAAGGTTTATATCTGGCCTACAGCGAAGATGGTTACCATTGGAACGATTTAAAAGGGCCATATTTAAAGCCAGATGCTGGTGCGAGTAAAATCATGCGCGACCCGTCTATAGTTCGCGGGAAAGATGGAACGTACCACATGGTTTGGACTACCGATTGGAAAGGTGGTGATGGTTTTGGCTATGCAAGTTCTAAAGATTTATTCCATTGGAGCGACCAAGAATATATTCACGTGATGAAAAATGAACCAACCGTTGTGAACGTTTGGGCACCCGAAATTTTTTATGATGAAGGTGAAGACAGATATATCATCATTTGGGCGTCAACCATTCCTTTTCGCTATGAAAAAGGTGAGGAAGAGGAAAAAAACAATCATCGCATGTACTATGTTACAACTAAAGATTTTAAAACTTTTTCAGATACCAAATTATTTTTAGATCCAGGTTTTAGTGTAATCGATTGTGTTATCGTAAAACGAGAAAAAAACGACTATGCCTTGATTATTAAAGATAATACAAGACCTAATAGAAACTTAAAAGTGGCTTTTGCTAAGTCGCCTTTAGGACCATTTGAGAATATTTCAGAACCCTATACAGGTTTTCTTTCGGAAGGGCCAACCGTGTTGCAACAGGATGGAAAATACATAATTTATTACGATAATTACGGTGAGAAGAATTATAAGGCGGTGAGTACCTCAGATTTTAAAACATTTGAAGATATCTCAGATAAAATTTCATTGCCCGAAGGCCATAAACACGGTACAATTACGACGGTTTCGAGAAGTGTTTTAAATGGCTTGATTGAAAAAAGTAAAGAAAAATAAAAGACAATAAAGATGAAGTTAGGTTTTAAATTAATCATCGCAACACTTTGTATATTTGTGGTTTCTGTGGTACATGCACAGCAAGATACCGTAAAGTATGTTGGTAAAACCTTATCAAATATAGATTATCATCATGGCATGCTATCTCCTGCCGTTGGGGTACACGCAACCCAAATTATGAGGGCAAGCAGAGAGCATCCCGAAAAATCGGATGGTTTTGGTTGGACGTACAATCATGCACCAAATATCGCATACTGGAACAACACCTTTTTTGTTCAGTATTTAAGCGACCCTGTTGGTGAGCATATTCCACCTAGCCAAACGTTTATGTTGCACTCTAAAGATGGTGAAAACTGGAGTTTTCCAGAAGTAAGCTTTCCTATTTACAGTATTCCGGATGGTTATCAAAAGGAAGGCGTTGAAGGGATTGCCAAAAACCTGAAAGCTACCATGCACCAGCGTATGGGCTTTTTTATTTCATCAGACAACCGTTTTTTTACTTTGGCGTTTTATGGTATTTCGATGAATCCCAAGGATAGCCCGAATGATGGAAATGGTATCGGGCGTGTAATTCGCGAAATTTATAAAGATGGCAGTTTAGGACCCATTTATTTCATTCGATACAATCAAGGTTGGAATGAGTCTAACACCAACTATCCGTTTTACAAAAGCAGTAAGGACAAAGGTTTTATAAGGGCTTGTGAAGAGTTGTTATCTCAGCCATTACAAATGCAACAATGGGTGGAAGAAGCCGATAGGGACGACCCATTAATTCCGTTGAAAGAACAATATAAAGCTTTTAGTTATTACCACATTCCCGATGGAAGAGTGGTTGGCCTTTGGAAGCACGCTTTAACTTCAATTAGTGCGGACGGTGGTAAAACTTGGCAGTACGATCCGCTTAGGGCACCAGGTTTTGTAAATAGCAATGCTAAAATTTGGGGACAAAAAACTTCCGATGGGCTTTATGCCACTGTTTACAATCCTTCAGAATTTCGTTGGCCATTAGCTATTTCAACCAGCGATGATGGCTTAAATTATACCGATTTGTTGTTGGTGCACGGCGAATTGTCTCGAATTCGATATGGTGGAGCTTATAAATCGCATGGTCCGCAATATGTGCGAGGAATTACAGAAGGAAATGGCACACCTCCAGATGGAAAAATTTGGTTAACATACAGTTTAAACAAAGAAGATATTTGGGTGGCTTCGGTGCCAGTTCCTGTAAAGCGCTCTGTGGATGAAGCCGTAAACGATGTATTCAATAATTTGCCAGAAGGCAAAGAATTGGATTTGTGGAATACTTACGATTTGCAATGGGCAACAGCAAATATAGAAAAGAAAGATGGTACCAAATGGTTAACACTTCGGGACCAAGACCCTTTTGATTATTCAAGAGTAGAGCGCGTTACCCCGTTTGCGGAAAAAATGGAAGTGACGTTCACCGTTAAACCAGAGCAAAATGACCATGGCATGCTTCAAATTGAACTGCAAAACAAACAAGGTCTACCTTCTGTGAGGTTGATATTTGATGAGGAAGGAAATCTAAAGCAAAAAATGGGGTATAGATTGCGAAATATTATGCCATATGAAGCAGGAAAGGAATACACCATTAAGTTAACTGTTGATTCGACTACACGTTTATACACGGTTAACGTAAACGGAGGAAAGGACGTAAAAGGCATATTTTTCATGCCAACGCACGGTATTTCCCGTGTGATGTTCCGAACAGGTGAACAACGCTATTATCCAACCGTTGATACACCAGTAGATACGCCAAATTACGACGATGTACCGTTTACTGGTGCTGCGATTCCAGAGGCGGTTTTTAACATAAAATCATTGATTACAACAAAATTATAAATTGAATACCCTGAGAAGCATACTTGTTTTGGTTCTATTGTTTTCGGCTTGTAAATCAGCTGAAAGCACAATGGATATTAGCATTTCAAATGTTATGTGCGAGATGGCTGAAAACCCTTTAGCAGTAACTAAAACACAACCACGTTTTAGTTGGAAGTTAAAATCGGATGGTTTTAATGTTTCACAATCAGCATATCAAATTTTAGTATCGTCTTCAGCAGAAAAACTTGATGCCAATGAAGCCGATATTTGGGATAGTGGAAAGGCGAATGCATCACAAAGTCATTTGGTAAACTATAATGGCAATGCCTTAAAAAATGAAACCAAATATTTTTGGAAAGTAAAAGTTTGGAATGAAAATGGAACAGAATCACCATGGAGTGAGCCAGCCTATTTCAGAATTGCACCGGCAAAAGAAAGTTTAAACCCAACTTGGATTGGTGCCATTACCAAAGCCGAAAGCAATTTGCCCGAAGGCAGGCATTATCATACGGCCTCCTTTAAGAAATCAAGGCGACAGGAAATTATTGATGCTTCAAATCCGTTGGCGCAACAAAGCATCATGCTTCGCAAACCGTTTTCACTTTTAAAAAAAATAAAAGATGCGGTGGTTTACATTTCAGGTTTGGGACATTACGAGTTGACCATTAACGGTGAAAAAATCGGAAACAGCCAGTTTGCACCGTTGTGGACTGATTATGATAAATCGGTTAATTTTAATACTTATGAAATTCCCGAAAACCTTTTAAATGAAGGAGAAAACGTTATTGGCGTAATGTTGGGGAATGGCATGTACAATACGGTACAGGAACGTTATACCAAGTTTTTTGTGAGTTTTGGTCCACCAACTTTATTTTTTAAAATGAAGTTGACTTTTGACGATGGCTCGGAAGACCTTATTCAATCTGACGAAAGTTGGACATACAGTGACAGCCCAATTACTTACAACGGAATGTTTGGTGGAGAAGATTACGATGCCAATTTGGAACAAAAGGGATGGAATCAATCAGATTTTGACGATTCTAATTGGAAACCTGTTGTTATTCAAGAAGTGCCAAATGGGGAGTTGAAAGCGCAATCGGCTTCGCCCGTTACCATTCAAAAACAATATGATGTTCAGGAATTAACGCAACCAATCGAAAATACGTTTGTGTTTAATATGGGGCAAAACTTATCCGGTTTTCCAACGATGAAAGTAAGAGGTGAAAAAGGACAAAAAATCAGACTTTGGACTGCCGAACGGTTAAAGGATGACGGTACAATTTCTCAAGGCGGTTCAGGAAAACCCTATTATTTTGAATATACTATAAAAGGCGACGGTGTTGAAGAATGGCAGCCAAAATTCAGTTATTATGGTTACCAGTATATTCAGGTAGATAGCATCAATTACAAAGAGGAAAAGAATGGTGAATTTCCAACTTTGCTAGATTTAAAATCTAATTTTATCTATAACAATTCCGGTGAAGCGGGAACTTTTGAGTGTTCCAATGCAATTTTCAATAAAGCACACGAGCTCATCAATAATGCCATTAAAAGTAATTTTCAGGCGGTATTGACCGATTGCCCGCACCGTGAAAAACTGGGTTGGTTGGAAGAGGCACACCTTAATGGGCCAGGTTTGATTTACAATTACAACATGCAGACTTTCATTCCAAGCATCATGGAAAATATTAAAGATGCCCAGCGTGAAGACGGCATGATTCCAACCATAGCACCAGAATATGTGGTTTTTGGTGGCGATTTTACCGATTCACCGGAGTGGGGCGTAACAGGAATTATTTTACCCTGGATGTATTATGAGCACTATGGCGACGATGCCTTAATAAGGGAATATTATCCGGTTATGAAACGCTATATCGATTATTTAACCTTAAAGTCCAACAATTATATTGTATCTTATGGTTTGGGCGATTGGTACGATTATGGCGAACATGCCGCTGGATATTCAAAAAATAGTCCTATAGCATTGTCTGCCACAAGCCATTATTTCTATGCCGCCAAACTTTTTGCGCAAGCAGCAAAACACTTGAAAAGAATGGAAGATATTGATAAATACAATACACTCGTTTCTGACATAAAAACAGCCTTTAACAATGAGTTTTTCAACAAAGAAACCAAACAGTATGGTACCAATAGTCAATTTAGTAATGCCGTTCCCATTTTTATGGATATTGTTGAACCTGAATATAAAGAGGTCGTGATGCAAAACTTGTTGACCGATATTAAAAATAGGGGATATCGATTAACAACTGGCGATGTAGGTAATCGTTATTTATTCCAAACTTTGGCTAGAAATGGTGAAAACGAAGTGATGTACAAAATGAACAATCACTACGACACCCCTGGTTATGGATTTCAAATTAATTTTGGTTTGACCACTTTAACCGAGCAATGGGACCCAAGTAAAGGAAACTCGTGGAACCATTTTATGATGGGTCAAATTGAAGAATGGTTTTATGGAAGTTTGGCAGGCATAGTCCCCGATGAAGAATATCCTGGTTTTAAGCATTTCTTTATCCAACCAGAGGTTGTGGGCGATTTAACTTATGTAAATGCGAGCTATGAATCAGTTTACGGGAAAATAGTTTCCAACTGGGAGAGAAACGGAGATAGTTTCATTTTAAATATTGAAATCCCAGTAAATACAGCATGCACGGTTGTGCTTCCAACTTCAGAAAAAGAAAGTGTTACAGTTAATGGCGGATTTTTTGATCACGTACAGCAAGAACCGGGGAAAACATCATTAAACCTTGGTTCAGGAAGCTATACAATTCAATGTTCACAATAAACGCAAAAACGATGCGAATAAGAAACATTCATACAAAATTTGGGCTAATGCTTTTGGTGTTATCATTTGCAAAGGTTGTGGCGCAAACTTCAGACACCAATTTTGAAGTACCGGTTATGGAAACCATCAAGAGAATTGAAACTATTTTCAATGTTGAAATAAAGGATTATGACCATTTGCTAAACGATAAAGTTCTGGAATATGCCAATTGGCGTATCCAACAGGGCAATTTAGAGTTATCGTTATCTAATGTTCTGGTGCCTTTCAATTTGGTGGCTTTTAAAAATGGAGATGGTACCTATGAAGTTAGAAAATTTCAATACCATAGGGTTTCTGAAGCTGTTGCAGAACAACGTTTATCCTTTTTATCGCATTTATACCATAATAAGGAACAATGGGAAGCCCGAAAGGCTGAACTAAAAGCCTGCATGACATCTGCTTTTGGTTTGGATAAAGCTCCCTTGATGCCAAAATCGGAACCCATATTGACCAAGCAAAGAATTTACGATGGCTATAGCGTTGAAAATATTGGTTTGGAAATTCTCCCTGGAGTTTATACTACGGGTTCCATCTACAAACCTTATCCGTTAGGCGAAAATGCAGCAATAGTTATCACACCCAACGGTCATTTTGGTAATGGCCGCTACCGGGAAAGTGAGCAAATAAGATGTGCTATGTTGGCCAAAATGGGAGCAATCGTGATCAATTATGATTTATTTGCTTGGGGCGAATCCAGATTGCAATTTCCATCATCAACGCATCGAAATAGCATCGCTTCTACCATTCAGGTTTTAAGCGGCATGCGTTTACTCGATTATGTTATAACTCTAAAATATGCTGATAGAACTCGTGTAGGTGTAACTGGTGGTTCTGGCGGTGGTTCCCAAACCATGTTTTTATCGGCGTTGGATGAAAGAATTACCGTTTCGGTGCCGGTGGTTATGGTTTCTGCAAACCATTCTGGCGGTTGCCCGTGTGAAAGCGGAAGGGGCATTCACCTATGTGGCAATGGAACTAATAATGTAGAAGTTGCTGCCATGGCGGCTCCAAAGCCCCAACTTATTATTTCCGACGGAAAAGATTGGACTCAAAACGTGCCCGAAACGGAGTTTCCATTCATTGAAAGAACCTATAGTTTTTACGATAAAAAAGATGCTGTAAAAAATGCGCATTTTAAAAATGAAGGGCACGATTATGGCTTTTCAAAGCGCATGGCCATGTATCCGTTTATGGCAAAATATCTCGATTTGGATTTGAACAAAGCAAAAAACAAACAAGGAAAAATTGACGAGTCCACCTGTATTATAGAACCTTATGAGGCTTTATACGTGTTTAATGATAAAGAGGAAAATTTACCAAAAAACGCCATAAAGGATATCGATAAACTTTATGAGTTGTTTGGGGAGAAAAATTTAAGAGTGCATGACGAAAAAGAGTAAACTGTTTTTTTACACATTGGCTTTAATTTTTGGAATTCAGGATGTCGAAGCACAATCCAATCAAGAATTAAAACTTTGGTACGACGAACCGGCAGAAATCTGGAACGAAGCCCTTCCTTTGGGCAACGGCCGTCTAGGGGCCATGGTTTTTGGCGACCCAAGTGTAGAACGTTTACAACTTAACGAAGAAACCATTTGGGCAGGCTCACCAAACAGCAATGCGCATGCAAAGGCTCTAAAAGCCCTACCGAAAGTGAGGCAACTAATTTTTGATGGAAAATACAAGGAAGCACAGGATTTGGCAACTTCAGATATTCGTTCACAAACCAATAATGGTATGCCATACCAAACCTTTGGAAGTTTGTATTTGTCATTTCCTGGTCATCAAGACTATTCCAATTATTATCGCGATTTAAACATTGAAAATGCTACTGCCAAAGTTCAATATACGGTTGATGGGGTGGAATATACCCGTGAAATTCTTTCGGCATTTAAGGATGATGTCATTGTGTTGAAATTGTCGGCCAGTCAACCAAAAAGCATTTCATTTAATGGGTTTATGGTGAGTCCGTTTGATAAAACAAAAACTGTTACGGAAAACAATCAAGTGGCGCTTTCTGGTGTAACCAGCACCGTTGAAGGGCAAAAGGGACAAGTGAAATTTCAAGGGCGATTAACGGCCAAAAATAAAGGCGGAAAACTTTCTATACAAAATGGTATAGTAAGTGTTGAAGGAGCAGACGAAGTCACATTATATATTTCAATTGCAACCAATTTCATAAGCTACAAGGACATTTCTGAAGATGAGGTTACTAAAAGCAAGGCATTTTTAGACAAAGCGATTGAAAAGGATTTTGAAACCATCAAAAAAACACACGCTGCCTATTATCAAAAGTTTTTCAATCGTGTGACTTTATATTTGGGCACTACTGATGCGGCCGAAGAAACTACTGATGAACGCATTCGTAAATATGCACAACAATTCGACCCGCAATTGGCCGCCTTATATTTCCAGTTTGGGCGTTACTTATTAATTTCCTGCTCACAACCTGGAGGGCAGCCTGCCAATTTGCAAGGTATTTGGAACGATATGTTATTTCCGCCATGGGAAAGCAAATACACCATGAACATTAATGCTGAAATGAACTATTGGCCGGCAGAATTGACCAATCTTTCAGAAATGCATGAGCCTTTTATTCAGTTGGCCAAAGAAGTGGCAGAAACGGGCAAAGAAACAGCCAAAATCATGTATGATGCAAACGGTTGGGTGTTGCACCACAATACAGACATTTGGCGTATTACCGGCCCCATTGATATGGCAGCATCAGGTATGTGGCCAACAGGTGGTGCCTGGGTGTGTCAAGATTTATGGGAACGCTATTTATATACAGGAGATAAGGAATTTCTAAGGGAAATCTTCCCGATTATGAAAGGCGCCGCGGCTTTCTTTTTGGATTTTATGGTGAAAGACCCCAATTCAGGTTATTTATTGGTTGTACCTTCAAATTCACCTGAAAACACTCATGGAGGAGAGGATGGAAAATCAACAATTGCGGCAGGCACTACCATGGATAATCAATTGGTTTTCGATTTGTTTACCAATGTTATGAACGCAACAGATATTCTAGGCGAGGATAAAAATTTCACCAAAAAATTAGGTGCTGCATTAGCAGAAATGGCACCCATGCATATTGGGCAATACGGACAATTACAGGAATGGTTGATGGATTGGGACGACCCCGAAGACCACCATAGACATGTTTCTCATTTATACGGATTGTTTCCGAGCAATCAAATTTCACCGTTTAAAACGCCCAAATTATTTCAAGCGGCTAAAAAATCGTTGTTTTTTCGTGGTGATGAGTCCACGGGATGGTCTATGGGTTGGAAAGTGAATTTATGGGCGCGGTTATTGGATGGCGACCATGCTTACAAACTGCTGCAAGACCAATTGCATTTGGTAACCGCAGATCAACGGAAAGGGGGCGGAACCTACCCAAATATGCTTGATGCCCACCAACCATTTCAAATTGATGGTAATTTTGGCTGTACTGCAGGTATAGCCGAAATGTTGATGCAAAGTCACGAAGGGGCAATTCATCTTCTTCCTGCGTTACCTTCAAAATGGAAAAATGGAGAAATAACGGGATTGAAATCCAGAGGGGGCTATGAAATTGATTTAGCATGGAAAAACAACCAAGTTTCCGTTGTGAAAATTACATCAAAATTTGATGGCAATTGCCGTTTGCGTTCTCAAATACCCTTAAGAGATTCCAAAGGAAAAGCATTAAAAAGTGCCAAAGGAAATAACCCAAATCGGTTGTTTATTGATGTGAAGGTAAAACAGCCTGTCATTTCGGAAAAAGCAGAAATAGAGCCTTTAAAACTTCTAAAATATTACGAATACGATGTACCCATGAAAGCAGGAGAAACCTATGCGTTTTATAGAAAATAACATTTGAAAAATTAGAAATGACCTTGAAAACAATACATATAAAGCTTTTAGTGATCACTTTTCCAATAGTTCTTGTAGGTTGTAATCCTCAAGAGAATAAGGAAAGCTCCGGCTATGTTTTAAACGTTGAAGACTACAAGCCTTATGTAGATTATTTCAATAGAATGGAAGACGAAAACATTACTAAAGCCATACCTAATGATAGTGCATGGAGTTGGATGGAAAAAAATATTCCGTTGTTTGATTGTCCGCAGGATAATTTTGAGGAAATGTACTATTTCCGTTGGTGGAGCTTGCGCAAACACATCACTGGTACGCCACAAGGTTATGCCATTACTGAGTTTTTGGTGGAGCGCTCTTATGCCGATAAATATAATTTAATAGCCTGCGCGCTTGGGCATCATATTTATGAATTCCGTTGGGCACACAACCCCGAATACATCAACCAAAATGTACATTTATGGTATCGGGGAAATGATGGTAAACCGATGCAAAAACTGCACAAATTTAGTAGTTGGACACCCGATGCACTTTACAATATGTATTTGGTCAATAAAGATGAAGATTTTCTTTTAGATATATACCCTGATTTGGTTGACGATTATGCCAAATGGGAAGAAGAACGTCAGCGACCGGATGGTTTGTTTTGGCAGCATGATGTAAAAGATGGCATGGAAGAATCATTGAGTGGTGGGCGTCGTGTTCAAAATGTCCGCCCTACAATAAACAGTTATATGTATGCCAATGCCAAAGCTTTGGCTACAATGGCAGAAATGAAAGGTGATGAAGAAAAAGTTTCTTCTTTTGAAACTAAAGCTAGTACGCTGAAAAACTTGGTAGAAACGAAATTATGGAATACTGATGATATTTTTTTTGAAACGTTGACAGAGAAAGACACATCGGCAAATGTACGCGAAGCCATTGGGTTTATTCCTTGGTATTTTAACCTGCCTTCAAAAGATAAAGGATTCGAACAAGCTTGGGAGCAATTTAAGGATGATGACGGTTTTGCAGCACCATTCGGGTTGACTACCGCCGAACGCCGCAGTCCACGTTTTAGAAGTCACGGTACTGGAACCTGCGAATGGGATGGTGCCGTCTGGCCCTTTGCCACGTCGCAAACACTAACAGCTTTGGCTAATTTGTTGAACAACTATGACCAAAATGTGGTTGATAAAACCGATTATTTCAAACAAATGAATTTGTATGTGGAGTCACAATACTACCGTGGCAGACCATACATTGGCGAGTATTTGGATGAAGCAACGGGCTATTGGCTAATGGGCGATAGAGAGCGCAGTCGTTATTACAACCATTCTACGTTCAACGATTTAATCATTTCGGGTTTGGTGGGTTTGCGCCCTAGGGCTGATGAAAAAATTGAAGTCAATCCGCTAATTCCAGAAGATAAATGGAATTGGTTTTGTTTGGATAAAGTGCTTTATCACGGAGACATCATAACTATTCTTTGGGATAAAACAGGTAAAAAATACAAAAAAGGAAAAGGGTTAAAAGTTTTTAGAAATGGAGAAGAAGTAGCTTCATCCCAAAACTTAGAAAGACTTATTTCTGAATAAAATAAAAGCGATGAAAAAAGCCATCTTATTAATATTCGTTTTTCTATCATTTTCAATAATCGCCCAAAATGGTATAGAATTGAGCCATTTGCAATGCGAAATGCTTACAAATCCATTGGGTATTGATGTGCTGCAACCACGGTTGAGTTGGCAAATTGTTACCGATGAGACTGAAGTTGAGCAAACTGCTTATCACGTTTTGGTAGCTTCTTCCAAAGAAAAATTAGAGAATAATGAAGCTGATTTGTGGGATTCGGGTAAAGTAGAAATCGATGCGTCCATTAACGTGCCATACAAAGGAAAAAAGCTCGATAGCAGAGATGTAGCTTTTTGGAAAGTAAAAGTTTGGACCAATAAAGGGGAAACCCAATGGAGCCAAACTGCACTTTGGAGCATGGGGATTTTAAGTTATGCTGAATGGAAATCCACACGATGGATCGGTTATAATCAACTGTTTGAAGGCGATACCCTTGGTCAGTTTTCAAAACTATCGGCACGCTATGTACGAAAGCCTATAAACTTAGAAAAGGAAGTAAAAGAGGCTAAAGTCTATTTTATGGGCATGGGGCTATATGAACTTTACATTAATGGAGAAAAAATAGGCAATCAAGTTTTGGCACCTGTTCCAACAGATTATACCAAAAACATAAAATACAATGTTTTTGACGTAACCAATCAACTAATAAAGGGTGAAAATGTTATAGGTACAATTTTAGGAAACGGTCGTTTTTTTGCAATGCGCCAAGAATATAAACCGTATAAAATAAAGAGTTTTGGTTTTCCAAAAATGGCTTTACAATTGGTGGTGACTTTTGAAGATGGCTCCAAAGAAACCATAAAATCCGATGAAACTTGGAAGTTTACACCATACGGCCCCATTCGTGAAAACAATGAATACGATGGCGAAATTTATGATGCCCGAATGGAATTGCCAAACTGGAACAAAACAGGGTTTGATGATAGCAATTGGCTGAATATGATGTGGGTACAAGAACCCGGAGGTTTCCCCGAAGGCCAAATGACACCAAACATGAAGGTGATGGATACCGTGATACCAAAATCTATAACCGAAACCAAAAACGGGACTTATATTTTGGATATGGGGCAGAACATGGCAGGCTGGCTTCAAATAAAAGTAAAGGGAAATAGAGGTGATATCATCAAGATGAAATTTGCGGAATCGCTAAAAGATGACGGCTCATTGTACATTGCCAATCTTCGCGATGCCCAAGTAACCGACACCTATATTTTAAAAGGCGAGGGAGAAGAAATTTGGGAACCCACTTTTGTTTATCATGGTTTCCGTTTTGTCGAACTTTCGGGATATGCTTATAAACCTAAATTGGAAGATTTTGTTGGAAAGGTAGTTTATGACGATTTAAAAACAGTTGGAACGTTTGAGTGTTCTAACCCAACTATGAACCAAATTTTTAAAAATGCCTTTTGGGGTATTCGAGGGAACTATAAAGGCATGCCCATCGATTGTCCGCAACGTAACGAGCGTCAACCTTGGTTAGGAGATAGAACAACCGGAGCGTATGGCGAAAGTTTCATCTTTGATAATCAAACACTATATGCCAAATGGTTGGACGATATCAAGTTTTCACAAACTTTAGATGGAGGAATACCCGATGTGGCTCCTGCATTTTGGCGTTATTATGGTGATGGTGTGACCTGGCAAGGGGCATATATTAAGGTGGCCGACATGCTCTACCAGCAATTTGGTGATGTAAATGTTATAAAGAATCATTATCCATACATGAAAAAGTGGATAGTGTATATGGAAAGCCAATATCTAAAAAATGACTTAATGACCCAAGATAAATATGGGGATTGGTGCGTTCCACCGGAGTCTCTGGAGATTATTCGCTCTAAAGACCCGATGCGATTGACTGATGGTCAAGTACTATCCAGTGCATTTTATTATCATTTGCTTCAACTCATGAAAAAATTTGCAAACATTATTGATGCCGATGTCTCTGATGTGGCACATTATGATGAATTGTCCGAACGCATAAAAACAGCATTCAACAATAAATATTTAAACACCAAAACGTTTAGCTATGCCAATAATACAGTAACGGCCAATGTATTGCCTTTGGCCTTTGGAATGGTGCCTAAGGATTTGGAAGAGAAAGTGTTTCAAAATATTGTTCATGAAATTGAAGCGGTTAAACAAGGACACATAAGTACCGGTGTTGTTGGTACACAATTTTTAATGCGCTCATTAACCAATTTTGGGCGAGGCGATTTAGCTTATAAATTGGCATCAAATACTACTTATCCTAGCTGGGGATATATGGTTGAAAATGGTGCCACTACCATTTGGGAATTATGGAATGGTAATACGGCTGACCCAGAAATGAACTCCCAAAACCACGTGATGCTTTTAGGAGATTTAATGATTTGGTATTATGAAAATATTGCCGGAATTAAAAGTAGCGAAGTGCATCCTGGGTTTAAGCAAATCATCATGAAACCCGATTTTAATGCTGGATTGTCTTTCGTAAATGCAACCTACGAATGCAGTTATGGCTGCATCAAAAGTCATTGGACCAAAAAGAAAAATAAGCTGGTTTGGAACATTTCCATACCGCCGAATACTAGTGCTTTGGTTTTTTTACCAACAACGGATGTTTCAAAGATTAAAATCAACAAACGGAATTTAGAGAGAGTTTCAAAAAACATAAAAACAGAAGGGGATAATTTGGTTTTTGAATTAAAATCAGGAACTTATAGCATAGCTGTAAAATAATCGAGCAAAAAGACTAATCATAATGAAAATAAGAGGAATTCAAACCACATTACTATTATTTAGCCTCCTGCTTTTAGGAAGTTGCAAGCAACAAGTCAAAGAGGCAGAACAGGCCATAGCCTTGGCTAATAAAACATGGCGCGAAGGTATTATTGTAGACGAATTTATTTATAATAAAGCACCATATCCGTCATGCCATGCGGCAACTATTGTGGAAACCACTAATGGCGAATTAGTTGCATCGTGGTTTGGTGGCACGCACGAGCGCCACCCTGATGTGGGCATATGGTTAAGCAAGCGCAAAAATGGAATATGGACAGAGCCAGTCGAGGTTGCCAACGGCGTACAAAATGACAAACTGCGCTACCCAACATGGAATCCAGTATTGTACCAAATTCCTAATGGTGATTTAATGTTGTTTTACAAGATTGGCCCACATCCATCAACATGGTGGGGTATGCTGATGCGTTCTTCTGATGGTGGAGAATCATGGTCAGAACCAGAAAAATTGCCTGATAGCTTTTTAGGGCCAATAAAAAACAAACCAGAATTATTGGATGATGGTACGCTTTTGTTGCCGTCAAGTATTGAAGGCAATGGTTGGAATTTACGAATGGAATCTACTCCAGATTTTGGAAAAACTTGGCATATGGGTGATACTTTGCCTAAAGGGTTAAATGATATTAACGCCATTCAACCCAGTATTTTATTCCATGCAAACGGAAAATTACAACAAATTGGCCGCACCCGAAACAGACACTTATTCTCAACTTGGTCTGAAGATAACGGAAAAACTTGGTCGCCTTTGGAGTTATTGAACATGCCCAATAACAATTCAGGTACTGATGCGGTTAGCATGAAAAACGGTAAGCATGCCTTAATTTATAACCATGTTTGGCCCAACGAAGATATGCAAAAAAGCTACCGAAGTCCTTTAAATTTAGCCATTTCAAAAGATGGTATCAACTGGAATGCTGCTTTGGTTTTAGAAGATTCTAAAATAAGTCAATATTCCTACCCGTCAATCATTCAAGGCTCAGATGGTATGCTACATTGCGTGTACACATGGAGGCGACAAAAAATCAAATATGTAAAAATAGACCCTTCAAAGTTAGTTACCTTCCCTATAAAAGATGGCGTTTGGCCTGGACCAACAAAAGAGCGTTACCAAGTTGCCGTTTGTGATTGGATGATTTTGAAACGCCAGAAGTTAGGTTCGTTTGAGCGAGCCAAAGAAATAGGAGCCGACGGCATCGAAATGGATATGGGAGGTTTAGGCGACCGCGAAACATTTGATAGTAAATTTGTTAACGGCGATACCGCAAGTGTAAGGGTGTTTAAGGAAAAATCCATTGAAACAGGGGTAGGTATAAGTTCTGTTGCTATGTCTGGATTCTATGCGCAATCCTTTGCCGAACGCCCTACTGTAAAGCGCATGGTAGAAGATTGTATTGAAGTCATGAAAACCTTTAATGTTGAAGTAGCTTATTTGCCACTAGGGACAAAAGGTGACTTGGTTGAAAACCCAGAGCTTAGGCCAGCGATTGTGGAGCGTTTACGCTGGGCGGGTGAGCAGGTCGATAAAATTAACGGTATTATAGCCGTTGAAACCTCGCTTTCAGCTTCCGATGAGAAAGAACTTCTTGAAGAAATTGGAAACAAAAACATCAAAATAGCTTTCAATTTTGCTAATCCGATTAAAAACGGTCGTGATATTTCAAAAGAACTAAAAACACTTGGTCGCGATAATATTGGGGAAATCCATGCCTCAAATACCGACGGGTTTTGGATTGAGAACGACCCAGCAATAGACTTACCAAAAATAAAAGAGACCTTAGATAATATGCATTGGAAAGGTTGGCTGATTGTAGAACGTTCGCGCGATACCACCGATGTACATAATGTGGTTAAAAATTATAGTGCTAACGTAAAGTATTTAAAAGAGGTATTTAAAGGTGAGTAATGCGAAACATTCCAGTTATAATATTAGCGTTAATGCTGTTTACTTCGTGTTCGGAAAATAAAACGGTAGTCATTATTGCTAACGAAGAAAATTTTAGAATTGGTTTTGCTAAAGAAAGGCTTGAAAAAACATTCGTAGATATCGGTTTTCAGGTGAGTTTAGCTTCAACTAATGAAGAAAATACCAAAGATGTGCTTACAATTTCAATTACTGAAAAAGCAGATAAAACCAATAAAGAAGGTTTTAAAATAAGTTCAGCAAAAAATAGCATAAATATCCAAGGAACTGATGCTTCTGGAGCCTTGTATGGTGTCTTAGAGTTATGTGATAGAATTGAGGCTTCTGGCGAAATTCCTTTAGATCTACATATTCAAGATAAACCAGAAATGGTTTTGCGTGGCACTTGCATTGGCCTTCAAAAAACTGAATATCTACCAGGACGCACCGTTTATGAGTATCCTTATACATCCGAGAATTTTCCTTGGTTTTATGATAAAGCACATTGGATTGAGTATTTAGATATGATGGTTGAAAACAGATACAATTCTTTGTATTTATGGAATGGCCATCCGTTTGCTTCATTGGTAAAATTAGATGATTATCCATATGCGGTAGAGGTTGATGAAGAAACCTTCAAAAAAAACGAAGCGATTTTCAAATTCATTACTGAAGAAGCTGACAAGCGAGGTATTTGGGTAATTCAAATGTTTTACAACATTATTGTTTCAAAACCTTTTGCCGAAAAACATGGCATAAAAACCCAAGAACGTACCCGCCCAATAACACCATTAATTGCAGATTACACACAAAAATCGATTACCGAATTCATTAAAAAATACCCAAACGTTGGGTTTTTGGTAACTTTAGGAGAAGCTATGCATACCATCGATGATGATGTGGAATGGTTTACAGAAACCATTATTCCCGGAGTGAAAAATGGGTTAAAAGAACTAGGAATTACCAATGAACCACCAATAGTTTTACGTGGTCATGACACTGATGCCAAACGTGTTATGGAAGCGGCATTGCCTATTTACAAAAACCTTTACACCACGTTTAAATATAATGGTGAGTCATTAACAACCTACGAGCCACGAGATGCTTGGGAAGATATTCCAAAAGCTTTAAGCAAGTTGGGGTCTGTACATATCTCCAACGTACATGTTTTGGCAAATTTGGAGCCTTTTCGTTACAGTTCGCCAGATTTCATTCAAAAAAGTGTAAAAGCAATGCATAGCATTCAAGGTGCTAATGGTTTGCATTTATATCCGCAAGCGTCTTATTGGGATTGGCCGTACACCGCCAATAAAACCTCGCCTCGATTAAAACAGATCGACAGGGATTGGATGTGGTATCAAGCATGGGCTAGATATGCTTGGAAATCCAATCGTGATAGATTCGATGAAGTGCTTTATTGGACGAATATTTTGGGTGATTATTACGATTGTGGCAAAAGTGGAAAAGATATTTTACAAGCCTACGAAGAAACTGGTGAAATCGCTCCAAAACTTCTTCGAACCTTTGGTATTTCTGATGGAAATCGACAAACCTTATTGCTCGGCATGTTTATGGGACAATTGGTTAACCCATTTAAGTATCATGTTTATAAGGACTTTTTGTCATCAAATGGGCCAGTGGGTGAAATTCTTACAGAGTATGCGGCGAAAGAATGGAAAGGAGAACCGCATGTGGGTGAAACTCCGCCACAAATTATTGATGAGGTTGTTAATCACGGAAAACTTGCGGTAAAAGCCATAGAGAATGCTTCAACTTCAATTAAAGCAAATAAAGATGAGTTTCAGCGTTTTAAAAATGACGTGTACTGCTACGATGCTTTTGCAAACTATTTTGCGGAAAAGGTAAAGGCGGCAATGCTCGTTTTAAATTATAAATATTCCAATAATATTGAAGACCTTGAAAAGGCCATTCCATTTCTAGAAAAGAGTGTTGCGTATTTTACCGAGTTAACCAAGCTTACAAAAGATACTTACCTGTACGCTAATAGTATGCAAACCGCACAACGCCGAATTCCGATAACTGGGAGCAACGGAACCAATAAAACTTGGGAAGAACTTTTGCCGCATTATCAAAATGAACTTGATGTTTTTAGGCGTAATGTTGATATGCTAAAATCAAAAGGAAATGATGGGAAAGGTTTGAAAGAATACAAGGTTTTCGAGCCCGTTGAAGTTACCATTCTTAATGAAAACATTAAGCGTTTCCCGATGAAAAGAGGAATGAATGTTTATTCTGATAATGACGCTCAAATTGAAGGGGTTGCAGAAGAATTGAAACGGTTATCTGGGGTGCAATTTTCAGATAAAAAGCAACAAGAAAACGGTACGGTTTTGCATTTTAAAACCGATAAGTCTGTGAACATATTGGTTGGGTATTTTAATACCAACAGTTATACCGTTTTAGAACCACCAACATTAGAAACCAATGCTCATGCGAACGACAGGGGGCAGGCTGATATAAAGATTGCTAATGCCATGCTAATCTCGGGGTTATATCCGGTAAATGTTTACAGTTATCGTTATGAACCTGGTGAACATAAATTAATATTGGGCAAAGGACGTGTTTTAATTTTAGGGTTTATTGAAGGCGATGAAGACATTGCAATCCATGATGCTGGTCTCAACAATTTAGAAGATGGTATTTCTGTGGATTGGTTATTTTATTAAAATGAAGCATTTAAGTTATATATTTTTAATTACTGTTTTCGGTTTCCTTTCATGCGAAACTAAAGAGGATATTTCGAAAGTTCGAAAGGAAATTTCCCTGAACGATAACTGGGAAACCATCCACCTCGATAGTTTAAACCTGCCAGAATCGAATTTTGTTAAAAACCCAACAGCAGAAATGCCATGGAAAAAAGTCTCGGTACCACACAATTGGGACCAGTATTATGGTTATCGTCGAGCAAAACATGGTAACCTTCACGGTACAGCTTGGTACAAAAAAACCTTGACTTTTGATAAACAAAATCAAGGTAAGCAGCACTTTTTGTTTTTTGAAGGTGTAGGGTCTTACGCAACGGTTTGGGTAAATGGGAAACAGGTTGGCGAACATAAAGGTGGACGAACAACGTTTACGCTAAATATTAGCAATGCTATCAATTTTGATACCGAAAACATTATTATTGTAAAAGCAGAACATCCGGCATTTATAGCTGACTTACCTTGGGTTTGTGGTGGTTGCTCTGGTGAATGGGGCTTTTCGGAAGGGTCACAACCTATGGGCATTTTTAGGCCGGTATCTTTGGTGATAACTAGCGATGTTAGAATCGAGCCTTTTGGCGTTCATATTTGGAATGATGACCAAACAAACAAAGAAAGGGCTTTACTTCATGTTACCACAGAATTAAAAAATAACAGTGGCTCTGAAAAAAAAATTAGGGTTGTAAATACCCTTTTAACCCCCGAAGGTGATGAAGTATCGTCAATGGAAACAGTGATTGATAAGCTTTCAGATTCAAAAGAAATAAAACAAACATTACCCAAAATTTCCAATCCAAAATTGTGGTCTCCTGAGCATCCATATCTCTATCAACTTTCAACAAATATTTACGAAAATGATGTGTTGGTGGATGCTCAAATGACGCCTTATGGTATTCGATGGGTAAGTTGGCCCGTAAATCGTGAGGATGATGACAATCGTTTTTTTATAAATAACGAACCGTTTTTTATTAACGGCACTTGCGAGTACGAACATTTAATTGGGAAAAGCCATTCTTTTTCAGAAACTGAAATACAAACAAGAATAGAACAGGTAAAAGCTGCTGGATACAATGCCTTTCGAGAAGGACACCAACCCCATAATTTGCTCTATCAAGAGCATTTAGATAAAGAAGGTATTTTGTTTTGGAGTCAGTTTTCGGCGCATATTTGGTATGACACGCCTGAGTTTAAGGAAAATTTCAAAACACTTTTAAAGGAATGGATTAAAGAGCGGAGAAATAATCCGTCTATCGTTATGTGGGGTTTGCAAAACGAAAGCACTATTCCAAAAGAATTTGCTGAAGAATGCACGCAAATTATTCGAGAACTCGACCCGACTTCTGCCAAACAGCGCATTGTAACCACCTGTAATGGCGGTGAGGGCACTGATTGGAATGTGATTCAAAATTGGTCAGGAACTTACGGTGGCAACCCGTATAATTATGGTGAGGAATTGACGGAACAATTACTGAATGGCGAATATGGTGGATGGCGTTCGGTAGATTTACATACCGAAGGTGAATTCAACCAAAAAGGGGAATTTAGCGAAAATCGTTTCTCTCAACTTATGGAAATCAAGGTTCACGAAGCAGAATCAGTAATTGATAAAATTGTTGGTCAATACCATTGGTTACTATATTCGCATGAAAACCCAGGTCGCTCGCAAAACGGTGAAGGTTTTCGGGACATCGATAAAATTGGCCCTGTAAATTATAAAGGCATCTTCACCATTTGGGGAGAACCTTTAGATGTATTTTATATGTATCGTTCCAATTACGTTTCAAAGGAAAAAGAACCCATGGTTTATATTGTGTCTCACACATGGCCAAATCGTTGGAAGTCAACAGGAATTAAAAATGGTATCGATATCTATTCTAATTGTGATGAAGTTGAACTGTTTAATGATGTTGAAAATAGTTCACTTGGGCGGATAAAAAACCCCGGTATGGGCCAGCATTTCGAGTGGAATAATGTGAATATAATGCACAATGTGCTTTATGCGGTTGGCTTTGTAAACGGAAAAGCCGTGGCTAAAGATTATATTGTTTTAAACAATTTGCCTGAAGCTCCAAATTTAAACAAGCTTGTTAATAATGTTAATGACGTTTTAAATCCAAATGATGCCTACCATTATCTATATCGGGTAAATTGTGGTGGTCCAGATTATAAAGATAATAACGGAAATACTTGGTTGGCCGATGTGCATAAAACTGACGAACATACTTGGGGTTCATTATCATGGACGGATGACTTTGAAAATCTTCCCGCATTTTACGCTAGCCAAAGGCAAACTAACGACCCTATTGCAAATACCAAAGATTGGCCTTTGTTTCAAAGTTTTAGATATGGGGCAGATAAATTGAAATATGAATTTCCTGCCCCAGATGGCGAATATTTGGTGGAGTTGTTTTTTAATGAACCGTGGTACGGAACAGGAGACGGCATGAACTGCAAAGATTGGCGTGTTTTTGATATCGCTATAAATGATGAAACCGTTGAGGAAGATTTAGATATTTGGAGCCAAGTAGGGCATGATGCAGCATTAAAAAAATCGTATATAGCTGAAAGCAAAAACGGCACAATGGTTATTTCATTCCCCAACATGGCTTCGGGACAAGCAGTGATTTCAGCCATTGCCATAGCTTCAAAAAATAGAAATATTAAACCTGCAAAACCTTCCGATAAGGATGTTTTAAATGTACAAACCAATGCGGATTTTGAAATTGGCACATGGTTAAATCTAAACCATAAACAATACGTAAATTCAAATATTCGTTATCAAAAATTGCCATCAGAACTTTATGGAGCGCATTATCTTCGTTTTTCAAATTCCGAGGAAAATAGAGGCGTTTCAGGGTCATTCATTTCAAAAGAAAATGCGAATGTTTATATATTATATGATTCAAATGTGTTTCCGTTATCTTGGTTATCTGGTTATCAAAAGTTGAACGATACAGTACAAAATAACGCAGGAACTACTTTTTATGTTTTCCGAAAGGAGGTCAAAAAAGGGGAACGGGTGAATTTTGGCAGCCTTAGAGAAGGAGAAATGTATTCAATTGCTGTGGTACCTTCCTATTCTATGGAGGAGCAAGATATTAGGCCGATTTTGAAGCTTGAGGCTGAAGATGCTAAAGTCACAGGTGGAGGCATTAATAAAGCCAATTTCAAAAAAAGTGATTATGTTGAATTTACCCAAAATACCGAAAACAGCATCACATTTACCGTAAATCCGGGCGTGGCGAATATTTATTTGATGCGCTACCATTATATGAACATGAACGACCATTCAGTAAAAGTGCGGTTGAAAATTGAGGATGCCAATGGTATTCTGTTGCGTAATGATGATATTGAATTTCCCGTAAGGCAAGACAAATGGAAAATTTTGAATACTACTTCTGGCGGATTTATTAACGCTGGAACCTATAAAATAACTTTAGAATCAAATCAAATGAAAGGCTTACGTATAGAATCGTTTGAATTTCAATAAATAAAAAGTAATCGCAACCATGAAACGTTTCATAATATTAAGCTTTTTTCTGTCCTTGCTTGTGGCATGTAATACTTCAGAAGAAAAAAATGCTCGACTTATTGAAGATTTTAATTTTGATTGGCGTTTTCAGTTGGGCGACCATCCTGAAGCTATTGATTCTTTATTCAGCGCTGAAAATTGGCGAACCATAAATCTACCCCACGATTGGAGTATTGAAGGCGAATTTAGTAAAGAACACCCCGCAAAACCTGAAGGTGGTGCCTTGCCAACAGGAATTGCATGGTATAGAAAAACCTTTGAATTGCCAGAAACCCTTAAGAACAAAACCATTTGGATTGAGTTTGATGGCGTGTATCGAAATAGTGAAGTTTGGATAAATGGTCAGCATTTAGGAAAACGACCTAACGGCTATATTTCTTTTGCTTATGATTTAACAGAACATTTAAACTTTGGAGAAAGCCAGAATGTTATAGTCGTAAAGGTTGATAATTCCGAGCAACCCAATTCTCGCTGGTATTCGGGTTCTGGAATTTATCGAAATGTACGGTTGGTTGCAACAGAAAATCTGCATGTAGCACATTGGGGCACATACGCAACAACGCCTGAGGTTTCAAAGGAAAAAGCTACTGTGAATTTGGAGGTAACACTTCAAAATGAATCGGAAACCGATAAATCATTTAGGTTGGTAAGTTCTATTTTAAATGAAGATGGATTAACTGTTGCTGAAGCAATTTTAGAAGATAAAATCAATAAAAACACGTCTAAAACTACGATTCAATACTTTGAGGTTTTAAACCCGAATTTATGGGACACGAAGCATCCGTATCAGTATAAAATCCAAACCAAAGTTTATGAAAAAAATAAGTTGGTTGATGATTATGAAACAGCTCTGGGCTTTCGTTCTTTTAATTTTGATGCCGAAACAGGGTTTTTCTTAAACGGTGTTTCAACAAAAATCCACGGCGTTTGTTTGCATCACGACAATGGTGCTTTAGGTGCGGTTGCCAATTATGAAGCCATCAAGCGTAAGCTTCAAATAATGAAAGAGATGGGTGTAAATGCCATTCGTGTTTCGCATAATCCTTCTTCGCTGGAGTTATTGGAATTATGCGATAAAATGGGATTTATTGTGCAGGTTGAGGCTTTTGATGTTTGGAAAAAGAAAAAAGTAAAAGCCGATTATAACTTGTTTTGGGATGAATGGCACGAGCAAGATTTAAAAGATTTTGTGAAACGCGACAGAAACTATCCGTCCGTAATGATGTGGAGCATTGGTAATGAAATCCGTGAACAGTTTGATAGTACTGGTATTGCCATCACCCAAAAACTGGTAAACATCGTAAAAGATTTGGATAAAACCAGACCAGTAACTTGTGCATTGACCGAAAATGTTCCCGAGAAAAATTTTATATACCAATCTGGCGCGCTCGACCTTTTGGGTTTTAATTATAAGCATAAGGATTATTATGGTTTCCCTGAAAAGTTTAAAGGTGAAAAAATAATTGCTTCCGAAAGTGTATCCGCTTTAGAAACCCGTGGGCATTACGATTTACCATCCGATGAAATTAAGCGTTGGCCACCAGCGTACAATGAGCCTTTTGATGGTAATGACGATTTAACAGTTTCGGCATACGACCAAGTTTCAGCTTATTGGGGAGCAACCCACGAGGAAAGTTGGAAAGCTGTAAAATCTTTGGATTATATTGCTGGTACGTTTATCTGGACGGGGTTTGATTATATTGGCGAACCTATTCCGTACCCATATCCGGCTCGAAGTTCCTATTTTGGCATTGTTGATTTGGCAGGTTTCCCAAAGGATGTGTATTACATGTACCAAAGTGAATGGAGCGATGCGGATGTGTTGCATATTTTTCCGTATTGGAATTGGGATGAAGGTCAGGAAGTAGATATTTGGGCCTATTATAATAATGCCGATGAAGTAGAGCTGTTTTTAAACGGAAAATCATTGGGAAAAAAATCAAAGGAAAATGACGATTTGCATGTGATGTGGCGGGTTCCGTTCGAGGCAGGAACATTAAGGGCTGTTTCAAGAAAAGATGGGAATGTAGTTTTAGAAAAGGAAATACATACGGCTGGTAACCCCTCAAAAATTGAATTGAAAGCAAATAAAGAAAGCTTAAAAAACGACAATTACGATTTGGTGTATCTAACCATAAGCATTTTAGATAGTGAAGGTAATTTAGTGCCAAAGGCCAATAATCTTATTAATTTTGAAATTTCAGGCGGTGGAAAAATTGTTGGTGTCGATAACGGTTATCAAGCCGGTTTGGAACCTTTTAAGGCGAATTTTAGAAAGGCATATAACGGAAAATGTTTGGTTATCATTCAATCTAACGGAAAGGCTGAAAATGTTCAATTAACAGCATCTTCTGATGGATTGGCATCAGAAAGCATTCAAATAAAAATATCAAATTAAAAACCAATGGAACGAGTTTTTGCAGAATATTATATAGAAACGCCTTATGAAGTGGAACATGCTGCTGCTGTTTTGGCTGGCGAGCAATCTTCAGGAACATTTGTTTCCGTTCCAGGTGAAACCGAAGAACTCAAACAGCGTTTTGCTGCAAGGGTTGAGACCATTGAGCTATTGGATTTGGTCAATAATCCCTCAATACCAGGTAACATCATTCCGGGTAAAAAATACCAACGGGCCAAAGTGAAAGTGAGTTGGTCTATTGAGAATTTTGGTTATAATTTGCCCGTTTTAGTCAGTACCTTACAAGGTAATTTATACGAAATAAGTCAGTTTACAGGTTTGAAATTGATGGATTTGGAGGTGCCCAAATCTTTTAAAAATCATTTTGAAGGACCAAAATTCGGAATAAAAGGGTCAAAAAAATCATGTGGCGTTGGCGATAGACCCATGATTGGAACGATTATAAAACCCAGTATTGGCATGTCAGTTGATGAAACCGTAAATTTAGTCGGTGCGCTCATTGAAGCTGGAATCGATTTTATAAAAGATGATGAACTTATGGGTTCTGCGGCCAATTCACCTTTCGAGGAACGGGTAAAAGGCATCATGAAGGTTATTCGAAATAATGAGCAAAAAACAGGTAAGAAGGTGATGTATGCCTTTAATATTACTGATGAAATAGACCAAATGCAACGCCATTATGACACTATTGTTAACGAAGGCGGGAGTTGCGCTATGATAAGCGTAAATAGCGTTGGTTTGGCCGGAACAAAGAAACTTTGCGATAGAGGAGAGTTGGTTATTCACGGGCACAGAAATGGTTGGGGAATGTTGAATCGTCACCCATTGTTGGGTATTGAATTTCCAGCATATCAAAAAATTCAACGCTTGTGTGGTGTAGACCAGTTGCATGTGAATGGCATTCAAAATAAATTTTGGGAATCTGATGATTCCGTCGTCACCTCCATAAAATCCTGTTTAAAGCCCATGTTGGGTGGTTACGAAATTTTACCCGTGGTTTCTTCCGGGCAATGGGGCGGACAAGCCTTCGAAACTTATAGAAGAACCCAAACCACCGATTTACTGTACATGGCAGGCGGTGGTATTTTGGCACACCCGATGGGACCAAAAGCTGGAGTAACCGCATTGCAGCAAGCTTGGGAAGGAGCGGTTGATGGTTTGTCTTTGGAAGAGGCGGCTAATGAATATGAGGCATTTGCAGCTTCAGTAAAGAAATTTTCTAAATAATGACAAAAACAAACCCCTTGCTTTTAGCATTTTATGGCGATGATTTTACGGGTTCTACCGATGCTTTGGAATTTTTGACCTCAGCAGGGGTAAAAACTATTTTGTTTTTGAAAAATCCTGAGCAGAAGGATTTAGATAAATTCCCAGAAATCCAGGCCATCGGTGTGGCAGGAAAAAGTCGTTCCATGTCCCCAAATGACATGGAAAATGAACTGATACCAGTTTTCAATAAATTTATAAAATTCAAACCCAAGCATGTGCATTACAAGGTATGCTCTACCTTCGATTCAGCCCCGCATGTGGGCAGTATAGGAAAGGCTATTGAGATAGGTAGCGCTATTTTTCAGCAAAATACAGTATTTGTTTTACCCTCCGCACCACATTTGGGGCGTTATTGTGCTTTCGGAAATTTATTTGCAAAAATGGGAACTGCAGGTGATGGTAAAATTTACCGGATTGATAGGCACCCTTCAATGAGCAAACATCCTGTTACACCTGCACTTGAAGGGGATTTAACGGTACATTTATCAAAGCAAACCAATAAATCCATCGGCCTTCTAAATGTAATTAAAATAGAGGAGGGGAAGTCTGCCGTAATTTCAAAAGTAAAAGAGAATAAAGATTCGGAAATCCTGTTTTTTGACGGATTAAATAAAGCACATTTAGAAACTATTGGAGGGGTGTTTAACGCCTTTGCTAAAGAGAATACTTTGTTTTCTGTTGGATCTTCCGGAATTGCAATGGCTTTGGGGTTGGATTGGAAATCTAAGGGCATAATAGACGGTGAAAGGAAATTCAATGTTTGCGGTGAAAACAGGCCTATTTTGGTGCTATCTGGAAGTTGTTCTCCCGTTACTGAAAACCAAATTAATTATGCTATTGATAATGGTTTTGCCGAAATTGCTCTAGGCGTTGAAGCTATTAGCAATTCAAATCAAAACCAAGTTATAGAAGAGGTTGTAGGACAAATAGTTGCCAATTTTGAAAATGGAAAAAGCACCGTATTACATACCAGCAAAGGACCAGAGGATT
Source organism: Tamlana flava (assembly GCF_041287255.1). Classification (NCBI taxonomy): domain Bacteria; kingdom Pseudomonadati; phylum Bacteroidota; class Flavobacteriia; order Flavobacteriales; family Flavobacteriaceae; genus Tamlana; species Tamlana flava. The sequence continues at coordinate 368,764 of NZ_JBGGTX010000004.1, forward strand.
CGAGAATTTCAGATTCAGAATTATACTTTAAGAACCAAGGATTCGAATTCGAAGATATCCAAAACGCCTGTAGTTCAAATTATGGGCATGTTTTGGGGCAGATTGCTAAAGAAGTTTTGGTACAAACAGATATCAAAAGAATCCTTTTGGCAGGAGGTGATACTTCAAGTTACGCCGCTTCAGAATTAAATATTGCAGCTCTTGAGATGATTGCACCATTGGCACCAGGCGCTCCGTTATGTAAAGCTATTTCGGACGATGAACGGGTAAACGGATTGGAATTAAATTTTAAAGGCGGACAAGTAGGAACAAAAGATTATTTTATAAAAGTTTTAAAAGGAGAAAAATTATGAAGGCAAAAACATTGGGTTTTGTACATACATCGGCAACATTGGTACCGTTGTTTCAACAATTGACAAATGAATATCTCAACAATGTTGAAACATTCAATATCGTTGATGATAGCTTAATAAAGGATGTCATTAAAAAAGGTGAATTAAAGCCCAACACCGCAGCACGGGTGGTTCAACATGTGCAAGCTGCTGAAGATGCCGGAGCTGATGTTATTCTGGTAACCTGCTCATCTATTGGGGCAGCTATTGAAACTGCTGCAACTTTAAGTACGGTTCCAGTGATTCGGGTAGATCAAGCTATGGCGGATGAAGCCGTTAAAACAAGCAACAAAATTGGTGTTATTGCCACCTTACCTACAACATTAGGGCCAACAACAGATTTGGTAAGGCGAAGAGCTGAAGCAGCAGGAAAAAGTGTGTCTATTTCTTCAAAATTATGCGACGGGGCTTTTGAAGCCTTAATGAGTGGTGATGGAGCAAAGCACGACCAAATGGTAGCTTCGGCATTGAAAGAACTAATGAAAGAAGTTGATGTTATTGTTTTGGCACAAGCTTCTATGTCTAGAGTTGTTGATGGTTTGAGCGCAGATGAAAAAATAGTGCCCATTTTAGCTAGTCCTGCTATTGCCATGAAGAAATTGGCTGAAATTTATTTTAATTAAAATCTATCTTGCGTTAAAGCATGCCAACTAAACTAAAACCATGCGTAAATACATCCTTTATCTAGCTGTTATTCTTGTAATCTCTTCAGGTATGGGTTGGTTGCAAGATATAGTATGGTTGAGTAAATTAGGTTTTGTTTTAGGATTGTCATGCTTATCGGTCGGGGTTGGTTCTCTAAAATCGCTTTCTGGATACCAATACACCTTTTGGATTGTAACTGCCGTGGCGGCAGGGTTAATCTATCCACAAACATTTTTAAATATTGGAGGTATCGATTTGCGGAATAAATGGCTCATCCTTATAATCATTCAGTTGGTTATGTTTGGTATGGGCACGCAAATGAGCATCAAGGATTTTATAGGTATTCGAAAATCAGGACGAGGTGTATTGGTTGGTCTTTTATGCCAATTTACCATCATGCCCATCGTCGGTTTTATTATTGCAAAAACGTTTAGTTTCGAACCCGAAATTGCAGCGGGAATAGTACTTATTGGTTCTTGCAGCAGTGGATTGGCTTCAAACGTAATGACCTATATTGCTAAAGGCGATTTGGTCTTGTCGGTTACCGTTACGGCCATTTCAACATTAACGGCACCTATTATGACCACTTTTTTAATGAAACTGTTTGCTGGAACATTTATTGAAATCAATTTTTTCGATATGATGATGAATATCGTTAAAATCGTTTTGGTACCTCTAACGGCTGCTATGATACATGATGCCTTGAAAATTTATGGGAAGCAAGTTCGAAAGAGAATAATGGTGATGGCAAGTGTTTCTAGTATTTGGTTATTAGTGATGCTTTTATTCAGTAATGCCATTTTTGGCACTGAAAAATACAACGGTGTCGAAATTTTGAACTTTATATGTGCCGCTTTTGTTGTTGGCGTGCTTTATCATTATTTGTATAAAATTTTGCCAAAGGTTGACGGTTTTATGCCTCTTTTCTCCATGTTTGGTATTGTTTATTTTACCTTGGTAACTACGGCCGCAGGACGTGACAATTTATTGGAAATAGGAATGATATTGTTCCTTGCCGCTGTTTTGCACAACACAGCTGGTTATATTTTAGGATATTGGCTAAGTAGGGTGGGAGGATTGGATAAAAAACAAAGTCAAACCATTGCCTTTGAGGTTGGACTTCAAAATGGTGGAATGGCCTCAGGATTGGCAGGTGCTATGGGCAAATTAGCCACTTTAGGTTTAGCAGCAGCTGTGTTCAGCCCTTGGATGAATATTTCAGGTTCTTTATTAGCCAACTATTGGCGAAAGAAAAGGGAAAAAGAATGAATATTTGTTTTTCGATATTTTTGTTAAAATTTTCGTTTATTTTTTTTTGTTTTCGTTTATTTTTGTTTATTTGTGATTGACTAGTCTTAATTACCGTTTTGACTGTCAAAGATTTAGAACTAAATTAAACGAGATGTACCCTAAACAATTGTACTTTCATTGTACAGCGATACTGTTTTTTATTTCCTTCTTTGGATGCGAAAAAACTCCACCAGAAAAAATTAAACCAAGAATATTAATAAGTACTGATATTGGAGGCACCGATCCTGACGACAATCAATCCATGATTCATTTGCTGATGTATGCAAATGAGTTTCAAATTGAGGGTTTGGTTTCAACTTCATTTCAAACGGGAACGACGCAAAATATTTTTGAGATGATTGATCTTTATGAAAAAGATTTAGATAAGCTTAAAAATCATGCACCTGATTTTCCTGCACCAGATAAATTGAGGGCTGTAACGAAACAAGGCACTAAGCAAGGTGCGCCTTATAAAGGTTACCGAAAACCCACAGAAGGTTCTGATTGGATAATAAAATGCGCTAAAAAGCAAAGTGACCAACCGTTGTGGGTGTTGGTTTGGGGAGGTATTGAAGATGTAACCCAAGCATTGCATGATGCCCCAGAAATTGAAGACAAAATAAGAGTGTACTGGATTGGCGGTCCCAATAAAAAATGGGGTCCTAATGCCTATGCTTATATTGCGGAAAACCATCCTAATCTATGGATGATTGAAAACAATGCGACCTATCGTGGCTGGTTTATGGATTCAGAATCACCGAAAGATTTAAAGGCCAAAGCCTTTTTTGAAAATCACATTAAAAATGTGGGACACATGGGCGCCAATTTTATAAACTACTACGAGGGGCGAATTAAAATGGGGGATACGCCATCATTGGCCTATGTTATGAATGGAAACCCTGATGACCCTACCACCGAAAGTTGGGGTGGTGAATTTGTGAAAATCAACCACAGTTCGCGTACCATATTTCAGGGCAATAGTTCAATAGCTGATACAGTAGTGGCCTATGGCATTCAAGAATGGCATTTCAAAGGCCCAGAACTGGATATTCCTCAGGATTCGGTGTGTTTTACCATGGAAATTTCCAAACAAGTTTGGCCAGGTTATTATTTGGGCAATGGTGTTTAGGCCACCAGGTATTCCTCTAAAAAGCCTGAGACAGCCAGTTATAAAACCTCAAGTGCTATTCCCGAATTGGATGGTCATATAGGGCAGTATGTAAGTATCAAACCATGGCCAGGTAAAAAGGAAAAAGACGATTATGTTTTGGGTGAAAACTGGTACGGCGATCGACCCGATGAAGATTTATTCTTAAAAGACCAACAAGGAGCAAAAACTATTTCCAAACATCGTGAGGCCTTTTTAATGGACTGGGCCAAACGATGGGAGTGGCTTAAAAACTAAACAACATTCGAGTGAAATCATTTAAACTCATATTATTACTGGCATTAATTACAATAATGAACTTTTCCAATGCTCAGGAAAAACCAAGGTTATTCGTGCTTACTGACATTGGTGGTGACCCCGATGACCAAATGTCCATGGTTCGTTTAATGACATATTCTAACCAAATTGACATTGAGGGCCTTGTTGCCACAGAAGTTGTTAAAACAGTTAATCCAGAACGTATTCAACAGATTGTTGAAGCTTATGGAAAAGTGCGCAACAACCTAGAAATTCACGAAACAGGGTTTCCAAAGGCAGAGTATTTACAAAAATGCATTTCAAAAGGAATTCCAATAGGAGGAATGGATGGTGTTGGAGAAGGCAAAGATTCGCCAGGATCTAAGCTCCTTATTAAAGCTGTTGATAACAAAGACTCAAGGCCATTATGGGTGAATGTTTGGGGTGGACCGAACGTTTTGGCTCAAGCTTTATGGAAAGTGCGTTCCACACGTTCAAAACAGGAGCTTGCTAAGTTTGTTGCTAAACTTAGAGTTTACGCTATTTCTGATCAAGATAATAGTGGGCCATGGATTCGTAAAGAATTTCCAGAACTTTTCTATATAGTAACACCAGGTGCGAATGCTGGTGGAGGTTTTCATCATGCTACGTGGATTGGTATTGGTGGCGATAAGTTTCATGGACGCTTTGGTGGGGCAGATTTTGAATTGGTAACTAACGAATGGCTTGAGCGTAATATACGTAAAAAGGGGCCTTTGGGAAAAATGTATCCCCATTGGGAATTTATGATGGAAGGCGATTCGCCAGCTTTTCTTTATCTTGTTGATAACGGACTAAATAGCCCTGAGAATCCCAATTGGGGAGGCTGGGGAGGTCGCTACGAATTATATACACCAAAAACCGAAAAGTGGTTCTATCAACCTGAGACGCATCCTATATGGACTAATGTGCAAGATGAAGTTTTGGGTAACGACGGAGAATGGCATACCACAAACCATGCAACCATATGGAGATGGCGTGAAGCGTATCAAAATGATTTTTCCGCTCGTATGGATTGGACAATCAAACCCTATGATAAAGCCAACCATCCACCAATTGTAAAATTAGATCACCCGGCATATATAAAAGCCGGAAAAGGGGATCGTATTGAACTTAGCGCCATGAGTACAACCGATCCGGATGGCGACCCACTTTCATACCACTGGTTTTGTTATGAGGAGGCGGGTACGCGAGGCATGTCAAATTCTAGAACAGGTATTAAACATGATATTATTGGTTTTGACCAAGCTAAAGCCTCAATAACAGTTAAAAGCAGCCGTGTCATGCCTCCAGGTACTGGAACAATGCACATTATTCTTGCTGTTACCGACCATGGAAGCCCACGTTTAACACGTTACAAACGTGTTATTATAGATGTTGTTGAATAATTATAATTATAAAAGTGAAAAAGATTCTATTTTCAAGTTTCATCATTTTCTTATTTACAGGACTAATTTCCGTAAGTAGCCAAAATCAAAAAACACGTGTAATTGTAACTTCAGATGGAGAAATAGATGATGAATGTTCAATGGTTCGATTTCTTTTATATGCCAATGAATGGGATATTGAAGGCATCATCACATCAAGTTCTCAATACCATTGGCGAGGTCATAAATGGGCTGGAGATGATTGGGTAGACCCATATTTAGATGCCTACGGCCAAGTTTATTCCAATTTGGTTAAGCACGATAAAGCATATCCGTCACCGGAGTATTTAAAATCGATTGCTTTCTTGGGTAATGTAGATGCAGAGGGGGAAATGGATTCTATTACACTGGGTTCGCAGCATATTGTAAAAGTATTGTTGGATGAGGCCGATAGTCGTCCTGTTTGGATTCAGGCATGGGGTGGCACTAACACTATTGCAAGGGCGCTTAAAACTATTGAAGAAAATCATCCTGAAAAAATGGAATATGTAGCCAGCAAACTTCGTTTTTTCTTTATCTGGGAACAGGATGATACCTATCAGAAATACATTCATCCCCATTGGGGAAAATATAACATACAAACCATTATATGCGACCAATTTTGGGCTATAGCCTACCAATGGGATAAAATAATGCCAAATGATAAGATAAGTTATTTTAGAAGTGATTGGATGAAAGAAAATATTTTGGAAAATCACGGTCCTCTTTGCTCGTTATATGAAGCTTACAAAGGTAGTGGTGACAATGAAGGTTTTAGAGCCGAAAACCATAAAATGAATGGCGATTTTAGATCGGAGGGCGATTCACCATCCTTTATTCATGCCATTCCAACAGGTTTACGTTCATTAGAGTCCCCAGATTACGGTGGTTGGGGTGGTCGTTACATTAATGTTCGCGAAAATACATGGCTTGATCCTGTTCAAGAACCCAATTACACCTATCCTAAAGGCAGGTGGTATACGCAAACTGCTTGGGGGAGAAAATATATGCGTGAAACATATCCTGAGAAACAAGATTTAATGACAGCTTATTTTAAGCCTATAACCCGTTGGGCAGACGCTCTGCAAAACGATTTTGCCGCACGAGCTGATTGGTGTGTTAAATCCTTTGTTGGGGCGAACCACCCACCCGTAGTTACATTGAAAAATGAACTGGATATAAAAGCTAAGTTAGGCCAAAAAGTTAAACTTGACGCCTCAAGCTCTCATGACCCAGATGGGGATGAGCTCATTTATTCTTGGTGGATTTATCCCGAACCTAGCACCTATAAAGGAAGTGTGACAATAGAAAAATCAACGACCAATAAAGCATACTTTAGGATGCCTGAAAATGTTAAAAAAGGAGAAACAATTCATGTTGTTTGTGAGGTAAAAGATAATGGAACGCCACAATTAACAAGGTACCAAAGGGTCATTGTAAAAATAAAATAAGTTTAAAAATGAAAAATAGCATTCTGTTATTAGTTTTAATTTTAACGTGCAGCAATAGAATTACTGCGCAACAAAGCTCTGAAGGTAGAATTCCACAATACAAAGTTCCCTATGAATTTCCCAAAGTTGAAAACATAAAGGACGTTTTGAATCGGATTAGGGTCTATTATGAAGAATCTAGCAATCAAACTATTGTTGATTCCAAAACAGGTGCGCAAATAACCGATTTCAAGTCATTCAATAAAGATGCTGTTCCGTCAAAAGGCTTTTCAAGTGAGTGGTCTTATACGCATGGTGTGGTGCTTTCGGCCTTTGAGTATATAGATGATGTTATTGATGACGATAGTTTTTTTGAAAACAACACAAAATTCTATGATTATGTGTTGAAGAACTTATCATACTTTCAAAAGAATAAAAATAAGATTCATCAAGAAAAAATAGGAAGTTGGGGGCGCATTTTGAACTTCCATGCTTTAGACGATTGCGGTTCTATAGGTGCTGCATTAATAAAAACTTACTCTAAAAATAAAGACGAAAAATATCTCAGTTTAATCAACCGTACAACAGAACATATTTCTAAAAATCAATACCGTTTAGACGATGGAACATTAGCTAGAAATAGGCCACAATATCAATCAGTTTGGGCAGACGACATGTATATGAGCGTACCATTTTTAATCAACATGGGCGTGCTTACACAAGACCATAAATATTTTGATGATGCCGTAAAACAAGTGCTGCAAATGGCCAGCTATTTATATGTTGAAAGAGAAGAACTATTCGATCATGGTTGGAATGTTACTTCGGGCGATTACGACCCTCGTTTTTACTGGGGCCGAGCCAATGGTTGGGTATTGATGTCGATGGCTGAGGTGCTCAGTATTTTGCCCGAGAATTATAAAGGAAGAGCTGAAATTTTACATTTATACCGTTCTATGATTAGAAGTTTGTCGAACCTTCAGGACGGTTCTGGTTTTTGGCATAATTTATTGGACAAGACCGATACATATTTAGAAACCTCATGCACAGCAATGTTCACGTTTGCCATTGCAAAAGGTATAAATGAAGGTTGGATAAGCCATGTTTACGGGCCTGTGGCACTAACGGGCTGGAATGCCATAAATACGCGTGTGCTTGAAAACGGCGCGGTAGATGGCACTTGCGAAGGTACAACCTTTGCTCATGATAACACTTACTATTACCATAGAGGGAAAAGTATTTATGCCACCCATGGTTACGGGCCAGTACTCTATGCAGGTGCAGAAATGATTCGTTTACTGCAAAACGACAAAATCGAAATAAAAACCGCAAAAATTAACGCGAGAAACAGCACATTTCATTTTCTTTTAAAAAGTGAATGGCCGAAAAATTAGTATAATTTAAATAACAAAAAATGAAACCATCTTTTTTTTGCATGATACTCTGTTTGATAATGGTATCATGTCATTCAAATAAGAAAAACGAAAACATTGGAATCGCAGATTTAGCTATGGCTGTTGAGGGTAAAGATTCTCAATTAGCTTTTCCAACAGCAGAAGGCTATGGGAAATACACCAAAGGTGGCCGTGGCGGACAAGTTTTTGAAGTCACCAATCTCAATGACAGTGGCGATGGCAGCTTACGAACAGCAGTTGAGGCAAAAGGGCAAAGAACGGTTGTATTTAGAGTTTCAGGTAATATTGAATTGGAAAGCCCAATTAAAATTAAAAACCCGTATATTACTATTGCGGGACAAACAGCACCGGGTGATGGTATTTGTCTTAAAAACCATCCTTTAAGCATCGATGCCGATGAGGTAATTATTCGTTATATTAGGGTAAGACCAGGCGATGTATCGGGTGAAGATTACGATGCGGTATCTTCAAGATATGTTAAGAACATTATTTTAGACCATGTTTCAGCGAGCTGGAGTATTGATGAATGCATGTCTATTTACCATTGTAGTAACATTACAGTGCAGTGGTGCCTTATTTCCGAAAGTTTAAGTGGTTCCAACCATATAAAGGGTTCTCATGGTTTTGGAGGCATATGGGGTTCTAATTACGGCACATATCACCACAATTTATTGGCGCACCATTCCAGTCGTAATCCTCGAATGGCATCAGGTTCTGGATATACCGATTACAGAAATAATGTAATCTATAATTGGGGATATCAAAGTTTATATGGTGGCGAGGCACACCAAAAGGGCAATGAAAAATTCAATTTTTCAACCTTCAATATTGTAGCCAACTATTACAAACCCGGCCCGGCTACAAAACCAGGCAAAGTGTCTTATAGAATAGCCAACCCTGGTTATAGGGATGAAATTGATGATTTTGGTAAATGGTATGTTGCAAAGAATATGGTAGAAGGAAATGAAATGGTTTCAGCCGACAATTGGAATGGTGGTGTACAAACCGATATTGTTTTAGACAGCGTTAAAATAGATGCACCTTGGGATGCCATGCCAATAAAAGAACAATCTGCGGAAAAGGCTTATGGACTCGTATTACTAGAAGCTGGTGCAAGATTGCCTAGAAGAGACCCGCTAGATACTCGTATAATTGAAGAAGTTAAGGGTGGTTTTGCAACTTATGAAGGAAAGGGATATAAAAAAATAGTTGAAGTTGTTAATCCTTCTAAAAAGACTGGAATAATTGATTCGCAAGCCGATGTTGGTGGATGGCCAGAATTGCAATCGCTTCCAGCCCCGATAGATTCAGACCACGATGGTATGCCCGATGATTGGGAGAAAGAAAATGGACTGAACCCGAATGATGATGGGGATAGGAACATGGTTTCTGAAGATGGTTATACCATGCTCGAAAAATATTTAAATGGTTTAACTACAAATAATCAATAGCTTCAATTGTTTTTGTTTATTTTCGTTTATTTGCATTATGGCGTTATTACCAAACCAAAGGAGAGATAAAATAATAGAACTGTTGAAAGAGGATGGATCTGCAAAAGTTGTAGATCTGGCTAAACTTTTTAAGGTTACAGAAGTTACGATCAGACAGGATTTAGAAAAGCTTGAGTCTAAAGATTTGATTGTTCGGGAACATGGTGGCGCCTTCCTAAAAGATATACAGGATAGCGTTAAGAATTTCTCTTTAGTCCATCAAGAGAACATGGGGCTAAAGGAGGTTATTGCTTTAAAGTGTTTGGATTTTATTGAAAGTGGGGATACAATCATTTTAGACTCGGGAAGTACAACCACAGAGATAGCAAAAAAGCTGAAAGGCTATAATAACTTGACAGTAATAACCAATGCCTTAAATATTGCGTTAATGCTGGGGACTGAACCAGGTATTGAAGTGATTATGACTGGGGGCGAATTTAAGCCACCAACACTGTCTTTAACAGGGCAAAAAGCGGCAGACTTTTTTAAAGGTTTGAATGTTCAAAAATTGTTTTTGGCAACCGCAGGGATATCCCTTAAGTCTGGGTTGACATATCCCAGCATTAGTGATCTTGTAGTTAAAAAAGCAATGATTGATGCAGCCGAAATCACATATTTAGTCGCAGATAGTACCAAAATAGGAAGAACGGCTTTGGCTAGTCTAGGAGCCTTGTCTTTAATTGACTATTTAATAACAGACTCTGCCATAAAGGAAGAGGATAAAAAAGTATTCAAGAGACACGAAATAGATGTACTTATAGCATGAAAAAATCATTTTTACGAAATTGACCACCGTCTAAAAAGTAATTATAGCTTAAACCATATTTATTAATTTTAACGACTAATTGAAAAAACTAAAATAAACGAAAATATATAACATGTCAAAACAAGCATTAAGCATCGGAATTATTATTGGAAACCGCGATTTTTTTCCTGATAGTTTAGTTGAAAAAGCAAGAACCGAAATTATTGAGGTTTTTGCCAAGCTAAACCTAAAACCCATTTTACTGGAGACAACCGATACCAAATTGGGTGGCGTTGAAACTTTTAAAGAAGCCCAGAAATGTGCTGATTTATTTAAAAAACATAATGAAGAAATAGCTGGTGTTTTGGTGTTATTGCCAAACTTCGGCGATGAAAAAGGGGTTGCCGATACGCTTAAGTTGGCAAATTTGAACGTTCCTGTTTTAGTTCAGGCTTACCCAGATGAACTATCTAAAATGAATGTCGTTAATCGTCGGGATTCTTGGTGCGGTAAAATCTCCGTTTGCAATAACCTCTATCAATACGGTATTAAATATTCATTGACAAGCAAGCATGTTTGTTCGCCTTCGGAAGAAGTTTTCCAAAATGATTTAAAAGATTTTATTGCCGTTTGCCGTGTGGTGAAAGGATTAAAAAATGTACGCATTGGTGCGGTTGGCGCAAGACCAGGAGCTTTTAACACCGTGCGTTACTCCGAAAAAATATTGCAAAGAAATGGTATCACAGTGACAACGGTCGATTTATCCGAAATTCTTGGAAAGGCAGATAAACTTTCAAAAGACGATATTTCTGTTAAAAAGCACATTGAAGCCATCAATGCCTATGCGCCAAAAGGCAAAACGCCCGATGCTGCTATGATACAAATGGCAAAATTAGATGTGGTGTTAAACGATTTTGTTGAAGAATATGCTTTAGACGCCACGGCTATTCAGTGCTGGACATCGCTTCAGCAAAACTTTGGTTGCAATGTTTGTACCAGTATGAGTATCATGTCGGAAAACATGTTGCCTTCCGCGTGCGAAGTAGATGTTACCGGAACTTTAAGTATGTACGCTATGCAATTGGCATCAGGTTCCCCGAGTGCCTTGGTGGACTGGAACAACAACTATGCAGATGATGTGAATAAATGCGTGTTGTTCCACTGCGGAAACTGGGCAAAATCATTCTTACCAGATATTCAAATAAGTAATGCTCCTATTTTAGGTACTAGCGTAGGTGTTGAAAATACGTTTGGCGCTTTGGATGGTCGTACGCCTGCAATGCCATTAACATATGGGCGGATTAGTACAGATGACCCCAAAGGCATCATTAAAGCATATATTGGCGAAGGTGAATTGACCAACGACCCATTAAACACATTTGGAAACAGAGCTGTAGCTCAAATAAACGATTTGCAGGGCTTGATGAATTATGTGTGCAGAAATGGTTTTGAACACCATGTGGTTATGAATGCTTCTAAAACAGGCGCTATTCTTGAAGAGGCCTTAGGAAATTATATAGGTTGGGAAGTTTACAATCACAAAGGATAATTTCAAAAAATAGATGAAAAGGAAATAAAAATGACGAATAAAGAATTAAAATTGAAATCGGTTTACTTGAGAAAAAATCTTCTTAAGTACATCTATAAAGCAAAGGCGGGCCATACCGGAGGAAGTTTGTCGTGTGTTGATACACTGAACGTTCTTTACAATCGTGTCTTGCATGTTGACCCAAAAAACTTTAAAAATCCTGACAGAGACCGATACATTCAAAGTAAAGGTCATTGTGTTGAGGCGCTTTTTGTAACCTTGGCGGATAGAGGTTTTTTTCCAGAATCGGATTTGGAGACTTTGTGTCAATACAAATCACATTACATTGGCCATCCTACAAAAAAAGTAAATGGTGTGGAGCAAAACACAGGTGCATTGGGCCATGGCTTGCCCATTTGTGTAGGTGAAGCTATTGCTGCCAAATTAGATGGGAAAACGCATCGTGTATTCACATTATTAGGTGACGGCGAATTGCCAGAAGGCTCCAATTGGGAAGCGTTTTTATCAGCGGCTCATTATAAGCTGGATAATCTTTATGCCATTTTAGATTACAATAAACAACAAATTACGGGTGATAATAGCGATGTGATGAATACTGCCTCGGTTCGTGAAAAGTTGGAATCTTTTGGCTGGGCAGTGAAAGAAGTTGATGGCCATAATTTAGAAGAATTGGAAGCAGCTTTAAACAATGGTCCTTTAGAAAAAGGCAAACCCAATTTTATCATAGCGCACACCATTAAAGGTAAAGGCGTAAGCTATATGGAACGCAATATTAAATGGCATCATGGAGTGCCTAGCCCGGAGCAGTATGAATTGGCATTGAAAGAATTAAGTGAAGCAGAAGCATTAATCTAAGCATTATGGAGTTAGACAAAATAGAGGAGAAAGATTTAAAAATGGGTAAAGCCAATCAGGAAGTGTTTTCTGAAACCATGCAGGCTTTGGCTGAAACCGATAGAAATATTATAGCAGTAACTAGCGATTCGCGTGGTTCGGGTAAATTGGTGCCATTCGGACAAAAATATCCTAATCAGATTGTGGAAGTTGGTATTGCCGAACAAAACTTAGTGGGTGTTGCTGCTGGTTTGGCTTCCGCAGGAAAAAAGGTGTTTGCCGTTTCACCAGCATGTTTTTTAAGTGCTCGTGCTTTGGAACAGATTAAAAATGATGTCTGTTATTCCGACAACCCAGTGACTTTGGTTGGGATAAGCTCTGGTGTGAGTTATGGTGCTTTAGGGACAACGCACCACAGTTTACATGATTATGCGGTTCTTCGAGCTATTAATAATATTGCCATTGTAGCGCCTGCGGATAATTTTGAAACCGAACAAGCCGTTCGTTTCGCTGCTGAACATGGTAAACCCGTGTACATGCGCTTTGGTAAAAAAGCGATGCCTTTTTTAGACGAAAACAATACCAATTTTGAATTTGGAAAAGGTCGTGTCGTGAGAGAAGGTAATGATTTAGCCATAATTGCTTGCGGTGAAACCGTTTATCCGGCTTGGTTAGCTGCCAAAAAACTGGAAGATGAACATGGCATCAGAACAGCGGTGGTAAGCATGCATACCATAAAACCTTTAGATGTGAAATTGTTGGAAGAGTTAGCCTCCAACGGTCGGCCAATAATCACTGTTGAGGAACATATGGTAAACGGTGGTTTAGGTGAAGCTTGTGCGTCACATCTGTTTCAAAAAGGATACAAAAATCCGTTCAAAATCGTTGGGATTCCTGATGAATATACGGTTACAGGTTCACAGGTTGAAATCTTCAACCATTATGGTATTTCAAAAGAAGGCCTTTATGAAACAGGAAAAAAACTGCTAAAAATTTGATATTAGATTTTCTATGAAGATACTAACTAAACTCATTAAACTTCAAAATCTAATTATTTTACTTGCCCTATTCACCACATTGGGTTGTAAAAACAAAAATCAAGAAGAAACCAAAAAAATAGCTGTTGTTATTTCAACTTTGAATAATCCTTGGTTTGTGGTTTTGGGGGAATCGGCTGCCGAACGCGCACGAGAATTGGGTTACGAGGCTACGATTTTCGATTCACAAAACAACACCTCTAAGGAAGCAGAACATTTTGAAAATTTAATCGCCGCTGGTTATAGTGCGGTTTTGTTTAATCCAACTGATTCCGAAGGCTCCGTATCGAATGTAAAACGAGCTAAACAAGCAGGTGTTCCTGTTTTTTGTATGGATAGAGAGGTGAATTCTTTAGATGCTGCAACCTCACAAATTATCTCTGATAGTTTTTCTGGCTGTGTGGAGTTGGGTGAATATTTTGTGCGCCAACTTAACAAAAAGGGCAAATATGTAGAGCTCTTGGGGTTGGTAGGCGATAATAACACTTGGAACCGCTCCAAAGGTTTTCATAGTGTGGTAGACCATTTTCCAGATTTGGAAATGGTAGCACAACAAAGCGCCGATTTCGACCGTAGTAAAGCGCTGGAAGTTTTAGAATCAGTATTGCAATCCAACCCAGATATTAATGCCGTTTTCTGTGGAAACGATGCCATGGCCATGGGTGCTTATCAAGCATTGGTGGCCGCGGGAAAAGCAGATAGCGTCATGGTTTTTGGCTTTGATGGTGCCGAAGATGTCATGAATGCCATTCACGACAAAAAAATAAAGGCAACCGTCATGCAGTCTCCCAAAGCAATGGCTAGAACGGCCGCTGAATTGGCCGACCAATACATTAAAGGCAAACGCGATTTTAGTGCTAAAACACCACTTGCGGTTCAGGTGGTGACACAGGATAATATTAATGAATTTGGAGCCTACGGTTCTGAAAAATAAGCGACTATGAAAAAGCCAATTAAATACATCCTTACTGCATTAATTCTTGGTATTTCGGTTTATAATTCCATTTACATCAAAAAGTTAAACGAACTAAAAGATAAGAAGAACAATGCTGTTTTTAACGCAAAAACCTTTGCGAGTGATTTCATGAGTACCAAAATTGAAACACTTAAAAGCATCAATAGTTCTATGTTTTTGAATGATATAGCTAAGGATGTAAAGGAATATGCTGAGACTAACGGTAACAATTTGGGCATTAGCAATGATTACTATTTTATAATCGATGGGAACGCAACCGTGATAAATATTAAGGAGGAAGATGTGGTGATTTCACTAAATGAAAACAGTCACCGAATATTAAAAATTGCTACCGATTTCATCTTTGGAAACGCCATTCGCGAGGGTGCTAAAATGGCCAACATTGGCGATTATCAAAACACCATGGATTACAATAATATTTCGGTTGAAGTAAATAACTTAGTTAGGGAAACTATTGTTTCTCCATTTGGAAAATCCGTAAAAGAAGGTGATGCCATCTACTTTAAAGGCGCAGTAAAGGTAAATACCAAAAAACCTATGCTTGATTCCTTAAGAGTCATTCCACTTTTATTAAAAATTAATAAATAGAGTTCTTGGAAAATCAGCTTAACATTATATTTCAAGCAAAAAAGATTACCAAACGTTTTGGTGGCATTACGGCTTTAGATACCGTGAATCTTGATGTACATGCGGGCAAGGTAAATGTTATTGTTGGGGAAAATGGTGCCGGAAAGTCCACCTTAATGAAGATTCTTTCGGGGGTTTATCCAGATTATGAAGGCGATTTGTTTTTGAATGGCGAGAAAGTCAATTTCAACAACCCCAAAGAAGCCAGTCTAAAAGGCATTGCCATAATTCATCAGGAATTAAATTTAGTTCCATATTTGAGTATTACCGAAAATATTTTTTTAGGGAGAGAAATCCATAACAGTTTCGGGATTCTGGATACAAAACAAATGCAGGCTAAAACCAAAGAATTGTTGTCCAGATTAGACTGTCATTTAAACCCCAAAACACTTATTTCGCAACTTCGTGTGGGCGAGCAGCAACTTATTGAAATTGCCAAAGCACTTATAGAAGACGCCAAAGTGGTGATTATGGATGAACCTACTTCGGCTATTTCAGACTCTGAGGTGGAATCGCTTTTCAGAATAATCGATTCACTTAAAAAACAAAACGTTTCCATTCTTTATATCTCACATAAATTAGATGAATTGTTTTTAATTGCCGACCGTTTTATTGGTTTACGCGACGGAAAAACCGTGGGAACAATTGAAAATGTTGAAGGTGCTACCAAAGACGATTTGATTCGTTTGATGGTGGGGCGCGATATTAAAAATAAGTACCAAAAGGATGCCGTAAAATTAGGCGACGATGTTTTAACTGTTGAAAATATTGGCCTTCCCAATGTGGGCAGTAAATTAAAGTACATTATCAAAGACATCAATTTCACATTAAAAAAAGGAGAGGTTTTGGGCATTTTTGGGTTGATGGGCGCTGGCCGTACCGAATTGCTCGAAACCATTTTTGGTTTGCATCCCAAAGTAATGGCTGGTCGTGTTGTTATAGACAATGAAGAAGTTAAGATTAAGTCGGTTGCCGATGCCATTAAAAACGGACTCGGGTTAGTGCCGGAAGACCGCAAGGAAGACGGTTTGGTGCTTCAAATGGAAATCAGCAAAAACACGAGTATGGCTTCAATAAACGGCGTAGTGAAAAACGGATTTTTGAACCATAAACTGGAAGCCGAACTTTCAAAAAAATACATTGAAGCGCTCAAAATAAAAACGCCTTCAGAAAAACAATTGGCTAAAAACCTAAGCGGTGGAAACCAACAAAAAGTGGTTTTGGCTAAATGGTTGGCCACTAAACCTAAAGTGTTGTTTTTGGATGAACCCACTAGAGGAATTGATGTAAATGCCAAAAACGAAATTTATCACCTCATTAATAATTTGGCAAAAGAAGGTTTGGGTATTGTGGTGGTTTCATCTGAATTGCCAGAAATCATGACTATTTCCGATAGAATTTTGGTGTTGAGCAATTCAAAAATATCTGGAGAATTCAATCAAGAAAATGCTAGTGAAGAAAGCATCATGCAAGCAGCAACTTTATAAAACAACCGTCTAAACGATATCACTGCAAAAAATGACAGATGTAAAATCTACTTTAGTGAAATTTCAATCCATAATAGCGCTTTTGGTGCTGTGTATTGTGTTGACCATTTTATCCGATAAATTTTTTACCATGGAAAACGGTTGGAATATAGCCCGACAAATCTCTATAAATGTGTGTATTTCGGTGGGGATGACTTTGGTGATTTTAACAAAGGGTATCGATTTATCTGTAGGTTCTATGTTGGCGTTTAGTGGCGCCATTGTTGCAGGTTTGTTAAAATTCGGATTGGAATTTCCCTCCATAAATACCTTTGTAGGTTTTACCGTTTTTGGTGCTATATTGGCAGGATTGATAGTTGGTGGCGGATTGGGTGTGTTTAATGGCTGGATGATTACTAAATTTAAAGTGCCCCCATTTGTGGCTACATTGGCTATGCTTACCATAGCTCGAGGAGCAACTATGTTGTGGACGGGTGGTTTCCCAATAACAGGCTTGGGCGATAACTTTGCATTCATTGGTACAGGGTGGTTTTTAGGCATTCCCATGCCCGTTTGGATTACCACTGTGGTGGTAGCTTTTGCTGTTATTTTAACCAAGAAAACAAAATTCGGCCGTCATATTTATGCCATTGGCGGAAACGAAAGTGCTGCACGGCTATCGGGCATCAATATCAATAAAGTAAAGATATGGGTTTATGCCATTGCCGGAATTTTAGCTGCGGTAGGCGGTATTATTTTAACCTCGCGTTTGGATTCCGCACAACCCAATGCGGGAATGAGCTATGAATTGGATTCCATTGCGGCGGTGGTTATTGGTGGCACATCGCTTTCTGGAGGGCGTGGTTCCATAATGGGTACGGTGCAAGGCGCACTCATTATTGGCGTTTTGAATAGCGGTTTGGTTCTGTTGAATGTTTCGCCTTTTTGGCAACAAATCATTAAAGGTTTTGTGATACTGATTGCTGTTATTATGGACCGATTAAACCATCCCGCAGAAGATTAAAAGATTAAAAATCAATTAAAAGCATGTCTAAATCCTATATTTTATCGATAGACCAAGGAACAAGTGGAACCAAAGCCATTATTTTTGATGAACTTGGCAATGTTGTTATTAAAACTACAGAACCTTTAAAATCATATTATCCAGAATCGAGTTTTGTAGAGCAAAATCCAGAGGAAATTTATCAATCGGTAATTCATGTAGTTAAAAATTGTATTTCAGAGTTTAACGAAAAATTTTCAGGGGATGATCATAGAATTGTTTCTTGCGGCGTATCCAATCAAAGAGAAACTTTTGTATTGTGGGACAAAAATGGAAATCCGCTTCATAATGCGGTGGTTTGGCAGTGCAAACGATCTATTTCAATATGTGAAAAGCTAAAGGAGGAGGATTTAGAATCAACCATAAATTCTAAAACTGGATTAACCATAGACCCCTATTTTTCGGCTACCAAAGCCACTTGGCTTTATGAAAACAATCCTAAGGTGAACGAAGCCATAGATTCGGGTAATGCATTTTTTGGAACTGTGGATACCTGGTTGCTGTACAAACTCACCAACGGTAAAAGCTATAAAACTGACCATACTAATGCATCGCGTACCTTATTTTACAATATCTATGATTTAGAATGGGATGAAGAATTGCTTGAAATTTTCAAACTTGAAAAGTTAAATTTACCTGAAGTCACCTTTTCATCTGATTATTTTGGTGATTCTACATTTGAAGGCATATTCATCAATCCATTGCCAATAACAGGAATGATTGGTGACTCACAGGCGGCATTTTTCGGTGAAGCCTGTTTTACAAACGGTATGGCAAAAGCTACTTTAGGAACAGGTTCTTCCATTCTTTACAATGCTGAAAAAATGGAAACACATGCCAAAAACGGTATGTTAACAACTATTGGATGGAGTATAAATGGACAAGTAAATTATGCCCTTGAGGGTGTTATAGTAAGTTGTGGCTCTACGTTGGAATGGTTAAAAAATCAGTTGGACATATTCACTTCTCATAACCAAATTGAAACTATGGCAACATCTTTAACATTTAATGAAGGGGTTTATCTGGTACCCGCATTTAGTGGCATGGGTGCACCGTATTGGCAGAAACATTGGAAAGCTTCCATTCATGGATTGACTTTCGGAACCAGAAAAGAACATCTGGTAAGAGCTGCTTTAGAATCTATTGCTTTTCAAATAAAAGACGTTATTCAATCTATTGAGGAAGAAACCAACTCATCGTTGAAAGAACTAAAAGTAAATGGCGGGATTACGGCCAATAATTTTTTGATGCAATTTATATGCGATTTGTTGAAAACACCAATTACGAATATGGGCATTACCGACGTGTCCGCTTGGGGTGCTGCCCTGATGGCCGGATTAGGTGCAAAATTTTGGTATACAGTAAATGATTTTCCCGAACCCTCACCAGAGGTTGTTAAAAGCTATATACCAAATAGCAACAACCAATCAGTGCAAACTTCTTATAGTAATTGGCAAATTATTCTTAAAAATAAAAAGGCTTAACAAGTTATTCGTACAATATCCATTTAAGAGAGCTATAAGAAAAAGGATGTTAAAATAACTTCATATCGAACAAAAACGGATTTCACCGAATTAAATTACAAATGCTAATAAAGGCATTAAAAAAAGACCTATCTTAAGTAGTCAAATTTGATGCTTCACAAGTGAATCATTGATTCATAACTATTTACTTATAAAATTGACCGTTGTTCAAAAATAGTTGTGAATTAAAATAAAATTCGCAATTTTGAATATTCAAATACAATCGATTACAAAAATTATATTTAACAACTAAAAAACTATTCAAAATGAAAAAAAAATTACTATTGCTTTTAATGCCAGTGTTATTGCTGACGGCAGTTTCGCAAGCCCAAATAAAATATTGGGATTTTGGGGCTAAAGAATTGGGGGCTGGTTATGACAACATGCTTCCTGAATTCTATTTGAATGCATTTGCCAATTATTTACGCCAAATAAATTGGGTTGATGGAAGTGGTACTGTAGTTACAAATTATGCCGACGGTGTTGCCTATGCACCCAAAGATGGTTATGAAAATGAAAATGGACAAAGTGTTGAATCAATCTATTTCACAACATTTAATGCAAATTATGCAGACTATGCAAATTTTCACTTTACGCTATCATCTAAAGGTTCTTCACCAAATCCACCCAATGGTACGTTGTTAAGTGGAGAAAGTCTATACACTAAACCCCAAATGTTACCTGATTTAGATGGTGCGACAAATATGGTATTTTATAAAGACAGTAATAGCGATGCCCTAATGACTGTAAATACCAACTTAACAAGATATGATGAGCGAACAGGAATGCCAGATGACATATCTGGTGAGTTTGAAGGGTGTATTCAGTTTACAACACCTGGGGCTAAACGCTATAACAGTACTCGATTTAGAGGCTTTTTAATGGATTTACAAGCGAACGAATATGTAACGGTAGTTGGTGCAGGTCAATATACCGATATTGAAGGCGATCAAAGTTTAGGTTGTGAAACAGGTTATCTGTCTTTTGAATCTTATGGAGGAACTGGAACACCAGTATATCAAGAAGACTATGGCACAGGCAAAGGTGCTTTTGATTGTAGTGGTTTGAGCGGTGGAGATACTGGAGATGAAGCGCCACGAGTTATGGAGTTTCAAGCCGGTCCAGCACAACAGTACCGACTTGCAAATCGTGGTGGTAAAATAAGAATTTACAGAATTTATGTTAGTTCATCTTCCATTAAAAGCCAAGTAGAAGCTCTTCTTGGTGTTGATGATTTAGCATCACCTGTTTCTACAGATTTAAAAGCGGTTGGTAACAGAGTATATCTATCAAACGTTAAATTAAACACAGAAGTTAACATTTACGGCATTACAGGTGCATTGGTTAAAACTCTTAAAGTTGATACAAACACTGACTTTGAATTTAAATCAGGACTTTGGATTGCAACAATTAAGACTGCTGAAGGACAAAAATCAGTTAAATTTGTAACTAAGTAATCCATAAAATAGATTTCAAAATTTAATCCTTAAGTTTTAAGGATATTCAAAATCCCTTGAAGGTAATTAATGTAATCTTCAAGGGATTTTTTTATGTTTCATTTCAAAAAAGTATTGAGCAGTTAAGTAGGTATATTTACTAAGCTATAGTTATAAATGAAATAAAAAAAGCGACACATTGGTCGCTTTTTGTTTTAAATCTATTTTATGATTATTGCCCCATCATTTCTTGAATTCTTTCTTGCAAAAGTTCTTGGTCTTGTAGTGTATCCCAACCAAAAGTCATCACCATAAAAGCTACAAAAAGTAAATATAGTGCACTAAGAACGATTCCTATGATGGCTAAAATTTTTCCGGTTTTTACATTTGAAATTCCGGTGTAGCCTTCTGGGTTTTCAGTGTAAACTTTGGTTGCTTTGTTTGCCAAAACTACTGCAATGATACCAAGTATTAAACCAACGAAGCCATAACAGCAACAGGTTACGATTGACAAGATTCCGAATATCAATATTAATGTTGCATTGGGTAATTTTTGTTGTTCCATATTATTGTTTTAATTGATTATAAATGTTTTTGCCACGAAGTTTCCAACGATGATAACACCATTAAGAACAGCCAAAATAGTAATTATTTTGTTTGCATACTTGAAATTACTAAACGTATTAAAAGCCACGAGACCAAAAAGTATGATTAATGTATAAACAGCTGGGTACATATGAAAAGCCGCTGCAAATTCACCATCAAAAATTAAAGCTATAGAACGTTGCAAGCCACAGCCCATGCACTCAATGCCAAAAAGTTTTTTGTTTAAGCAGGGCAACATGTATTCTTCCATGGGATAAAATAAAAGTTTAAGGTACTAAAATATAAAAGAGTAGTTTTTAATATTCTTTTTTTGAAATACTTATTTATTACTCTAACAGTTTTATGGTATTAAGACGATAAAGCAGCAGCACCAATTCCTGCAAAAACTAATATCAATAAAATTATTCCAATCAATTAAATAACTAAACCGGCAATGGCTAATCCTCTTGGAGCTTTAAAAATCCCTATAAAGGATAATACAAGACCAAGAATCCATATTAACCAGCCCAAAATAGGAATCCATCCAATAAATAATGCTATTAGGACAAGAACAAAACCTGCGGTTCCCAAGCCGTTAGATTTTTTCTCTGTTTGATTCACGATGATGGTCTGTCCAGAATTATTTTGTCCTCTGTTTTGACTTTCTTCCATCAGAGTTGATTTTCAGTTGGTTGTTGATAAAATAAAGATAGCAAAAGTCCGCCTAAAATGCTCTTTTTTTATGAAGCAAATGAGCCAGGGAATTATTAAATAGAAACTGCCATTTTTATAATTAAAATATTTTGATTTCTAAAAACTGAATTAAAGAGATAAAAAGAACATGAAATATTATATTTGGACAAGCTTATCAACTAACATCATAAAATTTGAAATGAAATACTTCAACTATATTTTAATCATCATTGGTGCTTTTGTTGCAATGTATGTCAAAGCGGGAGAAGAACAAAATCAATTATTATTAATCGTGGGCATTGTACTGTTGATAGTTGGTATGTATAGAATTGCGAGAACCATACCGAGTAAATATGATAGTGATAGAACCGATAATTCTGAAAATGAACAATGATGTCGTTTAAAAAAGGTGATTATGTTTTGGTTTTGGATGAAGACCTTTCAGGTACTGTTAAAAGTATTAACGCTAACGTTGTATCCATTGAAACAGAAGACGGCTTTTTGATTGATTTTAATTCAAATGAATTGGTTATAAAAGAGAAAAATGAATCTATAAAAACGAAGCTCTTTTCACGTTCAACCATTGATGATGTTGTTTCTGAAAAAGAACAGCCCAAAAGAAAAAAACAACCAAAAAAGAAGGCTAAAGAGCGTCATGAGCCTACAATGGAAGTGGATTTACATATTAACGAATTGGTTAAATCTACAAGAGGCATGACAAATTACGATATCCTCACTTTACAATTGGATACAGCTAAGCAAAGATTGGATTTTGCTATTGCAAACAGAATACAAAAGGTTGTATTTATCCATGGAGTGGGTGAAGGCGTACTAAAATTGGAATTGGAATATTTAATTGGGCGTTACGATAATGTAAAGTTTTATGATGCCAACTATCAGAAATATGGCTTGGGAGCAACCGAAGTTTACATTTATCAAAAAAATGCAACTTCAAACTAATTAAAATCTGGAGTTACCTTTCTGCTTTTTTCTGATGTTGGGATTTCACTGGCGTTCAAAGTCCCAAAATTTAAGGCGTCTAAAGAAATAAGCGTTAAATCAATGTCGGTGATAACCATTGTAACCGTAAATGTTCTTAAAATGGTGTGTTCTCTATAACCTGTTGCGGCAACTGTTGTAGAAACATCAGGATTTAAATAATCGGCACCAACCTCACTATTTGTAATATCATTGGCAGGGTTGTTATCTGGTGAATCATTTTCTTCATCGCGTGTTTTAACGCCGTCACCATCATCGTCATCGTCTAAATAATTCGGAATGCCATCTCCATCAGTATCCAAGGCATCACTTAAATCACCATCTCCATTGGGGTCTGGGTCTTCATCTTTTGTTAAAATATTGTCGCCGTCATCATCAGCATCAATGTAGTTTGGCAATCCGTCTCCGTCCGTATCTCCATCAAATTCCAATTCAGCGGCAACACCATCATTGTCATCTTCTGTTAAAACTGTTTTAATTGTGGCAGTTCCGCTCGTGCTCACTATATCTTCCTTTAGTTTAACTTCAGAATTTGGTATGGCATTGCAAAACAGATTGCTGGGTAACGTAGTGTTGTTGTATGTTCTGTAATTAAAAGGGTTTGATGTGCCTATCGTTACAGTTGCTTCGAAAACACCTGATTCATCAACGTTTAAAATATCCTCTAGGGTAAGTGTAGAAATGGTTATAGATAGAGATTCAGAAGGGTCGCTTTTTGTTTTATAAAATACCAAAACATCTGTTTCGCAAGCCTCAAAAGTATCATCAAAATCCAACTCAAAGGTTATAACATCACCATCGTCACACGAATTCATTGGAAGTAAAACAAAGGTAATTAGTACAAAAAAAAGCTTACGCATTGGTTTTTGGTTTTAGGCAAAAATAACAGAATTGTTATTTATAACGTAGCTTATTGATAATAATTTTATTTCAAGTATTTTTGAAGCTTTAAAGTCTTTTAGTTTTTCCAAAGGCTTTTTGTAAACTTGAAATTAAGCTCGATGAAACCTGTTTATTTTGATAATGCTGCGACTACGCCTATACGAAGTGAGGTAATCGATGCCATGGCCAAAGTGATGAAAAATCATTTTGGCAATCCATCGTCGTCGCATAGTTTCGGCAGGGCTTCTAAAGTGTTGGTTGAAAAATCAAGAAAAGCCATAGCAAGTTACTTCAATGTTTCGGCCGGTGAAATCATATTTACTTCTGGGGGCACCGAAGCAGATAATTTAGTATTAAGAAGTGCCGTTAAAGATTTGGGGGTAAAGCATATTATAACTTCAAAAATTGAGCACCACGCCGTTTTGCATACGGTTCAGCAATTGCAGAAGGAATACAATATTGGTGTTAGTTATGTTGATTTGGACGAGAATGGTGGTATTGATTTTAGCCATTTAGAAAGCCTATTGCAAACCAACGAAAAATGCTTGGTAAGTTTAATGCACGTTAACAATGAAATTGGAAACATTTTAGATTTAAAGCGTACTGCCCATTTGTGCAAAGCAAACATTGCTCTTTTTCATAGCGATGCGGTGCAATCTATTGGTCATTACAAAATGGATTTGCAAGATATTCCAGTGGACTTTTTAGCGGCTTCGGCCCATAAATTCCATGGCCCTAAAGGTGTTGGTTTTGCTTTCATCAGAAAAAATACCGGATTAAAATCCCTCATAATAGGAGGAGAGCAAGAGCGCGGGTTGCGTGCAGGTACCGAAAGTGTACATAATATTTTTGGTTTGGATGAAGCGCTTAAAATGGCATATCAAAATATTGAAGATGAGAAACAATATGTTGAAGATTTGAAGAATTATTTTATTGAAAGGATTAAAGCTGAAATCCCTCAAGTAATCTTTAATGGCTATTCTTCAAATTTTGAAAAAAGCACCTATACGCTGATTAATGTTTGTTTGCCCGTTCCACCCGAAAAATCGGCGATGTTGTTGTTTCAGTTGGATTTAAAGGGTATTGCTTGTTCAAAAGGAAGTGCTTGCCAAAGTGGAAGCTCACAAAACTCTCATGTTTTATCTGAAATTTTGAGTGATGAGGATTTGTTGAAACCTTCCATTAGATTTTCTTTTGGTATTTATAATACCAAAGAAGAAGTAGATTACGTAATAAATGTTTTAAGTGATTTTGTTGCTAAGTCTAAAACTTCATCGTAGTCCTCACGTTAAAAACTCGAGGTGTTAAATAGTTGGGAATAGCATATTGACGCTTGCTGTCTACATCGCGTACCCAAGTATTTGTTATGGAATTTTGCACATCAAATATGTTATATATTTCGAAGCCGAAAGACAATTCTTTAAAAGGCTTTTTCCAGCCACTTCTAAATTGTTTCTTGGCATCAACTAACACAAATTGTAAGCCCAAATCGGCACGTTTGTAATCTGGTAATCTGTTTTGGTAAACATAAGGGTCCGCATAACTTGGTGAGCCCCCTGGTAAACCTGTGTTGTAAACCAAGTTTAAATACATTTTCATGCTTGGCACATTGGGCACATAATCTTGAAAAAGTGCTGCAAATTTTAAACGTTGGTCTGTTGGGCGTGAAATATAACCTTGATTATTGATATTTTCTTCCGTTTTTAAGTAACCAAAACTAAACCATGATTCGGTTCCTGGTACAAATTCACCATTTAATCGCATATCCAATCCGTAGGCATAGGCTTTGGCACTATTATTTGCACGATAGCGAATACGAACGTTTTCAAGCGTGTATGGATTCACATCAGATAAGTTTTTATAAAATAACTCAGAGGTTAATTTAAAAGGTCTGTCCCACATTTTAAAGCTGTAATCGTTACCCAAAACCAAATGAAACGATTTTTGTGCTTTTACTTCTGGTTGTATAACGCCATTGGCATCGCGTAGTTCTCTATAAAATGGCGGTTGGTAATACATGCCCGTTGCTGCCCTAAAAAGCATATCTTTTTCCCAATAGGGTTTAATGGCAAATTGCACCCGCGGACTAAAAACCATTTGGCTTGATGACGAAATACCATCACCACTCACTTGCCAACTATGTCCTCTAACGCCGGCATTATACCAAACTTCGTTATTGCCCCAAGTACTTCGTTTGCTCCATTGGGCATAGGCCTGAAAACGATTTATTGTAGTATTGTTGGTAGCCCGCACATTTGTGAAAGGTTCCAAGGGACCTGAATAGGGTTCGTAAGGTTGTTCGTTAACTGGAGTTGTTTTTGGAGGGCGTAATGAAAATCCGGCCGAGTCAATCACTTCCCATTCCACCAAACGGTCGCGAATATTTTCATTAGTGTATTTTACAGACCATTCAATGCGGTTATCGTCAATTTTAAAATCTCCTTTATGCTCAATATTGGTGATCAAAGCATCCAAATCATTTCTGCCATGGGTCAATTGACTGCCAATACCTTCGCTAAATTCAACTTCGCCTAAGTTTTCTTCACCAATACTATTGTTTACTTCGCCCAATCTGTACTGTGCAAAAATATCGAAGTATTCCTCCTCTGTGGTATGGTAGGCTGAAGCAATCAAATGCAGGTTTAAATCGTCATTAGCAAAATAAGAACCCTTAAATGCGCCAAACAAGGTTTGGTATCTGTCTTTTTCCTGGCCTTCATAAAATACAATAAGCGCAACCGGGTTGGCCAAAGTTCCAAAATTGGTTTGGCGTGTTTGGGGTTGGTAGTTGTATTTGTTTAAAGAAGCATTTCCTAAAAAGCTCAAATGGAATTTATTGGTAAACTTATAGGTAAAATACGCTTGGGTATCTGCAAAAGAGGGCTGAAAATTGGTTTCGGTTTCTTTAGCATTAACTAAAAGGCTATTGTCTCGATAACGTAAACCAACAATACCGGTTAGCCTGGAATTTTTACTTATGTTTTCTATGGAGAGGCTTCCGCCGAGTAAGCTTAAATCGGCATTAATTTCAAATTGATACGGGTTTTTATAAGTGATATCCAAAACCGAAGATAACTTGTCACCATACTTTGCCTGAAACCCACCTGCAGAAAAATCCACATTTTGAACTAAATCGGTATTTACAAAGCTCAGTCCTTCCTGTTGGCCGGAGCGCACCAAAAAAGGTCTGTAAACCTCAATGCCATTAACATAGACCAAATTTTCGTCGTAATTTCCACCACGCACGGAGTATTGTGTGCTCAATTCGTTATTGTTGCTAACTCCCGGAAGTGTCATCAATAAATTTTCAACACCAGCATTTGCGCCAGGTATTTTCCTGATAACTTCTGGTTTAAGCGTTACAATGCCTTCAACTTCTTTTCGCCTGTTGCTGTTTACAATAACGGTGGCAATTTGTTCAACGGTGTTGCTCATTACTGGATTAAACTCGTATGTTTCACCATTTTTTAGATTAAAAGTGCTTGCCACTTTTTTATGGGAAATATGTGTAAATTCAATAGTAACGTCTTGATTTATGGGGATGTCAATGGAGTAGAAGCCGTTTTCATTGGTTTTTGTTCCACTATCTCGGCTGGTTTTAATATTTACATTTTCAATGGGTAGGTTATTTTCATCTAAAATGACACCTCTAATGTTCGCTGTTTGCGAAAAACACAAAGCAAGTGTAGAAAAAAATAAAATGGGGGTCAGTAAAAGTTTTGCCTTCAAAGATGTAAAAGTTTATTTTCGATAAAATAACGCTTCAAAAGTAGAATTATTTCCAACATTATCGGTAACAATCACTTTTAAATTGTTCTGTGTGTCAGTGATAACTTCATCGTTAAAATCATACGTTAGAGTTTTCGTCTTATAATCGTATTCCATTAAAATCCATTTGCCATTTACTGTTGCCCTGTAATTGGATATGCCAGATTCATCATCATCAATCTTTACTTCAAGAAATCGGTATTTGCTTAACCATTGCCCATTTTTAAAGTTAGAGGCGGTAATGGTAGGCTTTATGGTATCCATAGCCAAAGCATAAGTGCCAAGTTTTTTTGTGCTTGCGGTTAAAGTATTGCCCTGTCTTTTGGTATAGGTATATGAAGGAAATTGCTTGTAGCCAATTAATCTGGCGATATACAATTTATCGATATCATCACTATTGTATTGACTAACATCGTAGCTAATGGTGAAGTCTTTCATTGTTGCTACAACATCCTCGTGCAGTTTTAATGTATCGTTTTTTACTTCAAAATCTATATAAAAATCGTCGTAGAAGGTGTCTTTGTAAAAATCTACCGATACATTTACTGCCTTTAAATTTGTGGTTTCGTTTGCTTTTATAAAATATGGGGTTGTTTTTGTCGGTTGAGGGGCAGACATGCTATTTTTGGAGCCTTTTATTTGAAGCGTAACCCAAGATTCGTTGTTTTTATAGTCGGCCACCCTGATTTTATAAACAGAATTCGTGCTATCCTGAATGGACAGAACCCCATCATTTAATGTCGATTTTAAAATACTTAGTGGATTGTTTTTTTTGAATAACTTTTGAAGACGCTCTTTGTTTTTTGAAAAGTGTTCGTAATCAATCAATTGGTTAATGTGCTTGGTTTCATCAAATGAAAAGCATTGAAAATCAAGTTCAAAATTTCTACTGCCATTTACAAAAGTCTGTATGTTGTATACGCCGTTTGAGTTTGCCGCTAAGTCTTGCCTGTCAATAGTGCTTATACCGAAGCCGATTTTTCCGACGGCCTGAATACTTTCAGCAACATAGTCACCATTATTCAGAGCTGTTAGCCGTAGTTTTTGTTTGGATTGCGAATTGTTTACAAATGCATTTTCATCTAAAGGAAAAACATAAAGAGATTTTACAACAGGCACAGTGGTGTCTTTAACATCTATTCCAAAAAGCATAGGGTTCATGGGGCGTTCATCTTTGTCCCTAATTTCAAAATGCAAATGTGGACCACCTGAACCACCGGAGTTTCCACTGTAAGCCACTAAACTGTCTTTTTCAACGGGCAATTCATCTGCATGCGGAAACAATTCTATCTCATAACCCTCCTGTTCATACTGGTGCTTTTTAACATACGCTTCAATTTCTGGGGCAAATTTCTGTAAATGAGCATAAACCGATGTATATCCATTGGGATGGGTAATATATAATGCCTTTCCGTAACCGTAATGTGAAACTTTTATTCTACTAACAAATCCGCTGGCAACTGCTTTAACATTTAATCCAGTGCGTTGTTGGGTTTTAATATCTAAGCCGGAGTGAAAGTGGTTGGAACGTAATTCTGCAAATGTTCCGGAAAGTATTAATGGAATTTCCAGAGGATTGCTAAAATAATCTTGCGGGTAATTATTTTGGGCACTTGCAAATAATGAAAAAACTAAAAGTAGGGGCAGTAGAAAACGCATAAAAATCTATTGGGCTAAAATATTAATTAAGATGTTAAATGGCAAAGAATTAAACAAAAATCAAGCCATTGTATTGTAAGTGCTAACCAGAATTATTTTGAAATTTTATGAAAAAACAATTGTAATTTATGCTCTGGAATGTTAACTTTGTGAGATAAGTATTGAAATTTGTAAATGAGTAATATTGAGGATATTGTAGATTCTTTAGAAAACAAGATTAGTAAAGTATTACACAAATTAGAGCTTTTAAAGCTTGCCAATTTGAAATTGAGTGAAGAATTAGAAGTTTCAAAGCAAGAAATTAATACCCAAAAAAAGCATATTGCTGATTGGGAAGAAAAGTACGAAGCCCTTAAAATGGCAAATACAATACTTGGTAGTGACGATAATAAAAGAGAAACTAAGCTTAAAATAAACGCCTTAATCAGGGATATTGATCATTGTATAGCTCAATTATCTAATTGATTAATCGTTAAACCCAATGGCAGAAAAGCTTAAAATAAAGCTATCTATAGCAAACCGAGTATATCCTTTAACAATTGAGGCCCATCAAGAGGAAGGATTGCGAAGAGCGGCTAAAAACATTGAGGTTATGATAAAGCAATTTGAGCAAAGTTATTCTGTTCGGGATAAACAAGATGTATTGGCCATGTGTGCTCTACAATTTGCTTCCCAAGTTGAGCAGAAGTCCATTGATAAAGCAAATGTTAATGAGCATGTAGAAGAAAAACTAAATGCTTTAAATGAATTGCTACATTCACATTTGGCCTCTTAAACGTTCTTTAAAATAAATAAAAGTTACTGCCTGCATTGGTTATTTTTTTTGATAAACTCAACGTTAATTCTTTAAAAAGGGTGAGTTTAAGTTGTAAAAGCAAGCTGCCTTGAGCAGATCCTTGATCAGCTTGTTAGCCCTAAACTTGTTTTTAAGGAGTTTATACAAAATTTTAAACTGGTGTAGGCTTTTTTTATATATTCAAATTAACTAAACACGATGGACAACTCAATTATAATTGGAGTAGTGGGTGTTATTGTAGGGCTTATAGTTGGCTTTATTATAGCTAAGTTACTCGAGAAAAACAATGCTTCAAAACTAGTTAAGGAAGCAAAGAAAAGCGCTACCTTGATACTCAAAGAGGCGCATAGCGAAGGCGAAAGCATTAAAAAGGACAAAATTCTTCAAGCTAAGGAAAAGTTCATAGAGCTAAAATCTGAACATGAAAAGGTTATTTTGGCGAGAGATAAAAAAATGGACGAGGCGGTTAAGCGTACCCGAGACAAGGAATCCCAAGTTTCCAGTGAGCTTTCTAAAAGTAAAAAACTAAATGAAAGCCTTGAGGCTAAAATAAGCGACTACAATCATAGGTTGGACGTGCTTGATAAGAAACAGGATGAGCTTGATAGATTGCATAAAAGCCAAGTACAGCAGTTGGAGGTTATCTCAAGTTTGTCTGCAGAAGAGGCCAAAGAACAATTGGTGGAATCTTTGAAAGGTGAAGCTAAGAATGATGCGATGTCATACATTCAAAGTGCTATGGAGGAAGCTAAATTAACAGCGGAACAAGAAGCCAAAAAGGTTATAATCAATACTATTCAGCGTATTGGAACCGAAGAAGCTGTAGATAACTGTGTGTCTGTTTTCAATATTGAATCGGATGATGTTAAAGGGCGCATCATCGGTCGAGAAGGTAGAAATATCAGGGCCATTGAAGCTGCAACTGGTGTAGAAATAATTGTTGATGATACACCAGAGGCTATCATTTTATCATGCTTTGATTCTGTTAGGAGGGAAGTGGCTAGGTTGTCGCTTCATAAATTGGTAACAGATGGTAGAATTCATCCAGCTCGAATTGAGGAAATTGTTAATAAAACACAAAAACAGATTGAGCAAGAAATCATAGAGGTTGGAAAAAGAACCGTAATAGACTTAGGAATCCATAACCTAAATCCGGAGCTTATTAAAATGGTTGGTAGGATGAAGTATCGCTCATCTTATGGGCAAAACCTATTGCAGCACTCTCGAGAGGTTGCGAAACTTTGCGGTGTGATGGCTGCAGAATTAGGATTAAACCCAAAATTGGCAAAACGTGCCGGGTTATTGCATGATATTGGAAAAGTGCCAGATGCAGAGGCTGACATGGAAACACCACATGCTATTTTGGGCATGCAATGGGCAGAAAAATATGGTGAGAAACCTGAGGTTTGTAATGCCATTGGAGCACATCACGATGAAATAGAAATGAAATCGCTTTTAGCGCCTATAGTGCAAGTTTGTGATGCCATTTCTGGAGCCAGACCAGGTGCACGTCGTCAAGTTTTAGATAGCTACATTCAGCGTCTAAAAGATTTGGAGGATATTGCGTTCGGATTTAATGGCGTTAAAAAGGCTTATGCTATTCAAGCTGGTAGAGAGCTTCGCGTAATTGTTGAAAGTGAAAAAGTAAATGATGATATGGCGGCCGATTTATCATTCAACATTTCACAAAAAGTACAAACCGATATGACTTATCCAGGGCAAGTTAAAGTGACGGTTATTAGAGAAACAAGGGCAGTTAATATTGCTAAATAAATTGTTCTCTCAGAATAGAAAAAATTAAAATCCAGCAGTAATGCTGGATTTTTTATTTACAAAAAGAATAAATCTCTACTTTCTTGGATGGTATTTTTCAACAACATCGGTTAAATGACTTTTGTCTAAATGAACATAGATTTCTGTTGTTGTTATGCTCTCATGGCCCAACATTAATTGAATAGAGCGCAGGTCGGCATCATTTTGCAGCAGATGTGTAGCAAAAGAATGTCGGAAGGTGTGTGGTGATATGTTCTTTTTTAGACCGATTTTTTCGGCCAATTGTTTTATGATGGTGAAAACCATGGCTCGAGTAAGTTGCTTTCCTCGTCTATTCAAAAATAAGGTGTCCTCGAAGCCGGATTGAATCTTCAGATGATTTCTGACTTCATTTCTGTAAATGTTTATATATTTCTTTGTAACCTCAACAATGGGCACAAATCTTTGTTTGTCACCTTTTCCGGTTACTTTAATAAAGCCTTCGTCAAAAAATAAATCAGATATTTTTAGGCCAATTAGTTCACTTACACGCAATCCGCAACCGTACAATGTTTCAAGCATAGCTCTGTTCCGCTCGCCTTCAGGTTTGCTTAAATCGATGGCTTTAATAATATTGTCAATTTCTGTTTCAGACAAAGTGTCTGGCAGTTTTCTGCCAATTTTTGGGGATTCAATAAGCTCTAAAGGATTGTCTTTTCGGTAATCTTCAAATACCAAATAATTAAAAAAACTTCTTAGACCGGATATTAAACGAGATTGGGAGCGTGGATTTACTGTTTTGGCAATATCATAGATAAATTGTTGAACAATTTCAGGATTTATGCTAATAGGTGATGATTTTATGTTGCCATGTTCTAAAAAAAAGATTAGCTTTTTTACGTCAAGCGAATAATTTTCAATAGAGTTTTGTGATAATCCGCGTTCTATTTTCAGATAGGTTTGGTAATCCTTAAGTGCGTTTTCCCATTTCATCAGGGTAAAAATAAAGAAATAAGACTAATTTAAAATCCTCCGTTTGTTTATAATTTTAGTTCTTTGTAAATAAAATTGTTAATAAAATAAATATTATAACATTGAATTATAAATACTTAAACTCAATTGTTAACAATAATGTTAATAACTATAACTCAAATGTGATATTCTTAAAAAAAATGGATTTAATTTTCGAATATTAAACTATAAACACTTTAAATTATGAAAAAACTATTTTTACTTACGATTTTTGCGGTATTCGCAATTGGGGGTGTAAATGCTCAAGGAGATTTAAACGCAGGTATTAATTTGGGGCTTCCCATTGGAGATGCTGGTGACGCTTGGACATTTAACGTTACTTTGGATATTAGTTATCTTTGGGAGGCCGGGGATAATTTTGAAGCAGGTATTGCTACTGGGTTTTCTCATTCATTTGGAGACAGTATTGATACAAGTTTTGGTAGCATTGATATTGAAGATGCTCAATTTTTGCCAGTAGCTGGTGCGGCTAGATTTAATGTTTCAGAAGAGTTTGCGCTTGGTGCAGATTTAGGTTATGCCATTGGTATTAATGATGGAAATGATGGTGGCTTTTATTATGCTCCAAGAGTTCAATATGGCGTTAGTGATTCAATTGACATTGTATTATCTTATCGTGGTGTTAGTCTAGATGGAGGGTCATTTGATGTCTTAAATCTTGGTGTTGAGTTTGGATTATAGTTGCAATATGGTCGTAAATCTCGAAGGAGCTAAAAAATTAGCTCCTTTTTTATTGGATATGAATGAAATAGGTAAGTAATTGTTTAAAAAAGGGCTGTTTGTTGAAAAGGTTGCTTGAAATGGCTCAATAATTTTTTTTGGTAAGTAAGTGGTGACTTATAAAAATATTTTTTTCTTAAAATGGGTTAATATTTTTTGCATTAAATTGACTATCAATCAATTTAAAAAAATAACAGTAATACCGGTATTTTTTTATCAAATTTTAAAAAAAAATAGCCTTTATTTGTTAAATATAAACTAGAAACATTAAAATATTATGAAAAAATTATTATTAAGTGCTTTAGTAATTGTTCTTGCAGTTTCAAAAATGACTGCCCAAGAGAATGTTATTAAATTTAACCCTCTTGCTTTGATTGTTGGATCATTTGAGGTGGGGTATGAAAGGGTATTGAATGACAACCAATCGGTTCAGTTAGACCTCGGTTACGCGTCATTTAGTTCTGGGTCTTTTGACTATACAGGTTTTGGAGCAGGACTGCAGTATCGATTTTATATTCAAAAGTCTCACGAAGCCCCAACAGGTTGGTTTGTTGGTCCTGTAGCCAGTTATTCTTCGGCTAGTGCAGATAATGATTTTAAAACGTCTGTTTTTGCTGCTGGTGGGGTCATTGGGTATCAATGGAACTGGAATCCTGTAACTTTAGATATATACGGTGGGCCAGCATATTATAGTATTGAAGCAGATGATACTTCATTTGATTTTGGATTTGATGGTATTGGTCCTCGTTTGGGGCTTTCACTAGGTTTTGCTTTTTAGGGGAATATTAATTCATATAATTGAAAAGGGGAGCGTTTAGGCTCCTTTTTTTATGCTTTTTTAAATATCTTTACGGCATGAAAAAATTAATCATCATTAATGGTCCCAACCTTAATTTATTGGGAAAGCGCGAGCCCAATATTTATGGAAGCTTGACATTTATAGATTTTTTTGATCAAGTAAAAGAGAAGTATACAAATGTGGAACTAAGCTATTATCAATCAAATATTGAAGGTGAGTTGATAGACAAACTTCATGAAGTTGGTTTTAGCTATGATGGCGTTATTTTAAATGCTGGGGCTTATACGCATACTTCCATTGGTATTGGTGATGCTATAAAAGGTATTGAAACCCCAGTTGTAGAAGTTCACATTTCAAATACATTTGGAAGGGAAGAGTTCAGGCACCAATCTTATATTTCTCCCAATGCCAAAGGCGTTATTCTTGGTTTTGGTTTGCAGAGCTATGAGTTGGCGATTCAAAGTTTCCTCGATTAATTTATATTTTATAAGTGGAGAAAATAATTTCACGGTTATTCTTTGTATGTTTATTTTTGTTCTTAACAATTAATGGGCAATCTCAAGTGGAATTTGGTGTTAAGGGAGGTTTGAACCTGACCTTTTTTAGGACTTCACAAGAGGAATTTGGTTTTAGCCCTGAAACTTTTACTGGTTTTTACGGTGGAGGTTTTGCAGGTTTTAATGTTGAAGACGACTTTACAATTCAACCAGAAATTTTATACATTGTTCTGAACGATTTTAACTTTGTTAATGCTCCCGTTTACGCAAAATATGAGGTAGCTCAAAAGGTCAGTTTCTTAGTTGGCCCAAGTATCAACTATTTTTTTGAGTTTTTTAGCAATAAGTTGAAGGTTAGAGCTGATATTGCCACCTCTTATAATATCACCCCAGAATTTGATGTTCATATGAAGTATACTTTAGGTTTCCAAGAGGTTACGCCCAATGGTCTGTTTATTGGCCTGGGATGGAAAATTTAATTAAAGGTGTACTTAAGTCATAAAAAAATGTCGATTAGAATTTATTCTAACCGACATTTTGTAAAAAATTCTATTTTTTTAAATATGAATCACTTCATCATAAGCAGCGGCAACGGCTTCCATAACCGCTTCACTCATGGTGGGGTGAGGATGAACGGCTTTTAATACTTCGTGACCTGTGGTTTCAAGTTTTCTACCTAAAACTGCCTCCGCAATCATATCGGTTACACCAGCGCCAATCATATGGCAACCTAACCATTCACCATATTTTGCATCAAAGATAACTTTCACGAAACCATCTTTATTTCCACCTGCACTAGCTTTTCCTGATGCAGAAAACGGAAATTTACCAACTTTTATATCAATGCCTTTTTCTTTGGCAGCTTTTTCAGTTAAACCCACACTTGCAATTTCCGGCGTACAGTAGGTGCAGCCTGGAATATTTCCATAGTCAATGGGTTCAACATGATGACCGGCAAGTTTTTCAACGCATAAAATACCTTCGGCTGAGGCGACGTGTGCCAACGCTTGACCAGGTGTAACATCACCTATGGCATAATATCCAGGAATATTGGTTTGGTAAAAGTCGTTTACAATGATTTTATCTCTGTCAACCACAATACCGACATCTTCCAATCCAATATTTTCAATATTTGTTTTAATGCCTACGGCGCTTAAAATGATATCGGCTTCAAGTGTTTCTTCGCCTTTGCTGGTTTTTACAGTTGCTTTCACGCCTTTACCAGAAGTATCAACCTTGGTAACTTCAGCCGAAGTCATAATATTGATACCACTCTTTTTGAACGAACGCTCCAATTGTTTTGAAACGTCTTCATCCTCAACAGGAACTACATTTGGCAAAAATTCAACAATGGTTACCTCAGTTCCCATCGAATTATAGAAATAGGCAAACTCAACACCAATAGCTCCAGAACCAACCACAATCATTTTTTTAGGTTGCTTTTTTAAGCTCATGGCCTCACGGTAACCTATCACTTTTTCACCATCTTGAGGCAGGCTTGGTAATTCTCTAGAACGTGCTCCAGTAGCAATTATTATGTTGTCCGCACTGTATTCTGTTCCGTCAACATCCACCTTTTTTCCTGGTTTTAGTTTTCCGTAACCTTCAATAACGTCTATTTTGTTCTTCTTCATTAAAAACTGAACACCTTTACTCATGCCTTCAGCAACCCCACGGCTACGTTTTACAACCGCGTCAAAATCGTGTTTTGCATCTTTAACGGTTAGTCCGTAATCCTCTGCATGTTTCAGATATTCAAAAACTTGAGCAGATTTCAATAGGGCTTTTGTTGGTATACAGCCCCAATTCAAGCATACACCACCAAGATTTTCTTTTTCAACAATAGCGGTTTTAAACCCCAATTGTGATGCTCTAATAGCCGTAACATAACCACCAGGACCACTTCCAAGAACAATAATATCGTATTTACTCATTTGTTAAAATTTAGGCTACGAATTTACGAAATCGAATTTTAATAAAGAATTTAGAACGCTTTTAAATCGAAAAAAAATCCTGGGACTTTTTATTCTCGGAGGATTAGAATTTTCAATCATGTAAAATTGACTATTTAAGTTGAGGTGTTTAATAACCATTACTATAATTTATTTATTGTTGGATGTGTGAAATTATTTATTCAACATCTTTCCCTTACCTTTGTGTAGCAAGAAAAAATTTATGAATATACCAATAACCAGCTTCCCCAGAATCGTAATAATAGGTGGTGGTTTTGCAGGAATTGCGCTAGCAAGAAAATTATCAAAACAAGAAGTTCAGGTTGTTCTTTTAGATAAGCATAATTATCACAATTTTCAGCCCTTATTGTATCAGGTTTCAACGGGTGGGTTAGAGCCAGATTCCATTGCATATCCCATAAGAAAGATTTTAAAGGATTTTCCCAATTTTTATTTTAGGCTGGCAAACGTTGAAGAAATCGATACCCAAAGAAATTGCGTAATTACTGATATTGGTAAACTTAAATTTGATTATTTGGTGGTGGCTTCAGGCTCCGAGACTAATTATTTTGGAAATTCTGAGATTGAAAAAAATAGTATGGCCATGAAAACCATACCACAAGCTTTGAATTTAAGGAGCTTAATTCTTGAGAATTTTGAAGCGGCACTTTTAACTTCAGATTTAAACGAACGGAACGCCCTAATGAACTTTGTAATTGTAGGTGGCGGACCAACAGGAGTGGAGTTGGCAGGAGCTTTGGCTGAAATTAAAAAAGGTATTTTGCCTAAGGATTACCCCGATTTGGATACGCGCATGGTACAGATAAATATTATACAGTCAAGTGATTGTATTTTAAAGGGAATGAGCGACAAGGCCTCACAAAAGGCTGAAGACTTTTTAGAGAAACTAGAGGTAAACATCTGGAAGAACGTTCGTGTGACCAATTATGATGGAAAGACCGTTATTACAAACACCGATTTAACCTTCGAGACCGCCACGGTAGTTTGGGCGGCTGGAGTTAAGGGTGCTACCATTAAAGGTTTAGATGCTGATGAATTTATTACCAAAGGCAACCGAATTTTGGTAAACGAGTTTAATCAAGTTAAGGGGGTTAAGCACATTTTTGCTATTGGAGATATAGCTTGTATGGAATCAGATGAATTCCCTAACGGATTGCCCATGATGGCGCAACCGGCCATTCAGCAAGGGCATCAACTGGGCGATAATATGTTAAGGCTTATAGAAGAGAAACCCATGCGGCCATTTAAGTACAAAGACAAAGGAGCTATGGCAACGATTGGTAGAAATAAGGCCGTCGTAGATCTGCCAAAATTTAAGTTTCAAGGTGTTTTTGCTTGGTATGTTTGGATGTTTGTGCATCTCTTTTTCTTAATAGGCTTCAGAAACCGAATGGTGGTTTTTATTAATTGGGTGTATAATTATGTGCGCTTTGATCGAGAAGCACGGTTGATTATTCGTCCGTTTAAGAAGAAATTAAAATCCTGAACTAGTTAAAATGGAACTATTTAATGACTTGTCTTTCAATTATTTTGGTTACATTTAAGAATATTAACTAACCAAAATTTATTAAAAATGAAAAAACATGTTTTAATTATCATGCTGCTTTCCGTAGCTTTAATGTATTCCCAAAAAAAAGAAAAGAACGGTACAGTTTACAAAGAGCACCCGGCAATTGTAGCGGTAGAGGCTATGCAACAAGCTGATATCGCAGGAGATGTAGAAAAAGTAGCATCTTATCTGTCTGATGATTTTAAAGGCTATAACGGAATCACCAGGAACAAAAATGATAAAGGAACGAATAAGGAAGATTTTTTAAAATGGGTAGAAAACAGAAGTAAGTGGACAGTGTATAGGAGTTTGTCAAGAAACGGCCAAGCTTATCCAGATGCGATAGAATATAAAGACGGGAAAACTTGGGTGCAAACTTGGGATTATTTAAAAGGCGTGCATGATGCTACAGGGGTTAAAGTTGAAATGCCTGTTCATAATTTGTATAGATTGAATGATGAGGGTAAAATAGAACTAGCCATATATTATAATTATCCAGTTGGAAGAGATATCCGAAGTGCATTTTCCACAAGAACAAATGGAACACTCTATAATGAACACGAGTATATAAATAAAGTTAGAAGAATGTTCGCTGCCTTTGAAAATAATGATTTAGAAAAGGCCTATAGTTACATGGCTGAAGATGCCAGTTTTACAGGACTTGAAATGCCTGTAGGCGAGAGCATTGGTTTGGAAGAACTTAAGGAACGTAATAAAAAATTTCTCGAAAAATATGAGATTGAAAGCATTGATGTAGTGGGTTATCCAGATTTATTACACTATGAAATGGGTGATGGTTATACCGTTCAGTCATGGTGGAATTTTAGATTAATCAGAAAATCTGACAAAAAGAAATTTGTTATACCTGCCATGTATACACATGACTTTAATGATGAAGGCAAGATTGAAAGGGGAATTTCCTATATAAGCACCAAAGCATTGGATGCCAAATAAAATTTTATAATTAAAAAGAAGCCTTCTCATCAGAAGGCTTCTTTTTAAAGTGCCTTAAATTATAAGTCATCTGTAAAATGCCGTTTACTTTTTGCTTGACTGAATTTGTTTTGGTTATATTTTGATGAATCTCCTTTTGGGATAGAAAGTGATTTCCATTCATCACCTTTTATTAATTTTCCTAAAAACACAATTTGACCAACATGATAGGAATAATGGGCCAATTGTCTATTAAGGGCTTCAATAACAGTGTGTCCACCATTTCTAATATAGATTATATGCTCTAAATCTTTTTTCTCTAAAGGATTGATTGCATTAAACAAACAATACCAACCGCTTTCCCAAGCAGCTATGATTTCTTCTTTTGTTTGGTAACTGTCAATAAATTCATCATCGCGTTTTCTCCAAGTTTTTTCACCGTCCTCAGTTAAAAAGTTGGTCCATCTGCTCAACATATTTCCAACCATATGTTTTACAATTATCGAAATGCTATTGGCGTCCTCATTGCTTTGCCATAACATTTCGTCAAAAGTTAATTGGCTAAAGGTTTTATCACCCAAACTTTTATAGTATTCAAATTGTTTTGTGATGCTAGTTAAATAACTTTCCATTTAAAAATAAATATGGTTTAGTCTTTCCGAATGAATTTCAACGCAACTCCATTAATGCAGTGACGCTTTCCTGTTGTTTCCCTAGGGCCATCATTAAATACGTGGCCTAAATGGCCACCACAGGTTGCGCAATGTTCTTCGGTTCCGTAAAAGGAATGCGATGGACTCGCATAAGCTACATTACCCTTAATTTCTTGGTCAAAACTGGGCCATCCGGTGCCAGAATCAAATTTGTGCTCACTTTTAAACAAAGGCGTATCGCAACCTTTGCATATGTAAACACCTTCTTCATAGTTTTTGTTTAGCGGGCTGCTAAATGCACGTTCAGTACCAGCTTTTCTCAAAACATAAAACTCTTTTTCGGTAAGTTGGGTTTTCCATTCCGCTTCAGTTTTAACTACAGTATATTCTTTTTTTGATGGTTTTTGTGTGTTTCCTTTGCAATTAAAGACTAATAAAACTAAGGTAAGTAAAAGTATTTTCTTCATTTTTTGTTTTTGATAACAGTCGTTGATAAGTTAAAAACTTTACAAATTAAAAGTCAGAATTAATTTATGGTCTTGTGACGAATAAATGCAAATTGTGTCATAAAATTAAGGTATGATTTTTGTATTTTTAACAACAATAAAAAATTTAAAATAATGAAGCTGAAAAAAGCATTTTTAATATTAGGCATGGTCTTGGTTGCAATATCCTGTGCAACAAATCCATTCACCGGAAAAAAAACCATGGCTTTGGTGCCAAATTCTCAATTATTTCCAACGTCTTTTGCACAATATAATCAGTTTTTGAGTGAAAATAAAGTGGTAACTGGCACTTCCGAAGCCGCTATGGTAACTCGAGTTGGTCAGCGCATTGCCGTTGCGGCAGAACGTTATTTAAATGCTAACGGGCATCAAGGTTATCTTAACGATTATAAATGGGAATATAACTTAGTTGAAGATAAAACCGTAAATGCTTGGTGTATGCCTGGGGGGAAAATAGTTGTTTATACAGGTATTTTGCCCATTGCAAAAAACGAAACCGGTTTGGCAGCTATTATGGGACACGAGGTGGCTCACGCTTTGGCAAATCATGGGCAACAGCGCATGAGTGCAGGCATGTTACAACAATTGGGTGCCGTAGCGGGCAATATTGCCATTCAAGATGAAAAATCAAGAAATGCGTTTAATCAATATTATGGAGTGGGTTCTACGGTTGGTGTTATGTTGCCTTTTAGTAGGGCGCATGAAACCGAGGCGGATAACATTGGGGTATACTTAATGGCCATTGCTGGTTATAACCCGACAGAGGCTGCAGAACTTTGGAAACGTATGAAAGCTAATAGCGGGGGACAAGCACCACCAGAAATTTTGAGCACACACCCTTCCAACGATTCGCGCATAGCAAATCTTGAGGCAATAGCTCCGAAAGCTATTGCCGAAGCGAAGAAATTCGGAATAACTTCATTTAGGGAATAGTTGCTGCTATTCAAATAAAAATTTTAGTTACTTTAGAAGCTGCTAATAAAAGGCAGCTTTTTTTTTATGGATCAGCTAAAAAAAGGAAGTAAAAAACTTCTTAATGCTTGGGCGTTTTACGATTGGGCAAATTCCGTTTATACACTCACCA
The DNA here is from genome assembly GCF_041287255.1 of Tamlana flava. Classification (NCBI taxonomy): domain Bacteria; kingdom Pseudomonadati; phylum Bacteroidota; class Flavobacteriia; order Flavobacteriales; family Flavobacteriaceae; genus Tamlana; species Tamlana flava. The sequence continues at coordinate 410,412 of NZ_JBGGTX010000004.1, forward strand.
TAGCCTCATCTATTTTTCCCATTTTCTATTCAGCTTTATTTATATCAAGTGCTTCGGAAATTAAAACGGTTTGGGCTTTTGGTTATGAGTTCAAAAGCACCGCGTTAATTACGTTTGTAACCGCATTTACTTTTTTGGTAGTTTCTGTAATGTCCCCAGTGCTTTCAGGAATCGCAGATTATGTTGGTAATAAAAAGAACTTTTTAAAGTTTTTCTGCTATGTTGGTAGCGCAGGTTGTATTGGCTTGTATTGGTTTGATATTTCCCCGAGTGGTATACATTTAAGTTTGCTGTTTTACTTTATGGGGCTTATAGGTTATTGGGGCAGTTTGGTGTTTTACAACTCGTATCTTCCAGATATAGCATTTCCTGAACAGCAAGATAGTGTTAGTGCTAAAGGGTTTTCAATGGGTTATGTAGGTAGTGTTATTTTGTTGATTGTTAACCTGATTATGGTAATGACGCAAAGCGAGGGTGTGGCAAAAATGCAAATGATGCGTTATTCGTTTATTACCGTTGGAATTTGGTGGGCTTTATTTAGCCAATATACATTTTATTATCTGCCAAAAGGAGCTTCTTCAGGACATAAAGTTACTACTTCGGTTATTTTTAATGGTCTGAAAGAGTTGAAACAAGTATGGGAACAACTCAAAGAAAACCTTCGTTTAAAACGTTATTTGTATGCTTTTTTTGTGTTTAGCATGGCTGTGCAAACCATTATGCTTGTTGCAGTCTATTTTGGTGAAGAAGAAATTGCGTGGGACAGCGATGGTGAAAAAACCACAGGATTAATTGTTAGTATATTGGTTATTCAGTTAGTGGCTATTGTGGGAGCTATATTGACTTCAAGGGCTTCAGCTAAATTTGGTAACATTAAAGCCTTAATTGCCGTTAATTTTATTTGGATGTCCTTATGTTTTTATGCCTATTTTATGGTAACACCTTTGCAGTTTTATATTGCAGCCGGAATTGTTGGTTTGGTTATGGGGGGCATTCAATCTTTGGCACGTTCAACATATTCTAAATTTTTACCAGAAACAGATGATACTACATCATACTTTAGTTTTTATGATGTGGCCGAAAAGATTGGGATTGTTATTGGCATGGTCATTTTCGCCTTTATAGATCAGTTAACGGGCAGTATGAGAAATGGTATATTATTTTTATTTATCTTCTTTTTATCCGGGATTATATTGTTGTTTCGGGTTCCAAAATCAAGTTATTAGGGATGAATTAAAAAAGCCCGTATTATCACTAACACGGGCTTTGCTGTTATTCTATTCAATATTAGATTTAAGATTCAGTGGGCTTTTCGGCCTTTTTAATTGAAATTTTTAATTCTTCAGTTTTATTATCTAAATCAATATTGATTTCATCACCTTCTTGAAGATTTGAAGCCACAATTTCCTCTGCTAGGGCGTCTTCAACATATTTTTGAATTGCTCTTTTTAAAGGCCGTGCACCATATTGTTTGTCAAAGCCTTTTTCAGCTATAAAATCTTTAGCTGACTTGGTCAAGGTTAATTGATAGCCCAATCCATTAATTCTAAGCAAAAGCTTTTCTAGCTCAATATCAATGATTTTGTTTATGTCTTCTTTCTCTAACGGGTTGAAAACTACGACATCATCAATTCTATTTAAAAACTCAGGGGCAAAAGACTTTTTGAGTGCGTTCTCAATAACGCTTCTTGCATTGGCATCTTCCTGGGCCTTTTGCGATGCAGTACCAAATCCAATGCCTGTTCCAAAATCTTTAAGTTTTCTGGCTCCAATGTTGGATGTCATAATAATAATAGTATTTCTAAAATCAATTTTTCTGCCCAAACTATCTGTTAAATATCCATCGTCAAGCACTTGCAAGAGCATATTAAATACATCTGGATGCGCTTTTTCAATTTCATCTAAAAGAATAACCGCATAAGGTTTGCGTCTAACTTTTTCAGTTAGTTGTCCGCCTTCTTCGTAGCCAACATATCCTGGAGGTGCACCAATTAATCTAGAAATGGCAAATTTTTCCATGTATTCGCTCATGTCTATTCTAATCAGAGAATCTTCACTATCAAATAATTCACGGGACAATACTTTTGCCAATTGTGTTTTTCCAACACCAGTTTGCCCCAAGAAAATAAATGAACCAATTGGTTTATTGGGGTCTTTAAGTCCGGCACGGTTGCGCTGTATGGCCTTAACAACCTTTGAGACGGCTTCATCCTGACCAATAACTTTGCCTTTAATAAGGTTTGGTAGTTGGGCAAGTTTATTGATTTCAGTTTGGGCAATTCTATTAACGGGAACACCTGTCATCATGGAAACTACATCTGCAACATTATCTTCCGTTACAACCTCACGGTGTTGCTTGGTGTCTTCTTCCCATTTCTCTTGGGCAATGGCCAATTCTTTTTCAAGTCGCTTTTCATCATCTCTCAATTTAGCGGCTTCCTCGTATTTTTGCTTTCTAACAACGGCATTTTTAGTCTCTTTAATGGCCTCAAGTTGCTTTTCAAGCTCTATGATTTGTTTAGGCACATCTATATTTGTGATGTGTACGCGAGAACCTGCCTCATCCAAAGCGTCAATGGCCTTATCTGGTAAGAAACGTTCGGTCATGTATCGGTTTGTCAATTTCACACAAGCTTCAATGGCATCTGGAGTGTAATCAACATTGTGATGGTCTTCATATTTGGCCTTAATGTTATTAAGGATTTCAATGGTTTCCTCAACAGAAGTGGGCTCCACAATTACCTTTTGAAAACGGCGCTCTAAAGCTCCATCTTTTTCTATATACTGTCTGTATTCATCCAGGGTAGTAGCTCCAATGCACTGAATTTCTCCACGTGCCAAAGCAGGTTTGAACATGTTTGATGCATCTAAACTTCCCGTTGCACCACCTGCTCCAACTATGGTGTGGATTTCGTCTATGAATAAAATAACATCATCATTTTTTTCAAGCTCGTTCATCACAGCTTTCATCCGCTCTTCAAACTGCCCGCGGTATTTAGTTCCAGCCACTAAACTCGCTAAATCAAGTGTTACCACACGCTTGTTAAAAAGAATTCGCGAAACTTTTCTTTTTACAATCCTAAGCGCTAAACCTTCTGCAATAGCAGATTTACCTACGCCGGGCTCACCAATTAAAAGCGGGTTGTTTTTCTTCCTTCTGCTTAAAACTTGGGAAACACGCTGAATTTCTTTTTCTCTACCTACAACGGGGTCAAGTTTGCCTTCCTCGGCCAAAGCGGTTAAATCACGTCCAAAGTTATCCAAAACAGGGGTTTTGGACTTTTTATTGCTTTTTCCAGCGGGAGCATTAAAAATGTCTTTTGAGGCTTCATCCTCAGGATTGTTGTCGTCATCCTGAAATGATTCGGCTTTGGGTTCTATATAATTATTATCGTTTGTAATCATGAGTTTAAATTGTTCTTTAACATTATCGTAGTCAACTTTAAGCTTATTCAAAAGCTTGGTAGTGGGGTCGTTTTCGTTTCTTAAGATACAGAGCAAAAGATGCGCCGTGTTAATTGAGGTGCTTTGAAATAATTTAGCCTCTAAAAACGTTGTTTTTAAAGCACGTTCTGCTTGCCTTGTAAGATGTAGGTTTTTCTTTTGGTTTGAAGCTACAGCAATATTGGGGTTAGCAGGACTTAAAATTTCAACCTTTCGCCTTAAATGGTTTAAATCAATTTCTAAGGCATTTAATATGTTAATGGCCTTGCCATTGCCGTCGCGCAAAAGGCCAAGCATTAAGTGCTCAGTACCAATGAAATCATGGCCTAAACGCAATGCTTCCTCCTTGCTGTATGCAATAACATCTTTTACTCTTGGGGAAAAATTATCATCCATATTCTTGTCCTTTCAGCATTAAAAATAGTAAAACATTTTACTAAAGGCAAAAACTATACCTTAAATTGTATCTAAAATGCTAATTGACGAAAAAAACTTTATAAAATCAAAATAATTAAAGGTTTACTTATCAACCGAAAAAGCATCCAAAATTGTTAATAAAAACATTAAAAATTACCATTGAAACACCAGTTGAAACTAATGAAATATTTATATTAGCATGTTTTGAAAAACTCGTAAAACTAAATTGAATTATTTATGGCAGAAGGAGAAAAATTGATCCCTATTAACATTGAAGATGAGATGAAATCGGCTTACATTGACTATTCAATGTCGGTCATTGTGTCACGTGCTTTACCAGATGTAAGAGATGGTTTAAAACCAGTTCACAGACGTGTACTTTATGGCATGCACGAACTAGGGGTTAGAGCAAATTCGGCACATAAAAAATCAGCAAGAATAGTTGGAGAAGTTTTGGGAAAATACCATCCCCATGGTGATACATCGGTTTACGATGCCATGGTACGAATGGCCCAAGAATGGAGTTTGCGCTATATGCTAGTTGACGGGCAGGGAAATTTTGGTTCTATTGATGGTGATAGCCCAGCAGCAATGCGTTATACTGAAGCGCGTATGCGTAAAATATCTGAGGATATGTTGGCAGATATTGAAAAGGAAACAGTAGACCACCAATTAAATTTTGACGATACATTAAAGGAGCCAACAGTTTTGCCAACCCGTATTCCCGGGCTTTTGGTAAATGGAGCTTCAGGTATTGCCGTTGGTATGGCGACAAATATGCCTCCCCATAATATTACAGAGGTTGTAAATGGTACCATAGCATATATTGAGAACCCGGCTATTGAAGTTGATGAGCTTATTCAGCACGTTAAAGCGCCTGATTTTCCAACAGGTGGAACTATTTACGGTTACGATGGTGTTAAAGAAGCTTTCCAAACTGGGCGGGGACGTATCGTGATTCGTGCTAAAGCCAATGTTGAGGAAGTTAACGGGCGCGAGTGTATAGTGGTGACTGAAATTCCATACCAGGTCAACAAGGCAGATATGATTAAGAAAACTGCCGATTTGGTAAATGAGAAAAAACTTGAAGGTATTGCCACTATTCGAGATGAGTCTGATAGAAAGGGAATGCGCATTGTTTATGTTTTAAAGCGTGATGCGATTCCGAACATTGTATTAAACAAATTATTTAAGTACACTTCGCTACAATCCTCATTTAGTGTTAATAACATTGCGTTGGTTAATGGTCGTCCGCAATTATTGAACTTAAAGGATCTCATTCATTATTTTGTGGAGCACAGGCACGAAGTTGTTGTTAGACGTACAACTTTTGAATTGCGTAAAGCTGAAGAACGCGCTCATATTTTAGAAGGTTTAATCATTGCATCCGATAACATCGATGAGGTTATCGCATTGATTAGAGCATCTTCAAATGCTGATGAAGCGCGCGAAAAATTAATGGAACGCTTTAAATTAACAGAAATTCAAGCTAAGGCCATTGTTGAAATGCGATTACGTCAGCTTACCGGATTGGAGCAAGATAAACTACGCTCTGAGTATGAGGAGTTGATGAAAACTATTGAAGACTTAAAGGATATCCTTGACAAAAAGGAAAGAAGAATGGATATCATTAAACAAGAGTTGGAAGAGGTTAGAGATAAATATGGTGATGAGCGTCGTTCGACTATTGAGTATGCTGGTGGGGATTTAAGTATTGAAGATATGATTCCTGACGAAAAAGTGGTGATTACCATTTCACATGCAGGCTATATAAAGCGTACATCGCTTACCGAATACAAAACGCAGAACAGGGGAGGCGTTGGACAAAAGGCTTCAACCACTAGAAATGAAGATTTCTTGGAGCATCTTTTTGTGGGTACCAATCATCAATACATGTTGTTCTTCACCTTAAAAGGGAAGTGTTTCTGGATGAGGGTATACGAAATTCCGGAAGGAAGCAAAACTTCAAAAGGAAGAGCCATTCAAAACCTGATAAATATTGAGCAGGATGATAAAGTAATGGCCTTCATCTGTACCCAAGATTTAAAGGATGAAGATTACATCAATAGCCATTATGTCATTATGGCTACTAAAAATGGTCAGGTTAAAAAAACTTCATTGGAACAGTATTCCCGTCCGCGTACAAACGGTATAAATGCCATTACGATTAAGGATAATGATGAGTTGCTAGAGGCTAAATTAACAACCGGTAATAGCCAAGTTATGTTGGCATTGAAATCGGGTAAAGCCATTCGGTTTGAAGAAGCCAAAACAAGGCCAATGGGACGTAGCGCCTCCGGTGTTAGGGGAATTACCCTTGGTCATGATAATGATGAAGTAATAGGAATGGTAACTATTGAAAACCCTCAAGAAGAGTCTGTTTTGGTGGTTTCGGAAAATGGTTATGGTAAGCGCACCTACATTGATGACCCGGAAGATGGAGAACCCGTATACAGAATCACCAACAGGGGTGGAAAAGGTGTAAAAACCATTTCTATTACAGAAAAAACAGGTAAATTAGTAGCTATTAAATCTGTAAATGATAATGACGATTTAATGATTATCAATAAATCAGGAATTGCCATTAGAATGGTGGTTGCCGATTTAAGAGTTATGGGAAGAGCGACTCAAGGGGTTAAATTAATTAATCTTAAAGGTACTGACTCTATTGCTGCTGTAGCCAAAGTAATGCGTGATGAAGAAGAAGTTGATGGAAATGATGCAGAAAGCCAAGATATTACTGGTGCTAGTGAAGATGGCACAACTCTTGATACCAACTTAGACAACAATAACACTGAAAGTTAAATTAAATATTACAAAAAATGAAAAAAGGAATTCTTGTAGCTTTAGCTATTTCGGTTAGTGCATTTTCATTTGCACAAAAAAAGGAACTGAAAGCTGTTGAAAAGGCTATTAAATCTAGCAATTTTGCTGAAGCAAAAGCTGCTTTAAAACAGGCTGAATCTTTAATGTCTGCTATGGACGATAAAACTAAGGCCAAATATTACTTCTTGCAAGCTCAAACTTTATATGCAAATGGAAAAGGATCTGATGCCGATATTGATGCTTCACTGGAAAGTTTGAGTAAAGTTGAAGGTGATTACCAAAATGAGGTTGAGGAGCTTAAGGTAAAAATGTTAAATGAAATGCTTACTGCTGGTAACGATGCCTATGAAGCAAAAGATTATTTAAAGGCATCTAAGTATTTCGAAAGATCTTACAGGGCTTCAACAAAAGACACATTATTTCTTTATTATGCAGCATCTGCTGCTGTAAACGTTAAAGAATATGATAGAGCTTTGTCACTTTACGAAGAACTGAAAGATTTAGGATTTACAGGAGTTAAAACAGAATATTACGCAACCAATGTTGAGACTGGAGAAGAAGAAACTATGGATAAAAGTACTCGTGATATTTATGTAAAAGCCAAAAGTCATAAAGATCCAGGTGAACGTGTTACCGAATCAAAAAAACCAGAAATTGTTAAAAATATTGCCTTAATATATGTTACTCAAGGTAATGATGAGGGGGCTCTTGAAGCAATGAAGGCTGCTAGGGAAGAAAGTCCAGATGATATCAATTTGTTATTGAACGAAGCGAACATTTATTTTAAAATGGGGAATACAGAAAGGTTCAAAGAACTGCTTGAAAAAGCAACTCAGCTAGATCCTCAAAATCCAGAACTGCAATATAACTTAGGGGTTATTTCATCCGAATCGGACCATCCTGAAGAGGCGAAGGGTTATTATAAAAAGGCTATAGAGTTAGATCCAAATTACATAAACGCTTATATAAACCTTGCGGCTCTAATTTTAGGTGAGGAAAGACCGCTTATTGAAGAAATGAATGGCTTGGGTACTTCTAGAGCAGATAATTTAAGGTATGATGAGTTAAGAGAAAAGAGAAAAAACCTTTACAGGGAAGCTATTCCTTACTTGTCTAAGGCCTTAGACATAAATGAGGACAATGTTGAGGCTGCGAGAACATTAATGAATATATATAGTATTTTAGGTGAAACAGATAAATTTAAAAGCTTAAAAGAAAAGGTGGATATGCTTGAAGCTGGTAATTAATCAAGCTTTAAACTATTTTGCTCTGCTTTAATCAAGGGTAAATAAAACTATTGATTACGCCAAATAAGGTAATATAAATTGATTACTTTATTTGGCGTAAATTTTTATATTTGTTTATGACAGAGCAAGAACTTCTGCAGCTTAGATACCCAATTGGAAAATTTGACTGTCCGACGAATATTTCAAAGGAGCAAATAGAAAGTTGGATTTCTATTTTAGAGCATTTTCCCAAAAGATTGAAGAAGTTGGTTGAAAACCTTTCAGACCAACAATTGGATACCCCATACAGGCCAAATGGTTGGACGATACGGCAAGTTGTGCACCATATTTCAGATAGTCATCATCATAGTTATTCGCGTTTTAAATGGGCGTTAACGGAAGATTCTCCAGTTATAAAGGCTTATTTTGAAGACCGTTGGGCAGAACTTGTAGATTCTAAAACTGCTCCAATTGAAATGTCTTTAAATCACATTAAAATTGTTCATTTTAAATTAGTTTATTTGATTAAAACACTTTCGAATGAAGAGTTGAACAAATATTTCATTCATCCTGAAACAAATAGTAAGGTCACGTTAAAATGTAATATTGGTAATTATGCATGGCACAGTAGCCATCATTATGTACATATTGAAAATTTATTAAAACGAAAAGGCTGGCTTTAAATGATAAGGCAAGTACATATTGATGATGCTAAATCGTTATTAGAGATTTACAATTATTATGTGTTAAATTCTGTGGTGACTTTTGATATTGAACCTTTATCTTTAGGTGCTTTTGAGAATAAAATGGCTAAAATTATTGCCGAATATCCTTTCCTTGTTTTTGAAGAAAACAACGAACTTTTGGGTTATGCATATGGAAGCAGATTCAGGCCGAAACCAGCCTACAAAAATACAGTTGAAACTACGGTTTATGTGAAAAATGGATTGCATGGAAAACAGGTTGGTACAAAATTATACAAGGAGTTGCTTCAGCTTCTTAAAAAGCAAAATCTGCATGCGGCTTTGGGCGTTTTAACCCTTCCAAATGATGCAAGTGTTAAACTACATGAAAAATTTAATTTTATGTTGGTCGGCCATTTTAAAGAAGTTGGCTTTAAATTTGGAAAATGGCTTGATGTTGGCGTTTATCAGTTAAATCTTTAAATCCAAAAAGAAAAGCTCAAAATGGTTTTTTCCATTTTATATTACAGCCAATGCTAGGTTTTTGTAATTGAGTATTTTCCTTATCCAAAATCAAACAATCCAGAGCATGTTTTAAATCTTTGCCTGTTAAGGCTATGCCGTTTTCTGGTCGTGAATCATCAAGTTGTCCACGGTAAACCAATTTTAAACCGGCATTGAAAACATAAAAATCTGGTGTACAAGCAGCATCGTAAGCTTTGGCTACTTCTTGGCTTTCATCATATAAATAAGGAAAAGGGTAATGTTCATTCACGGCATGAACTTTCATGTTTTCTGGGGAATCCTGAGGATAGTTTTCCACGTCGTTACTTGATATAGCAATAAAGCTAATCCCTAGTTTGGCGTACACATTGGCTATATCAACAATTTTAGAATTCACATGTATTACAAATGGGCAATGATTGCAAATAAACATGATTACGGTGCCTACTTTGCCCTTTTCTCTATCAAGATTTACGAGTTTTTCGCTAACAGTATCGGGAAGTTCAAAATAAGGAGCTTCGGTGCCTAACGGAAGCATATTTGAGGATGTACGGGCCATAATTTTAGTTTTTCCAAAGTTCGTGATAAATTGTATTTTTAAAAAATGAACAAGCACATAACTTTTGAAGATTTCAGTAAAGTTGATTTAAGGATAGGCACCATTATTGAAGTGAACGATTTTCCTCAGGCAAGAAAACCTGCCTATCAACTTACCATTGATTTTGGAGATTTAGGGATTAAAAAATCTTCTGCTCAGATAACAACCCTTTACAAAAAAGAAGACTTGATGAACAAGCAGATTGTGGCGGTTATTAATTTTCCCAAAAAGCAAATTTCCAGATTTATGAGTGAATGTTTGGTTTTAGGGGCTGTAAACGATAACGATGTTATACTGTTAAATCCAGAAAATAAAGTTAAAAACGGCACTACCGTATCTTAAAAATATGCAAGAACTAGACCAAGCAAAAATTAACTTTGATAGTACTGGGTTGTGGGCGTTAAATATTGCTTTGGCGATTGTTATGTTTGGAGTGGCCCTTGGTATTACCATTGATGACTTTAAACAATTGCTTAAAACGCCCAAGTTATTGATTGTTGGGGTTTTGTCACAGTTTATACTGTTGCCATTGTTAACTTTTATTTTGGTAATTCTATTTAAACCACAGCCTAGTATTGCTTTGGGTATGGTTATGGTAGCTGCTTGTCCTGGAGGTAATATTTCTAACTTCATGACGCATCTGGCAAAAGGGAATTCGGCATTATCTGTTAGCTTAACTGCTTTTGCTACGTTCATGGCTGTTTTTATGACACCGTTTAATTTTCAGTTTTATGGAAGTTTGTATCAACCAACGGCACAAATTTTAAAAGAAGTTGCATTGAGCCCTTTTGAATTGATAGTATTGGTACTTCTAATACTTGGAATTCCGTTAGTTTTGGGCATGGCATTAAAATATAGGAATGGGTTATTGGCGGACAAATTATCTAAAATTTTAAAACCATTTTCAATTATTGTATTTGCCTTGATTGTTGTTTTGGCATTTTTAAAAAATATTTATGTTTTCAAAAGTTACATCCACCATGTTATGCTTTTAGGAATTGGACATAATATTTTGGCTTTGATTTTGGGTTTTTTAGTGGCTAGGCTATTCAGGCTTTCATTTGCTAATCAGAAGACCTTGACCATTGAAACTGGAATTCAAAATTCTGGTTTAGGTCTTTTGTTGATATTCACCTTTTTTGACGGATTGGGTGGAATGGCCATTTTAGCGGCATTTTGGGGTATTTGGCATATAATTTCCGGGTTAACCTTGGCCTTTTATTGGTCATATAAAGCATCAAAAGTATAGCATGGTAAAAACAATTTGGCTCTATAGTGTACGTGCTTATCTAAATTTGGCCATGTTTTTTTATTTTAAAAGAATTGAGGTTAATGGCGCCCATTTAATTCCAAAGGAAAAGCCTGTTTTATTCCTGTGTAATCACCATAACGCGTTGTTAGATCCGTTGATTATAGCAATTAAAAACAAGCGATTTTTATATTTTTTAACCCGAGCGGCCGTATTCAAGAGTCCTCTTATAGCAAAAATTTTAGGAACATTGCAAATGGTTCCGGTGTTTAGGATAAGAGACGGTTGGGCCAATTTGAATAACAATTCGGCTATTTTTAAAGCATGCTCCAAATTGTTAAAGGAAAAGGAGGCTGTTGTTATTTTTCCTGAGGGAAACCACTGTTTAAACCGTACTGTGAGGCCTTTGAGCAAGGGTTTTACGCGAATAGTTTTTGAAACGCTTGAACAATTTCCCAAAACAGATTTACAATTGATTCCTACTGGAATTAATTATGAACATGCAGAAAAATTTCCAGATAGTGCTTCGTTGTTTTTTGGAAATCCAATACCTGCGAAAGATTTTGTATTAAAAGATAAAAATAAATCTGTGATTCTTTTGAAGAACAAAATTCAATCGGAAATGTCAAAACTAGCAACCCATATTCCATCCGAAAACTATACGGAAATATTGGTTAAGCTTAACGAATTACAAGTCGATTTTTTAAACCCTGTAAGCGTTAATAAAACCATATCCAGCAATTTTAAGGTTGTTGAGAGCGTCGAGAAAAAGAAAAATCAATTTATCAAGTCGTTTTTTTACGTTGTTTTAATTGTTTTGTTAATTGTTCCCTACGCCATTTGGAAACTTATGGTTCAACCCAAGGTTACCGAAATTGAGTTTCTTTCTACATTTAGGTTTACAGTTGCCAATACATTGGTGCCTATTTGGGTTTTGGCATTATTTTTTATGTTGGCCACAATTTTTGGCTGGCCAATTGCTTTGGCGTATTTTATTGGTGTTTTGGGTACGACTTTGGTTGTGGTTAAATCATAAAAAAACCGTTATATTCTAATACAACGGTTTTTGTAATATTTTAAAGGATATTCCGATTATATATCATCAAAGTCGATATCGGTAAAACTTCCTGGAGTTTTTAATTGGTCTTCGGTAACTCGCGGGCTATCGTCGTAATCCTTTTTGAAATCTTTTTGGTGTCTTTCGCTAATTACTTCATCACCTTTCTCATCAATAATAAAATCCGTCATTTCAGACAATATTTCCTTAAATTCTTCAAAGTCCTCTTTGTATATGTATATTTTGTGTTTTTTGTAATGAAAAGACCCGTCGTCGTTTGTGAACTTTTTACTCTCAGTAATTGTTAAGTAGTAATCCTCTGCTTTAGTTGCCCTTACGTCAAAAAAATAAGTGCGTCTTCCTGCCCTTAATACTTTCGAAAAAATTTCCTCTTTCTCCATCATATCGTTGTTCTTCATAGTTGAATTAAATTTTTTATTAATCAATAGTTTACCAAAAATCTAAAAAAAACCGATACTAACCAACATTTTTTAAAGTTTCTTTTTAGAATTCAATCTTTTATTGAATTTAATTGAATAAAATGCACCTAATTAATTAACAGTGAACAGGTTGAGATTTAGTGACCCATAGGTTGGCTCAATTGTTTTAGATAGAGGTGTTTGTAATAACCATCAATATTTATAAGCGAGTCATGTGTACCTTCTTGAACAATTTTGCCGTTATCTAAAACAATAATTTTATCGGCGTTTTTCGCAGAAGAAACTCTGTGGCTAACAATAACTGCCGTTTTCGCTTTAGATATTTTACCCAATGTTTTCAATATTTTTTCTTCGGTTTCAGTATCTACGGCAGATAAACAATCATCAAATAATAATATTTTGGGTGATCTAATAATGGCCCTTGCAATGGAAACACGTTGCTTTTGTCCCCCAGAAAGCGTAATGCCACGTTCCCCCAATACCGTATCGTATCCTTTGTTGAATTTCACAATGTTTTTATGAACTTGGGCATTTTTGGCTGCCTCAATAACATCCTCTTCGGTGGCATCCTGTTTTCCAAATTTTATATTGTTTTTTATACTATCGGAAAACAGAAAGGCATCTTGTGGCACATAACCAATACTATTTCTTAAGCCATTTAAATTATGCTCTTTGATTTCTGTACCGTTAATTTTTATGGAGCCTTCATCTATATCATAAAGTCTTCCAATCAAATCCAGAATTGTAGATTTTCCGGCACCGGTTTTCCCCAAAATGGCTAATGTTTCGCCTTCTTTTAGGCTAAAGCTTACTCCTTTTAAGGCTTGAATATTGGTGTCGTCATAGGTGAATGAAACATTATCGAAAAAAATATCGCCAGTAATTTCTGTTTCAGCGATAACTAAATTCTTAATTTCTGGTTCAATTTTTAAAAACTCATTAATGCGGTTTTGGGAAGCTTCGGCTTGTTGTACAATTGAGGTAACCCAACCCACAGTTGCTACCGGCCATGTAAGCATATTTACATAAATAATAAACTCTGCAATGGTGCCTATGCTGTTTATTTCACCATTTATATATTGCATGCCACCAATATAAATAACCATAAGGTTACTGGTACCAATAAGTAAAATCATCATAGGGAAAAACCAAGCTTGTACTTTTGCCAAGTCAATTTGCTTGACTTTGCTTTCTTCGGCTAAAGTTTTAAAGTTAAATGAGGTTTGGGGCTCAATGCCATAAGCTTTTATAACAGAAATACCACTAAAAGACTCTTGTGTAAACGTAGAAAGCTTAGACAAATATTCCTGAACTATGGTACTGCGTTTATGGATTTCGCGACTTAGTTTATAAATGATTACCGATAAAATAGGCAAAGGCAAAATAGTATACAGGGTAAGCTTTGGTGAGGCATTCAGCATATAAATTATTACAATAACAAACAGTGTAATTGTGTTGATGCTATACATAAGTGCTGGGCCAACATACATCCTAACCCGACCGACATCTTCAGTAATACGGTTCATCAAATCCCCAGTTCTATTTTTCTTGTAGAAATTTAAGGATAGTTTTTGGTAGTGTTCGTAAACTTCATTTTTTAAATCGAATTCTATGAAGCGTGACACGTTAATGATGGTTTGCCGCATAAAAAACGTTAGGATGCCACCAATAATGGCCGCTCCAATAATATAAAGAATGGCTTCGGTTAATTCGGATTTGAATGCACTTTCAGCAACCCCTCCATCCGCATATTTTTCAATAGCTATGAATATTTTTTTTACATACCTGGGTGTGTAAACCAGAAATATACGTGCTAAAATGGTAATAAGAATACCAATTATAAAGTGCGTTCTATATTTTATAAAATATTTGTTTAGATGCTGTAATTCTTTCATTATTGCAATAAGAGATAGCAGGGCAAATATATGGTTTAAATGCCAATAAATCCTGTTGTAACAATTACGAAGTTGTTAAAAAAGACTTAAAGCAATTACTGTAATTAAAGTAAATTTAAAGTGTTTGTTTTTAAATATAGTTTTATTTTTGCAGCGTAAAAACCGTGATAAATTTTCATCTTTTTAATTAAAGTTCTTTGCAATGATGTTAACCAGGAGACATATTCGTGTAAAAGTAATGCAAACACTATATGCTTTTAAGGGCAGTGAAAGTGATGATTTTAGTAAAGACCAAAAGTTTTTGCTGTATAGTATTGATAATATGTACAATCTTTACTTGCTTTTAATTTCGCTGTTGATTGAAGTTCAAAAAAGAGCTGAAGATGACTTGCAAAAGAAGCAAAATAAGCACCTTGCCACAAAAGAAGACAAAGACCCAAATCGAAAGTTTGTTAACAACCATCTATTGAAAAATTTATGCGAAAACCTTCAACTTAATAACCAGTTAGAAGCGAATAAAATAAATTATTGGGAACTTGATGGCGAATATGTAGATGTTGTTTTTAAAGCCATAACTTCTAGTGATTTATATAAGGAATACATGAAAACTCGAGTATCTGATTTTCATGAGGACAAAGAGTTTATTGTAGATGTTTTCAAGGAAATAATCGCCCCCAACGAGAAGCTTTATGATTATTTGGAGGATAAAAACTTAACCTGGTTGGACGATCTTCCTACGGTAAACACAACTATTTTAAAACTGTTGCGAAAATCAAAAGCAAATGTAGCAGAAGGCTTTTTTGTGCCACAATTGTATAAAGATATTGAGGATAAACAGTTTGCCATCGATTTGTTCAAAAAAACACTTTTGAATAGAACGGTAATAAACGAGGAAATTGACCTTAAAACACAAAACTGGGATGCCGATAGGATTGCCAATGTAGATTATGTGTTGCTTCAAATGGCTATTTGTGAGTTAAAAAATTTCCCGTCCATTCCAGTAAAGGTTACCATCAATGAGTATTTGGAAATATCTAAGGAATATTCAACACCAAAAAGTAGCATATTTATCAACGGTATTTTAGATAAACTGGTTAAGGAATACGAGGCTAACAGTAAATTGAAAAAAGTGGGTAGGGGATTGATGTAAATTTCTGTTAAGAAACTGTTTAAAATTTTTAATCGGTTAAATAATTGTTATTTTTGTTCACCTTAAAAATTAATATATCTATTATGAAAAAAATAATTTTAAGCCTTAGTGCCTTATGTTTGGTGGCTTTTACATCATGTAAAGAGAATGCCGCCAAAAAAATTGAAGAAAGCAATGTGGCAGCTGCAGCAGAAAGAGATGCCGTGGCATCGCAATTTCCTGTAATTGAGTTCGATAAAACCGAACATGATTTTGGTGAAATTGAAGCCAAAACACCAGTTGAAACCGTATTTACATACAAAAATACCGGTGATGCCCCTTTGGTTATAACCGATATTAAAAGCTCATGCGGCTGTACTGTTCCCCAAGATTGGAGCAGAGATCCTTTGAACCCAGGCGACACCGGTCAATTTACAGTAAAGTTTAATGGAAGTGGTTCCAATAAAGTTTCGAAAACCATTACCGTTACAGCAAATACAGAAAAAGGCAGCGAAGTGGTTAAAATAACCGCTTTTGTAAAGCCAGATCCAAATAAACCAACACCAGCTGCGGCTCACTAATTATATTTAAAATGGGAGAAGGAGGAATTGGCAGTTTATTGCCATTCGTATTAATGTTTGTGGTAGTGTATTTCTTTATGATAGCACCACAAATGAAACGTGCAAAGAAAGAAAAGAAATTTGCTGCCGAATTAAAACGCGGCGATAAAATAGTAACCAAAAGTGGGTTACATGGAAAAGTGGCAGATTTAAACGACAAAGACAACAGTTGTATTATTGAAACTATGGCTGGAAAACTTAAGTTTGATAAATCAGCAATTTCTATGGAAATGAGCACAAAGCTCAACGCACCCGCTAAGGAATAGAAATCTATTTACTGCACAATAAAAAAGCTTCCAATATTTTGGAAGCTTTTTTATTTAACATAGTCTTGTGATTCTCTCGGGCCTATCCGTTTGCGATTAGCGCTCTGTTTTTGTAATTTTGCAAATATGAAAAAAGGAATAGGTAAAGAACAAAATTACAGAGTCTTCAACTTTAATTTTTTGGTTTTTAGAAATCAATCAGATAAATTTATCCCTCCAGCAATCTAGTTTTTAATTGATTTCAGGTAAATCCTGTTTTTGAATAAAAAAGTACCGTTCTCAGCGATACATTAACCTCATTCCATTTTTTAAGTTTAATCTTTTTTAAAATTAGAAAAGACTGCAAATAATTTTCTATACATGACCATAAAAACCTATGATGCCTTTACTAGGCTGTCAATCATTAACATAAACCGCATTACCAATTTTTTGTTTCAGAATTTCGACCAGTTTCGCGACTCGAAGAGCGCCATTAGAAAGTCCTTAATGTACGCTGCAAAAGAGATTCCGGGGTTAGGCGGTTATGTATTTTTACTTGAGCATAAAGACGAAATTGCAGGTGCTGTTGTGGTAAATAGAACGGGAATGAACGAATATCTTTCTGAGAACATATTGGTTTATGTTGTTGTTAAGAAGGAGTTTCGTGGAAAAGGAATTGGCAAAAAATTGATTGAGCACACCATTAACTATTGTAAGGGAGATATTGCCATTCATATAAATAAGGATAATCCTGCCGTTAACATGTTCAAAAATAAAGGGTTTAAGCCGCGAAATATAGAAATGAGATTAACGCGTCACTAATTAATAAAAGCATTAGATCAATAGTAAGTTTAAAATAATACTATATATGAAAATATTATATATCAGAAGAAAAACAAAATACGAAAAACGACACAGCGTAAAAATGGGCGAATTAACAACTAGGGTTACATACATTAAAAAATATTTGCTGGGACTACCAGTTAAAACGCTTCACAAATACAGAAGAACCTATTATGGTGAAGTTAAAAGTTGTGATGATTGCATGTTGTTCGTTTAACGTTAAAAAGAAAAAGCACCTTTAGTAAGGTGCTTTTTGGATATATTATGGTGTTAGCTTTAGAAACGGTAACGAATACCTAAAGCGATATCAAAATCTAAATCGTCTCTATAATCACCAAAACCTAATTCTGGCCTTGCGTCAATAGATAATTGTAGTGGAATATCAAAATTATATTCGATTCCTATATCTCCAGCAACAAAAGCGAATGTCTCGCTATCATCAAATCCAGGAGGAACATTATCAAAGCTGTAAGAGCCAAGTCCACCACCAACACCTGCGTACCAATTAAAATTGCCCTCCAGAATCCAAACCCACTGGTAAATTCCAGCTAGTTTGTATCCGTCGTAACCATTTCCACTTCTAAGGCCTAAGTCTAATTCTAGTCTGTTGTTTTCACCCAAAGCACGTTGATAAGAAATCTCGGCTCCAAAGCCATCGCTATCTCCTAAACGCAATCCAATGGCATTGTCCGAAATGTCTTGGGCGTTAGATGCAAATGTAAATCCGAGTAAGGTAATTGATAATAAAAATAATTTCTTCATAAATTAAAAGTTTTATTGTTAGTAGTATATACGACCCTTTTTAAGAAAAAGATCATTTTTTTTGTTCTTCGAATTATTTTACAAAAATAACGCCAAAAATGTAATTATCTTTATGAGCTGTATAGTTTTGTAAATAATTTTTCAATTTAATGACATTAACGTCACATTTACAGGCATTAAGAAAAAAGTTTTCTGGTGAACTTTTTTATGATGATTTGATAAAATCAATTTATGCAACAGATGCCTCAGTTTACAGAATGTTGCCACTGGCGGTGGCGTATCCAAAAAATGAAGAAGATATAAAAGAACTAATCAGATTTGCTAAAACCCATAAAACCTCATTGATTCCCAGAACAGCTGGAACTTCGCTTGCTGGGCAATGCGTGGGTGAGGGCATTGTGGTTGATGTTTCCAAATACTTTACAAAAATAATTGAAGTTGATGAAAAGGCCCAAACGGTAACGGTACAACCAGGTGTGGTTCGCGATGCTTTAAACAACCATTTAAGGCCATATGGCTTATTTTTTGCACCAAACACTTCAACTTCAAACCGTTGCATGATTGGTGGTATGGTGGGTAATAATTCTTCGGGAACGACCTCAATTCAATATGGTGTTACACGGGATAAAGTTCAAGAAATCCATGCTATTTTGAGCGATGGAAGTGAGGTTGTTTTTAATGAAACCACCGTTGAAGAATTTCAAGCCAAAACGAAGCAAACAGATTTAGAAGGACATGTTTACAGAACTGTTTTTGAAGAATTAAATTCTAGAGTAGTTCGAAACCAAATTTTTGAAAACTTTCCTAAACCGGAAATACACCGAAGAAACACGGGTTACGCCATAGATGAATTAATTAAAACTGATGTTTTTTCTAAATCGGATGACAAATTCAATATGTGCAAGCTGCTTTCGGGAAGTGAAGGTACGTTGGCATTCACCACGCAAATCACTTTAAAATTGGACAAGTTGCCGCCGCTCGAGGCTATTGTGGTTGCTGTGCATTTTGAAAGCATTCAAAGTTGTATGAACGCTGTGGCATTGACCATGAAACACAATTTGTATGCCTGCGAAATGATGGATAAAACCATTTTGGATTGTACAAAACACAACAAAACCCAACTTGAAAACAGGCAGTTTATCGTTAAAGACCCCAAGGCTATTTTGATGTGCGAGGTTAGAGCTAATACCTCCAGTGAAGTTATGGTTTTGGCCGATAAATTGATTGAAGATATTAAAGCTTCAAATTTAAGTTATGCCAACCCTAAACTTGTTGGTGAGGATGTAAATAAAGCTAACAATTTAAGAAGTGCAGGTTTAGGCTTGCTAGGCAATATAATTGGAGATAAAAAATCCGCAGCATGTATTGAGGATACGGCTGTGGCCCTGCCAGATCTGGCGAATTATATTAAGGAGTTTTCAGCATTGATGAAAGGTTATAACCAAGATGCCATTTATTATGCCCATGCTGGAGCTGGTGAGTTGCATTTGCGACCAATTTTAAATTTAAAGAAAGCCGAGGACGTTGTATTGTTCAGAAAAATAACTACTGATGTTGCCCGTTTGGTTAAAAAGTATAAAGGCTCCATGAGCGGGGAACATGGTGATGGCATTGTGCGTGCTGAGTTCATTCCAATGATGATTGGGGATAAAAATTATGCTATTTTAAAAGAGATTAAAACGGCTTTTGATGCGGATAATATTTTCAATCCTGGAAAGATAGTTGATGCTTTTAAAATGGATCAATCTTTAAGGTATAAAGCAGATAGGTTAGAGCCAGAAATAGAAACGTTGTTGGATTTTTCAAAGTCTCAAGGAATTTTAAGGGAAGCCGAAAAGTGCAATGGTTCAGGTGATTGCAGAAAACTACCCGAGTTTGGAGGTACAATGTGCCCAAGCTATAGAGCTACCCGAAATGAAAAAGATACGACGCGAGCAAGGGCTAATGCGCTTCGTGAATTTTTGACAAATTCTAGTAAATCCAATCGATTCAACCATAAAGAATTGAAAGAGGTTTTTGATCTGTGCTTAAGTTGTAAAGCCTGTGCCAGTGAATGCCCAAGTAGTGTGGATGTAGCTTCTTTAAAAGCCGAATTTCAATTTCAATACCAAAAGGCAAATGGGATTAGTTTGCGTACAAAGGCATTCGCTTATAACAATAGTTTAAATCGTTATGGAAGCTTGTTTCCTAATATTTCAAATTTTGTGTTTTCAAATGGTTTTACGTCTTCAATTTTAAAAAAATCATTAAACGTTGCCAAGGAAAGAAGTTTACCGTTGATTTCGAATAAAAGTTTGTATAAATACTATAGCAGTTTCAAAACAACATGGAACAGAGGTAATTATATAAAAAAGGTATATTTTTTTAATGATGAGTTTACCAATTATTTAGATGCTTCTATAGGAATTGATGTTTTAGAACTTTTAAAAAGTTTAAATTATTTTGTTGAAATAATTGATAATGCTGAATCTGGCCGTTCATTTTTATCAAAGGGTTTATTGGAACAAGCAAAAGATATGGCAAACAAAAATGTTTCCATTTTTAGAAATTTGGTTTCAGCAGAAACGCCTTTGATAGGGATTGAGCCTTCAGCAATTTTAACATTTAGGGATGAATATTTGAAATTGACAGATGATAAAACTTCGGCAGAAGCCCTATCGAAAAATACGTTTTTAATAGAGGAATTTATTCAACAGGAAATTGAATTGGGTAACATAAAACCGGAACAATTTACTTTAGAGACAAGAACTATAAAATTCCATGGGCATTGCCATCAAAAATCCTTAGGCAATCAATTATCTAGTTTCGCCGTTTTAAATCTGCCAAAAAACTACAAAGTTACTATCATTCCAAGTGGTTGTTGTGGTATGGCTGGTAGTTTTGGCTATGAAAAAGAGCATTATGAGGTAAGCATGAATATTGGTGAACAGACTCTATTTCCAACGGTGAGAAAGGCTTCAAAAGATACTATTATTGCAGCAAACGGCACGAGCTGTAGGCACCAAATTAAGGACGGCACGCAACGTTTGGCAAAACACCCCATTACCATTTTAAGGGAAGCCTTGCTCAATTGATGAGTTTTATTTTGTTTTTTTGCTGTATTGTTCAACTATGGTAATAGCAGCAATGAGGTCTTTAGTTTCCATATTAAAGGCTTCGTCTTCGTCCTCTACAGCAAAGGGCAATAATTTATCTTTATTGTAATTGTAAATTTTCCAACGTTTAAATTGATATTCTAGAGCCGTAAAATTTTCCACCCAATCACCAGAGTTTAAGTACATGGTTTTTCCTTGTCTATTTTCCTTGTAAACCACTTTGGGCTGATGTATATGACCACAAACAACATAATCGTAACCATTTTCAATGGCCAAATCTGAAATTACGGTCTCAAAATCGCTAATGTATTTTACGGCACTTTTCACACTGTTTTTTATTTTTTTGGAAAAAGAATAACGTTCCTTACCGCGTTTTTCTAAAATCCAATTTACAAGTCTGTTTATTAGTGTTAAAAGGTCGTAGCCGTAACCACCCAGTTTTGCAAACCATTTGGCGTTTTGAATGGAGATATCAAAAACATCACCATGAAAAAACCAAGCTTTTTTTCCGTCAAGCTCTAAAACTGCTTTGTCTAATATAGAAATATTGCCAATTGTTGTGTCACTAAATTTTCTCAGCATTTCGTCATGGTTTCCTGTAATGTAGATAATTTCAACACCATTAGAAGCCATCGTCATTATTTTTTTGATGACTTTTAAATGTGATTTCGGAAAATATTGTTTACTAAATTGCCAAATATCAATAATATCTCCATTAAGAATAAGCTTTTTTGGAGCAATGCTGTTAAGGTAATTCAACAAATGTTTGGCGTGACAACCGTAAGTTCCTAAGTGAACATCAGATATCACAGCAATTTCTACTTTTCTTCTTATTTCCAATTCAGGTGTAGGTTTATTTGGTACAAATAACAAGTTTTAGTATTATGTGGATATTATCTGATAATTATTTGTTTATGAGGCTATTGTTAATTAATTGTTACGGACACTATTTTCTATAAGGCAATAACTTAGTGCGTTTTCTTTTCCTAATTTATAGGATTAGCGTTATTTTAGCCCAAAATTGAAACTTATGGCTGGTAATTCCTTTGGAAAACTGTTTACGCTTATGACTTATGGTGAATCTCATGGGCCTGCTTTGGGCGGTGTTATTGATGGTTGTCCACCGGGAATTGAACTGGATTTTGACGCGATTCAAGATGAATTGGATAGACGTAAACCAGGGCAGTCTGCCATTGTTACCCAACGTAAAGAACCAGATGGGGTTAAGTTTCATTCGGGAATTTTTGAAGGTAAGACCACAGGAACTCCAATAGGTTTTGTTATTGAAAACACAAATCAGAAATCCCATGATTATTCACATATAAAGGATAGCTACAGACCTAGTCATGCAGATTATACTTATGATAAAAAATATGGTTTGCGCGATTATAGAGGTGGTGGACGAAGTTCTGCCCGAGAAACTGCATGTAGAGTAGTGGCTGGAGCCATAGCAAAACAGATGTTAGGTGATGTTGAAATCAATGCCTATGTTTCAGCGGTTGGCACGATGAAGCTTGATAAGCCTTATACGGACTTAGATTTGACAAAAATAGAATCTAATATTGTGCGTTGTCCGGATCAGGAAATGGCAAAAAAAATGGAAACTTTTATTAAAGAAGTGCGTAGTAAAGGCGATACCGTTGGTGGCGTTGTAACCTGTGTGATAAAAAACGTGCCGGTTGGTTTAGGTGAACCCGTTTTTGACAAGCTTCATGCGGAATTGGGCAAGGCCATGTTATCTATAAATGCCGTAAAGGGGTTTGAATATGGTAGTGGATTCCACGGTAGTACCATGTATGGTAGTGACCATAATGATGCCTTTAATAGTGATGGCTCAACAAAAACTAATTATTCTGGTGGTATTCAGGGTGGGATAAGCAATGGTATGGACATTTATTTTAATGTTGCCTTTAAACCAGTTGCTACACTTATTCAAGAATACGAAACTATTGATAAAGAAGGTAAAGTTGTTAAAATGCATGGTAAAGGACGTCATGACCCTTGCGTTGTTCCAAGGGCCGTGCCTATTGTTGAGGCTATGGCCGCACTTGTTTTGGCAGATTTCTATCTAATCAATAAGATTTATTAGCAATTTATATTTGTTCTTTTGGGTTAAGCCTCAAATTTGTACTTAGTAAGCTTCGCAAATTCATTTTAAATATTTTATTCCAAGTTTAAGATTATTGAGTTTTTCATGCATTGATGGCCTGTTGATGACATTTAGGCCTGACATACAACATCTAAATATGTAATTTTTTGAAAAAAATCGACAAAACGCTTTTTTTTTACGATAAATTACATAGATTTGTGCTTTAATCCCTTAAATCTAAACCATGAAACTAAAGATTTTCATTTGCAGTTTTGCCTTCCTACTGGTAGCTAGTGTTAGTTTTGCTCAAGGCAAAAAGGACCCTAAAAGTATTATTAGCGAAAAAATTTCCATAAAAAAATATCATAACAAGGAGGAACTTGACCGTATGCAAAAAGGTGAGTTGATAGAACTTTACACGGAAAGAAATCAAGTCTTGATAAATACCTTGCCATATATTGCTTTTGCTACAAAGCCAGGAATTACCATGTCTACTTTAGGTATTCCAAATGATAGCGATAACAGAAAAGCTTTAGAAGACCAATTTGATACTACTGATGACTATCTTGAAAAGTCAACTGAGTTTCATAAAGTGTATTTACCCTATTCAGATACTAAGAATTTGATTGCGGCAATATTATTTTATGAAGAAATCATGAAATCATTACATCAATATAGCGAATTTCGTCAGTAGTAAATTTGTCTATTTTAAGATTTAGATTCTGTTTTAATTTGAATAATTTAAGTGTGAAATTCAAGATATCAATTTACTTCATAGTCAATTATTCTTGCAATTTTCATCAAAGAATATCAAATCTTAAAATAGTAGAAATACAACACAATCATTTTCTTTTCCAAAAATTTTAAACCCTAAATAGGTTTGTATAGCGGTTTGATGTATTTCATCGAGTGATTTTGCTTATAAAAATTTCAAAAAGATGTATTTCAACGAAATAATTGGTATTTCATAGAATTTTTTGTATTTTTGGTTTATAATATTAAAGAAAAAACATAACGAGTTTTTAATCATAAAATGAATGACAATGAAAAACTTTACCCAAATCATTTTCATATTTCTTTTTGCAACGGGCCAACTTTTTTCCCAACAGGAAAAGGGAATATTGGGTTCTGAGAATTGGCTAAATAATTGGACGGAATTTAGACCCAACCAATCAGACTACGGAGAGCCTACAAAAATATTAGCCGGAAATATTACCGAAAACACCATCTTGAAGAAAAGTCAAGTTTACTTATTGCTTGGTAGTGTGTTTGTAACTAACGGAGCAACCTTGACCATTGAGCCTGGAACGGTTATCATGGGTGACCAAAAAACAAATGGCTCACTTACCATAACCAAAGGTGCTAAAATTGAAGCCTCTGGACTTCCAACAGATCCTATAGTGTTTACTTCTAATCGCACGGTAAAAAGAGCAGGAGATTGGGGAGGTATCATTATGCTTGGTAATGCGGCATCAAATAGATTTGGCAATGGTTCTGCTTCCTCCTTTTTTCCAGATTTGCCCCCATCAAATTATGCATTGGCAAACTATGGTGGTGAAAATGGCCAAGATGACTCGGGCATTCTAAAATTTGTTAGAATTGAGTACGCGGGCAAGCGTCTCAAAAATGGTTCTTACTTTAGTGGCCTTTTATTGGCTGGAATTGGGAATTCAACTACCCTCGAAAATATTATGGTTTCCTATTCTGGTGGAAACGCCTTTGATGTTTGGGGTGGACGTTTGGATATGGTCAATATGGTATCGTTTAGAGCCAATAATAACGATTATGAATTCAATTTTGGTGCCCAGTGTCACTTAACTAACTCTTTGGCTGTAAGGTCACCTTATGTGTCTAACAGTACGGGTTCGAGGTGCTTAAGGGTTATGTCTTATGACAGAAAAGAAAATATAGATTTTTCAAAGAAAGCAACTTCCATTGTGGCTAAGAATATAACTTTTGTAAATGATAGTCCAGATTTGGAAACCGATATAAAAATGGGACTTGTAAAGGCCGCAGTATATGTTGGTGATTATGCATCTTTGGACATGAACAAGAGTGTTATTTCTGGCTTTAACCCAGCAGTTATTTTGGAAGACAAGATTTCTGTAAATCAACAAAACTTAGAAAAGATTAAGTTTAAGTCAATGTATTTCAACAATTGTAACGGAAACATATTTGTTGAAAACAATGCAAACAATGAAGATTTAGAGAACTGGTACGGCAACAGTGCGTTTTTTAATGTGTACTCTAAGAGTCCAAATGCAGAGACATTCATTGATTTTTATAATGAAAGAAGACCAGATTTTAGGTTGCGCATTAACAAGATTATAGCTTCAAATGAAGTAGACCCAGATTTAAGAATGGATTAAAAGAAAACCAATTGAATAAGCCCCAAATCCTATTGTTTATTTTCCTTATTTTGATATGTTCATGAATTTAGGGAATTCTTTAAAAACCTAACACATAGAATGTTAGGCGATAATTGTTTTTGGGAGTATTGTTTGCTGAATAAAATAATATCGAATGAAGAATTTTACTCTAACTAACATTTTAATTTGCCTTGTTTTCTCTGTCTCGGAGAATAGCTTTGCGCAAATGGTTATTGGTAAGCCTAGTTTAGGTTTTACACAGGCGTGTGCCAGTCCTTCATTCAATACTTATAACGTAACCTTTAGTTTTTCGCCAGACACAGCTTTATTGCCAACCAATCAGTTCATGATAGAATTATCTGATGAAACAGGGGATTTTTCAGACGCAACAATCATATATTCATCTAACGCTGGTGCTGTAACAACATCTCCGGCTACTTTAACTTTTTCAGTTCCTATATCAATATCTGGTGAAGCTTATAAAATAAAAATTAAAAGTACTGCTCCAGTATCATCCAGTACACCATCTAACACGTTTGCGGCTTACTATAAGGCCCAAGACACACCGTTTTCTATTAACAATTTAATTGCAACCGGTTCTTATTGTTCTGGAGGAAGTTATTTGTTGACCATTGATAACCCTGGTGGAGAGGACAATGATTCTCCATTGCAGTATCCATCTCTCACATTTAATTGGTATAAGGAAACAAGCCAAACCACGTCCGTTTTTGTAGCTGAAGGCGAAACCTTTAGTGTTAGTGAGCCAGGAACTTATTTTGTTGAAACGAATTATGGCACATGTACTTCTAATTCATATTCAAATAGAGTTACTGTTAGTCAAGTAACTTCACAAAGTACTTCAAGTATCAGCTCAAGTAAAGGAAATCCATTTTGCTCTGGTGAAGGCGCTACAATTCTAAGTGCCATTAACGGGAATAGTTACCAATGGTATAAAGATGGCGAGGTAATTTCTGGTGCATCTGGACAAATGTATGAAACAAGCGAATCGGGAACATATTCTGTATCCATTAATTTGGGTGATTGCACTACAAGTGCATCTATAGATTTGGAAAGCACAGGATTTACAAGTGATATTAACGTTGAAAAAGTTAACATGATTGATGAAAATGAAACTTTAGAGGTCATTGTTACAACAGATGCCGTTGGTCCGCAATTCAAGTGGTTTTTAAATGAATCATTAATAGCAAGTGCAGTTACAAATACCTATGAGGTCAATCAAACAGGTAGCTACAAAGTTGTGGTCAACCAAACTTCAGGCTGCACGGCGTCAAGTGAATTTAGTTTTCTTGTTCAAAACACCTTTCCCAATGTTGTTGAAATCCCGAATTTAATTAGTCCGAACAATGATGGAGCTAATGATACTTGGATTATTCCCCAAGAATATGTTAGTGGCACCAATACAGAAGTTACCATATTAAATTCATCAGGAAAAGTGGAACTTCAAACAAATAACTATCAAAATAACTGGCCAGAAAATCAAATTGATTTTAAGAGTATAAACCCAGTATATTACTATATCATAAAACCCCAAAACGGCAAGACCAAAAAAGGCTCCATTACTGTGGTCAAATAGCATGACAAAACATATTGTACATATTATTTTGTTACTCTGTTTTATACAGCAACTCTATCCTCAAAATGACGATGGAGTTGTTGCGTTTGACATACCAGCCAGAAATTCTCTAAAATTTAACAGGTATATTATTAACCCAACCTTCAGTTTTGTTAGGGAACAAAATCGATATATAAGCTTTAATAACAAGCGTGAGTGGGTTCAATTTGATGACGCACCACAAACCTATTTATTTAGTTATTCAGGTAGATTTAGAGAGAATATAGGTATCGGTGCTGGTTTGTTCCAGCAAAATTATGGGGTGTTAACCAATTTTGGAGGTATATTAAATTTTGCATACAACGCGGTTTTGGATAGAGAAAGCAATTTAACGTTTGGATTGAATTTAGGATTCAATAAAAGTGGCATCAACGACGGAAATGTCATTGCAAACTTTCCGGACCCGTCATTAAACAATATACCATCCAACTCTGTTATTTCCATTAATCCTGCAATTAATTACGGTACGGCATTTTTTGATTTTGGATTATCTGTAAACAATTTGGTGTCTTACAATCTAACTAATTCAGCTATGATTGAAGATAACCCAGCTCAGGCATTGCAAGCACACATCATGTATACCGGATATGTTAATAGTCGTGGTTTTTTTGACGAAAGTAAATTTTCTGGTTTGCTTAGATCGGAATTTCAAAAAGATGAAACCTTAATTTCTGGAATTATGATGTTAACCGTGCCAAAAGGAATTTGGGGACAAGTTGGGTATAATACATTATATGGTATGTCGGCTGGTATCGGATTAAATATTAGTGAGCAACTTGCCATAGAGTATAATTACGAAAAGGCTATGGGTAACTTGTCTGCCTTTGGCAATTCACATGACATTACTTTGGCGTTTAAATTTAATAATTCATTTAGATATAATTATAGTGGTGATGATGAAGAGGAGGCTTTATTAATCCCCTCAAAGCGTAAAAATACTAGGGTAGCAAAACGAAGAACTTCCTCAAGTCCAAAACCACGTAAAAAGTCAGAAACTAAAGTTGCCCAAACAAAATATTTGGGTACAAATGGAGCATCAACAAATGGTGTTGAAGAAACCAAAATAGAAGTTGCCCAAGCAGAAACTTTAGAAAAGGGACAACAAGAGCAAACTAGATTAGCTGAAGAAGCCAGTGTAAAAGCTGAAAAAGAGGAACAAGCAAGAATAGCGGAATTGGCTAGAGTTAAAGCCGAGCAAGAAAAAGAAGCAAGATTGGCCGAGGAAGCCAGAATCAAGGCTGAGACAGAGGAAAGGTCGAGAATAGCAGAAGCAGGTAGAATTAAAGCCGAGCAAGAAGAACAAGTAAGACTATTTGAGGAAGCTAGAATCAAAGCCGAGCAAGAAAAAGAAGCAAGATTGGCCGAGGAAGCCAGAATCAAGGCTGAGACAGAGGAAAAGGTGAGAATAGCGGAAGCAGCTAGAATCAAAGCCGAGCAAGAGGAACAAGCAAGAATAGCCAAATTAGCTAGAGTTAAAGCAGAGAAAGAAAAAGAAGCAAGATTGGCCGAGGAAGCCAGAATCAAGGCTGAGACAGAGGAAAAGGCGAGAATAGCAGAAGCAGCTAGAATCAAAACCGAGCAAGAGGAACAAGCAAGAATAGCCGAATTAGCTAGAGTTAAAGCCGAGCAAGAAAAAGAAGCAAGATTGGCCGAGGAAGCCAAAATCAAGGCTGAGACAGAGGAAAAGGCGAGAATAGCAGAAACAGCCAGAGTTAAGGCCGAACAAAAAGAACAGTTAAGATTGGCTGAAGAAGCTAGAATTCAAGCTGAAGAAGAAGCTAAACAAAAGCTTGTTGAAGAAACTCAAGTTTCAGAAAATAACATAGTGTCTGGTTTTGTTCAAAAAATGAATGATTTGGCAAAATCATCTGAGGAAACCAATAAACAACAGCGTGATTTACTGTTGAAATTAACCGAAAAAGTAGCCAGCAAGCAAAAAGATCTAGATGACCTTAAAGAGGAAAACGATTTGAGCGAGCAAGGCATTTATCAGGAACCAAAAGCGTTTAAGAGCGTTTCAGCAGAAAATGCTGTTTTAGAATCATTAAAAACAGAAATAGATGACGCTATAAATGAACAAAGTGAAAAAATAGCGGAACTTGAAAACTTATATCAAGCCAGACTGAAAAAAGTTAAAAATAAAAATGATGCCGCTAATTTGGCTTATTTGGAAACTATTGAATCTTTAAAAGACGAGCAGTCGCAAATAGTTCAGTCTAAAGAAGAACTTTATTCAACGTTGGCAGAAATTAAAGTGGCAACAGAAATTGAGAGAAAACGTAGAATCAAGCGAGCGCTTTATGATAATCAGGAAGACCAATATAACAAGGATAGAGCGAGTTTGGAACGTATTAAAAAGTTTACTGAGCCGAGCACAGAGCCTTTAACATCAGCCGATTTTGATAGTGGAGAAGAGTTGACCAACATTCAAATTGTTAAAGGAATAGCGAATATTGAGAATGGATATTATATGGTGGTGGCTGTACATAGTAACAAAGAAAAGAGAGATGAATTCTTGACAAAAGCTATTGCATCTGGTGAAGAGAACATTGATTTCTTCTTTGATGTAAACACCAATAAATACTATATATATAATAACAAGTTTGATTCTTTAGATACTGCAAATACTATAATGGGTTCTAAAGGTAGCAAACCTTATAATAGCAATATGTCAATTGTAAAAGTTGAAAATTAAATGAATCCTCAATTATTCTATTAGGAATAAGATTTTAGTAGCTAAAAGACCGTTAAGTTTTTAATCTCAGAATGTTATGTTCTGGGATTTTTTTTGTTAAAAACCTAATGTTTTGAATAGTTAAATAACATAAAGTTTTATCATTTTTTTTATTTAACCATATAATTTTAATAAAATAAAAGATTTATCTTACAAAATAATTTATTAATCAAGATAAAAAGCTAATTAAAATCGATAAAAGGCATAAATATCTTGTAAAATCATTTTTTTTAAAAAAAAATTACGATATTTATACCGTTTAAATACAGATATTTTAGATAAAGTGACACCGGTTGTCAGTTTTGTTTCTAAAAAAATTGAATTGTGAAATAGAAAATTACAGAACTTTCTACTTTAAATAACCCCAGTTTAGAGGAGAATTATAAAATAGCCGCCATGAAAAAAACTACTTATTGTAAAGCAATAGTTCTTGTTGTTTTATTTTTATTGTTCCCACTTTATGGTATCACACAGACTTATGATCCATTTACTGAGAGAGAAAAAATTGATGTAAGGGGAAGTATGTTGGTTATTGGTAATTCAATTATTGGCCAAGACAATTTACCTTTTAATGACCTTACAAGAGACAATCAAGATGTCGATATGCAATATATTGATATAGATGGTGATGCATCAACGTTTAGCTCCAGTAGTGCAGAAATACAATTACCACCTCACGAAGATGGAAGTGCAACAGATTGTTATAGGGTTGTTTATGCTGGTCTTTATTGGGCCGCATCACTTCAATCTGGAGATAGGAGTGATATAGATAAAGTAAAATTTAAGTTGGCGGGAAGTTCAACTTATATCGATATTACAGGAGAAATTATTTATGATGCAATCACCACCCCAATTGTGGCTGAGACTGGAGAGCCTGGAAATACCCCATATGCTTGTTATGCTGATGTAACAAATTTATTCAGTGGGATAACAGATATAGAAGGTAATTATACTGTTGCTAATGTTACTTCAAGTGAAGGATTTAACTTTTCAACAGGATTATCTGCAGGATGGACACTTCTTATAATATATGAGGATCCTGAACTTCATACAAAATCGTTTACAATTTTTGATGGTTTTAGCCATATTTATGATGGGCACCAGGAAACCATTAATGTTACTGGTTTTCGAACTCCTCCAGTAGGTAATATTGATTTGCAATTTGCATATGGAGCATTAGATGGTGACCGTACCAAAAGAGCAACAAAACTTGAAATAAATGGTAAAGAAGTAACAACACAATTAAGATCAGCCAATAAATTCTTTGGTTCTGTAATAGAAAACCTTGGGTATGATGGCAATCCTAACCCTCCCAGTTATATTTATCCAAGAAATCCTTTAAGTGATAACACATTGGGATATGATACAGGTCTTTTGGAAATTATTAATTCAGAACCAGAATTTATAAGAAATGATGATACTTCTGCTGATTTTAGACTTCAGGTTGCTAGAGGTCAAGCTGATCCTATTTTTGCGTTTATGAGCGCATTTGGTGTCGATATCATTGCCCCGGACATTGATCTTACCAAAATCGTACTAGATGAGTTTGGTAATGACATTGATGGAACTGGCGTTTATTTAGGTGATAGATTGTTTTACGAAATTACTTATCAAAGTGTCGGTAATGATAATGTCACCCAATTTACCATAAAGGATATATTACCCGATAATATCATTTTTAATCCAGCAACGGATATTGATTTAAGCAATGCAGGCGGTGCTACGCTTCAATCATGGGATCCTGTGACTAGAGAATTGATTTTTAGTATTCCTGATGGCTCTGTTGAAGTTGGGGATCCTGCGTTTGTAATTCGTTTGGCGATTCAAGTCGTACCAAATTGTTATGATTTAGCTCAGGCTTGCTCAAATGAAATTAAAAACCAAGCCTTCGCTACTTATAGAGGTGTAATTAATCCAACAATTATTGAAGAGGAAGGAAGTTTTGCAACTACACAATGTCTAGGTATTCCAGGATCTACAAACTTTATTGTAGATATTTCTAATTGTGATTTTACTAAAAATGAAATTCTTTGTGGGCCTAGTGTAGAATTGATTGCTGCACCTGGTTACGATAGTTATTCATGGTCTACTGATCCTAGTGGTACTCCTGTAATTGGAACAGGTCAAACATATACGGCAACTTCAACAGGAACGTATTATGTTACGAACACAACTACTGCGACTTGTATTTCAATTAATGAAACATTTAATGTTCAAACCTATGGAAGTTCATTAACGAATCCAGTAATACCATATGCAGATTTATTGCCTGTATGCCCTAATGACGGTAAAGTATTGCCATATATTTTCTTATGTGGCGGAAATGAAACTAGAGATATTCTTACCAATATTAGCGATTCTGTTTCCATTATTTGGGAACAATTAGATGATACAAGTTGTGCTCCAGTTGGAGTGGATCATTGTGCTAATGAAGATGATGCCTGTACGTGGAATCAAGTGGCTTCGGGCCCAAATTATACTGTTAATACTTCAGGTGAATTTAGAGTAGTTATTAATTTTCCAGGAGGCTGCTTTAGTGTTTTCTATTTCAATGTTTATCAAAACCTATTAACGCCTACAATTTCTGCGGAAGATATCGTTTGTACAACTCCAGGTTCTGTAACTGTTGGTGGAGTTCCATCTGGTTATGAATATAGTTTAGATCCAAATGGGCCATGGCAATCTTCAAATACTTTTCCGATAACTACACCTGGTTATTATGAAGTTTATATTAGACAAGTAGGGATCACTACTAATCCATGTATATTTTCAACTCCAGAAATTTACGTAAGGGATCGTGACTTTACAACTACTGTCAATATTACACAACCAACATGTTTTGGAGGTTTTGGTAGCGTAAGTATTGCGGCCAATAATGTATTGCCGCAATATTATTTCAGTCTTTATGAAGGTGGAGTACTGGTAAATAGTGTTGGACCGGTACCAAATAATGACCATACTTTTGCATCATTGAATGCTGGTAATTATACTGTTATTGTAACAACGGATGATGGTTGTTCTTATTCAGAAGATTTTGTTATTGTAGAACCGCCATTACTTGATGTGACTGCAACCCTTACAGTACCATTAACTTGTGAAGATGGTGAGATAACTATTTATCCTGATGGAGGAACCCCACCATATAATTATTATATTAATAGTACAACGGTTTCACAAAATTTTCCAACTTATGTTGTAACTGCTTCTGGAACCTATGATATTACGGTTTTGGATTTTAATGGATGTTCTGCCTCAACTTCTATTACGGTTGATGCCATTTTACCTCCTGAATATAACATATCACAAACCGACATATTATGTAATGATGATTCTAATAGCGGATCTATTACTGTGAATGTTACGAATGCTAATGGTAACACTTTAGAATTTAGTATTGACAATGGAGCTACTTTTACAAGTTCCAATGTTTTTACTGGTTTAACTTCGGGTAATTACAATGTTGTAGTACAATATTCTATTGCATCTGCTGTATGTGTTACAAATCCACAATCTGTTACAATAAATACAGCAACTGCAATTTCAGGTGCAGCAACGTTAACCGGTCCTTATACATGTACTGCTAACGGAGAAATCACAGTTTCAGGAGTTTCAGGTGGTACGCCCCCTTATATGTATAGCATAGATGGTGTTAATTTTCAATTGGGGACTGTTTTTGCTGGTTTAACAGATGGAACCTATACTGTTACAATTAGAGATACCAATGATTGTACGGCTGTAACAGCACCAATTACAATTGATTCCCTTAATCCTCCAACGGATTTAAGTTTTAGTAGTACACCATTAACTTGTTCTACTAACACTTCAGATGTCACGATTACGGCCACTGGCGGTGTGACACCTTTGGAATTCCAAATAATAGCACCGGCAGGGTCTGCTACGGTTTATCAATCGTCAAATGTATTTTCAGGATTTGCCTCTGGTACTTATACATTCCAAGTCCGAGATGCTAATGATTGTACTTATAGTGAATCCTATACAATTGATCCGCTTCCAGCTATTACAGTGGTAGGTCAAGTTGTAAATAATGTTACTTGTTTTGGAGCTTCAGATGGAACCGCCAATTTTACTGTTTCAGATACTACAGCTTTTACTTATACAATTAATGGAGGGACTTCCACAGCAGGGTCATCTCCAATTAGCCTTACTGGATTATCTGCCGGAACATATACTATTATCATAACGGATACCAACACTAATTGTACAGCTACAGATACAGTTACTATTGATGGTCCTCCAACAACTCTGGTAGTCGCTGCAACTAGTACACCAGTAACTTGTACAACAAATGGCAGCGTAACTATAAATGCTTCAGGCGGTTGGGGTAGTTATAGTTATGAAATTACTCAGCCTGATACCACTGTCATTGGGCCTCAAGGAAATAATATTTTTACTAACCTAACTCAAATAGGTACTTATACAGTTACTGTTGCGGATGCAAATGGATGTATGGTCACCGATACTTTTGATTTAAACACACCAACAAATCCTACAGCGACAATCGATGTAGCTTCAGATTACTGTTATGATGGTTCAAATGGAGCAACACTAATTGTTAATGCTACTGGGGGACAAGCTCCTTACGAATATAATATTAACGGGGGAACTTATACTTCCAATAATACCTTTGCTAATTTAGCTCCCAGTAATTATATAATTACTGTTCGTGATTCGTATGGTTGCGTTTTCAATGTTCCTAGTCAAACAATCGCAGGTCAATTAACGGCAACGGCAAACTTAACGAAAGGTTTAGATTGTACGGCTTCACCAGATGCGATTGTTGATGTTACATTGTCTGGTGGTACTTCTCCATATACCTATGAAGTATCTTTTAATGCTGGGGCTTTTGTGCCTACAGGTAATCCGCCATATTCTTATAACAACACACAAACAGGAAATTACCAATATAGGATTACGGACTCTTTAGGTTGTTCAGCATTAACTAATATAATTTCTATAAATAATATAAATAATCCTTCTGCCATAGCTGTTACTACAGATGTTTTCTGTAATGGAGATAGTAGTGGCGTAGCTGTTATTGATATTGATGAAAATCTTGGTGTACCTCCATACCAAATCAGTTTCAATGGATCAGGCTTTACATCCCAAACAGTTTATAATGGACTTGCTTCAGGAAACTACAATTACACGGTTAGAGATAGTAATTCATGTGAATTTAATGGTGTTGCAACCATAAATGAACCTACAGCAATATCAGTTGGAAGTGAAATAATAACTCCAATTACATGTGGAGTTGGTGGCAATGTTTTAGGCGCAATTCAGTTTATCAATATAACTGGAGGCACTCCAAATTACACTTACACTTTATTAAATGCTTCTGGTAATTTGGCGAGTACTTCCTCAACCAATCCTAGTGGCCCAACAGCTAGTACAAGTGTTACATTCAGCGATTTGAATTTTGGAAATTATTATTTAAGAATTGTTGATACCAATGGATGTATCTATAATTTCGGACCTTATTTAATAGCTACAGATGTAGATGAGTTGGATATTACCACAAATGCTAGTGGTACATGTATCGGTGGTGTGAATTATAACATCAATATTGTTAACGGTATAGGACCTTTTAGAGTGCGCATTTATGATGGCACAACTACATTTACCCCTGCGGATGGTGTTGCTCCAAACGGATTACCAACATCCGATATTTCGCCTAATGAAAGAAACCATCAATTTTCTGGTTTACAATTTGATGTAAGCTATACTTTTGAAGTATTAGATACTAGTACTGGATGTACCTACATTGAACAAGTACCAGCTATTTCAAGTCCGTCAAGTATTTCAGTAACTGGTGCAGCAACAGATATTACTTGTTATGAAATACCTGGATTGGATGATGGTATTTTTGATTTCACGGTTTCTACTTATAGTGGAACTGATTTATCATGGGAAGTATTTAATAATTTATCAAATACCACAACGGGTATTACTGGAAATACAACAGGTTTAACAGGCGCAAATTATAATGATAGCGTCACAGGTCTTGCCCCTGGAGACTATTATTTATTAGTTTCAGAAACAGATATTGCATCTACTCAGTGTACAGCTCTGGTAAATTTCCAAATTGTTCAACCAACAGAAATATTATTATCTGAGGTTGTAAACACACCTGCTAATTGTAATCAACCAGCTCAAGTCGTAGTTCAAGGAAGTGGAGGAACACCTCCTTATGAATATGCTTTTGTCGAAGATGGTAATATTCCAAATCCTGGAGATTGGACAAGTAATAATTTAGCTAATTTAGATATTTCTATTAATATCAATTGGGATGTATATGTGAGAGATGCCAATGGTTGTGATGTTGCTTCTCCATTGAATGTTAGCATTACTGC
This sequence comes from Tamlana flava, assembly GCF_041287255.1. Taxonomy (NCBI): domain Bacteria; kingdom Pseudomonadati; phylum Bacteroidota; class Flavobacteriia; order Flavobacteriales; family Flavobacteriaceae; genus Tamlana; species Tamlana flava. The sequence continues at coordinate 446,641 of NZ_JBGGTX010000004.1, forward strand.
TGATCCAATTCCTATAGTTTCATTGCCGCCTTTTGCTGATAATCAATGTACAAGTGATGGATCCTCTTTTACATTTACCGCTATACCAGGAGGTGGAGAAGTAACACCAGTAACTTATAGTATTGATGGAGTGAATTTCCAGTCAAATCCAACTTTTGTTGTATCATCAGATGGTACTTATACAGTAACAATTAGGGATGGAAATGGTTGTACGGCAACGGATACAATTCTGATTTATCCTCCATTATCCCTAAGCTCTACAGTAACAGCATTGCCAACTTGTCCCGACAATGATGGTGAAATTACCGTAGAGGGATTTGGTGGTTCTGGCACCTATAATTATAGTATCAGTCCAAATCCTGGGACTGTCATTTTAGCTGGTAATGTATTCTCTGGAGTTCCGTCAGGAGCCTACACAATAACCATTACCGATGGCGTAACTGGTTGTTCAGATAGTGCTCCAATAACATTAAATCCTGCAACGCCAGTAACTTTTACAACCACTACAAGTGATGTAGTTTGTAACGGCGTTAATGATGGAACTATTACCGTTAATTTACCAGTAAGTAATGACAATCCACCATACACCTATGAAATTATTGCACCGATTGTGGTAGCTCCTCAAACATCAAATATATTTACAGGCTTGGTGGCTGGAACTTATACCGTTCAAGTTAATTCTGGTAGAGGATGTTCAACAACTAACGATGCTGTTATTGGAGAGCCTATGATGCTTACCGTATCAGGTGTTGCAACCGATTTTAGTTGTGCTGCCGATAATTCGGTAAATACTTCAGTTTTAACTATTACAGAAGTGGGAGGCACAGAGCCATATAGCTATAGTATTAATGGGACAAGCTATTTCTCTTCCAATACTTTTGATATTATTGACACGGGTAGTGTTCAAAATATTGATATCTATGTTGTAGATGCTAACGGATGTATGGCAACAAATACTGTAACTATAAATCCTTTACCAAGTCTGGATGCTGCTTCTGTAGCAACAGCTACACCGATAGATTGTAATGGTACAGGTACAATTACTATAAATGTTACTGGAGGATCGGGTAATTTTAGTTATCAAATGTTACCAAGTGGAAGTCCACAAGCCTCAAATACTTTCAGTATTACTGAGCCTGGAGATTTTTATTTCCAAGTGAATGATTTAGATACTGATTGTACTATTGCTACATCTGTGTTTACCGTTGCACCATTTGATACTATTGACGTTGATGCTACAGCAACTACAGCAGTAACATGTTTTGGTGATTCGGATGGAGCTTTGGAAATAAATATCACTGGATATAGTGGAGCTTATACTTATGAAGTATTTGATAGTAATAACATTTCTGTTATTGCATCAACTGCAGCAAATACCTCTGCAAATCCGTTGGTAATTTCTGGTTTGTCAGGAGGCAATTATTATGTTGAGGTTACTGAAACAGATAGTCCATTCTGTAGTACAACATCTAATTTTGTAACCATAGATTCTCCAAATAGTGCTTTAACACTAACAGTAAGTGAAACTTCCAACGTAACCTGTGATAACGACAGTGGAACTATTAACGCTGTTGCTAGTGGTGGATGGGGCAATTATGAATATGAATTAACAGGAGATGCAACAGTGCCTTACTCTTCCAACGGATCATTCACAGGTCTATCAGCGGGTTCGTATGTCATAAATGTTCGGGATTCCGGTGGTTGTATCGTTTCCAACAATACTACTTTAGTGGTACCACCTCCAATTACGGCGACCGCTACACCATCTACTACGGCTTTGAGCTGTTTTAGTGATAATAATGCCACTATTACGGTTACTGGTGTTTCTGGTGGACAAGGAACCAACTATACTTATACGCTTAATATTTTAGATCCAGTAGTGGGTTCTTCTGGACCGCAGACGTCTAATGTGTTTATTGGCTTGGGTGCTGGAACCTATCAAATTGTAGTTAATGATGGGTATAACTGTGAATTTATTTCTGGTAACATTGTCATTACTGAACCTACTCCTATGGATGTTGATCTTGTGTTGGCCAATGCCCAAACTTGTGCAACAAACTCACAGCTAACCTTAAGTGCTACAGGTGGTACAGGACCTTATCAATATAGTGACACCATGAGCTTTACAAATATATTAGGGTCATTTACTAGTAGTGTTACTTTTGGTGTGGGTACAGGAATACATAGTTACTATGTACGAGATGCCAATAACTGTATGTCTAATGTTTCTAACTCTATTACTATTGATCCATTACCTGATTTAACTGTAGTTTTAGATACAACCAATGCCACCATTAATTGTGCTGGAGACAGTACGGGGGTTATTATTGCAGAGGCCCAAGGTGGATTAGGTAATTATGTTTATACCTTACAGGATGGAGCAGGCAATGATATTACAGGAGCAATTCAAAATAATCCTGGTGAATTTACAGATTTACCAATAGGAACATATCAAGTACAGGTTGAAAGTGGCGATTGTTTAGAAGTATCTGGGCAAGTTACCATAACTGAACCTTCTGCACCTTTAACAGAAACACATATTGTAACTCCAGTAACTTGTGCGGCAGAAAATGATGGTATGATTGAAATATTTGCTTCAGGCGGAACAGGTATTATTAAATATGCCATTTCGCCACGCATGGATCAGTTTTTTGACGATCCAATTTTTGATGAATTGGCTCCAGGAAATTATCAGGCTATGGCACAAGATGAATTAGGTTGTTTTGTACTTTTTGATTTTACCATTAATGATGCCATTCCAGTGGTGCTTACCATTGTTCCGGGCTCTGTGGTGCCTGAAGATTGTGATGGCGATAACAACGGTGCGTTTAGTATTGAGATTTCAGGAGGCCAAATGCCATATAGTGTAGCTTTGGATGACCCTGATGGTTATACTACTGGAGCAGCGACACAAACGTTTTTTGATTTTACAGGATTGGGTGGAGGAGACCATATTGTTTATGTTCGTGATAACCTTGGCTGTGAAACAGAATGGAACATCCCATTCCCCGAATTTATAAATATAGACCCGGTAGCTGTTGTTGAGTACGGTTGTACCAATAATTTATCCACGAACATGGTTACGGTAACCACTGACGATAGCGTTAATCCTGTAGATTTAGACTATTCCTTGGATGGTGGTCCGTATCAAGCTAGTAATATTTTCATGGATGTTCCTGCTGGTTTAGGACACTACATTGATGTAAGGCATACCAACGGATGTATTCAAAGAACAGAATCTTTTGATATCGAAGTGTTTGAGCCTCTTCAAATGGCATTGGATGGTACAGAACTGAATATAATTAAGGCCATAACAACTGGTGGGGCAGAACCTTATGAGTATACTTTGAACGGGGTATCCTATGGTAGTGAAGACACCTTCATAATCTACGAATCGGGCAACTATATGGTAACGGTAACAGATGCCTATGGTTGTGTGGCAACAGCTTCAGGATATTTTGAATATATAGATGTTTGTATCCCTAACTATTTTGTGCCACAAAATGGAGGATGGGGACCTGGATGTACCAACCAGTACAGAAATTTAACCTTTGATATTTTTGATAGATATGGACGCAAAATAGCCACATTGGGTGTTGACGAAAAATGGGATGGCAAATACAATGGTAAAGAGTTGCCGACAGGTGACTACTGGTACGTTGTTAAGTTGAACGACACCAAGGACAAACGTGATTTTGTGGGACATTTTACATTGTACAGATAGGTAATTAGAGGTATAAACCACTAAATGGAAAATTATGCGAACTAGAGCTTTAATATTAAACATACTACTTTTGGTCATGGCAATAAGCTATGGACAAGAATTGAACCTGCCTGTTTTTACACAATATTTGGCAGACAATAATTTTGTTGTCTCTCCAACCTATGCGGGTATTGGTGATAACCTAAAGCTCAGGGCAAATGGCTTGACCCAATGGGTGGGAATAAAAGGAGCCCCGGACAACCAATCTTTTTATGGTGATGTCAGGATTGCCGATCGTACGGGTGTTGGGCTGTCGTTCTATAACGATAGAAATGGTAACACCATTCAAACAGGTGCAAAATTTTCGTTCGCGCACCATCTAATTTTGGACTATTATTCCAAAATGTACCTGTCTTTTGGTATTTCTTATAACATCAACAATTTTAGGCTTGACATCAATAATTTCAATACAACATACGAAAACCCAACCATAGACCCCTATGTAACGGACGATAGAAGGACGACTAACCATAACTTTGATGTTGGTGCATTGTTTAGGCTAAAGGGATATTTCTTGAGTTTCAACGTAAACAACGTATTGGATAAAGACTTTGATAGCTCTGCACGAGTATTTGAGCCAAACCTACTTTTGAACTATCAGATTTATTCAGGGTATACGTTCAGGGGGCCTAAAAAAAGTGGTTTGGAGTTTGAGCCTTCCATGTTTTTCCAAATGTTTACCAGTGACAAGCGTTCAAGCACCGACGTGAACTTTAAGTTCAGAAAGTACAATAGGGACGAGGATTATTATTGGGCAGGAATTTCCTATCGTTTTTTGAATGACCAGTTTTTTAAGCCCTTGAACATTGGGCCGATGGTAGGTTTTAAAAAGTCCATTTTCTATTTTGGGTATGCCTATCAGGTCACCACCAACGACTTGGCCGGATACAATTCTGGCACCCATGTGGTTACCATTGGTTTGGAATTTTTACAAGGCATCAGCAATTGCCCTTGTACACAAAGCCCTGTGCACAATTAATGGTTAAGAGCATATTTGGAATTATTGGGAATAAATAAAAAAGCCTATTTTTCAATAACTCGTACTTCAAATAATTTATCCCAGTGTTTTCCTGTTACAAAAATGGTTTTAGTTTTTGGGTTATAAGCAATGCCATTTAAAACATCTAAACCTGCGTGTTGGGTTACTTTATTTTTTAATGCCGTAAAATCAATAACGCTCTCTACAGCTCCGTTCTTAGGATTTATTATGGCCACGCCATTTTTTTGGTAACGGTTCGCATAGATCTTACCTTCAATCCACTCCAGTTCATTAATGCCCACAATTTTTCCCTTATTGGTACAAACTTGGATAAAATCTTCCTCAACTAAGGTTTCTGGGTTAAGAAGCCAAATATTTTCAGTGCCATCACTTTTGTAAATCTCATTTGTGTCGTTGCATAAGCCCCAGCCTTCTTTACTGTTTCCGTACTTGAAGCTGTTCAACTTTTCAAAGGTATTTACGTCATATACAAACCCAGTTCCTTTTTGCCAAGTTAGCTGGTATATTTTATTGTTCAAAATTGTAAGTCCTTCACCAAAATATTCATCCGCCAGATTGATGTTTTTTAGGATATCCCCAGTTTTGTAATCTACTTTTCTAAGCTTAGATTCTTTGTATTGGCCTGTGCTTTCATAAAGCGTGTCATTAAAAAACTCAAGACCTTGGGTATAAGAGGTTATGTCGTGCGGATATTCGTTTAAAATCTCAAAACCATACACTTTAGGCAACTCACTGTTTAAAATAGTAACCTGTGATATAACAGATTGCTTTTCATTGTTGAAATAAACCGTAGCTTCAAGCATTTGTTTTCCTAATTTTAAGTTTTTTAGTGGTACTGCATCTTCTACTTTTTTACCCGAAAGCATATAACTAACCGAATCAATCGTATAGTTTTTTTTGTTTTCAATAGAAAGTTTTAAGGTTTCTGAATTGGAAATATTGCCTTTTTCGGCATTGGTTTTTATGGTGAAATAATTTTTATTCTGACCTGAATTTGAACCGCACGAGGCTATAAAACTACTTAAAAAAACGATTGTTAGGTATTTGAACATAAGTATGGCGTAACTGTAATTTGGAGCAAGATATTTATTTAAAATCAGTTTAAAAAATCATTGTGATAATTTTAAAAGGTTGTATCTTTGCACCCGGCAAGTCCTACACAACCAGCTCCTGTTGAATCCTCCAGGTCGGGAACGAAGCAAAGGTAAATGGTCGTAGCGGTGTGATGTAGGTAGCTTGCCTTTTTTTATGCGCTAAATTTAAGTTTTCTTATCACTTTACAATGTTGTAATTTGGCGCTATATATATATAATTTCAATCTTATGTCTAAAGTTGTTTTAATCACTGGTGGTTCTTCGGGTATTGGTAAATCTATTGGCGAGTTTTTATCCGAAAAAGGGTTTTTTGTCTATGGAACCAGCAGAAAACCAGAAAATTATAAAGAGAGCAAGTTTCCAATTTTAGCTATGGATGTAAAGGATAACACCAGTATAAAGAAGACCGTAGCCACCATTATTGAGAAAGAAGCCAAATTAGATGTTTTGATTAACAACGCTGGTGCTGGAATTACCGGCCCTATTGAAGAATTACCTGAGGCGGAAATTAAAAACAATTTCGAAACCAATTTTTTTGGTCCTATTAATGTGATAAAAGCTGTGTTGCCACAAATGCGAAAGCAAAATTCGGGTTTGATTATTAATGTCACCTCTATTGCAGGTTATATGGGATTGCCTTACAGAGGTATTTATAGTGCGAGTAAAGGTGCGTTGGAACTTTTAACAGAAGCGTTTAGAATGGAACTGAAAGATTTTAACATAAAAATGACCAACGTTGCTCCGGGTGATTTTGCCACCAATATTGCTGCCGGTAGATATCATGCGCCGCTTTTGGAAGATTCGCCATACAATAAGATATATGGAAAAACCCTTAAATTAATGAATGCTCATGTAGATAGCGGAAGCAATCCTAATTTAATGGCCCATGCTGTTTATAAAATAATTAATACCCCAAATCCTAAAGTGCATTATAAAGTCGGGGAGTTTATGCAGAGGTTTTCTATTGTTTTGAAACGAATTTTACCTGATAAAGTTTATGAAAAACTTTTGATGAACCATTATAAATTGTAACAGGCTATTTATTGATTAGACCTAAAAGTTGGTCTTCAAAATAAGAAGAAAATAAATTGGTGTTGCTATCAACTATTTTGGAATGCTTGTCCAAAATAATGGTTTTTGTCATAGGGTGTACCGCTAAAATTTCTTTGGCTTCCTTGGCATTTTTAAATTGATATTCGTTGGCAATATCAAATTTATGGGCATCCAACATCTTTTTGGATTTATCAATACCACATTCATCAATGTTAATGGTTATAAAGTTTACCTCAGGATATTTTTTCTTCAATTCCCTGAGCTTAAAATGGCTCTCTTTAAAGTGTTCGTAATAAATTCTTGACCAAAAACTAATAGCTGTGGGCTTATTCACCAATGAATTTATGTTGAGCTCCTGATTGTTATAGTTAACGACATTAATTTCTGGCAGTTTTAAACCATCTCTTAAGTTGTTTAAAGATTTGGCATAACTTACCATAACATTTTTATAGTTTTCATTGCCACATTTGGCTAAGTAGGATTTCAAAATAGCATCATTATCATCCTGATTTTTACCTTTTGAGATATAAGCCATGGTAAAATAATACAGCAAATCATCTTTGATTGTGGTGTTTTTAACCAAGCTGTCAATAAGATATAATCTGTCTAAATTATAACACAAAGATTTTCTGTCAAACGATTTGTCTTCCGAATGGTTATCGTGCATTTTTAAAGACATATTGCTAACATTATGTCTCAAAAAAGTATTGTAATTGTAATAAGAGCTCAGAAATTCGTCGTTGTAATTGACGTCTTTTCTATAATCATAAAAATCGTCTGGCAAAGTTTTTAAAATGGCAGCTTTGTCCTTGCCGTAATGTACAAACGGGTAAACTTCTTTCGCGGAATAATAATTATAATTGATGTTTGCTTGAGCAATTTTTTTGAAAAGGTCGGAAGGTTTATACTTTTCATTAAAACTTTCCAAAGCTTCAGCTTTCATGTTTTTTAGAGAATCAATAAGATGTTGGTAGGTATTGGGGTTTAACTGGCAAAGACGAACAATTTGCTTTTCTTCTTTTTCACTTTCCAAAAAGTCATTGATGAGGTAGTTGTTTTTTTTGTCTCCATTTCCGGTAAACACCAATGATTCATCAAAATCTAGAGTATTTAGCCTAAAAAGTAAACTATCTTTCGGTTCAAGCAAAACCATTTGATATTCTCCGCCATGGCGAAATGTATACAACCCCTGTTGAAGGTCGTTGACTTTATATAAAAACCTATTTCTACCATCAAGTTTGATGGTATCAATTATGGCTTCATTTTTAGATAGAACAACGTAATTTGTATTGGGGTTTATAATTTCACCACCAACATAGGCATAATTGATGGCTTCATTATTTTCTTTTTTACAACCTAAAAATGTGAAAAGCACAAATATTAAGGCATAGAATATCTTCATAAATCCTTCCTGAGAGTGTTTCTTAAGCAAAAGTATACCATGTATTTATCAAATCCTGTTAATGCGCTGTTAAATGTTTCCTAATCAAATAATAGCTTAATAGAAGTAAATAAATTAAAAATGAACAACTTTGCATATCCTTTCTAGATTATTTGACCAAAGATTTTTCGTGTAACCAATGTAATTGTCTACTTTTGCAAAAAATTTAAAGACCCTTTATGTTATCTGTATCAAATCTTTCAGTTCAGTTCGGAAAACGAGTTCTTTTTGATGAAGTAAATACCACCTTTAATAATGGGAACTGTTATGGTATCATTGGTGCCAACGGTTCAGGAAAATCAACGTTTTTAAAAATTCTTTCAGGAAAACAAGAGCCAACCTCAGGCCATGTGTCTCTGGAAAGTGGTAAGCGTATGTCTGTTCTTGAGCAGAACCACAACCTTTACGATGAGTATACAGTTTTGGAAACCGTGTTGATGGGAAACAAGCCCTTGTATAAAATTAAAACGGAGATTGATGCACTTTACGCTGATTATACAGATGAAAACGCCGAAAAAATTGGTGAGCTTCAAGTAGAGTTTGAAGAAATGAACGGATGGAATGCCGATAGTGATGCTGCGGCTTTACTGTCAAATTTGGGCATAAAGGAAGAGTTGCATTATACCATGATGGCCGATTTGGACGGGAAACAAAAAGTACGTGTCCTTTTGGCGCAGGCCTTGTTTGGAAACCCTGATGTATTGATTATGGATGAGCCTACTAACGATTTGGATTACGAAACCATTTCATGGTTGGAAAATTTCTTGGCCAATTATGATAATTGTGTAATTGTGGTATCTCACGACCGCCACTTTTTAGATGCTGTTTGTACGCACGTTTCAGATATCGACTTTGGAAAAATAAACCATTATTCAGGGAACTATTCGTTTTGGTACGAGTCATCTCAACTAGCTGCCAAGCAACGTGCACAGCAAAACAAAAAAGCTGAGGAAAAGAAAAAGGAACTTGAAGAATTTATTCGTCGTTTCTCTGCTAACGTGGCTAAAAGTAAGCAGGCTACTAGTAGAAAGAAAATGATTGACAAGCTTAATATTGCAGATATCAGGCCAACCAGCCGTCGTTATCCGGCCATTATTTTTGAGCGTGAGCGAGAAGCGGGTGACCAAATATTGAATATTGAAGGTTTGGCAGCTTCCATTGATGGCGATGTTCTGTTTAAGGATATTGATTTAAACCTGGCTAAAGGCGATAAAGTGGTTGTGTTTTCACGCGATTCAAGAGCAACAACTGCTTTTTATCAAATCTTAAACGGTAAAGAAAAAGCGGATGCTGGAAAATTTGCTTGGGGTGTTACGACCACCCAATCTTATTTGCCATTGGATAACAGTGAGTTTTTTAATAACAACCTGAACTTAATTGATTGGTTGCGCCAATGGGCAAAAACCGAAGAAGAGCGCGAAGAAGTAAATATTCGTGGATTCTTAGGTAAAATGATTTTTAGCGGGGAAGAGGCCTTTAAAAAATCGTCTGTGCTATCTGGTGGTGAAAAGGTGAGGTGCATGCTTTCACGTATGATGATGATGCGTGCTAATGTATTGCAATTAGACGAGCCAACAAACCATTTGGACTTGGAAAGTATTACGGCGTTCAATAACTCATTGAAAAATTTTAAAGGCACCGTTTTGTTTACAACACATGACCATGAGTTTGCACAAACCGTTGCCAATAGAGTAGTGGAGCTAACACCAAATGGCGTCATAGATCGCTATACCACTTTTGACGAGTACATGCAGGATAAAAAAATTAAGGAGCTACGTGATAAAATGTATGCCGTTACGGCTTAATTAAATTTCCAATTCAGAACTAATATTTTCTACTATTGGCAAGGCTTTTTCGAGTTCATCATTGTGAACCAAGACTTGCTGAATACCTCCACTTTCACCTCCAAATAGTGATGTTAAACCAGAATCGGTTTGTTCTTTAACCACGGCAATAATGTCTTCATTTTCCAATGCGGCGACAATACGCTGAGCCGATATATAATCTCCTGTATAAACCTTAGTGTAGTTTGAGTGTGGCATAGCTTTGAATTTTGAAGTTAAGTCTTCTAAATTTACGAAAAAAATTAATTTTTTATAAAGTTTAAGGGAAGTAAAAGTGCTTTTAAGTGGTTATTTCCGTTGCAGATTTCAGTATCTTTATTCTATAATTCCTGTTTTGAAGAATGTCGAGCCCATTTTTTTAATTCTTGCCCTTTTGGCCGAAATTATTGGCACAGTTGGGGGCTTTGGTTCTTCGGTGTTTTTTGTTCCTATTGCTAATTTTTACTTTAATTTTCAAACGGTTTTGGGAATTACAGCGCTTTTTCATGTGGTGAGTAATTTGAGCAAAATAGCTCTTTTTAGAAAGGGAATTGATAAAAAACTCATTCTCTATATTGGCATTCCCGCGGTATTATTTGTGATTGTAGGTGGTATTTTAAGTAAGTACCTCAATACCCAATTTCTGGAAACTATTTTGGGTGTCTTTTTAATATCACTGAGTTTGCTCTTTTTAATCAAGAAGAACTTAATTGTAAAACCAGAAAAAAAAGAAGCCTTACTTGGTGGATCTTTGTCAGGGTTTATTGCTGGGATTTTGGGAACAGGTGGTGCCATTCGTGGATTGACCATGGCAGCATTCAACCTAGAGAAAAATGTGTTTATAGCTACGTCGGCAGTTATCGATTTTGGTGTTGATTTTAGCCGAACCGTGGTGTATTTCCTCAACGGATTTATAACCAAGGACATCTTGATTTATATCCCTTTTCTCTTTTTTATTGGAATTTTTGGAAGCTATTTGGGCAAGCTTCTTTTGAAGAAAATTTCACACGAAAATTTTAAAAGATTTTCACTCATATTAATCCTGTTCATCGGGATTGTTACTATTCTCAAGATTTTGGTAAAATAAAAAAGGTTGAATTATATGGCTTTTGCCAACAATTCAACCTCTTACTTTTTTTAGTCTTTTTCTATCTCAATTCAGCGCCAAGCTGCTGTTCAAAATTGCTTTGCAGCTTACTCATTATTTTATCAATTTGCTTGTCGTTAAGCGTTTTGTTTTCGTCTTGAAGTGTAAAGCTAACCGCATAGCTCTTTTTGCCTTTTGGCAGATTTTTACCTTGGTACACGTCAAAAAGATTAACGTCTTTCAACAATTGCTTTTCGCTTTGTCTGGCTATTTTATAAATGGATTCAAAGGTTACATTATCATCCAATAAAAGGGCAAAATCCCGACGTACCTCAGGGTATTTCGGAATATCCTTGAATTTAATCTTGTTGTGTTTTACCATATCCAAAACGGTATCCCAATTAAAATCGGCATAAATCACTTCTTGGGCAATGTCAAAATACTTTAAAATCGGTTTTTTAACCAAACCGAAATCCACAAGTTTGTTTTTTCCTAAACTTAAGGTTAAGCCTTCCGAAAACAAATCGTTCACAATTGGGGTTTCATTAAATCTTGAGATACCCAAGCGTTCAAGAATGGAAATAATGGTTCCTTTCATTAAAAAGAAATCACTTTTTCCGTTGGCCGAATACCAGTTTTCTATGGTTTTATTTCCTGTTATAAAGACCGATAAATGCTTAAATTCCTCTCTTTTGTCGTTGTAACCATGATAGGTTTTTCCGAATTCAAACAATTTTAAATCGGAACGTTTTCTATTAATGTTAAAAGACACAGCTTCTAAACCAGAGAACAATAAAGATTGTCTTAAAACGGACAAATCGTTGCTCAAAGGGTTGAGCATGGTAATGTTATGCTCGTCCTTTAATTGCTCGCTTAACTTTAAATAATTTGGTGTTGTTAGGGAGTTTGAAAGCATTTCGAAAAAACCTTGTGCCACCAATTGGTTGCCCACAATGTTTTGGATTTTATAATCCTCAAAACGAGTGGTTGCCGAAATGGAAGCGTTTAGCTTTTCGGTGGTTTTAATGTTGTTATAACCGTACACACGCAAAATTTCCTCAATCACATCAGCTTCGCGTTGCACATCGTTTCTGTAAGCAGGCACGGTTAAACCAACACCAGCCTCAGTAACGTTGTTCACTTTTATTTCCAATGATGTTAAAATACGCTTGATGATTTCCCTGGGGATTTCTTCTCCAATCAGCTTTTTGGCATTTTCAAAACTTAAACGAATCTCAAAATCCTTAATCTTAGTTGAGTAAACATCAATAATATCACTCGTGATTTCGCCTCCGGCAATTTCCTGAATCAATAAGGCAGCACGTTTTAAAGCATATTCTGTAATGCTCGGGTCAATACCACGTTCAAACCTAAAGGATGCATCGGTATTAAGGGCGTGGCGTTTGGCTGTTTTGCGCACACTTACAGGATTGAAATAGGCACTCTCTAAGAAAATGCTCGTTGTGTTTTCGGTAACTCCGGAGTGAATACCACCAAAAACCCCAGCAATGCACATCGGTTTTTCAGCATCACAAATCATTAAATCGTCTTCGTGGAGTTCGCGTTCAACACCATCTAAAGTGGTGAACTTTGTACCCGCTTTCAAGGTTTTAACTTCTATTTTGTTGCCTGCAATTTTAACGGCATCAAAGGCGTGTAATGGCTGGCCTAAATCGTGCAACACGTAATTTGTGGCATCCACAATATTGTTTATTGGGCTTAAACCAATAGCTTTTAAGCGGTGTTGCAACCAAGCTGGTGATTCCTTAACCTTTAATTTAGAAATGGTAACCCCGCAATAGCGTGGGGCCAAATCTTTATTTTTTACATCCACATCTATTTTTAGGGTGCGGTTATCCACACGAAATGCACTCACAGATGGTGTAATTAACTCCAAATTGATGTCTTTTTGGATAAGCCCCGCTTTTAAATCGCGGGCCGTTCCCAAATGGCTCATGGCATCGGCGCGGTTTGGAGTTAGGCCGATTTCAAAAACATGGTCATCTTCAACATCAAAGATATCGGCCGCCAATGTGCCGACCTTAATATCTTCATCCAAAACCATGATGCCATCGTGCGATGTGCCCAAACCAAGTTCATCCTCGGCACAAATCATACCGTGGCTTTCCTCGCCTCTAATCTTTCCTTTTTTAATGGTCCATGCTTCGCCTTCTGCAGTATAAAGGGTTGTGCCAATAGTGGCCACGGGCACTTTTTGGCCCGCAGCAACGTTGGGTGCGCCACATACAATTTGCAACGGTTTGTCAACACCAATGTTTACGGTGGTTATTTTTAACTTATCGGCATTTGGGTGTTGGGTGCAGGTTAGTACCTCGCCAATAACCACGCCTTGCAAACCGCCTTTTACCGATTGGTAGGTTTCCAAGCCCTCAACTTCAAGGCCTAAATCGGTAAGTAATTCGCTGGTTTGTTCTGGTGTCCAATCTGTTTTTAAAAATTGCTTTAACCAGTTATATGAAATTTTCATGAATAGATATTCTTATAAAAGCGCAAAGATAAAGTTTTGCGTCAAGCATTCAAATATTGGGTTGGGAATTGTTATTACAAATAACCACGTTTCTTATTAACCGAATGCATTCCGTTTTACTCAATTATAGTAGTTTTTAAAATCAGCGAAAGAAATGAAGTTTAAATTTTGTAGCGCATTGGTTTCCTTCGTTATTTTTTTAGCATATGTTTTAATGTCATCCGTCATTTTTACCAACAGTTGCGAAATTTTTTTGTTGTTCATGCCTTTCACTTGCTTTAAATGCTCTAAACCAGCCACTCAAGCACTTGGCGTATCGAAAAGTAAAAGTTGGTTTTGCCCTATTGACTTACCCGAAACATAGTAAGAACGAAACTTGTTTACCGGATTATTAACTGAAAATTTATCCAAATAGGTCATGCTCTCTTTTATATCCTCAATTTCGACAATACTTGTGGGCAACATAATAAACACCTTAACTTTTGAAAACTTTTCGTTGTTATTGGACGTAATGTTTCCCACATTTTCTATGGATTTGGTAAACGGCATTAAAAATTGCTCAACATAATGTATGGAGAGGATTTCTAGCCGTTTCGCCTTTTTATCAATACGCCTTAAAACCAAAAAAAAATGACCAAAATAAGAACGGTAATAATGGATTGATAAACCATGTTGGAAACCTCAAAAAGCCCCGAAGTTAAAACGGCAATAACGGCAATAACGGCATATATAATGATATCTTTTATTATGGATAGAATATTGCTCATTTTAGATAACCCGTTTTCAATTTTACTTGAATAAAGTTAATCTTTATTTTTTTATGAAAAGGTGCTGTTCCTAATAGAGGTGAAATACGATGCTATATTAATTTGGAAATAAACTATTATTCTTTTGTAAAAAGTTTGGTTTTTTTGGATTTATTTCGGGGGTAGCGCTTGACGGTTTGTATGAGATGTGTTTTAATGCATTTTATATTTTGTTGTGGTATCGTTTTCTATTTAACCACTTTTCAATATATAGGGTCTAAAGAATTTATCATGCTTCCTTTCCATGCGACAATATTGGTAAATCACTTTTTTATCTTTTTAACTAGAACTGCTAAATAAACTCCAGCGAATGCAGAAGGAAAAGTTATAATACCACAAAGTACAATATCAAAAGGAAAAAGATTGTGAGACGTTTTATCCATAAATGTTATATCGTAAAATATTCGGGCTATAACAGCAAATATCACCCCAAGAAAAACAAACACTGCAATTATAAATGGCTTTTCATTTAGGATAAATGCGAGCAATAATGCCTCAATAAAAGTACCTAAACTCCAGATTAGCTTTATTTGACTTACATCCGTATATAACTGATTATATGGTTGAAACCAGTAACTTATCCCACCTATTATGATTCCTACAGCAATTGTCCAAATTCTAAATTTATTCTTCATGAATTTAGGTTTTATATCATGCACCTCAACTTGGTGATATGCATCGTTTTAATGACTTATGTCAGTGTTAAGCCAAGGTAGCTGAAAATTTTTATAATTTCAGCAGGATAAGTAAACAAGTAGCTAAAAATTTTTAAATACAGTTTTCGGATTTTTACGCGTCATGAAAAAAAAATCGAACAATTCCAATCATTTTTAACATTTATTGTACCTTACTGGTAACTAACAAACCAAGTTTAATATTAATACTAGTATTATGAAAAAACAACTAACCACCGGACTAATTGTTGTTTTGCTTTTAGCATTCAACGCATGCCAACAAACCGTTGCTCCTATTGACAAAGAGCAAGAAAAGGAAGCCATTAAAACAGTCATTAATACGCTTTTGGATGCCCATGCAAGATCTGATTCCAATGTCTGGCTAGGCCAATGGGTTCAAGAACCTTATGTATTTATTTCGGCCGCCGACTCATCCGGCTACTTTTACCATAAAGGCTATGATGTTATAGCAGAAGGTTATAGCGGAGGTTGGCCAGATTCTTTAAAATTGGATGAACCCGAAAATCTTAAATTAGTGGCCTCAAACTTTGATATAAAGGTTGCTGATAGCCTTGCTCGGGTAGTGTTTGATATCGATTGGTCATTTGAGGAGCCCGACACTATTTATCGTTGGAAGTCTTTTGAAAATTATTCCATGGAAAAACAATCTGATGGTTGGAAAGTTGCTGCCATTAGCGCGGTTAATGTATCGAGTTATGGGGAATAATAGACCGAAATAGTTCAACATTAAATTATTCAGAATAGATTACTAAATAATGTTCGCTAATTGTAAAATTGGCGAACATTTATTTTTGTAATTAAAAGTCTTCTAACAGCAAATTATAATCATATTGCAAATCCTCATGCAGTTTGGCAATAATCTTTTTTGCCAATAGGAGTTGCCGCGTGTACATGTTTTGCAGTTGGGTACTGCGTTTTATACTGGGCTTAAAATCGCGCAGTTTTTGGCAAAAGTAGAGGAGCAGCTCTACTTCGGTTTCCTTGTTTTGCGAGTAGCGGATGTACTTTTTTACGTTTCGTAGAATTTTGCGGGCACTTTTCCTAATGTAAAAATAGCTGCTGGTGTTTATGAGGTTGAACTCATCGTCCATATAGCTTTTTACGCTTTCTATATAGCCGCTTTCGTTGTGCGATTCAAACAACAAATAGGTAAGGAGTTCTTTGTTTTCTTTTTTAAATCGGCCCAAGCGCAAACAGAGTTCCAGGATTTCTTGCGTTGCAAGCGTTTGAAGTTCTTTTTTGATTTCTGGTAGTGAGGCTGGTTTCATTAAAACGTTGGCATAAGCCCTAAATTTACTGATTTTTATTCAGGGTGGAAAACTTGGTTTTATTATTAGTTTAAATCGATACCATCTAATTTTTCCATACCCGTGATTAATTTTTTGATGTATTCAAAAGATTTTTCATGGTTTTCGGTTCTTACCAAATCGTATTTAACATCGGTTTTCCATTTATCTTCTTCGTCAGAATCCATATAGTTTTTTATGAATTTTTGTAACTCTTCAGGAGAAGCGGTTAATAGGTATTCGGAATCGAACTTTTCATGTTTAATATTGAGGTCATGGGTTTCAATTAAATGCTGCAGTTTTTCAGATGAAAACCATTTTACGGAAACACTATCGTTATCCGTCATGTCAAACTTTACCAAAGAGTGGGTTGTAACTTGATGGTAATTAACCAAATCGATATTGCAATTGCAGTTTGAAGTTATAGGGGTGAAGTCCAAAAACAATTGACCTTTAATTTTAAAGGGCATTACCGAAAATATGGCCACTTTATCTTTCTCCTCATTAATAATAAAATAGGCGTCTTTTTCTTTGTTGTATGTTGCAATATCTTCTGGCGACGGCGGGGTGGATTCGTGTTTTCGCTTTTCGTCATAATACTCTTTAACCGAAGCGACAATCCATGTATTATTGGGGTCTTTAATGTCTTTCCATGTTCCGAGGAATGCTTTTTCAAAAGAGATGGTGTCTTCTGTGTAAAATGGAAATAACGATTTTACAATGCATGAGCTGAATAGGAGGCCCAAAAGTAAAACTATGAAGGATTTGTACGTTTTCATGGTTTTTGAGTTTAGTTATATCAAATCAAAGCAACACAAAAGCAATAGAAAAAACAATGATATTTATCAAATAAAGTGTTTGGGAAAATAA
Organism: Tamlana flava; assembly: GCF_041287255.1. NCBI lineage: Bacteria > Pseudomonadati > Bacteroidota > Flavobacteriia > Flavobacteriales > Flavobacteriaceae > Tamlana > Tamlana flava. The sequence continues at coordinate 464,047 of NZ_JBGGTX010000004.1, forward strand.
ATCCGAATGGAATTATTGAGTCTGAGCGTTTATTAAATTCAGAATTACCTCAATTTTGGGAAATCACTTGGGTTGTACTCATGCATGATGGCATAAATAGCTTCAAAAATATCTTCCGCTGACGGTTTTGAAAAATAATCGCCATCGTTGCCGTACGCTGGTCTATGCGGTTTAGCGCTTAAGGTTTTTGGTGCGCTGTCTAAATACTGAAAAGCATTTTGTTTGTTTAAAACTTCATCTAAAATATAGGCTGAAGCACCACCAGGAACGTCTTCATCAATAATAATAACCTTGTTGGTTTTTTCTATGCTCTTAACAATATCGTGACTCAAATCAAACGGCATTAAGGATTGCACGTCTATAATTTCGACATCAATACCAACGGCCAATAAATCTTTTGCGGTTTGCTCAACAATTCGTAATGTAGAACCGTATGATACCACCGTAATGTCTGAACCTTCTCTTATGGTTTCAACAACTCCAATAGGCGTTTTAAGTGCGCCAAGGTTATTCGGCAATTTTTCCTTTAATCGGTAGCCGTTTAAACATTCCACAACAATAGCGGGGTCGTCGCCAAGAAGCAAGGTATTGTAGAAACCGGCAGCTTTGGTCATATTTCTCGGGACTAAGAGGTTAACCCCTTTTACCAAGTTTAAAAGACCGCCCATTTGAGACCCAGAATGCCAAATGCCTTCCAGTCTATGGCCACGCGTTCTAATAATTAAAGGTGCTTTTTGTTTGCCTTTTGTTCGGTAGTGGGTGGTTGCCAAATCGTCGCTTATGGTTTGTAGCGCGTATAAAATATAATCCAAATATTGAATTTCGGCTATAGGCCTTAATCCGCGCAATGCCAAGCCAATACCTTGTCCAACAATCGTAGCTTCCCTGATGCCTGTATCGGCCACACGCAATTCGCCATATTTTTCCTGTAAACCTTCTAGTCCTTGGTTTACATCGCCAATATTCCCTGTATCTTCACCAAAAACCAAGGTTTCGGGATATCTGGCAAAAATGGCATCAAAGTTATCACGAAGAATAATACGTCCGTCAACTTGTGGCGCGTCGTCATTATAGGTCGGTTTTATTTCCTTAATTCGGGTGTTGGAGCCCTGCGTTTCGGAATATAAATGCGAACTGAATTTAGGTTGTGCATGTTCAAAAATGGAATCAATCCAATTGGCAAGTTGTTTGCTTTCCGTGGTGGATTCGCCAATGGTGTATCTTAAGGCCTTTCTGGCGTGCGATAAAATATCTTTTCGAGTTGGCTCATTGATTGAGCTTAGGCTTTCCCTTATTTTAGCAATGAATACGCTATTTGTACTGATCGTTTCAATTTGTTTTAAAATGGAAATAAGCTCTTGTTGCTCATTTTTTATAGGCTTTAGGAAAGTACTCCAAGCATTTTTTTTGGCCTCCCGAACATCGCGTTTTGCTATCCTATCAATTTCGGTCAAAACCTCATTGGTGGCAATGCCACTTTCAATCATCCATTCACGCATTTTGCTATTGCAATCGTGACGGTTTTCCCATTCCAGTCGCTCTGGTGTTTTGTAACGCTCGTGTGATCCTGAGGTTGAGTGTCCTTGAGGTTGGGTGACTTCCGTAACGTGAATTATTACAGGAACATGCTCCTCTCGGGCAATGGCACCTGCCTCTTGAAAGGTTTCTACCAAATTGGCATAATCCCAACCTTTTACACGAAGGATTTCAAAGCCTTTGTTTTTTTCATCGCGCTGAAACCCTTTTAATATTTCTGAAATATTTTCTTTTGTGGTTTGGTGTTTGGCATGTACAGAAATGCCGTATTCGTCATCCCAAATGCTGATCACCATAGGAACTTGTAAAACACCGCCAGCGTTGATGGTTTCAAAAAACAGCCCTTCACTTGTACTGGCATTGCCAATCGTTCCCCAGGCCACTTCATTTCCATTTACCGAAAAATTTGTGGCATTGATGCCTTTAACTTCCCTGAAAATTTTGGATGCCTGTGCCAAGCCCAATAAACGCGGCATTTGTCCGGCGGTAGGTGAGATGTCTGAACTTGAATTATATTGTTTGGTAAGGTTTTTCCAGCTACCGTTATCATTCAAACTGTGGGTAACAAAATGCCCACCCATTTGACGACCGGCAGACATGGGTTCCAGCTCTAAATTGGTGTTGGCATATAGACCGGCAAAAAATTGCTCTGGAGTTAGTTCTCCAAGTGCCATCATAAAGGTTTGGTCTCTGTAATAACCCGACCGCCAATCACCTTTTAAAAAGGCTTTGGCCATAGCCAATTGAGGGACTTCCTTTCCATCACCAAAAATGCCGAATTTAGCCTTACCTGTAAGTACTTCGCGACGCCCCAACAAACTACATTCTCTGCTGATAACCGCTGTTTTGTAGTCGTTCATGACTTCAGCTTTAAAATCTTCAAATGAGAGGTTGTTTTCCAGGTCAGGTAGGGTTTGCATTTACTCAAGTTTAGCTTGGGCAAAAGTAGTTAATTTTTGCTTTGTCTCCAATAATATTGAACGCTAAATAGTTGTTAAATGTGTAAAAAAAAACGATTTTATGATTAAAATTTAAAAAATAATCACTTAAAAAGCATTTTAGGTTATAATTATTCAAAATACTTTAAAACCAGCGTCTCCTGAATAAGCCTAAAAGCACTTGTGGGTCCACAGTAAACATAAACCGTATTTTCTGATCGTAATTTGGTTGGCCAATTTCCCAACCTAAGTTGGAGTAAATAGGAAAGTAAATCTCAAAATAGTCGGTTACCAAATTAAGCCGAACACCCGAATCGTAAACAAAATGTGCAGCGTCCATTCTATTTTTTACCAAACCAATATCAGCATAAGCCAAGATGTATTTCCAAAGGGTTGTGCTTGCATTTAATGTGGTTATCCATTGGTTGGCATAAGGAGTGTCTAATTTTGATTTAAAACCACCTTCGGCTGTAATGTACTGTTGGCTGAATATTCCAGTGGCTTCGGATCTTCCCAAATAATTGTAATCGAACAGGTAATCTGTTGGCCTATCCAGAGCAAAGCTGAAATAGTCTGAGTTCGGGTCTATATTATTTTGTAAAAATGCTCCAGCAAACATGCGTAGATTCAATTGTCTGTTGCTTTCAAATAGGCGTCTGTATTCATAATTAAACGATAGTTTGCTGAATTTTTTCCCGATTTGAAAATCTGCAAACCAGCTGCTGAAATTAATTAAGTTGTCATTTGAATCGATATAACGAACATCAAAAATATTATAATTAGGTTCGGTGGACGTGAAAACATTATTGACGTCTTTATCCCTTTTAATATTTACATGCCTCAATTTGAGCATACTGCGTTTGTTGGATCGGAAGTCGTCGTTTTGCCGAAACATGAACGTTAATGAAGGGGTAAATTGGGTAACAAATAGTCCCGGTGCATACGAAGAATAACCACCAACAACACCATAGTTAATAAAATATAGATTGCTGTTATCCAAATAATGTGTTTGTGAAACCGCACCAGAGCCAGTTAGTGACTGGGATTTAAATGCATAATTGGTGCTAAAGCTGTAATTTAAAAGTTTTCTTAGAACCGTTTTATTATAGGTTTTTACGCCTAAAGTTACACCATCATAAATATTGTTGAATTCGGCCATGGGCATAAGAAAGACTTGATTGTAATTAGGGTCTTCAATGTCTTTGAACAATCGAAACTGAAGCGGTTTGTTGTTAAAAAAGAAACCTTTAAGCGATTTCCAATTGTCCCGAAGATTAATTTCTGGAATGGTATTGTCGTAGTTTAAAACCAGTTTGTTGGCATCATTTCTGGGAATGGTGATGGTTTTGTCGCCCTCAATGTTTTCAACCCATACTTTGGAAACAACCTCGTCGTTATTGAGACTGTACAGCGAAACAGGCATGCTGTTGTCCCTTTTGTTTTTTATGGTGATGGTTATGGAATCCTTGGTTTTTTCAACCTTTTTAATCTTAAAATCTATCTTCTTGCGCGTTTTTATATAGTCATTAAAGAACCAATCAATGTCCTTGGAAGTTTTTGATTTTATATAGTTTTCAAAGGCCTTAGCAGAGGTTTCCTTTAATTTATTTTCTGCCAAAAATGATTCTACACTTTCTTTAACGATATCGTGGTTTACAAAATCATCCAAATATTTCAAACCTATGCCAGCTTTGTATTTATTCGCTATATTGTGGTTAAACTTTAATAACGAGTCCTTTTGCATGCTTAAAGGTTGGTCCCTATTGGTCCGAGCCATAAGCATAAAGGCCAGAATGTATTTGTCGTTAAATTTCATATCTGCCACATGAAAAGATCGTACGCCCCAAAAATCGGCTATGGTACCCAAAAATTTCATGTCGGGGTAGTGCTCATCAACATAATTCATAAGGTAATAAATTTGTATGCCGTCAAGCAGCCATTGTTCTTTTCTAGGGTTGATCAATAAGGTGTTTTCCAAATAATTGTGCAACGCAATTTTTAGAAGTTTCAGCTCGTATTGAAAATGACTAGGGTATGGTTTAACAAAACTCGGCAGGAAATTTAAGCCATAAATAGGATTTTTATCATTGTCAATCTGGGACAATAAAATTCTTTTATGTGGATATTTCCCAAAACTTTTGAAAAGGAAGTTAGTCACTTTTTCAGTAATCAATACTTTATCCAGAACCTCAAGGTCTTTGTCAACCATATCTGAAACAATGGAAAAACCTTCTGTTTGAATGGTGTTGAATTTTGAATTTTTACTGAGGAAAAGTTTGGTGTTTATTCTATCTTTTCCTTCCAGATGAACAATTTGCTTGTTTGGAAGTTGGGTTATGCTAGCGGTGTTCAATTCTGAAGTCAAAACATAACCATTGGGATGTTCAATATCCATGGTAATGTCCGATTTCGGAATGAACATATCATCAAGGTCTTTGTTGCTGTAATATTGCCATTCCCCATCATAAATGGCAGGGGTAATGTACCAATACCTTAAATTATAATCGCCCTCATTTGTGATGCCGTAGCTTGTGAATTTGGAATTCGGTATTTGTACCGAATATACTAAATCAATCGTATAGGAGTCACCTGGTTTTAGGGGTTCGGGCAATTCTACCTTTATAACATCAATTTGATTTTTTACCTGTTGAAAATGTAATGCTTTACCATTTTGCTTTATTGAGGCCACAACGGAAAAACCACGATCTTCATTTTTTGCCAAATGAAAATCGTTTTTGTACTCGTCGGCCATTCTTATAGCCAATTGCGTTTTCTTTGTGGCGTAGCTGTTGCTCCAATCGTTAAGGTAAATGGTGCTTAGCTCATCGTTTGAGGTATTTTGGTATTGAATGGTTTGCGAGATTTTTATTTGTTTGTTTTCTACATCGAATACCGCTTTAAGGTCAATTTTATTTTGACCAAAAGAAGAAAAGCAGATGCATGAGAAAGCAACAAATTTGATTAGGAAGAATCTCAATTTTTCAATAACATTAATGGTTAGCAATTTGATTAAGGCGATGCAATATAGTAAAATATGGCGGCAAAAAATGATCTGTAATAAATATTATGCATGCATAGGTAATTTTGGTTTAAAACAATAATGCAAAACCTAAAAATTGGGGCTTAAGCGCGAGTCTTTGTAGAAAGTGTCCAATATCTCAATCACTTCATTTTCACTATCTACCAGATGGATGAGGTCCAAATCTTTTGGGCTAACATTTCCGAAGGAATTTAAAAGCGTTTTCTTAATCCAATCTATTAGGCCTTCCCAAAAATCTGTTCCCACTAATATTATGGGGAATTTCCCAATTTTATGGGTTTGTATTAGGGTGAGGGCTTCAAAAAATTCATCTAGCGTACCAAAGCCTCCAGGCATAACCACAAAGCCTTGGGAGTACTTTACAAACATAACCTTACGCACAAAAAAGTAATCGAAATCCAAACTTTTATCCGGATCAATATATGGATTGTCATGTTGTTCAAAAGGCAGTTCTATATTAAGTCCAACTGATGTTCCACCGCCTAAATGGGCACCTTTGTTGCCGGCCTCCATAATCCCTGGACCACCACCAGTAATGACGCCATAGCCACCTTCCACAATTTTTTTGGCAATATTTTCGGCAAGTTTATAGTATTTATCGCCCGGTTTTGTTCGTGCCGATCCAAATATGGATACACATGGACCTATCTTGCTCATTTTTTCAAAACCATTGACGAACTCGCCCATGATTTTAAAAATGGCCCAAGAATCGTTGGTTTTTATCTCATTCCAGCCTTTATGGTGGTGTTCTTTTCTCATAAATTTCCGTGTTCTAAATTTTACTAACCCGCTAATTTAGTTCTTTTTTCAAGAATTTAGCCGTGTAGCTTTTTTTGTCTTTTATTACTTCTTCGGGTGTGCCTTCTGCCACAATTTTTCCTCCACCTTTTCCACCTTCATAGCCTATGTCAATAATATGGTCTACCGTTTTGATAACATCCAAATTATGCTCAATAATAAGTACGGTATTGCCTTTGTTCACTAATTTATTGAGCACTACCATAAGGACACGGATGTCTTCAAAATGAAGGCCTGTGGTCGGTTCGTCAAGAATATAAAAGGTGTTTCCCGTATCTCGTTTTGAGAGTTCGGTGGCCAACTTTATACGTTGGGCTTCACCTCCGGAAAGTGTCGTGCTTTGCTGCCCAAGTGTAATGTAACCCAAACCTACATCCTTAATTGTTTTTAGTTTTTTATGGATTTTTGGAATGTGCTCAAAGAATTCTACAGCCTCATTCATGGTCATGTTGAGTACATCACTAATGGATTTTCCCTTATATCGAATTTCCAAGGTTTCACGATTAAAACGTTTGCCTTGGCATGTTTCGCATTCTACATAAACGTCTGGCAGAAAATTCATTTCTATAACACGTAAACCACCACCTTGGCAGGTTTCACATCGTCCACCTTTTACATTAAAACTGAAACGTCCGGGTTTATAACCACGTATCATGGCTTCGGGAATTTTAGCAAACAAGCTTCTAATTTCACTAAAAACGCCAGTGTAGGTTGCCGGGTTACTTCGCGGTGTGCGCCCAATAGGCGATTGGTTAATATCAATAACTTTATCAATATGCTCTAAGCCTGATATGCTTTTGTAGGGCATAGGTTTTTTAACGCCATTAAAATAATGGGCATTCAAAATAGGGTAGAGGGTTTCGTTGATTAACGTAGATTTTCCGCTACCCGACACACCTGTAACCCCAATCATTTTTCCCAAAGGAAATTTAACCGAAACATTTTTTAGGTTGTTGCCCGTACAACCTTTTAATTCCATAAATTTTCCGTTGCCTTCTCTTCGTTTTTTGGGAACTTTAATTTCCTTGGTTCCATTCAGGTAATCGGCCGTAAGGGTATGGTGGGTTTTTAACTCGTCAGGATTGCCAATGCTAATGATATCGCCACCGTGTTTGCCTGCTTTTGGTCCAATATCAATCACATAATCAGCGCGTTCAATCATGTCCTTATCATGTTCAACAACAATAACCGAATTGCCTATATCGCGAAGCGAAGCCAAGGAATTTATTAATTTTTCGTTATCGCGTTGGTGCAAACCAATACTTGGTTCATCCAAAATATAAAGTACGCCAACCAATTGCGATCCTATTTGGGTGGCTAACCTTATGCGTTGCGCCTCACCACCGGAGAGTGATTTTGAGCTTCTGTTCAATGCCAAATAATCCAACCCGACATCCAATAAAAACTGTAGTCTAGACTTGATTTCCTTAACGACTTCTTGGGCAATTTTGAGTTGTTTTTCCGAAAGGTGTTTGTGTAAATTATTAAACCAATTGGCCAGTTCAGCAATGTCGGTATTGGCCAGTTCGGCTATATTTTTATTGTTTATTTTGAAATAGAGCGACTCCTTCCTTAACCGTGAACCATCACAAACTGGACAGGTAATTTTATCCATAAAATCTTTTGCCCAGCGTTTTAATGAAGTTGATTCCGCCGTTTTATATTGATTTTCTATAAAGTTTGCAACGCCTTCAAATTCAATTTTGTAATCTCGGGTAACGCCCAATGTTTTACTCTCAACGGAGAATTTTTCATTTCCACCGTGAAGAATCATATGCTTGGCTTCTTCAGGAATATCCTTATAAGGGTCAGAAAGTTTAAAATTAAACCTTTGGGCAATGGTTTCAAGTTGTTTAAAAATCCAACTGTTTTTTTCTGGGCCATGTGGTGCTAAGGCTCCATTTTTTATGGAAAGTGAAGGGTTTGGGACAATTTTATGTTCATTGATTTGATGTAGCGTGCCAATACCATTGCAGTTGGGGCAGGCTCCTTTTGGGGAGTTGAACGAAAAGTTGTTAGGCTCTGGATTAGGGTATGAGATGCCACTTGATGGACACATTAAACTTCTACTAAAATAACGCGTTTCATTGGTGTCTTGGTCAATAACCAAAAGCACATCTTCGCCATGATACATGGCCGTGTTGATGGTTTCGGTCAAGCGCTTATCGTTGTCAACTTGGTCATTTATCACCAAACGGTCTATGACTATTTCAATATCATGTGTTTTGTAACGGTCTAGTTTCATGCCACGAACAATATCGCGAATCTCACCATCAGTTCTTACTTTTACAAACCCTTGCTTGGCTATTTGTTCAAACAATTCACGATAATGCCCTTTTCTGGAACGTACAACAGGAGATAAAATATTAATGCGCTTACCCTTAAAATCACTTATGATGAGTTCTTTTATTTGCTCATCGCTATAGCTAACCATTTTTTCACCCGTGTTGTAGCTGTATGCGTCACTGGCACGAGCAAACAGCAAACGCATAAAATCGTAAATTTCGGTTATTGTGCCTACCGTTGAACGAGGTGATTTGCTTGTTGTTTTTTGTTCAATAGCGATGACGGGTGAAAGACCATCAATTTTATCAACATCGGGGCGTTCCAAACCACCTAAAAACTGCCGTGCATAGGCCGAAAATGTTTCAATATATCGGCGTTGCCCTTCAGCATAAATCGTATCGAAAGCCAATGAAGATTTTCCGCTTCCAGACAAGCCCGTAATAACCACAAGCTTCTCTCTGGGAATAGATACATCAATGTTTTTAAGGTTGTGTACCCGTGCTCCTTTTACTTCAATAAAATCGGTGAATTGGCTCATGAAATCTTAGAAATCTCCCTATTTTGTAGGCAAGATTGCAAAGGTACAATTTTAGTTGTTAAATTGTTGTGAAGATTTATTTTGGATTTCTTATCATTGTGGAAGAAACAACCATTTGAACTAAAAATAAATATGAAATTATTAGGAATAGGCTCGCGAATAGACCACCCAGAATATGGAAAAGGAGTAGTAACCAATGTAACCTCACAGCACTATTGGGTGACTTTTATTGAAAATGGATTGGAAACCATTGATTTGGACAGCGATTTTGAGGTTATTGAAGCGGCCGATGGTGATGTAGATACCGTTAGCTTTTTTGAAGTTGAAAGCAGCCTTGTAAAGATTTTGAAAAAATGGAGCGATGTTAGCGAGGTTGTGACCATTGCGGATAAATACAAAGGAGGGAAAATAATTCTTGAACCAGCTGATACAAGCTTGAAACCCTATGATTTGCCCATCGATACGTTTTTTCATAAAATCACTATGGTAAGAGACAGGCTTCGTGTTATGGAGCAGCGCATTAATGCCAGTGATTTAGATGAGCAAGGTAAAATAGATTTACAGCAATACATTACAAGAATTTATGGCAGTTTAACAAGTTTTAATGTACTATTCAAATCAAAGAGCCATAATTTTGTCGGGCAAAAGGGGAAGTAGTTTATTTTGTGCCCTTGATGTCTTCTATTTGAAAACCAAAAAACATGAAGCTATGAAATGAGGGCAGTTTGGCGCCGCTTTCGGTAGTTGTCCAATGGCTCCAACTGGCTTCTAGACCACCAATCGGGAGAATATTAACCCACATTTGAAATTTGGTTGGCATGCCGTTTTCATCTAGATACCATAAGTAAGAATCTCCGGGCTTTGATCCGCCCGTTGTGAATGTAACAAGCAAGGCATCTTTGCCATCTTCAGTTTTTACCAATCTACGTTCTGTGCCAGGATCAAATATTTTGTAAGGTGCCACAAGCCAAAAAGAATCGTTTTCATAATACTTTTTGGCCTTTTTAATCAAGTCTTTTGAAATTTCGCCTTCATTTTTGAAACTATGGATGTAAACCTTACTTTTGGAATAGTCGTTTAAATTAAGTACCACTTTGTTTTCCTTCCAGTAAACGTCACAGGTGTTTTTTTCTCTGTCCCATTCATAGTGCCTTCGTTCTTTAAACGTCCAATCAATTCGGTTTGTGTTTTGGAAAGCTTCATAATCGAGGGCATTCAGCATTTTATGTGCTAAAGCATCGGCCTGCTCTCCTTGAATTCCAGTTGGTAAATTCTCATCATATTTAACATAAAGGAAACCAAAAAACAACAAACTGGGAAGCGTCAAAAAAATGATGACACCAGCAATTATTTTTAATGTTTTTTTTGGTTTCTTGCCCATTGCTTTTAAATATGCCCTTTAGGAATTGATGCCTAAATTATTAAATAAGCACCTTTTAAGGAAAGAAAAGCACTAAAAACCGATGGCAGTATCATCCCCTCGATAATCGGCACCACCTTCATACGACTTATCCTCTAAAACGAGTATTCCATCGACCTTGCCAATTACGGGTGTGACTTTTTCATTTATGGAATAACCTAGTTTTTCTAGGTTTTCAATAAGGGTTTTGTCAAATTTATTAGGCTCCATTCTTATTTCATCGGGTAACCATTGATGATGAAATCGGGGGGCATTCACAGCTTCCTGCATGGTCATGTTGTACTCATGGACGTTCAAGATAGTCTGTAAAACAGATGTGATAATGGTTGAGCCACCTGGCGTACCAACGGACATATACAGTTCCCCATTTTTCTCAACAATTGTTGGTGTCATGGAGCTTAACATGCGTTTTTCTGGAGCTATGCTATTGGCTTCAGCACCAATAAGCCCAAACATATTGGGTTCACCGGGTTTACTGCTAAAATCATCCATTTCGTTGTTAAGAAAGAAACCCAGCTCCGAGCAGTACAATTTAGAACCATAAGCTCCATTTAATGTTGTAGTGGCCGAAATAGTATTGCCAAATCGATCTATAATCGAGTAGTGAGTGGTTTCGTCGCTTTCTATAATTTGAATGTTCCCATGGGTTACATCTGTTGATTTTGTAGCTTTTTCAAAGGAAAAATCGTGCATTCTTCGGTTCAGATAGGTAACATCTACAAGGGTATCCATTGGAATGGGTACAAAATCAGGGTCGCCTAAATAAAAACTTCTATCGGCATAAGCCCTTCTTTCAGCCTCGGTAATCACCTGTATGCTTTTTAAGGAATTATGCCCGAATCCATCCAATGGAAAAGGTTCAATCATTTTCATGATTTGGGTTAAACAAACCCCACCACTTGAAGGAGGAGGCATGGAAATTATTTTTAAACCATCGTAAGTAAAGGTAATGGGTGTTCGCCATTTGGGTTTGTAATTGGCTAGGTCTTCTTCGGTAATGATACCACCATTATCTTGAATGAATTTTGCCAGAATCCTTGCTGTCTCTCCTTTATAAAAACCATCTTTTCCATATTTTAAAACACGTTCGAAAGTTTTAGCCAAGGCCTTATATTTAATGGTGTCGTTGACCTTCCAGTGCTTATCAAACAAAATGGAATCTTTATTCGCCTTTGGAAAAAGTGGTTGGTATTTTTTAATTCTTTTTTCTTGTTTTTCGGTAACAACAATTCCTTTTTTTGCCAGCTCAATTACAGGAGTTAAGATATCTTCAATGGGAAGCGCCCCCATTTTTTTATGAACTTCAAACACGCCAGCAATAGTACCTGGAACGCCAACTGCCATGGCACCAATGGTACTTTTTTCAGGGATTACATCACCATTTTCGTCTAAAAACATGTTTTTTGTTGCTGCTATAGGCGCTTTTTCCCTGTAGTCAATCGCTCCAATTTCTCCATCCCCTTTTCTATAGACCATAAAACCACCGCCGCCTAGATTACCGGCGTAAGGATATGCTACGGCCAAGGCCAATTCTGTGGCTGCCATGGCATCAAATGCATTTCCGCCTTTCTTTAAAATATCGATGCCGACTTGAGAAGCCTCAGCACGGGCAGAAACCACCATGGCAGTTTTGGCTAAAACACCTCTTTTGCCATCAACTGTTTTGATTTTTTTTTTACATGAGGCAAAGGCGATGAATAGTATGAAAATATAAATAGTATGTCGCATCATTTAATCATATTTAGTTCTTCAAGTTTTTGATTGGAGGAAATGATCAATTCATCAAAAAAGGTGGAGAATTCGTTTTCAAATTCGGAATAAAACGTTTCAAGTTCCACAACAGCTTCGTTCATACTAGAGCGGTTTTTAGTACGTCTGTTCATACCATCCAAAACCCTTGAAATTCCCTTAATGGAGGCATAGCTAACAAGCCAATTATTGGTCATCATGTAGGGCATCATTTTCCGCACCCTCAATGGAAGAATATCGTAGTGTACTTCAAGTGAATCATAAAAATCATCAACATATTCATTCAATGGAACAGGGCAATATTGCCTCCAGTTCTTCGCCAAAAAATGATCATATAAAATGTCTACAATAATCCCAGAATAATGTCCATATTTCTCGTGAAGCCTTTTGGTGCTTAATCTAACGGTTTCATGTGCATCGGTAAATGTGTCGATGTGACGGTGAAGCAATATGCCCGTTTGCAGGTCTTTTGGGTACTTTTTGTATTTACTTCCTTTTATGCCATCGGCAATAAAATTTCCAATAGTTACCAGATCATTGTCTCCTGAAAGATATATATGGGCGAGATAATTCATGAGTGAAATTTACAAATTCCGTTTTAAGAAAACCCATTTTAAAATACTATATTTCTTCTGTGAAAACTAACTTTTGTGTTTAAAAGAGTATAAAATTTAGTTTCACATCAGTAAACGCCTTGTTAATACATGAATTTCTTTCATTTGATTTCTTTTAATTTCCAAACGAAAAAATTCATGTATTTTTGTCTTTTAATTTTTAAACGTACTATGACACTGATCAAATCAATTTCTGGAATCAGGGGAACTATTGGCGGACAAGTAGGTGAAAACCTAACCCCAATAGATGCCGTAAAATTTGCCTCGGCCTATGGTGTATGGCTAAAACAACAGCGTAAAAAAGAGCACTATAAAGTTGTTGTGGGACGCGATGCGCGTATTTCAGGAAAAATGATTCAGAACTTGGTCATGAACACGCTTGTTGGCATGGGCATTCATGTGGTTGATGTGGGGCTATCAACAACGCCGACCGTTGAAGTAGCCGTGCCTTTAGAGCATGCAGATGGTGGTATTATTTTAACGGCCAGCCATAACCCAAAGCAATGGAACGCCCTTAAGCTTCTCAATGAAAAAGGGGAGTTTTTGAATGCCATTGAAGGTGGAAAGATTTTAGATATTGCTGAAAGCAATAACATGAGTTTTGCCGATGTGGACAGCCTAGGAAAAATAACAAAAAATAGTGCTTACATCGATTTGCACATTATTGAAGTGTTGGATCTGGATTTGGTTACCGTCAATGCCATTGAAGAAGCCCGTTTTAGGGTAGTGGTCGATGGCGTAAATTCTACTGGAGGTATTGCCATTCCTTTGCTTTTGGAGCGTTTGGGTGTTGATGTCATAAAAATACATTGTGAACCAAATGGACATTTTCCGCACAACCCAGAGCCTTTAAAGGAACATTTAACTGATTTATCTGAAGCTGTTAAAAAGTATAAAGCCGATTTTGGCATTGTGGTAGATCCTGATGTGGACCGTTTGGCGTTTATGGATGAAAATGGCGAAATGTTTGGTGAAGAATACACTTTAGTGGCCTGTGCCGATTATGTTTTAAGCAGAACTCCTGGAAACACGGTAAGCAATATGAGCTCTACAAGAGCTTTAAAAGATGTTACTGAAAAGCACGGTGGCACTTATGAAGCCAGTGCAGTAGGTGAAGTAAATGTGGTGAAACTCATGAAAAAGAACAAAGTGGTTATCGGTGGTGAAGGCAACGGTGGGATCATTTACCCGGCGGCACATTATGGTCGTGATGCACTTGTTGGTGTGGCTTTGTTTTTAAGTCTTTTGGCCGATAAAAACATAAGCGTAAGCCAACTCAGAAAAACCTACCCAAGTTATTTTATGGGAAAAAAGAAGATTGAACTTACTCCTGGTTTGGATGTTGATGGTATTTTAAAAACCATCGAAAATGGTTATAAAAATGAAAAACTAACCACTATTGATGGCGTTAAAATAGACTTTGCCGAAAGTTGGGTGCATTTGCGCAAAAGTAATACGGAACCTATTATTAGAATTTATACTGAAGCTAAATCCCAAGAAGAAGCTGATACCTTGGCCGATCGCTTTATTGCTGAATTGGGAGGGATTGCTAATAAATAACAAAAGAAACGATAATTCTTGTTCATCCCAATTTTAAAATTTTAGAATTGGGATGAATTTGTTTAAGGAGTTTCCAAACCAAAAGGAAATACTTATCTTGTCTCAAATTATTAAGAAAAGAAATTACTAATCAATTCCTCTCATTTGGTGAGGTAAAGAGAGGCTCAATATGAAAAAACTAGCATTACACTGGAAGATTATTATAGGAATGGTTCTCGGAATCATTTTTGGCTTTATTATGAATATCGTTGATGGCGGTAAAGATTTGGTAACCGATTGGGTGTCGCCATTCGGAACCATATTTATCAATTTATTGAAGCTCATCGCAGTACCTTTAATTTTGGCTTCATTGATTAAAGGCATTTCAGATTTAAAGGATATTTCAAAAATAAAATCGATGGGTCTGCGCACCATAAGTATCTATATTAGTACCACATTGGTCGCTATAATTATCGGGCTGGGAATTGTAAATACTGCAAAACCTGGAGATGGTATGCCCCAAGACACCATTGAAAAGATAAAATTAAAATACGCAAATGATACGGGGGTTACAGATAAAATTACGGAGGCAACTGCACAGAAAGATGCGGGGCCGTTAAGAGCATTGGTAGATATTTTTCCAAGTAACATCTTTCAGTCTTTTGCCGAAGCGTCCATGCTTCAGGTGATATTCTTTGCTTTGTTTGTTGGTATTTGTCTGCTTTTAATTGGTGAAAAGAAAGCAAAACCACTGATTGATTTTTTCGATTCCTTGAATGAAGTCGTTATGAAAATGGTCGATTTAATCATGCTTTTTGCACCTTATGCAGTTTTTGCACTTTTGGCAAACGTCATTATCGCTTTTGATGATGCCGAAATTTTAGTGAAATTAATTTACTATTCATTATGCGTGGTTGGTGGACTCATTTTAATGATTGGTTTTTACATGCTTTTAGTTAAGGTTTTTACAAAAAAATCACCATTCTGGTTTTTAAAGCAAATCAGTCCTGCGCAATTGCTGGCATTTTCAACCAGTAGTAGTGCTGCCACTTTACCTGTAACTATGGAGCGAGTTGAAGAACACATTGGTGTAGACAAGGAAGTTTCTGGTTTTGTGCTTCCGGTTGGTGCTACTGTAAATATGGATGGCACCAGTTTGTATCAAGGCATAGCGGCCGTATTTATTATGCAGGTTATTTGGCCAGAAGGTTTAACGTTTACCAACCAATTGGTCATTGTTCTAACGGCATTATTGGCTTCTATTGGAAGTGCAGCTGTGCCTAGCGCAGGAATGGTCATGTTGGTTATTGTATTGGAATCTATTGGTTTTCCAGCAGAATTATTGCCCATTGGCTTGGCACTCATTTTTGCGGTTGATAGGCCTTTGGACATGTGTAGGACCGTTGTAAACGTAACTGGTGATGCTACGGTCTCTACGATGGTTGCAAAGTCGTTGGGCAAGTTGCACGACCCAAAACCAAAAGAGTGGGATGACCATTATGAAGAAGTGAAATAAACAGAGAACAAGTTTTTATCAAAAACTTTGTGAATCGTTTACCCTGAGCACAGTCGAAGGGCCTTTTAAAACTAATAATTTTTGAATTTTGGTTTTTAATAATTAATTATGGAATTAAAATCTTCTGTTGTTTCAGTTCAATGGCTGAACGAAAATTTAAATGGTGAAAACTTAGTCGTTTTAGATGGCACCATAGGAAAAATATTTGATGCTTCACAAAAGCAAATTTTGAATGCCCGTTTTTTTGATATCAAAACAAAATTTAGCGATACCTCAAATCCCTGCCCCAGCGCATTTCCTTCAACAGAACAATTTCAAAAAGAAGCACGAGCCCTTGGAATCAACAATAACAGCGCTATTGTGGTTTATGACCATAAAGGAATTTACTCCAGCGCAAGGGTTTGGTGGATGTTCAGGGCTTTTGGTTTTGATAATATAGCGGTTTTAAATGGTGGTTTTCCAGCTTGGTTGAAGGCAAACTATCCAACTGAAAACATGAAACCTTACAATAGTGGAAAAGGAAATTTTACCGCAAAACTTCAGCCTAATTTTATGATGTTTTTTAATGATGTAAAACAGGCTTCGGAAAAAAGCACTCATACCATTATTGATGCCCGTTCGGCAAACCGATTTAAATGTATTGAACCTGAGCCACGGTCAGGATTACGTATGGGAACCATTCCCAATTCTGTTAATTTACCCTATACGGATTTGTTGGAAAATGGAGCGTTTAAATCTATAGAAGTATTAGATAAAGCCTTTTCACAACTAATAAGCGAAAAACCGGTTGTTTTTTCATGTGGTTCTGGTATCACGGCTTGCGTTTTAGGCCTTGGTGCGCATATGGCCGGTTACAAAAATATTTCGGTTTATGATGGCTCTTGGACAGAGTGGGGCAGTTTGGTAAAAGAATGAGGCCTAATAGAGTTCAAATTAGACCTCATTAAAGAAGCTGTTTACAAGTTTATCGATTTATATTTCGGATATTTTAGTGCGTACGAGAACTTATAAGTCTTTGTTTCAGTAGGTATTATGTTCACTGTCCATTTAAGCAATCCTTTTTTGGAATTGTATTCGCAATCGTCATACTCAATATCATCAACTTTTATGTCTTTGTTTTGGCTTATGGGAATTCTATCCATGATGATTAAATCTATTGCTGATTTTTTATTGTTTTTAAGTTCAATTTCATAGGCTTTGTTCACTATTTCATTGCTTCCGATAGTGTTTGTTTTTTTGAAGTTATTGGTGGACTTACGTTTTATATTAATGTTCGGGTCAGCGCCAAGTGAAACCGTTAAGCTATCGGTTGTAGCATAAGGATTTACACTTGTTTTTCCAGAATAACTACCTTCAAAATAAATATTGGCTTCTCCTGGTAGGAGATTGTACTGCTGCCATTCACCAATTTTAGCCGTTAAGAACACATTTTCGTTTGCAATAGGAGCAGCAAAATATGAATATGTGGCAGGTACTTCAAAATGGTCAATTTCAATAACCGAAATATCACCATCAGATGGAATGGTTTGCTGTTTTTGTATTTCAAAATTGGTGTTGTTGATGCCTTCAACAATGAGGTCGCCAGTTGCAGTTTGGTTTTCCTTTGGCTTGCTATAATTGTTGGTAAAGTCATTTATTTTGATGGAAGAAACACTTCCGGTTACATCACTTCTTTTGTTTTTACCATACCCAACAACCACAACTTCGTCAAGCATCTGCATATCTTCCTCCAAATTCAAATTTATAATACTGGAGTGTATGGGTAAACTTTCACTTTTAAACCCCACATACGAAAACACCAATTCCCTACCGCCGTTGGTTAGTATGGAATACGCACCATCAAAATCGGTGGTCGTACCTTTGCTAGTACCTTTAACAATTACATTTGCCCCGGGCAAAGGAACACCAGAAGCATCTGTAACAATACCACTTACAGTTTGAATGAAGGGATTATATTTGTAATTATAGTTTTTTACAGAGTTCTCACTTTGATAATAACCACTTGTAAAGTTTAAATATTTTGGGCTAAGCTCTGGTTTTAAGTTATTTGTGTAGGGGTCGTTGGTGGAAAGCGTAAGCTTAACCTCCTCCCAATTCGTACCCGTATTCTGGTAGACATGGGCTTTGTAGGCCAAATTTAAAGGTTTGTTTATGTCTTGGGCCTTAAGGTCGTAAATGGGAAACCAGCCTGCGTTCGTAACATTATATGTTATGGTTAAATTGAGTTGAACAGCACTTGTAGTGTTAAGTTTGAGCTTTATTTCACCAGTTTGTACTTTATCATCAACATTCAGTTCTCTCAATTGACTTTTAAGTGCGTTAATCTCGATATCCAGTTCGCGTTTCTTTTTAACTGATTTATGGATTGCATTTTTAACTTCGGTTACCCGTTTTCTGTAATAAGCTGTAAATTCCTTTAGTTTTTCGAGGCTGACCACTTGGTTGCTGTTTCCCAATTGCCGATTTTCAGTGATGATGTTCAGCTCTTCTTCATATCCGGAAATTAAATCATCTTCAAGTTGAATGAGGTCGTTAAGCGCTTTGATTTTATCTTGAAATGCTTCAATATCCTCAGATTTGTCCTGTTTAGTGATGTAGTTTATGCCATAGTTGATGGAAATAATTGAAGCATTTTTTAATCCTGAAACCTGAATGCTGTTTTCTTGAATATATGGCGAAAGCTTACCAAAGTTGAATTGGGTAGTGCCAATGGGCAAGATTATATTGGCAGTTCTAGTAATTTCGGCACCATTTACAAATACCGTTACGGCTTTAACTGTTGAGGGGATTGGCTTGTCGTTGTTTGAAAAGGAAAGGGAATAGCTTAATAGAAAAAGAAGAATGGAATATTTCATGACTTTGGATTTTTTAGTTTACAGTAAAACTATTTAAACCCTGAAAGAATGAAAATGAACAATGAGTAAACACACCTAAAATGAAGGTTAATGAGGTGTTTGGTTTAGAGAGGTATGGGTTTAATCTAAAAACTTGCTTTTAAGTTCGGGTGTGGGAATCATACAAGCGTCTTTTTTTCCATACCATTTATAGCGGTTTTTGGCTATAAAATCGTAAACCCAATTGCGAATAAAAGTAGGAACAATGAAAAACACACCTATAAGATTTCGCGGAAAACCTAACTTTGAGCC
Source organism: Tamlana flava (assembly GCF_041287255.1). Classification (NCBI taxonomy): domain Bacteria; kingdom Pseudomonadati; phylum Bacteroidota; class Flavobacteriia; order Flavobacteriales; family Flavobacteriaceae; genus Tamlana; species Tamlana flava. The sequence continues at coordinate 483,167 of NZ_JBGGTX010000004.1, forward strand.
TATTTTTAGAGCTGCAGTAGATTTGTAATCAATGCCTTTTTGAGGATTGTAAAGTAGAATTGAATCTATTTTTGAAGTATCGATATTAAATTTGTCAATAATCCCTTTTCCAGTTTCGCTTTGCAATGCCGTGAACATAAATTGATTCTTTTTGTCATGTTTTATAATATACTGCACACTGCTGTTGCAAAGGTTGCAAACGCCATCAAAAAGGATAAGTTGTTTATTTTGGGGGATGTCAATCATATTTTGTTGCCAAAGCTAAAACCTGCAATTTAGTCGATTTAAAAGTATTTTTCTGACAAATATAAAGTTTTAAAGGCTACTTAAAAAATCGTTTAAATCGGTTTCTTTATCTAAATCAAGCTTCTTTTTAAGTCTATATTTACTTTTTTAAAAGGCTGCCGGGTAAACATTGAGCATTAAGACGATTTCTTTTGTAGAAAGGTTCATGCGCAGAAATGAAGCCAACCTTGTTTTATTTTCGGTGATATCGGTATAAATATCCTTGAGTTTATTATCAAAATTGTTGTGTGCTTCAAAGAAAGATGATTTGAAAAATCATTAAATATTAACTTTTAACAGCCTCAACAAGTTCTAATTGTTCAAGACTAACATTGGTGGTAAACATGCCGTAATTCACCACGGCCTTGTTTTTTTCAATTTTATCAATAGTGCCAATGGCTCGTCCATCTTCCATACGCACACGGTCGCCAATTTTTAAAACGGGTTTTGGTTTAGGGGTTTCAATGGTTTTTGTCTTTTCAGCTTTTTTCTTTTTTCTTATGACTTCAACTTTCTTTTCAACCTCTTGTTTTACTTGTTTTTCTTTTTCTTTTTCCGCTTGTTTTTGCTTTGCTGATATCTTTTTGCGCTTGGAGTTTTCTATCTGAACCAGCTTGAAAAGTTCATCCATAAGCTCTCGTTTGCGCTTATTTTCAAAATATTTTTCGGCAATGTCGTTAACCTTTTGCCCTAAATAGATTAAACGCTGGTTGCTATCGTATAATTCTTGGTAGCTTTCCAATTTCTTTTGGATTTTTGAGTTTATTTCTTCAAGTCTATCTGCTTCCTCGCTTTTTTTCTTTTCATTAGCTTTGAGAGACTGACCTGTCTTTTCAAGCTTTGAGCGCTCTTTTTGAAGTTTGGCAATGGTAGCATCAAAACGCACTTTGCTACGTTCAATTTTCTTTTTGGCACGGTTAATCAATCCATACGGAATTCCGTTTTTCTGGGCTACTTCAAAGGTAAAACTGCTTCCTGCTTGCCCGATGACGAGTTTAAAAAGAGGTTCCAAAGTGCGTTCGTCAAAAAGCATGTTGGCATTCAGCATAAAGGGCATTTCGTTGGCCAAAATCTTTAAGTTGGAATAGTGTGTAGTTATAATCCCGAATGCTTCACGATGGTAAAATTCCTCTAAAAAGGTTTCTGCCAAAGCTCCGCCCAATTCTGGGTCACTACCTGTTCCAAATTCATCAATTAAAAAGAGCGTGTTTTTGTTGCACTTCTTCAAGAAATAATTCATCTGTTTTAAGCGGTAGCTGTAGGTGCTCAAATGGTTTTCTATGGATTGGTTATCGCCAATATCACTTAAAACCTTGTCAAATAAACAAACCTTGCTGCGTTCATGTACTGGAATTAGCATCCCACTTTGAAACATGACTTGTAACAAACCAACAGTCTTTAAAGTAATGCTTTTACCTCCAGCATTGGGACCAGAAATAACAATGATTCTGCTATCCTGCTTTAGGGTAATTGTTTGTGGGAATGTTTTTTCTCTCTTTTTTAAATTGGTTAAATAAAGCAGTGGGTGATAGGCATCACGTAAATGCATGCTTTTATCTTCTGAAAACTCGGGGAGAATGGCGTTGATGGATTTGGCGTATTTTGCCTTAGCGGAAATCACATCGATATCAATCAAAAACGATTGGTAATCTATTAAAAGGTCCAAAAACGGACGTATAAAGTTGGTTACTTCTTTTAAAATTCGGATTATTTCTTCATGCTCTTCGTACTCCAGATTGTTGAGCTCTCGTGTATGTTGTAAGGTCGTTTCGGGCTCTATGTAAACAATGCTTCCTGTTTTGCTACCACCCATTATGGCTCCTTTAACTTTACGTCTGTACATGGCTTTTACGGCCAAAACACGTTTATTATCCACTACGGTTTCCCGAATATCGTCAAGATATTCAAGATTGTGGTAGGTGTTTAAAGCCGTGGTAAAGCTGGCGTTTATTTTACCTTTTATGTTGTTTATGGATTGGCGGAGTTGAAAAAGCAAATCGGAAGCATGGTCTTTAACATCCCCAAACCGATCAACAATAGAGTCGATTTTTTCAATCAACACATTTGTAACTTCAATTTGTGAGGCAAACTGCTGAAGATTGGGGTAATATTCCCCAAACTTATTTAAAAAAGTAACAATGCCGTTTACCGTTACAGACATAGCTGCAATCTTTCTTAAGCCGTGAACATCCAAATAGGTATTCTCAATTTTCAAAAGTTTTATTTCTTTTGAAATGGAATCGAAGCTATGATTGGGAATTCGGTTATCATTATAAAACGACGATACATAATCGTTGGTTAAACTCAACGAAAAAAGCAAATCTTCCTTGGTTTTATAAGGGCCAATCTCTAATGCTTTTTCATTTCCAAGGGGTGTAATACAATGTTCGCTAACTTGTTGTAAAACGGTAGGAAACTCTAAATCCTGTAATGTTTTTTCGTGAATATGAATCATTCCTTTGCTACGCATCTTAAAAAAGACATGCAAAGTTAAAAGAATATCTTAAGTAGCTCAATGCTTCTTAAAAAATAGTTAATTAACAGTGAATCAGGTTTCTTTAACAAAACACTAACATCTGCAGATTCGATTTCTCTCTAACTTGGTGTTCGAATCAATCAATAAACTTCAGTTATTATGAAAAAAAATTACCTTTCTTCAATTTTCACCTGCTTTTTTCTAGTAATCAGTTTCAACTCCTTTGCTCAATTAAACACCCCCCGTGGAAGCCAACAGGCAACCGTGTCACAACGTGTTGGTATCTCAGATGTTTCTATAACTTACTCGCGCCCAAACGTTAATGGGCGTGAAATTTGGGGTAAACTCGTGCCATATGGCATGAATAATCTTGGATTTGGAACGGCTACTGAAGCACCTTGGAGAGCTGGAGCCAATGAAAATACGATTATTACGTTTACACACGATGCCAAACTGGAAGGTAAACCAATAGAAGCTGGCACTTATGGACTTCACGTGAATGTAAAAGACAAAAATAATGCCACCATCATTTTATCAAAAGATGCTGATGCTTGGGGTAGTTTCTTTTATGATGAAGCCCATGACGCGTTGAGGGTGGATGTAAAAACCAATGTAGTTTCACACAGGGAGTTATTGACGTATGAATTTAACGATGTTGGACCATCTTCTGCCACGGTCTCTTTAATTTGGGAGAAAAAGGAAATACCGTTTATAATAGAATTTGATGTGAAAGAAATTGTGCTGAATGACATCAGGGGAAAACTAAAAGGCCAAAACGGATTTATAAGGCAGAATTGGGAACTAGCTGCGCGATACGCCTTAAATAATGAAGGTGATTTGAACGAAGCTTTAGACTGGATTGATAGTGCAATTTCAGGGAATTTTTACAGTGAAAAAACCTTTAATAATTTGGCTATTAAAGGACAGATATTAAATAAGTTAGGTAAACCGAATGAATATGCTACTTTAATGGACGAGGCAGCAACCATGGCAAATAAAAATCAGCTAAATAATTTAGGTTATCAAATGTTGGGGATAAAAGATTTCGATAGAGCCTTAAAGTATTTTAAGAAGAATGTGGCCGACAACCCAAAGAATGCAAATTGTTATGACAGTTTAGGTGAATGCTACAAAATGATGGGCGATAAGAAAAATGCAATAAAAAACTTGAGAAAATCGTTATCGCTTAACCCGTCTGCTAAAGTTAAGGCTAATTCAGAGAAACTTTTGGCGGAACTCAACGCCACATAAAATATCATCAATCAAACTACGACAGTAACTTTAGGCTCAATCAATAATTTGGTTGGGCCTTTAACTTATGTAATTCCAGATATTCTTAAACTTGCTAAGTTGTCTGTAGGTATTCAAAATGACTTTGTTGTCGGTATTAGAGAGTGTGGGGTCTTCGTTTATGATTTTTTTCGCATAATATCTAGCAGATTGAAGAATGTCCTTGTCCTTTACTATATCGGCTATTTTTAGGTTTAAAACCCCACTTTGTTGGGTGCCCATAATATCGCCAGGGCCTCTTAGTTTTAAATCAACCTCGGCAATTTCAAAGCCATCACTGGTTTTCACCATGGTTTCCAAACGGATTTTGCTGTCATTACTGAGTTTATGTCCGGTCATTAAAATGCAATAGCTTTGTTCGGCGCCTCGCCCAACACGCCCGCGCAATTGGTGCAATTGGGATAGCCCAAAGCGTTCGGCACTTTCAATAATCATCACCGAGGCGTTGGGTACGTTAACACCCACTTCAATAACAGTAGTGGCTACCATAATTTGGGTTTCGCCCTTAATAAAGCGTTGCATTTCGTAGTCTTTATCGGCAGGTTTCATTTTGCCATGAACAATGGAAATTTGGTAGTCAGGCATTGGGAAATCCCTTGAAATACTTTCATAACCATCCATTAAATCCTTGTAGTCCAAGGCTTCGCTCTCTTGAATCAATGGATAGACTATGTAGACCTGCCTTTCTTTGGCAATTTCGTCTCTAATGAATCGGAATACATTCAAACGGTTTTTGTCATACCGGTGAACCGTTTTAACGGGTTTTCTTCCAGCGGGTAATTCATCTATAACAGAAATATCCAAATCGCCATAAACCGACATGGCCAATGTGCGTGGAATAGGTGTTGCAGTCATCACCAAAATATGTGGTGGATTCAAATTTTTATGCCATAATTTACTTCTTTGGGCCACACCAAAACGATGCTGTTCGTCTATTATGGCGAGCCCTAAATTTTTAAATTTCACCTTGTCTTCAAGTAGGGCATGGGTGCCAATGAGGATCTGTAAATCGCCATTTTCCAAAGATTCATGAATTTCTTTTCGTTCTGAAGTTTTAGTTGAACCAGTTAATATTGAAATACTGATATTCAATTTATTACATAATTCAAGTAAACCGTTATAGTGCTGGACTGACAAAATTTCAGTCGGAGCCATCAAACAAGCTTGAAAACCGTTGTCAAGTGCGATTAACATTGACATGAACGCCACTATGGTCTTTCCGGAACCCACATCGCCCTGCAAGAGTCGGTTCATTTGGGCATTACTGCCTAAGTCGGCTCTAATTTCCTTTAAAACACGTTTTTGGGCATTGGTCAATTCAAAGGATAAATGATTGTTGAAGAAGGTATTAAAATAGTGTCCGACTTTTTCAAAAACAAAGCCTTTAATTTTGGTTTTATGAATCAGGTTTTTAATGATAAGCTGCAATTGGATATAGAAGAATTCTTCAAATTTTAGCCGAAATTGTGCTTTAGAAAGTAACTCTTGGCTCTTGGGAAAATGCACATTAAAAAGAGCTTCACTTTTTGACAATAGTTTTAGTTCAGAAAGTAAATTTTCGGAAAGCGATTCGCTAAACCTTCCATTGGTTTCGATAAATAATTGCTCGACAATTTTACATAAAACACGATTCGTGATGCCTTTATTCAATAGTTTTTCTGTGGAAGGGTAAATGGGTTGCATGGCCGAGCGCAAGTTTTTTTGATGCTCTTCCAGCAATTCCAATTCAGGATGCGCCATTGAAAACTTGCCGTTAAACCAGTTGGTTCTGCCAAATGCCACATAGGGTTTGTTTGGTTTCAGGCTTTCCCTAATCCATTTTTGCCCACGAAACCAGACCAGTTCCATCGTTCCTGTTTCATCTTGAAAGTTGGCCACCAAACGTTTGCCGCGCTTTTGGGCCACTTCTTTAAACTCAATGATTTTACCAATAACCTGCACATCGGCATTGTTTCGTTGTAAGGTGTTAATGGTGTAATAGTGCGTTCTATCAATATATCTATTTGGAAATAAATTGATTAAATCTTGGTAGGTGTGTATGCCCAACTCCTTACGAAATAAATCGGCTCGGTTTGGGCCAACGCCTTTTAGGTAGTCTAGAGGAGTTTGAAGGTTTACGGACATGAAGGCGAATTTAAGCAATTCAGTTAAAAAAATAATGACTTATTAAATTCATAAAAATGGATTCGCTTTAAAAGTTTTTTTCTCGGATTACTGATTTGATGTTGAAAATTATTGAAAACAATCATTTTTTAATTGAAAATTATCTTCCAATGGTTAAATTTGGCACATTTAAAGGATAAAGCATTTTAGATTGATGAGAAAGCTGAACGATTTTATTTGGGAAACACACGGTATTCACGCAGGAACGGAACAAGACCATGTAAAGCATGGTATTGATAAGCTGGAGGACATTATTGATAAGGCCATTGAAGCCGGAAACCCAAGTATTACCTTCATCATACATTCGCCACGATTGACCAATTTTAGGTATATCGCCGAGCGTGATACGAATGTAAAGTTTATTCGTGGAAATAGGTCCTATTTAAATTACCCAAAGCGTATTGCTAATCTTCGCGAAAAGTACGAAGGACAAATCAACATAAAATATGGCGTAGAGCTGGAATGGATGGGGCCTGATTTAGGATTGCAATGGAGCCGTTCAAAGATTTTTCAAGCTGAGGATGCCGATTACGTGATTGGTTCTGTACATTTCGCCCCTGAAGGATTGCCTTATGATGGCTCTAAAGAAGAAGCTTTGGAATTATTGAAAATTCGTGGAAGCCTTGAAGCCTATTGGGATGGATATTTCAACGAGATGATCCAGATGATTGAATGTTTTGGGGATATGATTCAAATTATAGGTCATATTGATTTACCAAAGTTGAATGTTGATATGCCCGAAGCTTTAGTGAATTTTGAAACCAGTGCACATCCTTTGGCTAATAAATTTAGAACACTTTTAGAACTAATTGCTGACCGTAATTTAGCTTTGGATGTTAATATGGCTGGAAAATTTAAAGGAGTCGGCGTGTATCCAACACAAAACATATTACGTCGTGCCAACGAGCTTCAAATTCCTGTTTGTGTGGGTACAGATACCCACCATGTACGTTATTACGGTTTAAATTACAAGGAAAGTTTGGAGTATATTCAGGAGGCAGGTTATGAAAGTTATGTCAGTTATTCAAAGCTAATTCCTGAAAACCGTACCATTTTTGACGACCATGAACTCAAGGTAAAATACACGGTCTTAAATAAAGGTATCGAATTGTTAAATCAACGATTGGATAGCGCCCACAGAAGAATAATTCCGGATTTTTCATTCGGAGGATCCTTTTTAGAGTTTGTTGATATTTACAAAAACTCCACGGGAATGGGTGATTATAACGCCATAAGAATCCGTAAATGGGGCAAATCCATCACCGTTACAAACGAAAACCCTAAACCGTCCGGCAGAAGGGTCAACGGGTTGTTTTCAGAGCATTTAGATAAACCTGGGGTAATTTCTTCATTGTTTAACACTTTGGCTTCCGAGGGCATCAATGTGGAAACTGCTCGGCTAAAATCAAACAACGATGGTACTGCTGTTGCATTTTTGTCCATCGACAATAAAAATGGAAATGTACAAAGCGCCATAGACTTTATTAATGGAACAGATACAGGCACTTTTACCAAATTAACTTATAAGGAAAATGCCGAACTGCCCAATTACACCCATGAAGGCGTGCATTTGCTTGAAATGGATGGTGTGCGCTTAAACTTGGGATTAAGCGAAAAAGTGATTCTTACAAAACACAATAATGCGCCTGGAGTATTGTTGATTTTGTTGTCGGCTTTGGCCTCAAAACAAATCAACATAATAGATTTGCGCCTCGGTAAATTAAACGAAGTGGGTTATTCTGCATTGGCTATAGACGGCGATAGTAATGTGATTAGAAACTTACTTGCTAAATTGGGCGACCAATATTATGAAGCCAATTTAATTGAGTTTCATAGTTTCTAATTTATTGTCTTCGTTTTTGGACTAATCTTTGCTATCTTGAAACGCATGAAACGTTTAGGATTTCTGCTATGCTTTCTTGTTGCCATTTCTTGGGGGCAGCAAACCGATTATGTTGATTTTAAAACAGCTAAAATAATGGTTGCTTTTAAGCCAGATTCCTCAAAGGTTTTTGGTATTGCTACCTATAAGTTTGATGTTCTAAAGCCTATGGATTCCTTGTATCTGGATGCCGTTTCAATGGAATTTGACAATGTATCAATTAACGAAAAAGTTGTTGATTATAGCAATAGCCAAAAGAAAATTTGGATTAAAAATCATTTTAATGCGAATACAGCTTACGAACTCAGCTTTAATTTCAGTGCAAAGCCGAAAAAGGCCTTGTATTTTATTGATTGGAGGTATGAAGATGGCAATAAACAAATCTGGACGCAAGGCCAAGGCAAATACACTAGCAATTGGTTGCCGTCTATTGACGATATGAACGATAAAATTGAATTCGATTTATCCATTACTTTTGACAAAGGCTACGAAGTCATTTCCAATGGAAAACTAAAAAAGAAGCTTGAGCCAGAATATTTCACAACTTGGATTTACGATATGGAAAATCCCATGAGTAGCTATTTGGTGGCTTTGGCGATTGGTAAATACGATAAAAAAATTGAAACTTCAAAAAGCGGTATTCCTTTGGAAATGTATTATTATCCTGAAGACTCTCTAAAAGTTGAGCCAACATATCGCTACACCAAAAAAATGTTCGATTTTCTGGAAGAAGAAATAGGCGTGCCATATCCTTGGCAAAATTACAAGCAAGTGCCGGTTAAAGACTTTTTGTATGCAGGGATGGAGAACACCGGTTGTACCATTTTTTCTGATAGTTACATGATAGATTCTATTGCGTTTGTAGATAAAAATTATGTAAACGTTAATGCTCACGAGCTGGCACACCAATGGTTTGGCAATCTGGTAACCGAAACTTCAGGAACGCATCATTGGCTTCAAGAAGGTTTTGCAACCTATTTTGCGTTGATGGCCGAAAAAGATATTTTTGGTGAAGATTATTACTATTGGCGATTATACGAATATGCCCAAGAATTGATAGAACAAGATAAAGCAGGAGGAAGCACCTCGCTGTTAGACCCCAAGTCGAGCAGTAGCACGTTTTACAAAAAAGGGGCTTGGGTGTTGCATTTACTTCGTGAACAAGTAGGAGATGAAGTGTTTAAAATAGCGGTAAAAAATTATTTGGAAAAACATCAATTTCAAAATGTGGAAACGGATGATTTTATTGGTGAGGTTGAGAAGGTTAGTGGACAGGATTTGACAGAATTTGTTCAAAATTATTTTAACGATACTGAATTCTTTACAAAGTTTTTGGTGAAAGAAACGATGGAGATGTCTATTGTAAACAAAATGAAAAGAATCACTTTAACCTGTAAAACACATTTTGACAAGTCTCGCGCAAATGTTGATTGGACAGGGCATTTTCCCCAACACATTGATGATCTTTCAAGGGTTATGACTTTTAGGGGGTTGTATAGAGATTCAACTATAAATAAGAATAACTTATTGAAGTTCTTTTTAGTTTCTAATGATTTAAAGGTTCGCCAAGAAATAGCAAAAACCTTAACCAAAATCCCATCCGAACTAAAAACAGACTACGAAACACTTTTAGATGATAAATCATTTATTACTATTGAAGCAGCATTATTCAATCTTTGGAAAAACTTTCCGCAAGAGCGACAAAAATATTTACTCAAAACAAAAGGCATTATAGGGTTTAATGATAAAAACGTTAGGTTGCTTTGGTTAACTTTGGCCTTATTGACCGAAGATTTTGAGCCCGAATACAAATTAACTTATTACAATGAATTGTTGGATTATACCGGCTCGAAATATGGTTTTGAAATTAGGATGGGCGCTTTTCGGTATTTGACTCAAATTCAGGCTTGTAATGATGCATGTAAAGAAAATTTAAAACAGGCCACCAATCACCATAATTGGCAAATGGTTAAATTTTCTAAAGAATTATTGAAGGCAATTGATTAACTTTAAGTAACTAAAATTACCAACAAACTAAATTTGAAAGCATTAGTGATATCTGGAGGGGGAAGTAAAGGCGCTTTTGCCGGTGGTGTGGCCCAGTATCTTATTCAGGATTTAAAGCGAAAATATCAGCTATTTATTGGGACGTCTACAGGTAGTTTGTTGGTGTCCCATCTCGCACTAAACAAAATCGAGAAAATTAAATCTGTCTACACCAGTGTTAACAACGACAGTATTTTTAATGTGTGTCCGTTTATTGTGAAAAAAAGGCACGGCACCCAAAATATTGCCATCAACCATTTAAATGTAATCCGAAATTTTTTAAGAGGAAGTAAAACATTTGGGGAAAGTTTCAGTTTAAGGCATTTAATTGAAAACACCTTGCTTGAAGAAGAATTTCTTAAGTTGAAAACTTCACCATTAGATATTGTGGTAACCGTTTCAAACTTATCGCTTAACCATGTGGAATACAAATCCATAAAAGATTTTAGTTATCATGAATTTTGTGATTGGATCTGGGTGTCCTGTAACTATACGCCATTCATGACTTTGGTAAAGAAGGACGGATGCGAATATGCAGACGGAGGTATGGGGAATATGGTTCCTATTGAAGAAGCCATTAATCGTGGAGCCAAGGAAGTCGACGTCATTATTTTGCAAACTGAAGTCACGCAATTAAATAGAATGCCATCTAAAAACCCCTTTTCCTTAATCACCAATATGTTTGGTTTTATGTTAGACCGTATAGAATCCCAAAACATAAAAATTGGAAAGTTTGTCGCTTCCCATAATGATGTCATTATCAATTTCTATTACGCACCTACCATTTTAACAACAAACTCCCTGATATTTGATGAGCAGCAAATGACGGAATGGTGGCAAGATGGTTATAATTTTGCAAAATTTAAAAACAAAGGACTAAGTCAGTTAGAAAATTAATATGAGGGCATTGGTAATTTCCGGAGGTGGAAGTAAAGGGGCTTATGCGGGTGGTGTTGCCCAATATTTAATACAGGAAGAAGGCAGGGATTACGATTTGTTTTTGGGAACATCAACCGGAAGTTTGCTTGTGCCGCATCTGGCTGCTGGAAAAATTGATAAAATCCATGGTGTTTTCACCAATGTTAACCAAAGCAATATTTTTAGTGTTAATCCTTTTATAGTGCGAAAAAAAGGGAATAGGGAATTCGTTTCCATAGATTTTTTGAATTCGCTTTGGCAATTTATCAAGATGAAACGAACCTTTGGGGAGAGTAGGGCCTTGAGGCGCTATATCAGAAGGCATTTTACCTATGACGAATACCTACTTATCAGAGAAACAAAAGAAGATGTTGTGGTGACCGTTTCCAATTTGTCCAAAAATGGGGTGGAATACAAATCGATAAAAGATTTTAGTTACGATGAGTTTTGTGATTGGATTTGGATTTCGTGCAATTATATTCCATTTATGTCTTTGGTAAAGAGGAATGGTTATGAGTATGCCGACGGCGGCTTGGGGTGCGTGGTACCCATACGGGAGGCTATTTTGCGTGGTGCCACCGAAGTTGATGCCATTGTTTTGGAATCTGAAAACATGGAATACAATAAAGTTTTAGGGAAAAACCCGTATTCCTTAATGATTAATCTGTTTGGCCATTTACTGGATCAAGTAGAGCGGAGTGATATTATTATTGGTAAACTTGCCGCGAAGAACAACAATGTTAATTTGAATCTGTATTATACACCTTCAAAGCTAACGGAGAACTCGCTTATTTTTAATAAAAAACTAATGACTTCTTGGTGGCAACAAGGGTATTTCAATGCGAAGAAAATGTGTCAAGAAGCGCGTTCCAATGAACTTAGGTTAGAATAAAGTTACCACAATTCTGAAACCTCTTCCTTAATATAAGACAATGCCGCATCACTAGGTGAACGGCGTTCCATCATTTCGGTTAAAACCACTTCCCGAAGTTTGTTGGCTGTATCTGTTTTTTCAAGCATACTTGCTTTTCTTATGAGTTGGATTGTGGCATTTTTTGCGGTTGTAACAATGTTCCAACATTTGTCGCTGATGTAAATTTGTTGTGATAAATTATGTTCAAATTCTTGTTCAATATTTTGTATAAGTAAGGATTCATAATCTTCTTTATTTGAAGAAATTGGAGTTATTCTAACTAATAATTTTGAAGGCGATATGCGTTCAAGAAAAAGAGCCATGCGTTCATAAGCTTGTAGGCGAAGTGGCATGGCATTTACCTGAAGGTCTTTCTTGAGTAAAAATCGTCTTCTGCCATCTTCATTTTTAGTGTGTTCCTTAAAAAAATAGTAAGCGATTACGCCAACAATTATCGACGGAACGGCAAATAAAAAAAGGTCTAAAATTCTATCGATTTCCATAAACAGGTGTGTGTTTCAGTTAGGTTATATTTGGTTTGCTACCCAAATATACACATTCTTTTAAATTTTGCATGCCACTAAATGGAACGGGCGTTTTCTCATATCTGTAGGTTCGGCTAAGTTCTTTCGAAAGGTTATGGTCGTCAACATTTATATCCACGTCACTCATTTTAAATTGACAAGGATGTTCATAACCCGCCGTATGTGTTATCTCGATGAATTCTTTCCTAAATGTTTTGAAATATTGTGCCAATCGGGCAGATTTTAATGTAGGGTCGATGCCATTTTGGAGCCACTTGCTCTGTGTAGCCACACCACTGGGACACCGATTAGTATGGCAAACCTGCGCCTGGATACAGCCAATGCTCATCATAGCTTCCCTCGCTACATTAATGCAGTCCGCACCCATGGCAAAAGCCATGGCGGCTTTCGCTGGAAAACCAAGTTTTCCACTGCCTATAAAAACAATGCGCTCTGTCAAGCCATGGTCCTGAAAAAGTTTGTACAAATCGCTAAATCCATAAACCCATGGCAAAGAAACGTGGTCTGCAAAGCTGGGAGGCGCTGCACCTGTGCCGCCTTCTCCGCCATCGACCGTTATAAAATCTGGGCCCTTGCCCGTTTTTTTCATGATACTGGCTAGCTCATGCCACTGATCCAATTTTCCAATGGCCGCTTTTATACCTACGGGTAGACCTGTGGCTTTGGCTATTTCTTCAATAAAATCAACCATTTCTGCTACATTGGAAAAGGCTGAATGGTTTGGAGGTGATAATACATCTTTGCTAAGCTCTACATGTCTGATTTCGGCAATTTCTTTTGTTATTTTGGCCCCTGGAAGTACGCCGCCTTTACCTGGTTTTGCTCCTTGGGATAACTTAACTTCTATGGCACGAACAAAAGGATTGTCTTCAACTAACTTCACCAATTTTTCCATAGAAAAGTTTCCATTTTTATCGCGAACACCAAAATAACCTGTTCCGAAATGGAATATTACATCACCACCGTTGCAATGGTATGGGGATAAGCCTCCTTCGCCTGTATTGTGGTATGCACTCGCCATTTTTACACCTTTATTTAAAGATTCAATGGCTTTTGCTGAAAGCGAACCAAAGCTCATGGCCGATACGTTAATCACAGATGCTGGGCGATATGGTTTCTTTCTTTTATTAAATTCACCCATTATTTTCGCGCAGGGTAAAAAGGATTTATCGAGGTGGTTTGGATGGTTTTCTGGAATTTTGAAAGGCATCATGGCATTGTTGATAAAGATATGCTGATGGGCATAAATGTCCCTGTCTGTGCCAAAGCCCTCATAATTGTTTTCCTTTTTTGCTGAAGCATAAATCCAACTGCGTTCAATACGATTAAAAGGTAGTTCCTCTCTGTTATTGGCCACAAAATATTGGCGCATTTCGGGGCCAATGCTTTCCAACCAATAGCGTAAATGACCAACAATAGGGTAGTTGTGACTTATGGTATGTGCTCTTTGGAAAAATATATCGCGAATGGCAACTAGAGCCAAGGCAATCAAAACCCAGCCCCACCAAGGAATATTTGAAAGGAAATCTAAAATTGTATCCATTTTAATGGTTTAAATAGTCAAAAGTTATTTGGGTGAAGGCTTTTACGCCCAAAAGCATCCCACTTTCATCAATTTTAAAATCTGGTGTGTGGTGTGGGAATGATTCTGTGTTTCCTTTGGTCATTCCACCTAAATAAAAATAAAATCCAGGTACCAGTTCTTGAAAATAAGAGAAGTCTTCCCCAATAGTTTCTGCCTTTATTTGTTTCACGTGACCATCGCCAGCTACTTTTTTAAGTGACGGCAACATTTTTGATACCAATTTATGGTCATTATAAGTAATAGCTGTTTCGTTTGTAGATGAAAAGGTAGCACTTCCACCGTAAGCTTTGGCTATGGTTTCTGTCATTTCGGCCATGCGCTTTAAAATATGTGATTTCATATTAGGGTCGAGGGTTCTGATGGTGCCAATCATTTCTGCCGATTCAGGAATAATATTGAACCGAACACCCCCCGTGATTTTACCAACACTAATTACTGCCGCCTCATTGGTTAATTCGCTTTCACGACTTATGATGGTTTGTAAGCCATCTATTATTTTCGCGGAAATCAAAATGGGGTCAACACCATTCCAAGGTTCTGAGCCATGGGTTTGTTTGCCCTTAACATTAATAACAAAGCGTTCCACTGCGGCCATGGCACCGCCTGGCTTAAAGTGGATTTCACCAACAGGAACACCCGAACGTATGTGTAGCCCAAAAATGGCATCCACTTTGGGGTTTTCTAAAACACCTTCTTTAATCATTAATCGAGAGCCTCCTTCTTCTCCAGGTGGCGGACTTTCCTCGGCAGGTTGAAAGATAAATTTAACTGTGCCATTAATCTTATCCTTGTTTTTTGAGAGGATTTCTGCAACACCCATCAAAATAGCCGTATGTGCGTCATGTCCACAGGCATGCATCACGCCGGTTTCCATATTTAAAAATGTGGTTTTAACTTCACTTTTAAAAGGCAAATCGTTTCTTTCTGTAACAGGCAGGGCATCAATATCCGCTCGAAGTGCAATCACTTTTCCTGGTTTATTTCCTTTTAAGATTCCAACTACGCCTGTGTAGGCTACTCCCGTTTGCACTTCAAGCCCTAAAGATTCTAAATGTTTTGCAATTTTTTCAGCAGTTTTAAACTCTCTGTTGGACAGTTCGGGGTTTTGATGGAAATGGCGTCGCCATTCAATGATTTTAGGCTCAATGTCTTTAAATTGATTTTCTAAGCTGTTTTGCGAGTGAAAATTGAATGTAATTAAGAAAATTGAAAATATTAGTAGAAATCTCATGCTTGTATTTGAAATTGGATGTTTAAAGATATTCAAAAATTAACAAAGCCAAAGCGGTCAGTTAATTGTTTATAATTATTAATAAATCTGCCAAGCTAAACGTGCAACAATGGTTATTTTTATGCTTTTAAAATTGCAAAGACCTTGGAAAAATATTTAAGCCAGTTAAATGATGCACAATTGGAGCCTACTACCCAAATTGATGGCCCAATGATTGTAATTGCAGGTGCTGGTTCGGGAAAAACGCGCGTGCTTACTTATAGAATTGCTTATATGATGAGCAAAGGCATAGACCCTTTTAACATTTTGGCGTTAACCTTTACCAACAAGGCGGCTCGTGAAATGAAAGAGCGTATTGCAACCATTGTTGGAGCTAGCGAAGCCAAAAATTTGTGGATGGGTACATTTCACTCCGTGTTCGCTAGAATTTTGCGTAGTGAAGCCGACAAGTTGGGCTATCCAAGTAATTTTACCATTTATGACACCCAAGATTCTGATAGATTGATTGCCTCAATCATTAAAGAAATGAATCTTGACAAGGATGTTTACAAATACAAGCAAATTCGTTCGAGAATTTCATCCTATAAAAACAGTTTAATTACTGTTCGTGCTTATTTTCAAAATCCGGAACTAATTGAAGCCGATGCCATGGCACGCCGACCCCGAATGGGTGATATTTACAAGGAATACGTAGAGCGTTGCTTTAAGGCTGGAGCCATGGATTTTGATGATTTATTATTGAAAACCAACGAATTGCTTACCCGTTTTCCTGATGTTTTAATGAAATACCAAAATCGGTTTAGGTACATTTTGGTTGATGAGTACCAAGATACAAACCATTCGCAGTATCTCATTGTTAGGGCACTTTCCGATAGGTTTCAAAATATATGCGTTGTGGGTGATGATGCCCAAAGTATCTATGCGTTTCGTGGGGCAAACATCAATAATATTTTAAATTTTCAGAAGGATTATGATGATGTGAAGGTATTCCGATTGGAACAAAATTATCGTTCTACCAAAAACATTGTCAATGCGGCAAATTCCATCATCGATAAAAATCAAACCAAACTTGAAAAAGTGGTTTGGACGGCCAATGATGAAGGCCAAAAAATAAAAGTCAACCGTTCGTTGACCGATGCTGATGAAGGTCGTTATGTGGCCAGTACTATTTTCGACAATAAAATGAACCATCAGCTAAAGAATAGTGATTTTGCTATTTTATACCGTACCAATGCGCAGTCGCGCTCTATTGAGGACGCCTTGCGAAAGCGCGATATTCCGTATAGGATTTACGGCGGTTTATCATTCTATCAGCGAAAAGAAATAAAAGATGTGTTGTCATATTTGCGATTGGTTATCAATCCTGCCGATGAGGAAGCATTAAAACGTGTCATTAATTTTCCGCCACGAGGCATTGGGCAGACCACTATTGATAAACTCATTGTCGCTGCAAATGGATATAAAAAAACCATTTTCGAGGTGATGAAAAACATTGACAAAACCGAAGTTAATGTTAATTCTGGTACAAAAACCAAACTTCAGGATTTTGTCACGCTTATTGAAAGCTATCAGGTTTTAAACCAATCCGCCGATGTTTTTGAATTGGCAGAACACGTTACCCGATCCAGTGGTTTGATTCGGGAATTCAATAAAGATGGTACGCCAGAAGGTGTAACTCGAATGGAAAACATTGAGGAACTTTTAAACGGTATGAAGGATTTTGTTGAAGGACAAAAAGAAGTGGCAGACGCTACGGGTTCTTTAACTGAATTTTTAGAAGATGTGGCGTTGGCAACCGATTTGGACAATGATAAAGACGGTATTGACCGAGTAGCCTTAATGACCATACATTTGGCAAAAGGACTGGAATTTCCTTATGTGTATATTGTTGGGCTAGAGGAAGATTTGTTCCCTAGTGCGATGAGTATGAACACGCGCAGTGAGTTGGAGGAGGAGCGCAGACTATTTTATGTGGCTTTGACTCGTGCTGAAAAACAGGCTTATTTAACTTATGCTTTGTCGCGATACCGATGGGGAAAATTGGTGGACTCTGAACCTAGCCGTTTTATTGAAGAAATTGATGATGAATTTTTGGACATTGTAACACCCATTGAAGAACGTCGTTTTAACCCCATGCTTAGTGCCGATATTTTTGGGGATGTAGAGCCAAACAAGATTAGATACAAACCCGCCAAACAACATGTTTTTAACAAAGGCAAGGCAAAAAGTGAACCTGAAAAATTTCAGGTTTCTACGCCAAAAAAATTGAAACCGTTGGCTCAAACCAATGGAAACACCAATTTGTTTGACAGTAAATTGGCCGTGGGCAATACCGTAAAGCATATTAGGTTTGGCACTGGTGAAGTCTTAAAAATAGAAGGCACTGGTGCCGACACGAAAGCCGAAATTAAATTTCAGCATGGTGGGGTTAAAAAACTGTTGTTGCGTTTTGCGAAGTTGGAGGTTGTTGGGTGATAGATTTTTGGAAGTAGCCTTTATGGATTAAAAATCGAAAAATTTGCATAAATTTCAATCTCTCATTCTGGTCACTAAAATTTATCGTTCTTGAATACAAATTTTAATCCTTCTGCATAAGATAAAGGGTAAGTGTTTTCAAAGTCGCTCTCTTTATATTCTTTAGCCTCAAATTGAAGCCATGGATATTTCGCTTCAGTAATCAATTTGATTAGTGTTGTACATTTTGTCCGATCATTGCTCGTTGAAAAAGAAAAATGCAGTTTTTTATTCGACTTATTTTTTGGAAAATTATTTTTCTCAATTAAATCTATAATGGACGAAGCATAATTAGGCGATGGGTCTGTAACAACAAAATTATCAAATACTTGCTGTGCAGTATCTTCAAGAAAAAGGGTCATGAGTACTACACCCGACTCACTTCCTTTACCAATGAATGTTCGAGAGGAATTTTTAGTGTACAAACTATCCACATATCTGGTCATATCTTTAAAAATAGCATAATGATCTTCAAAATTATCTGGTTCGGCATCAATATCCGGTATAGCATCTAATGAGACAACCAAAGCATTAAAACCCTTTATTTGATTTATTCCATATATAGCCTTCTCAAACTCATCGGTAGCTAATTTAAAATGCTGTTCTGTAAAATCGATTAAAAAAATAGCTGGTAGGCTCTTTTTGGTATTGTAACTGTGGGGCAAATATATTTTACCTTTCATTTCTCTCCCTTGAGATATAAAGGTGAAAACTTCAATTTTTGATAAAGTTGTATCGACCAATCGCTCGGGAAAGATATCGCTGGCTATTGCAATTGTTTTAACCCCAAAAATGAAAATTAGAGACCAAAAGACAACCTTGGTTTTTACATTCATTATAAACGATTATTTATTTCAGAATTAGTTCTTTTTTCAGTTGAAAATGCTGTGCAGTCTTATCATACCTTGATAATACACGCTTTGCATTATCTGGAATGTAGGCTGTCTTATAATCTTCTCCGGCAAAAGTTTTAACAGATTCAAGGCAATCAAATTGAAGAATCAGAAAAAACTCTACTTCATCTTTTTTATGCTGTATTGAAATGCTAACTTTTTCTAAGCCGTCTACTCCTTTCTTTTTTAAAGCCGGAAACACCTCGTTAACAAGCATATCTTCATAGATGGGTCCATTTTCGTGTGAAGTCCAGCCCTTCCATGTTCTGATGATTTTTACTTTTTCATTCATTTAGAAACTTCTTTTATTTGGCTATTATAAGCCATAAGGATTCTTCTAAATTAAGAATAAAATCTAATCCAAGCAGAGAAAAGTGGGCAGAGTAATCTATTTTACCATACAAACCGAATTGATGTGCCCATCGCCATCATATTCCTTTACCGAGTTGTTGGGGTCTACAATCCATTTGCCATCTACAATAAATTTGTAATGGTGTTTGCCACCGGAAAGAGGTATGACATATTTCCAGCCATAATCCATTTTGCGCATCACCAGTTCGTGTTCATCCCAATTGTTAAATGAGCCTGCAAGTACTACTTTTTGGGCATTTGTATAACCTCTTAACTTAAAGGTGGTATATTCTTTTATGTTTATTACAGAGTTGAATTCGTCGAACTCGTTTCTCGTTTTATAGGGGTTGTTGGGGTCTTCCATCCATTGCCCATCAACAATATAGCGGTATTGGTAAATGTCTGGTTTCATTTGCAATGTCAGCTCCCAGCCATATTCTGTTTTGTTCATTTTAAAAAGGTGTTCGTCCCATTTGTTAAATGAACCGGCCAAGATTACCCTTTTGGCATTTTTAAAGCCCTTAAGTTTAAAACTAGCATTACCATTTTCGCTAGGGTAGGCTGTGTACATTTTTAGGTTGTAAACACCATGCATACGCATGCCATTTTTTGTGGCCTTGGCAATATTTGGATCTTTTCTTGAAGGTTCTGCCCAATAGGCATTATTAATGACGTATTTGAATTCCCAAGAAAATTCATCGGTAAAATCATTTATGTTTTTGCGTAATTGATAGGTGTGGTTGCCTGTTTTTTTCATTTCCCAATTGTCTCTAGACCACAGGTTGAATTCGCCCGAAACCACAACGTTTTCAATATCCAAATCATTAAAATCAACCACTTGTCCCGTATATTCTTGGGTGAATTTTGAATATTCTCGAACATCAAAAGTAAACACAACGGTATCGCCTTCAATTTTATAGCCTTTTAGCTCGTTGGTTTGCCCTAAAGCATAAAAACCGATGAAGGTTAAGATTATAGTGGCCGTATGTAAAATGAACTTTTTCACTGATGGTTTAACGGATAATCTATAAAGAACAATTTTTCTTTTTGATAATTTATAATGGTTCGTTTTTGGGCAAAAAATTCATAGCCTAAAATGCCGTCTAAATTGGTGCCGAAAGCTTCGTTCATTCTGTTTAAGTTGGTCAAAACGGTTAGCATCGGCCCAAAATATATTTTTTTGCTCAGTTTTACACGGTGCAATTTTCCTGCCAAAACTTCAACTTTTCCGTTGTTTATTCCGGAAAGTCGCATACGCTTTTTTGGTATAAAATACTTGAGTACTGCTTTGGGTACACTTTTGTTTATTTGGTTAAATTCTGCTGCGGAATCAATACCCAATCTAACGTTTTGGTTGTTGATTTGCCCATTAACCACAATGGAATGGTTAATCAATTTAAAATCCACACTGTCAACTATCCGTTCCAAATATACATGTTTATTCAATTTCTCGCCTGCTTTATCAACTTTGCTAAGCGTCATTTGGTTTAGGTGCATATCAATAAAAATTTCGTAATCTTTAAGGATATTGTAGCCAATAATTCCCAAAAGCTTCATTTTTTTACTTTTTTCAATATGCGAAAGGTCAATGATATCTGAGTTTTTATTTTCCAATTTAAAATTCTGCAAAACAAATTCCTTAATATGTTTTTCATAGGAGTCCTCTACCGAATGCATAATTCCAGATGCTGAAGCATTCTTTTTTTGATGTTCATATACATTGGAAAAATGGACTTTGTTGAGTATCATGGTTTCCGACCCTGTATCGATAATAAAATTACCTTCTTTGTCAAAAATTTCAGCTTTTACAACAATCAGGTGATCTACCAACTTGAACGGAATACGGGTAGTGTATGGGTTTAAGATTTCGGCATTTGAAAAATGAATGGGTGGATTGGTGTCACCAAATACAAATGCAGATTTAAAACAAAGTAAAAGAAAGAATATAAGGGTTAGATGTCTTAGCATAAATTAAAGACTAGCTTGAAGACAAATTGTTACATTTTTTTCTTTATAAATTATTAATTATAAAAACTTTAAGTTTTGTCCAAGTATCACTAAGGTTGATTCCTTCCCATCCGTGACCTTCATTTGGATATAAAGTAAACTCGTGGTTTACATTCAAGCTAACTAGTTTATCCCTGAGGTCTGTTCCTTGACTAGTTGGTACTAAAGGGTCTTGTCCGCCATAAAATAAAATAGTAGAAGGAGAGTCTTCAGTTACTTGATGGTAGGGGCTTATTTCTTCTAAGTATTCGGTTGTAAGATTTAAACCATATAAACTGATAAGTAATTGCAGGGCTGTATTAGTATTATTAGTATATGCAGGGTCCGTAAAATTGGTTGGCCCAACAATGCTGCAAACCATATTAACATTATTAGCTACATCAAAAGCATAACTCCAGAGTAAAGATAAATGACCTCCAGCACTGGTTCCAATAAATCCGATTTTGTCTGAAATAGAATATTTTGCTTTGTTGTCTTTTAAAAATTGTATAACACTAGAAATATCATCAATTTGCATCGGATAAGCCTGATTAGTAGCATCTGCTAATCTGTAGTTTACATTTGCAATGGCAACATCGGGAATTTCTTGTATTAAAAGGTCTTTAAAGACATTCATAGAACTTTTATCACCTGATGTCCATCCGCCTCCATGAACCAAAATAATGGTTTTGGTACTCGCTGTTCTGTTGGCAGGCAAGTATAAATCGAATTTTTGGTTAATATCTGCTCCATAAGAAATATTCAATTCTTCATACGCTTCTAGAACCTCATTATCAGAATCATCAAGATTAGTTATATCTACTTTTTCAGTAGAACAGCTAATAAAAATTAGTGTAGTTAAGCTATTTATAATTACGAATCTCAGTAATTTCATAAAAAATATGGTTATTTTGTAATTGATAGCGCAATATAAATATTATGGCCGAATTTGTCAGGATTTATGAAGAAAACCCTAACCCTAAGGAAATTGAAAAAGTAGTTCGTGTATTGAAACGTGGTGGATTGGTTATATACCCAACCGACACGGTTTACGGTTTGGGTTGCGACATTACCAATATTAAAGCCTTGGAGCGCGTAGCCAGAATTAAGGGCGTTAAACTAGAAAAATCCAATTTTTCATTCGTATGTCATGACTTAAGCAATTTAAGTGATTATGTGAAGCAGATTGACAATTCTGTTTTTAAAATATTGAAACGTGCGCTTCCTGGTCCTTATACGTTTATTCTTCCTGGGTCTAATTCATTACCTAATCCATTTAAGAAAAAAAAGACTGTGGGGATTCGTATTCCAGCGAACAATATTGCTTTAGAAATTGTAAAGCAGTTGGAAAACCCTATAATATCTACTTCGATTTATGATGAGGATGAAGTTTTGGAATATACTACAGACCCAGAGTTGATTCTGGAAAAATGGGATAATTTGGTCGATTTGGTCATAGATGGTGGTTATGGGGGCAACGAGCCTTCAACAATTATTGATTTATCTGAAAATGAGCCCATTATTGTTAGAGAGGGTAAAGGTGGCTTGGAGATTTTCTAATTCTCTGAAGGCTGGTGTTCTAATTTTTAACTCTATTGGCTTTCAAAAATATATTAGGATACTCTTAAATTTATTAGCAAAAACACGATATTTGCTTTTACACTAACCAAAAATAAAAGAGAATATGGCAATGAATAAAAACACAATATTGGCTTGGGCAACAGTCTTAATGATAATCATGGGTGTTGTTTTGATTCTAATGGGGGCGTATAGATATGACGATGTTGCCGGATGGGGTTTTGCTACAGTTGGTATAGGTTTTTTCGCCATTGCATGGGTGTTTAATGCCCTAAAGGGAAGAGTTTAGCCATTTGAATTTAAGCATAATAACTTACGCTTCTATTACCTTAAAATCTCTGTTAATCTAAAAATCTAATTTGCTAATTATCTGATAAATGAGTGACGATAAGAAAATAATTTTCTCAATGTCTGGTGTTACCAAGACATTTCAAAGTGCCAATACACCTGTTCTAAAAAATATATATCTAAGCTTTTTCTATGGAGCCAAAATTGGTATTCTGGGGCTCAATGGTTCGGGTAAATCCACGCTATTAAAAATTATTGCCGGCGTTGATAAAAATTATCAAGGCGATGTGATTTTTCAACCAGGTTACAGTGTGGGGTATTTAGAGCAAGAACCGAAGTTGGACGATGAAAAAACCGTGATAGAAGTTGTTCGAGAAGGTGCTGCTGAAACAGTAGCCATTCTTGATGAATACAACAAAATTAACGATATGTTTGGTTTGGAAGAAGTGTATTCCAATCCAGATAAAATGGAAAAGTTGATGAACCGTCAGGCAGAGCTTCAAGACCAAATTGATGCTGCCAATGCCTGGGAATTAGATACCAAATTGGAAATTGCCATGGATGCTTTGCGCACTCCTGAAGGCGATAAAAAAATTGGTGTGCTTTCTGGAGGAGAGCGTCGTCGTGTGGCCTTGTGTAGATTATTGTTGAAAGAGCCAGATGTGTTGTTGCTCGACGAGCCTACCAACCATTTAGATGCCGAATCGGTGCACTGGTTGGAACATCATTTGGCACAATATAAAGGAACGGTAATCGCCGTTACCCACGATAGGTATTTCTTGGACAATGTTGCAGGCTGGATTCTAGAATTGGATAGAGGTGAAGGCATTCCATGGAAAGGTAATTATTCTTCTTGGTTGGACCAAAAATCCAAACGCATGGCACAAGAAGGAAAGGCAGCTTCAAAACGACAGAAAACATTAGAACGTGAGTTGGAATGGGTACGCCAAGGTGCCAAAGGGCGTCAAACAAAGCAAAAGGCGCGTTTGAAAAACTACGACAAATTATTAAGCCAAGACCAAAAGCAGCTTGATGAAAAACTAGAAATATATATTCCGAACGGGCCACGATTGGGTACCAATGTAATTGAATCCAAAGGCGTCAGTAAAGGTTACGGCGATAAGTTGCTGTATGAAGATTTAAGCTTCAACTTACCGCAAGCCGGAATAGTTGGTGTTATTGGACCTAATGGTGCCGGTAAAACTACAATTTTCAGGATGATTATGGGTGAGGAAACTCCCGATAAAGGCGAATTTGTTGTAGGTGAGACAGCCAAGATTGCCTATGTAGACCAAAGCCATTCTAATATAGACCCAGAAAAAACCATTTGGCAAAACTTTAGCGATGGGCAAGAGTTAATCTTGATGGGAGGTAAACAGGTTAATTCTAGAGCTTATTTGAGTCGTTTTAATTTCAGCGGAAGCGAACAGAACAAAAAAGTGAAACTGCTTTCGGGCGGTGAGCGTAACCGACTCCATTTGGCCATGACGCTAAAAGAAGAAGGTAACGTGCTGCTCTTAGATGAGCCTACTAACGACCTTGATGTAAACACGTTACGTGCATTAGAGGAAGGTTTGGAAAACTTTGCGGGTTGTGCTGTAGTGATATCGCACGATAGGTGGTTTTTAGATAGAATTTGTACCCATATTTTAGCTTTTGAAGGCAATAGCCAAGTGTATTTCTTTGAGGGCAGTTTTTCTGATTATGAGGACAACAAGAAAAAACGTTTGGGCGGCGATTTGATGCCAAAACGCATTAAGTATAAAAAATTGGTGCGTTAGTTAAAAAAAAAATAAAAAGCCTGCATTGCAGGCTTTTTTTATGATTTATTTGAAGGTATTATTTCTTGTTGTAAATATGCCCTGAGCCGATCTCAATTTCAGAGCACTCCAATTGGTTAATTCTTTCTATGTTGGAATTGAACTCCCTTAACAGCTTTTTTCTTTCTTTAATAGTACGAGCAATAAAAAATAGCAGTATAAAAATAGGAGCAATAATAAGCAGTAATGCGGTCATGGAGGTTAAGTTTTTTAATTATCGCCATACATGTGGCCTTCAGTAAAATCTCGATAGGGCTTTTCCTTTTTTTCTTCTTCCTCAAATTTTTTGTTTAGGGCATCCAATTTATCATTTTCCTTTTTAAGCTTATATGATTTTCTAATGCCCAATAGCAGCAAAACCGCAAAAAATATCACAACAACAACAAGCACTGTTACAATTTTGGATTGGTCTATTAAAGCCAAGCTTAATGAAAATACAGAAAAGATTTGGTTGGCAAACATTGAAGTTTAAAGCTGATTAATTTACTTATCAAATATAGTATAATTTCTTAGCTATACATTTTTGTTGTGCGAAATGTTATTCACAGTGTTATCAAAAAACTCAAATACCGATGTAACAATTAAACGTGAAAAGATACCAATATTTAGAGCGGCTAAAATTTTGATTTAAATATTTTTTAACGAAATTGCTTGTCCGTAAAATTGTTCAACTCTAAACACAAACCATAACATGTCAGACGATTTTGATTTATTAGAAACCTCTTCAAACGAAAAAAGTGAAAAAGTAGATGTTAATTGGGGAAAAGCCATTGACACTATGAAATCTAAATTGTCGCAAGAAGACGACCCAGAAGTTCGACAAAAAATACTAAATGCCACTTTAGATGATGTAGTGCATATGGCCGAAAAGGACCGTACAACGCTTTTGGATGCCATTAAAGATTTAACCGATTATCAAGACGAAGTTGGTATTATTTTCGAAAAATTCTCCTCGCTAAATGCTACCGAGCAAAAAGTAATC
This sequence comes from Tamlana flava, assembly GCF_041287255.1. Classification (NCBI taxonomy): domain Bacteria; kingdom Pseudomonadati; phylum Bacteroidota; class Flavobacteriia; order Flavobacteriales; family Flavobacteriaceae; genus Tamlana; species Tamlana flava. The sequence goes on from NZ_JBGGTX010000004.1 coordinate 508,913, forward strand.
GACGATGCCCAAAAAGCTTTAGAGCGCGCCAGAATTGAGTTGGAAGATGCCGAGGCCAAACCAGATACTTGGTGGAACAACCTTTGGGGGCGTAAAAGCAAAATTAAAAAAGCACAAGAAGAACTTAAAGCCGCTGAAAAAACAAGAGCTGCTGCCGATAATAAAGCAAAAGCTATGTTTCAAGAACGTATAGAGAGCGCTGATGTTCAAACTTTGTTAAGTGAGCTTTCATACAAGTCTCAAGCTGCAGTTGGACGCTTAAAAAATCGTGAGGTTGAAATTAATGAGGTAGAAGATAAGTTACAAGACGCCATTGTTGAAGCCACAAAAAATCATACCAAAGCTTTAGAAAAGAAAAAAGAAGTCGAAGCTAAACTTGAAGAGCAATATGCTTTGTTAAAACAAGCTAGACAAGAACTTGAGGATATATTGGATAAACAATCTGCAGCATATGCCCAAGCAGTTGGTAAAGTCACAGAGCTTGAGCAAAAAGTTGAAGAACTGGAAGGCCTTAAAAATGCCTACACAACCCTTGCTGCGAGTAAAGACAGCTTTGTACATAAGCACAACTTAACCATAAAAGTATTGACATCGCTTCGTAGCAATTTGCAAACGCATCGTGCTAAATTAAAGAGTGATACCGAAGAGCGTTTAAAATATTATGATGGTTACGTGGTGGCATTGAAAGCCAGAACCGACCAAGAATTCGCTGCTATTTTAGAGCATTTAGGAGTAAAAACCGATGAGCATATTGGAGAAACTTTAGCATCCATGCATACAGCCAGTGCCAAAGCCCGTCAAGATATGATGGATAACATCCCTGTTCATGAAAAAGTGATGCAAGGTGTTTACAGTAGTTATGCTGAGGCTTTACAGGAAATCCGTGCCAAAGATGGTGAAATCCAAAAGAATTTTGCTGAACGCTATGGCATTGACATGAAAGAGATTTTTGAGGATTATTATAAAGCTGATGCCAATAAACCTGCAGGTGAAGATGGTGAGCCTGTCGGAAAACCAAAACCTAAAGCTTCAGAAGACGATTTACTATCTTAAAATTTGTATTGAAAGCGCTTCTGGACAAGAAGCGCTTCTTTTCTAAATCAATTTCTAATTGAACTATTAGTTTAAAAAAACATGTCCATAAATCATATAGTAACACCCTTAGACTCTGCAATTCTTGATTCTAAAGAGCAATATGTGTTTTACCATCAAATGGTAGATTTTGCTTTTAAGGAATTGATTGTCGCAGTACAAAGGCAAAAGATTTGTAACGAGCAAGAGGTGTTGCTTTTTAAACAATACTGTGATTTATTGCTGTACTCCGTTGAAGCCATGCGTATTAAATATATGTATGATGAAGAGGATAACATGAAGGTAGATTTAACCGAATCTGGTTTTCCAAACTATTTGGAATTTCGGTATTTGTTCAATGATTTGGAATTGCGCGACGAATACGTAAGCAAATTAACGCCCATTGCTACCCTAAAAGAGGAATTCCTGGATACTCTTTTACGAAAGAAAGAACCTATTAAGAAAAGTAAACTCTTTCAGGCGGCTTCTATAGTTTACTATACCTCGGTAAATAAACAGTATATATTCAATCGGTTTGTACAAGGGAAAATTTTGGAAGCTCCAAAGGATTCAAAAAGTGATTTAATGACCAGTTGGAGTTTTTATGATGTGTCACACAATCGGCCATTTATCTGCTTCATGTATTTCAATTATGATGGTAACCGAATTGAAGACCATAAAGAAGAAATTTATGATGTTTTAAAAACAGTTGCGGATAGGGATATGGCTCTAGATATGATGGCCCATGCCATTGATAGAAAATTACCAAAAGTATTTCCAAAGCTTATAAAACGTGTTGATTTAGGCCCGTTGCATAATGTTTTTGCAAAAGATGAAAATATGGTCACCCACACCATTTTAAAAAGCATAGCAAAGAAAGAAGTGCCTTTAGAGGCTTACGCCTTATCACTAAAAACCGAAGAAGTATTGTCAAAAAGTGAATTTAAGGAAGGAGGCTTTTTCAGTAAACAAGTATTACAGCATTGGGAGGTTGTTTTTAAGCAGAACTATGTTTTGGCACCACATAGAGTCATTCAATTGTTATATAACAAAACACCTGAGATTATGAATAGTTTAGCAAAACCACCAATTGAAATTGCTGAATTAAAAATAGAATTAAAGAAGTAACGTCATAACGAGGAGCATAGCAACGTGGTTATCTTTTCAAATTTAATAGATTGCTACGTTAAACTTGCAATGACGTAAAAAATAAAAACATGGAACACAACTCAACATTCTCAATAAAACTAACCGAGCTCGACATGCTTCGAGACGAGGCAACATCATATTTAAAAAGCGTACAATGGGAGCAAGGTGCCCGTGCAAAAAATAGGGATAAAGATGCCAAGGAAGAGTCGATTTTATTGTATTTATCGCGTGCCAATAACGGCACAAATACAGCTGATATTACATCAGTTTCAAAAACCATTTTGGCCCTAAAAAAGCGTTTGTTGCCAGATTCTGTTGCCATTCCCATTTATTTAAACCAAACCCTTTTTGCCGTACAGGAAGGCATTACATTGGGTATTTGGATTAAAGATAGTTACTACGATGCCTCTGGATTATCGAGTTTAAACGAAAATAAATCAGCTTTAGATACCAATGGAAAAAGGGAGTTTGAAAGTAAAATGCATACCGCCACGGCGTTTATGCTATTTTCAATTGCCTATAAAATTTTAAGTGATTTAAAACCGCATGCGTCAGATGATTTAAGCGTTATGAAGCAAAAGTTTGCTGGCATTCCTGAGGTATCCTTAATGTCGCCCATTAAAGGAATTTCATGTGCCTTGTTTTATTACGACAAATACTTGGGACATCCTGAAATAATTAAATCTGACAAGGATGTTATCAATTTTACCGTGGTATATTTTGAAGCGTTGATTGATGAAATCCAACTGCGAAAAAGTTCTTTGGAATATACCGAAACGATTGAAGACAGAACGTATAAACTCGAAAACTCTGAGTTTGCCATTTCTGGTTGGAACAATGTTTTTGAAGGCACAGCCAAAAGTATTGAGTTCAATAAAGTGCAATTCGAGCAAATTGTTGGTAATCGCGATGCGAAACATTTTGCCCGCCGATTGACTGAGCGTTTATTGAGCTACGATTTTATGGCGAAGAAAAATCCGTTTCAAGAACTGGGAGGTTTTATGCCCGTTTTTATGGGTTATGGTATTCCGGGAACAGGAAAAAGTATGCTCATTGCAGCCATAGCGACTCGATTAAAGGAACATTGCGATACTTTGGATATTCCATTTTTGTTTCACCCGATGCCAGATACATTGATTTCAACTTTTCAAGGTGGTTCTGCCGAAAAAATGGTAGAGTGGATGAAACCCATGCAAGACCCAACCAAACTTATTTTTGCACCTATTGATGATGCTGAAAACAACTTGCAAGAGCGTACAGCGCAAGGCGTTTCAGCGGGTGTAAAGGAAGTTATTGGAGTGTTTTTACGTTATACCGAAGGCGCTTATGCAGTTAACTATGGTAACAGCTCCATCGGCCTGTTCACTAATTTACCTGAAATGCTGGATAAAGCAGTTATTTCGCGTGTGCAAGGTCGGTTCAAAATTGATGGAGCCAGAACAGAACACGATTTTTTAGATCAAGACCATTTATGGTGGCGGAAACTGGAAGATACCATGCCCGATTTTGTAAACATGCAAGGTCCAGAAAACTACAGTTATCTGCAAGACCAAGGTTTGGCAAAAAACATAGGGGAAATTTTGAATACCGTTGAAAAGCCAACTGAAGAACGTGTTAATGAGATTTACGATAGGGTAGAAAGGCAATTTAAAGCCAATCAACATTTGTTTTATGCTAATTTGTACAAAGACATGCAAAAGACATTTCCGTTTTTCTCTTCACGAGATGTTCGTAATATTCAATCTGCGATTTCATTGCGTTTGACCGATTTTGATTTGGAAGAAGATTGGTTTGAAAATCCTGAAATCTATTTCAAAAAAGATTACGAAACCAAATTCAACATGCTTCAGGAATTGATGCGGGCCAATATGAAAGGATTGGATTTTTCAGAAATTCGTCGTCAAGAAGTGGTGCGTTATTTAGACAATGTGGCCACAATTGCCGATACCGATTTTAAACGAAAAGTAGATGCTAGGGTGGATCAATTAAATATAGAGACTGAAGCGAGAAAAGCATTCGAAAATGAGTAGTAAACAAATAAAAAACATTGAGGAAAGGTTACTTTCAGACAATTACTATATTCTAAACCGTGTCACTTTTGATTATTTGATGCCCAATGGAAAATGGGTAAACCAAATGCGCGAGGTTTATGATAGGGGCGATGGCGCTGGTATTTTGCTCTATAATAAGGAAAAGAAAACGGTTGTTTTAACAAAACAATTCAGGATGCCAACCTTTATGAATGGTAATAAAGATGGCGTATTGATAGAAATTACTGCAGGTATGCTCGATAAGGACAACCCTGAAGCCTGCATTATTCGTGAAACCGAAGAAGAAGTAGGTTACCGTCTAAAAGAAGTTAAAAAGGTTTATGAAGCCTATTCTTCCCCAGGGGTGATGACCGAAAAAATGCACTTTTTTGTTGGAGAATACTCTGAAGATATGAAAGTTAATGAAGGTGGTGGATTGGATAGTGAACATGAAGATATTGAGGTTTTAGAACTACCTTTTCAAAAAGCGATTGAAATGCTAAATACCGGACAAATTGAAGACACTAGGACTATTGTGTTATTACAGTATGCGCAAATTCATAAGTTGTTGGAATAATGGATAAATTAAAAACAGCCAATTTATATAGAAGTGAACTCATTCCCGTTAGCGGAAAACTTGTTGAGCGGTACAACAAATGCTTGGTAAAACTTGGTTTTAGTAAAACAAAGCTAAAGAATTTTCATATTGATGGTATAGGTTGGAGTCCAGAGGTGGCTGAAGAAAAAAAAGACAATCACTATCTAAATAATGGCGAGGCAAATCCGTGTGGCATACTAATCACGCCTTTGCAAAAAGGGAAACCCATTTACATGCCAACGCATACTTTTGATAGAGATATCATGAAACTTGTATTTAATGAGCATGGTGAAAAAATAAAGGATATCACCAGAGATTGCGCCATTTGTTTGGATTTCGACCAAGGTATTGATGCCTTTTATGAGCCTTTGGATGTTTTAAAATACGATAAAATCAGTGTTCACTTTCATTTGATAAACGACTTGGATAAAATTCAAAAACAGCAATTGGAATTGGTTGATACTTTTAGTCAGGGTAATAACTTTATTGATGAAGCCATCCACGAACAATTGTTGGAATCCGCCAAACAATATGGTGATTTACGATACCGCGATTTAGAATTACATGAATTGCAATACACTACAGATTCGTTTTATACAGAGTCATTTGGAGGTGTTTATGTATTGCGCGATTTTATTACGCCTATAGTAGTTTTTGAAAATGAAAAATGGTATAAAGAAGCCATAAAAGATACTAATTACGAGGTCTTGATTTACCATATAGAGCAGTCTGAGCTTATGAACAAATTAAGCGACCATATTATTATTGAATGCGATTTGGAAAAAGTGGTAAAAACTGAACGTTACGAGCGCATCAAAAAGTTTGAATTGGCAGCCTGCTTAAAAAAGACACAACATCCTATAAAAGATATTTTAACAGATCCCATACTATATAAAAGTTACTTGAACAAACTTGATATGGAATCCCGTAAAAAAGTCATGAGTGTAGAGCGATATTTGGAAAAGCTGGAAGTAAGTAACGAATTCAAAATTGCCGATATTGTTGATGAAGATTTATTTAAAGCGTTGCATCAGCCACATTCTTCTCTAAGTGCGCAACATCAGGATTTAATATGGAAATTATTGGTTAATATTTCACCTAAAGACGTGTTGTTTTGGTATTGGTACGATAAAACAGGGTTTTACAAAAGTTTTCAGACTTGGGATGAATCACTTAAAGACTGGGCCATTGAAACTATTGGTAACAATATTTAAAAATTATAGACTAATTTTATAAGAGATAACTTCAAACTCAAAAACCATGACACTAGAACTCATAATTTTTATAGCATCCATACTTTTTGGCGCTCTATTGTATTGGAGAGAATCCCACGGAAACAAACTTTACCGGTTTTTCAATAAATTGATGTATTCCAAAGAATTGCAAATGAAACCAACCGATAAAACAGGTTTTCTTTACCAACAAAAATTCATAGTGCGTTTGGTTTTTATTGGGTTCTTATTTTTAATTGGTATCGTAGTTACGCGCTTTTTAATTCCCATTGATTTAGCAACTATTTCAATTTTTGCCTCCATGATTGTGGGAACTTTATTGGGTACCTATTTAGCAAATGTCATATTTAAATCTAGCGAGGTTATTGAAGAAAAAAGTCATTCACTGGAAGATGTGGTTCATGATACTATTGAAAAAGGAAAGGATTTCATAGAAGATTTAAAGGCAAAAGAAAAGGAAGTTGAAAAAATAGAGGAAGCAAAACCTGATAAGCCAAAAGCTGAAGAAAAAAGTGCTCGAGAGCGTTTAAAAGATAAAGGATTGTTATGATAAAAAACTACTGGAACAGAGGCAAGAAACAAAAAACTATAACCATTATTGTTTTCATAATTTTAATCATTGCGTTGTTTGTATTGCGTGACGATTACCAACCGGCATTGCTTTTTCTGCGCAAGTATATTTTCATAATCCTGTTAAGTGGAATTGTTTTGTTCTTTGGTTTGCGAAAGTTTAGACGTTCTGCGAGTACAGGTGTTAGACTGGGTATTTTGGCTCTTTTAGTCATTTTTTTTGGAATTTTATATGTAGTCGGTTGGCATTTTAAAATGTATGATTACATGAAAACATACAATGTTTTCAACCATTTAAATAAAATTGAAATCAACGAATTGCCCTTAACCCAAAACGAGCGCATTCAACCACTTCGAAATATTTTCTCAATGGCGAATGAAAGTGTTGGCGAAACAAAAGACGTTTCATTGCCTCATTTGGTTAGAATTGGCAATGAAAACAAATGGACCATGGCTATTCAACCCACCGAAAAATATGTATGGCAAGGAATGACCGATAATACCGAAGAAGTCTTTGCTGTATCGAGCACGACACCGTTTCCAAGGTTTTCAAGTGAAAACAGAATTCCGGTAACCTTTTCAATAGGTGAATCTTTAAAATTTAGTAGGAACACTTATAATGCTGTGGTGCAACGTTTCAACTTTTTTCAGTTGTTTATGCTTGAACCAAGCGACACCTATTATATGAAGAATGATTCAGGTCAATGGGTCGAAGTAGTGAGTCTAATAAAATGGAAAGGCTTTTTGTTTCCATACCCAACCTTTGGTGGCGTTATGGTAATAGACAATGGTGAGCACGATTTTAAAGATTATATAGAGCGTATTTTAATAGGAAAGGGCACTTATATAAGTCCTCAGGAGATGAAAAACCATCCGTATTTAACACGCCAAAATACGCTTGCTGAAAAAGTGTCTCGGTTGCAGGCAGAATCGTTGAAGTTTTTAGGCGGATTTAACGACCCGTTACCTTGGAACATGGAAACTGCAGTGAAAATTCCACAAATGCCAAAGGACCAAAACCAACAGCCGTATGTAACGGATTTTGATTTTTCGGATACTGATGTAGATGCTTATAGTGGACTTTACCATTGGTTTGGTTTAGAGCCTGTAGGCGAGGAGCGAACCAGTTTAAGTTTTAGTGTGTTTATTCCGGCAGATGGTACTGACAAACTGTATTACTACAACCATGCAGCTAAAAAACAAGGATATGCCGGTGTTTCGGCAATGCCTTTAAAAGTGAAGGAATCGCGAAAAGAGTATGATTGGTCTGCCAATACACCAGTGGAGTTTAGACCGTATATTAAAAATATTGCAGGCAAAAAACGCATGTTTTTTATGGGTACTGTGTCCTCAATTAGTGATAGGAATGCGAAACAATTTGATGGGTCAGCTACGCCAGATTTGGTTTTGATAGATAGCGAATACCGCGATGTAGTTTGGATTGATGTAAAACACCCAAGCCAATGGGATAAGACGGTTTACGATCAATTAAACGAAGCATGGCGTGCCAGTGAGGGTATCGGTTATTATTTTGTTGAAGAAACGAAAAATATTGATTTAGCCGATACCGTAAAAGACACAATAAATGTTGTGTCTGTTATTGACGAAAAAGCCTTAGCTATTGAAAAATTGCAAAAGCAGATTGATTCTTTGAAGGCTGTTGGTAATTAAAACATGATCGTGTTCAATTTTATTCACTTTGCGCTCTAATAAAATCAGTAATTAGATAAGTAATAAGCTTTCCAACTTTAGTAGCTGTTTTTTTTGTTGGTGCCGCTTCACAAATATGTAAATAAAGGGCATTTTTATGTTGCCCGAAATGATGGACAAATGTCCTTGCTTGGTTAGAAGAAAAGCCACTTGGCGTCATGGCACTGCTAGGTATGTTTTCAATAGCATCGCAGTCTATTTCTATTCCAAAATAATTATTGGAAACATGCTCCAAAGCTACTTTCAATTCGTTCTTGAATTTCAATTCGTTCCTGATTTCTAGAGTTTCAAAAGTATTGTAGCTTATGTTCTTTGATTTGTCAAGCATTTTAAAAATCTTTTCGGAAGTATAATTTTCATGTAATCCGAAAGCAAAATAATTCTCCAAAAATCCTTCCGCGAAAGCGTAACTGAATCCATTGCCACTATGGCGTCCTTCTTCAGATCTAAAATCGGAATGCGCATCAAAGTTCACAGCATTTATAGGAGTATTAAGCGCTAAACTACTACCTTTAATATTGCCATAGGCGTTGTTATGCCCGCCACCAATTATGATTGGTTTTTTGCGAGCTGCTAAAATTTGGTGAATAATATGTGAAACATGGCTATCAATATTTTCGACCAATTTTCTAGCCTTCAAAATATCTTTTTTTCTGGTTGGTTTTAATTTTGACATTTCAGATAGCTCTTCTGAAAAGTCTAAGTGCCCCAATATTAGTACTTTATCCGGATGGGTAAATTCATTGTTTTGGATGTTTAACAAGACTTTAATGGTGGCCTCCCAAGCTTTTGAGGTGCCAATATTTCCATGGTTTGCAAATACGCCAACATCTTCTGGCAAACCTAAAATTACATGTGTAACATCCAAATTATTAAGTTGTTCGTATATATGTGAAATGCTGGTTAATATTTGAACGTTTTGACCAAATTTGGATTCACCTGAGCGTTTGTTTAATAATTTGTTACGCGTATTATTGTTAAATAAAACTAGTTTATCCATTAGAAAGCAAATGAGTTATGATTATTAAAAATACATCATTATTTGTTTGTAGCATTATAAAAATATAGATTAAACAAAAATCAAGAAATTTAACCTTAACACACATTAAAACAACAATTATGGAAAATAACAAAAGTAACACTGGGCTTAAAGTTGCATTGGGTATTGCACTAGTTTTATTTTTAGGTACTGGTTTTTATACCATGAATTTGTACAAGAAAAGTAATGAGACCCAAAAAGAGCTAACTGAAGAAAAGCAGCTGGTTATGAATGATTTGAACGCTATGGCAAAACAATATGATGAAGCTATAGGTGAAAATGAAATAGCTAACGCAAACTTGGTTGAGGCCAGAGCTAGAATACAAGGTCTTATAGATTCTTTGAAAATTTCTGAAACAAACGTAAAAAGTTTGTGGAGATACAAGAAAAAATACATGTCACTTCAAGAAGAAATGGACGTGCTATTGGCTCAAAATGATTCTTTGAGAGTCGAAAACTCTTATTTGGCAACTTCTTTGGACAGCACGCGTGTACGTTTGGAAGAGCGCACAATTTTTACAGATTCATTATTGGTACAAAACAATGCTTTGGCTGAAGTTGTTGAAAACGCTTCAATTTTAGGTGCTGTTGGCCTTAAAGGTTTTGGTGTAATTGAAAGAACTTCAGGTAAATTAATACCAACTGAAAGAGCAGGTAGAACAGATAAAATTAGAGTTTGCTTTACTGTTGCTAAAAATCCGTTGGTTCCAGCTGGTGACGAAGAGCTTTATGTTCAAGTTATTGACCCTAAGAACAATACTTTAGGTTTAAATGAGCAAATTCAATTTGGTGAAAAAACATTAAATTACAGTATAATTAGTAAATTCAATTATGAAAATGCTAGTCTTAACGTTTGCGAATTTGTTACTGGAAATGGTGATTTTGAAAAAGGACGTTATGTAGTAAATGTATTTAATGAGAAAGACCTAGTGTCTACTTCAGAGTTTACTTTAAAATAAGAAACAATTATAAAGTTTATACTTTATCCCAAAAGCTCCAAACAACTGTTTGGAGCTTTTTTTATGTATCCATTTTATTGTGGTTAATCACTGTTGTATGTACAACTAAACTAGTATTTATGTAAATTGCATATAATTTGTAAAAAGAACGTAAAAAGATATTATTTTTGAACGCCTAAAGTATTCCATTATTATTTTTCCTAGAAAAGTTTGTTTTGATTAACAATTCTATAATCTTGTGATTGCTTTTATCAACCAACCCAACCCGATTTTGTTAATGAATAGTAATTTCAATTTTTTAAATTCCATTGGGGAAGTTTCCGAAGAACTTTTTAAGGAACTTCAAAGTATCAGTGTTTTTAGAAGAATTCCCTCAGGCACACAAATAGTTAAATTACACGAAGTGCCCACCAAAGTGTATCTTATTGTTTCTGGTGTTGTTCGATGTTACTTATGTACAGAATCAGGCAAGGAGTTCAACAAAAGTTTTTACATAGCTACTGCTTTTATGGGGTCTTTAACGGCTTTGGTAAAAAGAACACCTTCTGCATTTGTTTTTGAATCCATTACCGACATTGAAGCGTTTGAAATAGATTACTATAAACTCATGGAGTTGCACAAGAGAAGCAATGCATTAAAAACTTTGTACAGTAGAGTTTTAGAAAAGGTTTACATGCAATATGAAAAGCGATTGGTGGATTTGATTTCGTTGGATGCTACTGGGCGCTATTTAGAATTGAGGAAGCAAAATCCTAATATTGATGATTTGATTTCACAGTATCATATTGCTTCTTATCTTGGCATTACGCCTGTGCAATTAAGCAGGATACGAAAAAAAACAAGAGCTCATTAACATTTGTTATTTAATTATAATAAGCTAAACTATATCTTTGACTTGATTTCCTTTAATACAATAAACACGTAGAAGGATTGATAGCTAACCAACCAAGAAAACAGATGAAAGTATTTTTCATCTGTTTTTTAATTGGTTTTCTTGACGTTAAATGCCGTCAAGTTTTTTCTGATTGCTTTGAAGCCAGGCTCTTAGCTATCAATAGAGCCTAAAACCCGTGACATGAAGTTGTTTAATGCTTCCTTTTTTGGTGTGCCATCCTTGGTCATTTTATTGACTTCCAAAGCACCGTACATATTTGAAATCAGTTCGCCAATAACATCTAATTCTTCATCCTTCAATGATGATATTTCGGTAAGACCCTCCAATGTTTCAATGGTTTCAATTACGAAATCTTCATCATTATCTTCAATGAATTGGGTTAAGTGTTTAATTACTGGTAATTTCATTTACTAATTCCTTTAAAACATCAAACTTGTTGGTCTGAACTTGGTTAACAAATGCACCATTTTTAAATGTGGCAAAGGTTGGCAAATTATCTACTGAAGCCAATTTTCTTGAGTTTGGAAATTTTTCAGCATCGGCCACAACAAAGGAAATGCCTTCGTTTTCAGAGGCCAGTTTTTTAAATTTGGGTTTCATTATCCTGCAATTTCCACACCATGTTGCAGAATATTGTACCACAACGTTCCTGTTGTTGGCAATGATTTCTTCCAAGCTATCTTGTTCTAATTCTTGAACCATATATTTTTAATTTTTTAGGATGCTGAACACGGTGAATAATTTAAAAATATTCACTGTGTTCGGTAAATTGTTTTTTAATTAGTGAGTTGCCAAATAAGAGGCAGTTTCCTTTGCATTGGCATTCATCGCATCTTTACCTTCTTCCCAGTTGGCTGGACAAACTTCACCTTTTTCTTGGACATGCGTTAAAGCGTCAACCAAACGAAGGTACTCGTTTACGTTTCTTCCTAAAGGCATGTTGTTGATGCTTTCGTGTTGCACAATACCTTTTTCATCAATAATATAGGTAGCTCTGTACGTTACGTTATCACCCTCTAATAATACTGTACCCGTTGCCTCATCAAAAGTTTCATTTGTGATGTCTAAAATGCCAAGAATTTTAGAAAGGTTTCTGTTGCTATCCGCAAGAATTGGGTAGGTTACACCTTCAATGCCTCCATTTTGTTTTGGGGTGCTTAGCCATGCAAAATGCACTTCTGGAGTATCACAAGAAGCGCCTATTACAATAGTATTCCGTCTTTCAAATTCTGGTAAAGCTGCTTGAAATGCGTGTAATTCGGTTGGACAAACAAAAGTGAAATCTTTTGGATACCAAAACAATACCACTTTTTTCTTATTGTCTATTGCTGTTTCTAGAACGTTTATTTTAAAGGTGTCACCCATTTCATTCATTGCGTCAACATTTAAATCCGGAAATTTTTTTCCTACTAATGCCATATAATTCTGTTTTTAAAGTTTGATTATTAAATTAATTCTGAAACAAAATTATCACTATAAAATACCTTCAAAAATAGAATGCAATTATAAAATCTTATGAAGCAATAGCGTTTAAATATCGGTTGAAAAAACCATGCTTTATTTTATGAATTGCTCAAAATATTGTATCGGAAATTATCGACTTCACAACATTGAAAAGCAAACGGCAATAATTTTGTTTAAGAGATTTTATTTTTCATTGATTAAAAGCAGCGAATTTTAATCAAGCGTTGAGAGCGAAGAGTTGTGTACATTTGTATTTCAAATTTTGTTCTTAAATGGATTCATTGACTCAAATTGTTTTGGGAGCGGCCTGTGGCGAAGTGGCTTTGGGTAAAAAGATTGGTAATAAAGCGCTACTTTTTGGTTCTATTGGGGGCACCATTCCAGATTTGGATGTTTTTGTTGGAAGTTGGTTGTTTCAAAATGAAATAGATTCCATGGCATTCCATAGAGGGTTTATGCATTCGTTGGTGTTTGCGGTTTTGGCAGCTTTTGTTTTGGGCTATTTGGTTTTTTGGCTATACAATACTCGAAAACGAAAAGGAAGTACCTCCAGAAAAGATTGGATTTGGTTGTTTTTTTTGTCCATTTTTACCCATCCACTTTTAGATAGCTTTACACCCTACGGCACACAATTGTTTCTGCCTTTTTCCAATTATCGTGTTGCCATTAATAATATAGCTGTTGTAGACCCTATTTATACCATGCCATTTTTACTGTGTTTGATTGTTATTATGTTTTTTAGACGAACAAATGCAAAGCGAAAATTTTGGAATAAAACGGGAATTGTCATTAGTTCTATTTACATGCTTTTAACCTTGGTCAATAAGGTTTATGTGAATCTTGTTTTTAAAAAATCCCTGCAAGAAAATAAGATTTCTTTTAGTCGATTCCAGACACAGCCATCAATTTTCAACAATATTTTATGGTATGGCATAGCCGAAGGAGAAGATTCCTATCATGTGGCTTTTTACTCGTTATTGGATAAAAGCAATCAATTTTCAGATTGGAAGCAATTAACAAAAAATCATGAACTCGTGCCACTGGTAAACAGGGACATAAAAACATTGTCTTGGTTCAGTAATGGGTATTATAATATTGTTCCTTTAGATTCGGTTGGCCAATATAGATACAATGATTTACGATACCCATTACTAAATGCTGAAGACCCCAATTCTTCAATATTTAGTTTTACCATTTATAAAGATGAAGGCCGCTGGAACATACTCCCATTTGAAGGAAAACCACCGTCTAGTGAAGATTTGTCAGTCTTTTGGCGGCGTATCAAAGGAAAACAAAATTAAGCCAATACTTTTTCGAAAATGTTTAGCTCAACCATACATTCATGCATCATTTGGTAGGTGCGTTCAATATCTGCGTCCAATCCAATAGAAAATCGAATCAATCCATCACTTAATCCCATTTCTTTTTGCTCGTTTTCTGGGATTTCAGAAGATGTGGATGTTCCAGGAGCGCTAAACAGGGTTTTGTAAAACCCAAGGCTAACGGCCAAATAGCCTAGATTTCTGTTTTGCATGAGCTCCATGAGTTCATTGGCCTTCTCCAAAGAGCCAACATCAATGGTTAGCATACCACCAAAGCCATATTCAGGGTTCATCATTTTTTTGAAAAGCACATGTGATGGATGTGATTTTAATCCAGGGTAAACCGTTTTCAAACCATCGGCTTCAAACTTTTCAGCTAAAAACAAGGCATTTTTGCTGTGCTGCTGCATTCTAATGTGCAAGGTTCTTAGGTTTTTTAAAATGGATGCGGCTCTCAAGCTGTCCATGGTAGAACCCAAAAGCATTGAAGCGCCGTCATTAACATTGCGCAGTTCATTAATAAAAGTCTGGGAGCCACAAACCACACCGCCAACCGTGTCGCTAGAGCCATTTATGAATTTTGTTAGACTATGAATAACAACATCAGCCCCTAAAACAGCAGGTGATATAGATAAAGGTGAAAAAGTGTTATCAACCACCAATTTTAAATGATGTTTTTTTGCAATCTTAGCCAATGCCTGAATATCAGCAACTTCCAAAAGGGGGTTACTAACGGATTCGCAGTACAAAATTTTGGTTTGTTTTGTAATCGCGGCTTCAACTCGTTTTAAATCTGTGATATCAACAAACGTTGTTTTAATATTGAAACGGGGCGTGAAATTCTTAAAGAACGCATAAGTTCCACCATAAATGGTCCGGCTAGAAATGATATGGTCATCGGCACCACATAATTGTAATATCACAGCAGTAATGGCCCCCATGCCAGAAGCAGACACATTAGCTGTTTCGGTGTTTTCCATAGCCGCCAAGGCTTGTCCCAAATATAAGTTGGAAGGTGAAGAGTGTCGGGAGTACAAGTAGCAACCGTCTGCATTGCCTTCAAATGTGTCAAACATGGTTTTAGCAGACAAAAATGTGTATGTTGAAGAGTCGGAAATAGAAGGATTGACACCTCCAAATTCTCCAAAATATTGTAAATCTTGAATATTGTTTGCAGGTTTAAAGGGCATAATTGTTTTGTTTTAAGTTTTAATAAATTTAATTACTTATAGAAATATTTGCAATTATTATTTGTATTAGTAGAATATAAAACTGTTTAAAAAAATAAATTAAGAAAATATTTCTATATTTATAAGAATAAGTAGTTTCGTGATGAAAATTTTTCACCCATGATATTTGATGCATCAGATAAAAAGTTACTAGATTATTTACAATCAGATAGTAAGCAAACAAACAAAGAACTGGCCAATAAATTAGACCTTTCTGTTACAGCGGTTTATGAAAGGATTAAAAAACTTGAAAAGGAAGGCTATATTGATGGCTATACCGTTTTGCTTAACAAGGAAAAAATCGATAAAAACTTCATGGTTTTTTGCCATGTGAAACTATTGCAACACAGTCAAGAATTTGTGGTTAGTTTTGAGAAGGAAGTAAAAAGTTTAAAGGAAGTGCTTGAATGTTATCATATTAGTGGGGACTACGATTACCTTTTGAAAGTATTGGTTAAAGATATGGCTGCTTTTAGGGAATTTATGGTAAAAAAATTGACCACAATCAATCATATCGGGAGTACCCACAGCATGTTTGTAATCAATGCTGTTAAAAACACCACTGTTATCGATTTTTAAATGCAGTCAAACGGTTTTAAAATATTAGAGTTTCTGGTTGCCTTTATTTTAGTTCCGGTTAGCTTCGTTTTTGATTATCCGCATTATTTGAAATTAGCTGTTGGGTTTTTAGGGTTTCTTTATGTTTTGTTTGTTTTGCTAAAAGTTGAAAACGAAAAATTTGAAATTTCAAAAGCCATTGATTGGCCACGATTTTGGAAAGAAACATGTTTAAAATTAATTTTGGTTGGAGTTGTTACTACATTACTTGTTTGGCTAACACAACCAAATGCTCTTTTTTCTGTCCTAGTTCATAAACCTTTCTTATGGTTTTTGTTGCTATTTGTTTATAGTATATTTTCAGTTTATCCTCAAGAATTGATTTATAGAACATTTTTCTTTAAACGGTACAGTCATTTTTTTAAGAATGAAAAGGTGTTGGTTTTTATAAATGCCATAATGTTTTCTTTAGGACATCTGTTTTTTAGAAATGTTTTAGTGATTGTTTTAACATTTTTAGGGGGAGTGCTTTTTGCCTATACGTTCCATAGAACAAAATCAACGTTTTTAGTGTCAATTGAGCATGCTTTATATGGCAGTTGGTTGTTTACGGTTGGCATGGGTGCTATGTTGGGATTTCCAACATGATGTTTATATAAATCTTACATAATGAAATCTTTTTATTATTTTAGGCCAGCTATTCTTAACCATTAAACTATACATTATGAAAAAATTGGGTTACATTATTTTAGGATTTATTATAGGAGCTGTGTTGACCTATTATTTTTGTCCAAGAAATTGTGAGTTGCCGACTCTCGAAACCAAAATTGTTAAGCCTAAAGGTGTAATTTCAGTTGCCGAAGCTAAATCGTTAAATGATAACTGGACAAAATATAGACAAGCAGCGGTCGATTCTGCAGCGAAAAAGCAAGGAAGGGATAAAGATGACCGTTCGGTTTATTGGGATTTAAAAGATGTTGAAGATTATTTAGGTTACGCAAAACATTATTCTGATAGTATAGGGTATGATATGACTGGAATAAGGGTTTATCTTGGAGTTTATGGTCAAAATGCTGGGCAGAGCAAAAAAGATTTAACCACCATGTTTATTGTGCCTACAGGCAAGAAAAACAATTCAACCGCCAGTAGCTTAAAATTAAACTTTGTACAAGGCAATGGTAATCTTCCAACACCCCCATTAAATCAAGGAAGTGGAGGTTCAGGAGATTATTAATAACAGGTTTTGTGATAGAGTTTCTTTTAAGGCATTATTCATTTTCAACCCACACCTTAGAGTTTTTGGCTGCTATTATGGGGTTGTTTTGTTATAAAAAATATAGAAATTCCGTTGTAAAATATTTCATTTGGTTTTTGGTTATTGTTGCCATTTCAGATACTCTATGTTATTATACTTATTTTGTGAACCCCAATCGGGCGCTACGGTTTTTGATAGGCACCAAGTTTGAAAAGAACCATTGGTGGTCTACACTGTATTGGGATGTTGGGGCAATTGTATTCCTTTGTTTTTTTTATTATAAAATTTTAAAAACATCCTTATTCCGTAACATTATAAAAATAACAGGTTATTCGTATTTGATTTTTTCAATTGTTTATATAGGGTTGAATTGGGAACGCTTCTTTTTTCAATTTTTTAAAGTTCTGGATTTGTTGGGGGCGGTCATTGTTTTTATGTGTTCGGTATTTTATTTTATGGAAATTTTATCTAGTGATAAAATCTTGGTATTCTATAAATCAATATACTTTTACATAACTGCCACAATTTTTATTTGGTGGTTAATCATTACGCCAATAACATTTTACGATGTATATTATACCTACGAAGTTGGAAAACCACCTAACGATTTAAACTTTTATAAATTAAGAAGATTGGTTTTTTTATTTGCCAATATTTTTATGTATTTAACTTATACTTTTTCCTTTTTATGGTGCAAACCGGAGAACGATTAGCCAGCACGGCTTCAGAACGCTATTTGTTGATTTATATGATTGCCGTTTTGGTGATTGTAACTGCTTTGGTGGTCATTTTTTTTATTGTCTTTTTAAAGCGAAAGAACAAATTACTACAAGAAAAAATGGAGCAGCAAAGGGCATTCGAAGCAGAAATTGCTCTCGCGCAAACCGAAACCCAAGAGCAAACCTTAAAAAATATTGGTTGGGAACTGCATGATAACGTGGGGCAATTATTGTCGTTTGCCAATATGCAATTAAGTATTTTAAAAATGCAAATGACTGAGGATATCAAAGAGAAATTTAAAGACACCTCGGATGCCTTAAAGGAAGGTTTAGCTGAAGTTAGGGCGCTTTCAAAAACCTTGAACAACGAAGTGGTTTTAAACAATGGTTTTGAAAAATCAATAACAAACGAGTTGAATCGCCTTAAAAAGATGAAATTTGAATCAGCCGAACTTAAGATTATTGGAGAGAAAGTTGATTTTTCACAGAGGAATCATGAAATTATACTTTTTCGGATTCTTCAGGAGTTTTTATCAAATTCGGTTAAATATTCCGAAGCAAAAAATATTGAGGTCACTTTAGATTACCAACCTAATTTATTGTTGATTAAGGCAATAGATGATGGCAAAGGCTTTGATGTTAATGATATAGAAAAAGGCTCGGGACTTATTAACATGAAAAGTAGGGCATCATTGATCAAAGCTGAATTGGATTTAACTTCGCAACCCAATGAAGGTGTAAAGTTATTGCTTATATACCCATTAGTCAATTCATAATTTCAATAAAACATAAAGGCATTTTCTTTTGGGTTTTTAAGTTGGTTTTATTTGCGTTTTGTAATTTTACACACTTTTAATTTACAAAGCTCATGCAAATAACAAAGGAAGAATTTTTGGCAAGAACAAAGGTCATCAGTAAAAATACATTATTGGAAACTTTACAAATTGAGTTTGTGGATTTTGGTGACGACTTCCTTATTGCTAAAATGCCCGTAAACTCTAGAGTACATCAGCCCGATGGCGTGCTTCATGGTGGTGCAACAGTGGCTTTGGCAGAAACGGTTGGTAGTTTTGCAGCCGAACTACTTTTCAATTTAAATGATGTTTTTGTTCGGGGTATAGAAATTTCCGCCAATCATGTAAAAAGTGTTAAAGCTGGTTTTGTATTTGCAAGGGCCAAGATTGTCCACAAGGGAAGAACAACCCAAATTTTTGATATACGGGTTACCGACGAAGCCGATAACCTAATATCACTATGCAAATTAACCACCGTAGCCCTTCCAAAATCGAAATAAACATTAATGACTTCTAAGGATTTTTTCGAGTTTGTTTCAACTCAATACAAAAAGCAATTGCCTTTTGTCGTTTACAGAAAGCCCAACAGGGAAGACGTTAAGGCGATGCTTCAAAAAACGCATGATTTATATTTGATTGAAGATTTTACGCAAAAAGGATTTGTTTTTTCGCCCTTTGATGATATCGAACCTTCAATTTTAATTCCGAAAGAACATTCAGAAATTATTGATGTTTCATCCGTCCCAACAGTGGACGTTGAGGCACGGGAAGCAAAACCATCTTCTGAAGAAAATGGAAAAGAAAACCATGTCAACCTTGTAAAAAAGGGTATTGAAGCCATTTCTGAAGACAAATTCAAAAAAGTGGTGCTTTCCAGAAAAGAAACCGTTCAACTCAAAGAAAGCAATCCCATTGAAATTTTCAGAAGACTTTTAAGTAACTATAAATCGGCGTTTGTGTATTGCTGGTATCATCCTAAAATAGGTATGTGGTTGGGCGCAACACCAGAAACATTGATTAAAATTGAAGGTAGGCAATTCTCCATCATGGCATTGGCCGGAACCCAAAAATATGAAGGTTCGTTGAATGTGCTTTGGCAGGACAAGGAGAAACAGGAACAGCAATATGTAACCGATTTTATTTTAGAGAACCTAAAACCTTCGGTTGAAAGTTTTAATGTCTCTGATGTTGAGTCTGTAAAGGCTGGAAACCTGGTGCATTTGCGGACCATGATTAGTGCACAGTTGAAAAATGGTATTTCGTTAAAAGAAATAATTGATGCACTTCACCCAACACCAGCGGTTTGTGGTTTGCCAAAGGATATTGCAAAGAAATTCATTTTAAAGCATGAAAATTACCACCGTGGTTTTTATACAGGTTATTTGGGCGAACTTAATCTGGATACAACAATTAAACCGCGTTCTGGAAGAAGAAATATTGAGAACAGAGCCTATGCCTTTTCAAAACAAAGTACGCAGCTTTATGTTAATTTGCGTTGCATGCAAATTCAAGACAATCTTGCTATAATTTATGTAGGTGGTGGCATAACCAAAAGCTCAAATCCTCAAAAGGAATGGGAAGAGACCGAGGCAAAATCCTTGGTGATTAAAAACGTTTTATAAGCCTTTCATTTACCCGTCTATTTCTTATTTTTGGTGAATCAAAGTAATTAAATGATTTATCCAAAAATTCCACTGGCTCAAACCATTGTGCAATTATGCAAATTGAAAGGCATCAAGCATATAGTAATTTCCCCAGGAAGCAGAAATGCACCTTTAACCTTAGGTTTCACAAATGACTATTTTTTTAATAGCTACAGTGTTGTGGACGAGCGAAGTGCAGCATTTTTTGCATTGGGCATAGCCCAAAAAGCGCAAAAACCAACTGCTGTGGTTTGTACGTCAGGAAGTGCGCTGTTGAACTATTATCCGGCTGTTTCCGAGGCTTATTACAGCAACATTCCTCTAGTTGTATTTTCCGCCGATAGGCCAAAGCATTTAGTTGGTATTGGTGATGGACAAACCATTAACCAGAAAAATGTTTTTGACAACCATATTTTATATTCTGCAAATTTAAAGCTCGATTTAAAAGATGAAAAGAACGTGCCAGGGCATGAAGAATTACCCATTCTAAAAAATCTTGAAGATAAATTTGAACGACTTTTGGGGCTACAAAAGAACATTCAAACCCATAATGAGGAAGAAATAAACAATGCTATAAATATTTCAATAAACCAAAAAGGGCCTGTTCATATCAACATTCCTTTGGATGAACCATTATATGAAACGGTTGAAAAATTAAGTGTTTCCCCAAAAACAATTGAAAGTCCGCAAAAACAAACCGAGATTGAAGACTACCAACTTCAATCATGTTTTGAGGACTGGAATTCGGCAACAAAAAAAATGATATTGGTCGGCGTTAATTATCCGGATCAAATTGAAAAAAAGTGGTTGGATGAATTGGCTGAGGACGATAGCGTGATAGTCCTTACCGAAACCACTTCAAATTTGCATCACCCAAGTTTTTTCCCGAGTATCGACCAGTTGATTGCACCTTTAACAGATGAAGAGAAAAAAGAACTCCAGCCAGACATATTGGTTACTTTTGGTGGCTTGATTGTTTCAAAAAAGATAAAACAATTATTGCGCAGATTTCAACCAAAACACCACTGGCATATTGATAAAAAATTGGCCTATGACACTTTTTTCTGTTTAGAGAATCATATTGAGGCTACCCCAAACCAATTTTTTGAAGCGTTTTTGCCAAAAGTTACCCATTACGTAAAAAGCACTTATAAAAGCAAATGGACCGATGTCAAGCAATATAGATTAAAAAAGCATAAGGAGTATCTGGAACAAATACCGTTTTCAGACTTTAGCGTATTCAGTAAAGTGCTAAAGTCAATTCCAAATAATTCCATATTGCAAGTAGGTAATAGTTCGGCGATTCGTTACACGCAGCTATTCAAACTTGATAAAAGCCTTGATGTTTATTGTAATAGAGGAACGAGTGGGATAGAGGGAAGTACTTCTACTGCTATTGGCTGTTCAGTGGTCAGTGAGAAACCGGTTGTTTTTATTACGGGTGATTTGAGTTTCCTGTATGACAGTAATGCCCTTTGGAACAATTATATTCCTAATAATTTTAGGGTGATTGTGGTTAATAATCAAGGTGGTGGTATTTTCAGAATCTTGCCAGGCCATAAAAACACGGAGAATTTTGACACCTATTTTGAAACTACCCATAAATATTCGGCTAAACCGCTTTGTGAGATGTATGGTTTAAAATATGAATCTGTATCCGATGAAGAAAGACTAAAATTGGCTTTAAAATCCTTTTACCAAAAAAGCAATAGTCCAAAATTATTGGAAATTTTCACGCCAAAAAGCTTAAATGACGAAATACTCCTAAACTATTTTGATTTCATCAGGTAAATGTGACTTGTGAATATTTTCTGTGTCTTAAAAAATGGTTACCTTTAAATTGGTTATCAATTATTTACTAATATTAAAAATGAAATCATTATGAGTAAAAGAGACGAACTAATTGCTAAGTACGCTGCAGATTTAAAAGAAAAATGTGGTGTTAATGCAGACATGGATTTATTGACCAAAGTAACTATTGGTTGCGGTCCATCAATTTACAATGCCGATTCATCAACGGTTTCAGGTTCAGATGAATCTGAATTAGCAACCGTAAAAAATAACTTTTTGATTAAAAAATTGGGCTTAAAGGATGGTCCGGATTTAGATAAAGGTATTGATGCGGTAATGGAAAAATACGGTAAGTCTAACCGAAATAAGTACAGAGCAGTAGTTTATTATCTTTTAACCAAGCACTTTGGAAAAGAGTCTGCCTATTAGGCTTTAGCGCATAAAATAATTAAAGCGTTGCATTTTTGTAACGCTTTCTTTTTATTGAAGTAGCAACAAGATTTATTTTAAGGTTCTTATGATTATAAAACAAGCTATTGCTACCTTTGCAGCATGATAAAATTAGGGGAAATAAACACAATGGAAATTCTTCGTGAGACAGACCACGGAGTTTATTTAATTGACAAAGATGATGAAGAGGTATTACTTCCTAATCGCTATGTTCCAGAACGTTTTAAAATTTGGGACAAAATGGACGTTTTTGTTTATTTGGATAACGAAGAACGGCCAGTAGCCACAACAGAGAAGCCTTATATTATGAAAGGTGATTTTGCATTGTTGCGATGCAATCAGGTAACAGATTACGGGGCTTTTTTAGACTGGGGCTTGGTTAAGGAACTTTTTTGTCCGTTTAAGGAACAAGCTTTTAAAATGAAACCTGGTGGTTGGTATTTGGTGTATTGCTATTTAGACGAAAAAACCAACAGACTTGTAGCTTCGAGTAAAACAAATCATTTTTTGGACAATAAAAATCTTACTGTTAAACCTTTTGAGGAAGTCGATTTAATTGTATCTCATCCTTCAGAAATTGGAATGAATGTTATAGTCAACAAAAAGCATTCTGGTTTAATTTATAAGGACAATATTTTTAGAGATCTAAGTGTGGGTGACAAATTAAAGGGTATAGTTAAAAAGATTCGTCCGGGTAACAAATTGGATATTTCCATCGGTCAAGTAGGCTACAGAAACATAGAACCAAATGCTGAACGTATATTGAAGGCACTACAAGATAATGGTGGACAGCTTGCTCTTACAGACAAATCTTCACCAGAAGACATTAAGGAAGAGCTTCAAATGAGCAAAAAAAACTTTAAGAAGGCCATAGGAACCTTATACAAGCAACGCAAAGTTGAGCTTAAGCCCGATGGTATTTATTTAATTTAAAGAAAAGTACCCCTTACTTGTTACCTTTTTGTAAACATTTGCAATGGCTTCGTAAATATTGTCATAATCAACTTTTTCTGAGGCACAAAAATCATTTTCCATTTCGGCATTCATTTTACCGGCAAGGTCGTGACCAACAACAGCATGGGCACAAATATTTTTTGCTTGTGTCCTGAAAAATGGAGCGTCCATTAAATTTACTGAGTACGAATTAATTCTATTGGCAATAACGCCGTAAGGCTCTTTTTCACCAAAGAAAGAAACAATTTCATCTATAATGGATGAAGAATTGGTCATATCAAAATGCACCCCCTCGTTAAGTTCTACAACGGCAATATGGTTAAAGAAAAAAATGTTGCCAATATGATTTTTAACAAACTTTAAAATTTGATTTGAATAATCAGATTCCGCTATTTTCATTCAGTTGCAAATTTATACCTACGTTGCACTAGAGGTTAATTTTAAATAAGACTGCAAATATATCATGCAAGCATAGTAAATTAAAGTTAAATGTTTGTTAACTCCTTGATTGCTATATTCCATTTACGATTTCTGGTTTAGCCAATAAAGTTTTTGTAAAGAATGTTATGGCGGTTAACCTTTCAAATTTAGTATTTTAGCCAAATGATAGATCAAGACACCATAGTGGCTTTGGCAACACCATCGGGTGCAGGTGCCATAGCTGTAATTCGTTTGTCTGGAAGCGAGGCTATTGCTATTGCAGATTCATGTTTTAAATCTGTGAAGAGCGCTAAAAAATTGTCTTCCCAAAAAACCCATACCATTCATTTGGGCCATATTGTTGATGCAGATAAAACCATAGATGAGGTTTTGGTTTCCATTTTTAAAAACCCAAATTCATATACAGGGGAGGATGTTGTTGAGATTTCGTGCCATGGCTCAAATTACATCCAACAGGAAATCATGCAATTGTTTTTAAGAAAGGGGTGCAGAATGGCTACCGCTGGTGAATTTACCCTTAGGGCCTTTTTAAATGGCAAATTGGATTTAAGTCAAGCTGAAGCCGTGGCCGATTTAATTGCTAGTGAAAATGAGGCTTCGCATAAAATAGCCATGCAGCAAATGCGAGGGGGTTTTTCATCTGAAATTGCTAAACTGCGCGAACAACTTTTAAATTTTGCATCGCTCATTGAATTGGAATTGGATTTTGCGGAGGAAGATGTTGAATTTGCTGATAGAACCGAATTTAAATCATTAATTGAGCGTATCAGTTTTGTTTTAAAACGTTTGATTGATTCTTTTGCCGTTGGTAATGTTATCAAGAACGGTATTCCCGTGGCTATTGTGGGTGAACCCAATGTTGGGAAATCTACACTTTTAAACGCCCTATTAAATGAGGAACGTGCCATTGTTTCTGAAATTGCAGGCACAACCCGCGATACCATTGAAGATGAGATTTCCATTGGCGGTATTGGTTTTAGGTTTATAGATACGGCAGGAATTAGGGAAACCAAAGATGTTGTGGAAAGTATAGGCATTAAAAAGACATTTGAAAAAATAGACCAAGCCCAAGTGGTCATTTATTTGTTTGATGTAGATGTTATTGCAAATGATAAATTGAAATCACGCAACGTGGCACTGGAAATTGAAAAGATAAAAAATAAATACCCCCAAAAACCTTTAATTATTTTAGGGAATAAGGTGGATAAAATTAATGATTCAGAAGTTGCAAATCTGAAAGCCCAAATACCAGATATTCAATTTCTTTCAGCAAAAACAGGAAGAGGTGTAGAAGAATTGACCCATTCGCTTTTAGATTTAATCAATACCGGAGCACTTCGTAACAACGAAACCATTGTAACCAATACCCGCCATTACGATGCCCTGTTGAAGGCTTTTGAAGAAACACAAAAAGTAAAAGAAGGATTGGAAACAGGTTTGTCGGGCGATTTGTTGGCCATTGATATTCGTCAAGCGTTGTACCATTTTGGTGAAATAACAGGTGAGATTACAAATGATGATCTATTGGGGAATATTTTTGCCAATTTTTGCATCGGGAAGTAACCACCAGTTGGATAAACGTATTAAGTTTATCTACATTAATTTATTTTGTTAAATATACATAATATTCTTACACGTCAGAAGAGTTCTTAACGTAATTGAAACTGCTTTTACCTATTTGGGGTATGTCTCATCTGATTTTCGAAAATATTTTCCAATTACTACAAATACAGGCAACAAAAGCTACAATATATAGTGAAATTTGTGATATGAAATATACATCCTTTTTTTCGACTATTGTAAAAGAGCAAGGACAGCCCCATCTATCAAATGACCAGTTTAGGCGGATGATGAACATTGTACATTTGGAGTCCTATATTGACGCACTGTCCTTTTTGCAAAAAAAAGAAGGTCATAGGCGATATGAGATGCTGATATTCAAAAAGCACAGAAAATTGGTTGAAAATACGGGTAATATAGAGCCGAAGCTATTGATGGAGGAAATGTTTAGATTTTCAAGAATTTAGTTTTTGATAATTCCGCAGAAATGAAAGCACTCGACATACTCATTTGGATTTAGTTCGCCTTGAGCCAATACAAAGCCGAAGCCGTTCCATTTTCCCTTGGAAATACGGTATCCCTTATCAATATCCTGTATCTTTAAATTGTACAGCCCATGAATTGAGGGAATGTGCCATTGTAAATCTTTAAAATTCATAACTTTATAAAGATAAAATAAATCGCTGATGTGTTACGATATAAAAGCAAATTTAGAGACGCAGTTAAAAAGAGCCAGGCAAAGAGGAGATGCCAGTGCAGTAGAGGAAATAATGGAAAGGTTAGTGCCGTATACCGATTTGCCAATCTACCATGCTTCTGGGTTTAGCCATCCAGAACTGCTTATTTATACTGATGAGTCTCCAGATTTCCCATCGGTGGCTACTTGGGGGTTGGTGCCGCATTGGGTGAAGGATGATGAAGGTGTTAAGAAGATTTGGAACAATACCTTGAATGCTAGGGGTGAGACAATTTTTGAGAAGCCATCCTTTCGATATGCTGCCGAACATAATAGATGTTTAATCTACCTAGATGGTTTTTATGAGCACCATCATTACGGTAAGAATACCTATCCCTATTTTATTTATAGGAAGGATGGTAAGCCCATTGTCTTAGCTGGGCTATGGTCGGAATGGAGGCGTGGTAATGGCGGAATCATGAACACATTTACCATTGTTACCACTGAAGGCAACCCCATGATGGCCAGAATACATAACAACCCTAAATTAAAGGGGCCGAGAATGCCACTGATATTGACCGAAGAGGAGGAAGATAAGTGGTTGGCACCCATTGATGAGGACTTGGATAAAGAGGCTGTTATGGAGTTGATAAGGCCGTTTCCAGAAGAAGAATTGACATCCCATACAGTTGCAAAACTTAGGGGCAAGGAGTATTTGGGCAATGTTGAGGAAATCTCAAAGGAGGTGATATATCCTGAACTTAATAGTTTATTTTAATTTATAATTTCCATGGACATCAAAAGGAATTCAGTCAAGTTAGTTTTAAGGTCATATGTATACATAAAATAATAGTTGATTACAATTCTAATTTCACAACATTACTTATTGTTTTCTCTTAATTTGGTTTGCCCTACTAAACATGTCTTACTTAAATATGAAGGTTATTCTATTCTTTTTTATAGATTTGTTACAATCCCTAAGACATAAATATGAATCTCATTTTAGAAGAGATAAGCAAACAGAATAGGCGAGTTTTTAAAAACGTCTTTAATAAGCACTATAAGGAGTTAGTAATTTATGCAAATGGTTATCTTTTTGACCAGCCTTCGAGCGAGGATATTGTGCAAGAAGTTTTTATTTATTTATGGGAGAATGCCAATAAATTGGAAGTGAAAAGGTCTCTTAAAGCATATTTATACACAATGGTTCGAAATAGGTGTATTAACTACTTAAAATCTATTAAGATTACAGATAATTATGAGTTTCTTGAATTTAATATCAATTTAATCACTGAACAAGTTTTTGATTCAACTTCGGAAGAAGATAAAAGGATAGTTTATCATCAGATTTTAAAATTGGTTGACACGTTTCCAGAAGGAATGCAAAAGGTTGTAAAGTTAAAGTTTTTACACAACTATAAGTACTCTGAAATAGCGGATGAGTTGGGAATATCTATAAACACAGTTAAAACGCAACTTAAGCGAGCAAAACTAAAAATTGCCGAATTGGTAACTTCACTATTAATTTTATTGCAAATCAATCATTAAAAGCTAACTTTTTTATCAACTCGATAAATTTTTTCACAATAAATTTTAAAATTCTTTCCTTTTTTTGTCACCCATTTTGAATTTTAATTGTCTCACTAATAGAAAGGCCCTTAAAAGAAGAAAATGGAATTTAAGTTAATAATAAAGAAACTCAACAATAAACTTACGCCTGAGGAAGAGGTTATTTTTTCTAAGTGGTTTAACGAGTCCAGAAAACATAAAGATTTTTTCACTTCTGTAAAATCTAATTACAAAATAAAATTGGATGATATTGATGTTGAAAAGGCTTGGTTAAAAATTCAAGATAGTCTAAATAAACCAAAGAAAGAAAGAAAGTACTGGAAGTACGCAGCTGCTGCTATTGTCGTTGGATTAGTTACTACAACTTATTTCTTTAAAGATAAATTTTCAAATTCTTCCTTAAATGAAACTCCAATTCCAGTAATAGCAGATAACCCAATTTTACCTGGTTCGGATAAGGCAATTTTAACTCTTGATGACGGGTCTTCTGTTGAACTTGAAAAAGGTAATTCCTATAATTCTCAAACGGTAGTGAGTAATGGTGAAAAAATTGAATATAATTCAGTTGATACGGGTTCGAGAGAAATCAAGTATAATTATTTAACTATACCAAGAGGAGGCCAGTTTTACGTTATTTTATCTGATGGTACAAAAGTCTGGTTAAACTCAGAAACGCAATTAAAGTACCCAGTTGCTTTTGTAAAAGGGCTGAACCGTCAGGTAGAACTTGTATATGGAGAGGCCTATTTTGATGTTTCACCGAGTTCCGAGCATAACGGCTCTAAATTCATAGTAACTAACAATTCACAAGAAGTTGAGGTTTTAGGTACTGAATTCAATATTAAGGCCTACAAAGACGAAAACAATGTTTACACCACCTTAGTTGAGGGAAGAGTTATGCTTGACATTGATGGAAAAAAACAAAATTTATCTCCAAATGAACAATCAAACTATGACACTTTAAATGGCTCTTTGAACGTGGAAATCGTTGATGTTGATTCTGAGATATCTTGGAAGAACGGGGTTTTTAGTTTCAAAGGAAAACCATTGAAGGAAATTATGAAAGTTATATCTAGATGGTATGACGTCGAGGT
This sequence comes from Tamlana flava, assembly GCF_041287255.1. NCBI lineage: Bacteria > Pseudomonadati > Bacteroidota > Flavobacteriia > Flavobacteriales > Flavobacteriaceae > Tamlana > Tamlana flava. The sequence continues at coordinate 537,685 of NZ_JBGGTX010000004.1, forward strand.
TATATTTAAAAATAAGGATCTTGAACAAATTAAATTCAAAGGAATTTTAAGCAAGCACCAAAGTATTGAGGAAATTTTATCAATTATAACATCAAGTAGTATTAATAAGTATGAAATAGTGGATAAAAAAATATTTTTAGAATAAAATTTCCTAAAGGAAGACTTTAAATAAACTAACTAAAATCAAAAAAACTAGCAAGCCTATGATATAAAAAAACATTAAAAAGAAAAGAGGATAAAGTTTGTTTAACCGGGAAGTATAACGCTTTACCCTCTATAGATTATTACCAATTAATTAATATTTATTAACTAACTAAATAATACGCAAATTTATGAAATTTAAATTTACAAACTCGTATTCCATATTTGGGAAGAGGTTACTACTAATTATTATGAAGACATTCATTTTTTTATTCTTTACAACTGTATTTGCCTTCACACCTAATAATATTGTATCCCAAAATTCGAAAATCAGGATTAAAGAAGACAAAACGCTAACAGTTGATCAGGTATTTGACCTTGTAATGGAGCAAACCGATTACAAATTCTTCTATGAAGAAGGTATGTTTAAGGATTACCCAAAAGTACATGTTAAAAAAGGGGTTATAAATACGAACGATTTACTAAGTTCAAGTTTGTCTATGGGCAATCTTAGTATATCAATAACCGATAACAAAGGGGTAATCATTAAAGAAAAAACTATAAATACTGACAAGCAAAATCAGGATTATCAAATTACGGGAACAATTGTTGACTCAAATGATCAGCCGCTTCCAGGCGCTAACATTATTGAAAAGGGTACAACTAATGGAACACAATCTGATTTTGATGGTAATTTTGTACTGGAGGTATCCAATTCCAATGCCACAATAGTTGTTTCATATGTTGGATTTAAAACTAAAGAAATGGCTTTAAATGGTGAAACTACGTTGACGATAAAATTGCAAGAAGATGCGGCTGCTTTAGATGAAGTTGTTGTTGTAGGTTATGGTACTCAAAGGAAAAGCGATTTGATTAGCTCTGTATCAAAAGTGGATACGGAAGATTTAGTTAAAGTGCCAAGCTCGGATGTTGGTGAAATGTTGAGAGGTAAGGCGCCGGGAGTTTTAATTAGTACTGCCGATGCTAGTCCAGGAAGTTCTACTACTATTCAAATAAGGGGAAAAAGGTCTATAAATGGTGGAAATGAGCCATTGGTAATTGTAGATGGAGTGCAAGTTTCTAGCTTAAATGATGTTAACCCAAACGATATTGCCTCTATGGAAGTCTTAAAAGATGCTGCTGCACAAGCTATTTATGGAGCAAGAGCATCAAATGGCGTAGTTTTAATAACGACCCAAAGAGGTAAAGAAGGAAAAATTCAGGTTAATTTTAACGGTTATACAGGTGTTCAATCACTTCAAAAACATTTTGAAACTTATAACGGAGATGAATTTATTGCTTATAAACGGGAAGCCTTTAGAGCATCAAATGGTGGGACATTTTTACCAGATGATCAGGTGTTCTCGGCTTCAGAACTGGAAACTATCGCTTCAGGGGATTATATAAACTGGGAGGACAAAATTATTAACAATTCGGCTGTTATTACCAATGGTGATATAAGTGTTTCTGCCGGGACTGAGAAAACTAAAATCTACAGTAGCTTTAGTTACCTTAAACAAGAGGGTCTTATAAAAGGTTCAAATTTTAATAGAGGTCAAATCAGGTTGAATTTGGATCAAACGATTACAGATTGGCTAAAAGTAGGTATAAATACTTCTTATCAGGTTTCTGAAAAAGACAACCCTGGGATTGCTTACACAGATGATGCTGGATCAATGTTATTGAGATCCATAACCACATCCCCATTAGGACAAGTATACAATGATGATGGTAGTTTAAAAGTCAATCCAAGTGATGTTCAGGATAGTTTTAATCCACTTTTGGATTTAAATGAAATCACTAACACTACTGATGATAAAAGAGATATAGTAAATGTTTTTTTAGACATTAAACCATTTGAAGGTTTCAGTTATAGATTTAATGCGAGTAGAAATACTATCAACAGAAAATCTATTATCTATAATTCATCTAAATCCTTACGCGGTATTCAAGCTGGAGGTCAAGGGTTAGGTTCTATTGGCTATAATGAAAATAAATCTTGGCAACTTGAGAATATTTTTAATTATGATTTTGATTTTAGTAATGATGATCACAATTTAAACTTAACATTTGTTCAAAGTGTTCTAAATACTAAATCATACTTTTTGAATAACGAGGCAAGTAATTTTCCTAATGATAATATTGGTATTTACGATATTTCTGCCGCAGGAACAAATCAAACAACAATTGGAGGATTAGAAAGAAATTTAGTTTCTTTTGTTGGTAGAGCTCAATATAATTTCGGAGGAAAATATTACTTAACAGCTTCAATGCGTGCTGATGGATCTAGTGTTTTTGGTGCCAATAACAAATGGGGATATTTTCCAGCCGTTGGTGCAGGGTGGAATGTTCATAAAGAAGATTTCCTGAGTGGAAGTTCTATAAATACACTAAAACTCAGAGGAAGTTATGGCAGTGTGGGTAATGAGGGTATCGAGCCATACCAAAGTTTAAACACCCTAGTGTCCAGAGATTATATCATAAACGGAAATAAAACCGCTGGACTTTTGCCAGGGGCTACTCTTCCAAATCCAGATCTTAAATGGGAAACATCAACCACCTTTAACTTAGCCCTGGATTATGGAATCCTTCAAAATAGATTTAGCGGTACAGTTGAATTTTACAATACTAGAACAAAGGATTTACTTGTTGACAGAGCTCTTGAGGCCGTAACAGGTTATGCAGTTAGTAAAACTAACGTGGGAGAGATTGAAAACAAAGGTATTGAGGCCTCATTTAATGCAGACATTATCAGGAAACAAGATTTTACCTTAAGTGCAGGTATTGTAGTAAATAGTAATAGAAACAAAATTATCAGTTTATATGGTGAAGATAAAGATGGAGATGGAAGAGAAGATGATGATGTAGCCAACCGTTGGTTCATCGGGCAGCCCATAGATGTTTATTATGACTATTTATTTCAAGGGATTTTCAGTTCGCAAGAACAAATAGACAATTCCAATACACCAGATGCCGAATTGGGAGACATTCAAGTTTGGGATAGAGATCCGAATGACGGCGATCTAAATGGAGATGATAGGGTCATTACTCAACAAGGTCCAGATTGGTATGGTACTTTTACCTTAAACATGCAATACAAGAATTTTGATTTCTCAAGCAGTTTGTATACAGTACAAGGTGTTACTAAATTTAATCCGTTCTTAGTGGACTACCAAACTGGTGGTAACCCAAGAGGAATATTATCAGGGGTAAGGGTGAATTATTGGACACCAGAAAACCCAACAGGAGATAGACCTCGACCAATTGAGGCAAGAGGAAGAAGGTTTATGGATTTGGGCAACGTTACCGCTGGTTTGGAAGATGCTTCATTTTTTAGATTGCAGAATGTTACCTTGGGATATTCATTGCCTGAAAACGTTATTGACAATTTAGGGTTAAGTAAGCTAAGGTTTTACGTAACAGGACAAAACCTTATAACTGTTACTGATTTTCAATCATTTAGTCCTGAAAATGATGCCTATTCTTATCCAGAATCTATTTCGGTAACGGCAGGTCTTCAAGTAGGATTTTAGTAAAATTAAAAAATTTAATTAAGATGAAAACAATAAAAAATTTATATAAAACTAGATATGTTGGTATTCTGTTATTAACAATTTTACTGGCATTTTCATGTGAGGATTTATTAGAGGAAACTCCTTTTGATGTTACAGATTCTTCATTCTTGTCTACAGAGTCAGGTTTGGAGGCAGGGGTAAATGGCCTTTATAACTTAATGAGGGAGTTATATTATCCTGCTGGAACAGATGCTCCAATTCAGGCAAGCGGTTTTTTCCGTATAGCTACGGATTTGGGGGTCGCAAGAATTGCGTCAAGTTGGGCATATGATCCTAACTCTTATAGTCCAACAAGTATTGGTCCAACAGGAAAATGGGATCAATTGTATTTGATCATCGAAAGGTGTAATACAGTTATCTCAAGTGCTGCAAATGTTGATATGGATCAGAATAAAAAGGATGTTTTATTGGCACAAGCTAGAGCAATGAGAGCTGAAACATATATGGAAGCATATACCATCTATAACAATATTGTGTTAAAAACAGAACCTGCTGTAGATGTAGAGTACGTTCCTGCAAATCCTGCAGATATTTGGGCTTTGGTCAATAGTGATTTGGATTTTGCCATTTCTAAATTATCATGGGGGGTTGAACCTGGTCGTTATGGTCAAGGTGTGGCAAGACACCTCAGAGGAAATGCAGCTATGTGGCAGCAAGATTGGCAAGAAGCGGCCAATCAATATGACGCCATAGTTGATAATGGCACACATCATTTGGTAGGAGTGAATGAAGTTTTTTCAGGTGATAGAATGCACGCAGAATCATTATATACTTATCCATTTAGTCAGGAATTGGCAAGTGGAAACGCTTCTGCTGGAGGTGGAGCTACTGCATTTGCAAGTATGTTTGTTAATAGACTTTATGAAGCAGGAAGTGGTGAAATTATTCAAGCAGTTGAATATGGCGGACAGTCTTTCGGTTGGGCTTTTCCAAACGATTACTGTGAATCATTGTATGATCAAACCAATGACAATCGCTATACTACTTATTATTATGATCCAAGTACCTATATTGTAAATAATCCGGATCATCCAAATTTTGGTCAACCTTTCGTTTCAACGGAAGATAACTATAGAAGGTATCATTTTAGCCTTAGAAAGTTTCATGATGAAAATAAACCGGCCACCTCTACAGATAGTTATCAAAATTATATTCATTATCGTTTTGCCGAAACATTACTTTTTGGAGCTGAAGCGCATTGGAGATTAGGAGGTAGTACAGATTCAAAAGCTTTGGAATACATCAATATGGTTAGAAGAAGAGCCTTCGACAATGATCCCGCGTTCGATTACACATCAATAACTTTAGATACTTATCTGGAGGAACATGCACGTGAAATGGCTTTGGAGCACTCTCGATGGTTCTTGTTGAAAAGACTCGGATTGCTGGCAGAAAGGGTAAGTCTTCATTTTATGGTAGGCTCAAACTCCACAAATGTATCAAATAGAATTATGCAACCGCATATGGTTAATTATCCAATTCCACAATCTGAAATAGATTTAATGGGTAATCCCAATTTTCAAAATTCAGGATACTAGTTTAGTTTTTTTGTATGGGAAGATTTGTTGAGTTGAATTTAACTTAACGGGTCTTCCCAATTTTATTATTGTGTTTAACTAGTTAGTGTAAAGCTCTGAGCTTTTTTTGTAATGAGCTAATTGAACGCTCTATTGGAGAAGGTTTCAATTTTAAAAGCTAAAAGATTTAGGTATGCAAAATAAAAGAAGAGATTTCATTAAAACCGTTGGAATGGGGGCGTCGACCATTGGAATAAGTGGTTTAATGATGTCTTCATGTTCAGATACGGAAGAAAAACTCGAAAGCCCTTCCAAACAATTTTTAAAGATATCAGAAAAGGAAGCAATTGTAGAAACCGAATATGGTAAAGTAAGGGGTTTTCAGCGTAATGGAATTTATACATACAAGGGGATACCTTATGGTGGCAATACGACTAGAGAAAATAGATTTATGGCTCCAACAAAACCAAAGCCCTGGACAGGGGTACGTAATGCTTTATATTGGGGCAATGCAGCACCACAGGGAGGTGGGCTGGGAGATCCAATGGAACCCGATTTTAATCACTTCTCTGACTGGTTTACTTTTGATTGGGCTGAAAAAAGATATGGAGAGGACTGCTTGTCCCTTAATGTTTGGACTCCGAGTATTAACGACAATATTAAAAGACCTGTATTGGTTTGGTTTCATGGTGGCGGTTTTGCAGGAGGGTCGTCCATACAAATTAACGCTTATAATGGTGAGAACCTAAGTAAAATTGGTGATGCAATAGTGGTTACTGTAAACCATAGATTAAATCTTTTTGGATATTTAAATTTAGGAGCGATTGGTGGAGAAAAATATAAGGATTCATCTTCAGCCGGAATGCTCGATTGTGTAGCTGCTTTAAAATGGGTTAAAAAAAACATCGCAAATTTTGGAGGAGATTCTGAGAATGTTACCATTTTTGGTCAATCAGGTGGAGGAGCTAAAGTAAGTATCTTAATGGCTATGCCCTCAGCTCAGGGTCTGTTTCATAAGGCAATGACCATTAGTGGTGCCGCATTGAAAGTGGCTAGTTTTGAGTCACAAGCGGAAAAAGCTCGTAAGTTCATTAAAGCTGTTGGGATTAGTTCAGCTAACCTTGACAAGTTACAGCAACTTCCCTGGAAAGATTTATACATGATTACACGGACAGTTCCGGGATTAAGATCTGGGGTATTTGCTCCATGTCTCGATAATCTCCATATTCCACATCACCCTTTTCACCCTACGGCTCCTTCAATCTCGGCAGGTATTCCAATGATAATTGGTAATACAACTGCTGAATATTCACATAGTAAAAACGACCCTTCTCTTGAGGATATAACTTTTGAGGAGCTCAAGCAAAAATTGGCGGAGTCTCCAAAACGTGGTGGGTTTTTCGGCAGTAATGTGGCTTTTGGGGAGAGAGCTGGAAAGGTGGTAGATGCCTATGCCAAAGTTTTCCCAGAGAAAAAACCAGTTGAAATATGGTCGTTGTTGGCAGGTAGAAATGGTCAAATCAAGCAGGCTAAAAGGCAATCAGCTAATGGAGGTGTGGTTTACAATTATTTATTTGATTGGGCGACCCCTTTATATGATGGTAGACCTAGGGCTTATCATAATAGCGATTTGCCATTTTGGTTTAATACAACAGACATTATGGATACGATTACAGGAGGAGGAAGTAGGCCACGTAAATTGGCTGAAAAAATGGGGTTGGCTTTGACCAATTTTGCAAGAACGGGAAATCCAAATCATTCAGGAATTCCACATTGGCCTGCATACGATGATGAAAAGGGAGCTGTTATGATTTTAAACGATATCTGTGAGGTTCGTAATGATCCAGATAGGGAAGCTAGGGATCTTGCTAATAAAATTTTAAACCGAAGCTAATATGAAATCTAATTTTTTCAGACTTATATTTTTTTTGGTTTTAGGATTTATTAATGTGAACTGTAATTCAAGTAAATCTAAGACTTCAGAGGTTATTTCAGAAACTGCATATGGGAAAGTTAAGGGCTATCAGTTTAATGATGTTAAAATATTCCGTGGCATCCCTTATGGTGCAGATACTGGTGGAGAGAACAGGTTTCTGCCACCCCAAAGGCCTGAAAAATGGAATGGAGTAAGAGAATGCACAACTAATGGGGATCGATGTTACCAAACAGGCAGAAGTATTTTTGAAACGAATCAATTAGGACCTTGGTTTTCTGGAGGTAGAGAAGATAGGTTTGAATTGTCAAAACAGGGAATGAGTGAAGATTGCCTAAACCTGAATGTTCTTAGTCCTGATTTAAAAGCAAAACTTCCTGTTATGGTTTATTTTCATGGAGGCGGTTTTAAAGATGGAGGCGGTTTGCTTAGTGTTTTTTCAGACAAGTTTGTTAAGGAGCAGAATGTTGTTTTGGTTGGTGTCAATCATCGTTTAAGTGTTTTTGGTTATGCTTATTTAGGAGGAATTGATAAAAAATATAAAATAGGAAATCCAGGTCAATTAGATCTTATTGCATCTCTTGAGTGGGTACGATATAATATTCAAAACTTTGGTGGGGATCCTAATAATGTTATGATTTTTGGAGAATCAGGAGGAGCAGCAAAGGTAAGTTGTCTTTTGGCTATGCCTGGAGCAAAGGGATTATTTCATAAGGCAGCCATAATGAGTGGTGCAGGTATAAAAATGAGCGAGCAAGAGGAGGCCAATGCAAAAATCAGAGACTTTATGTCTGAAATTCAAGTTGATTCTGTAGAGGAATTATTATCTGCTTCGGCTGATATGCTCATGCAAAAAGCTTTTGGTTTTGGTCCTGTTGTAGATGGTTATTCCCTAAAAAGACATCCTTTCTACCCTGATGCTCCTAATGAATCGGAGGGTATTCCCTTATTAATAGGAACATGCAAGGATGAAACCACGTTATTCAAACAACAAGATTCAACACTTTTTTCTTTGGATTTAAAGGGTTTAAAAAACAATCTAATTAAAGATGGAATTTCTGAAGATAATTTGGATGGGCTACTGAAACTCTACCAACGAGATTATCCGGAAGATTCTATGAGTGATTTATATTTTAGAATATCATCAGATCGCAGCTTTAGGAGGTCTGCTAATAAATTAGCGGAATTGCAATTAGCTAATAAAAAATCAAAGGTATGGATGTATTTAAGCCAGTATAATACTCCAATTGAAAATGGGAAACTCAGAGCTTTTCATACTTATGATCTTCCTTTAGTGATGCGATTAACGCTTTATCCGGAATCGGAGCAATTGTCAAGACAGATGGCTAATGCTTGGGCTGAATTCGCTAGAACGAGTGATCCAAGTACAACAGCGTTAGAATGGCCTTCGTATTCATTGGATACACGAAGCACCATGATTTTTGATGTAGATGAAAGTGTAGTAGAGGAAAACCCGAACAAGGAGGAACGCGAATTGATAGAAATAATGCTTAAAAAAGATAAACCAAATGATTAAGTTGGAATTTAAGATGTTTGATTCAAATTGTTGTTAATCAGCTTCCTAAATAACACGAACAGTGTTCCTAAACCAAATGAACGCATCTCTTATATGGGCGAGATTAGCTTTACTTAATTTAATTAATTGTTGGATATATTTGAGATAAAGGGTTTCTATTTGGTGGAATTTAAGTTGTAAATTAATTGTATTGAAACCAGCCCTTATGACCTGACCAGTCATTGTAAAAAACTAAATAAGATATTTAACTGCATAATGAAAAACTTATATACATTAATGATTTGTTTAGCTTTTGTATTGAAAGCAGAAGCTCAGCTACCTCCGGTATTTCAATCCATGGATACCGCATTAGTGAGAAGTACAAGTCTAACAACAAAATACATAACGCCATCTCGAATTGTCTGGAAAACGGATGAATCAGGAGAGTTTATAAAGAATTCAGAATATGTATTAAAACCTGGGTCAGGCCAAGCTGATTTGAGGAGGGATGATTTTTTAATGATTAGAAATGATAGTATTTCTAACCATGGTATTATACTGGACTTTGGAAGAGAAATTCAAGGTGGAATAGAAATAGTTGCTCCACGAGGGAATATGAATCCAGCCGGTACATTACGTATTAGGTTTGGAGAGTCTGTGGCCGAAGTAATGAGTGATGTTGGTGAAAAAGGAGCAACAAATGACCATGCCATTAGAGATTTTGAAATTTTAGTTCCTAAGTTAGGTAGGATTAATGTTGGAGAATCAGGTTTCCGATTTGTTCGTATTGACTTAGTTAATCCAAATTCACGAGTTTTTATTAAAGAAATAAGTGCTGTATTTAGGTATAGAGATATTCCTTATAAAGGTTCTTTTAAATGTAATGACCAAAGGCTCAATGATATTTGGATGACAGGTGCATATACAGTTCATTTAAACATGCAGGATTATTTGTGGGATGGTATTAAAAGAGATCGATTAATTTGGGTTGGAGACATGCATCCAGAAGTTATGACTATTAATTCTGTGTTTGGATATAATGAAGTCGTGCCTGAAACATTAGATTTTGTTAAAAAGCAAACGCCATTACCAAATTATATGAATGGCATAGGGTCATATTCCATTTGGTGGATTCTTATTCAAAGGGACTGGTATTATTATCAGGGAGATTTAGAATACCTTAAAAAACAAAAGGAATATTTAACAGGATTATTAAATCAGCTATCGGATAAAATAAAAGAGGATGGTAGTGAAAGTTTAGATGGAGAACGCTTTTTAGACTGGCCATCAAGTGAAAATAAAGATGCCATTCATGCTGGACTTCATTCGCTTATGTTATTAGGGTTTGAAGCAGGTAAAGAGCTAAGTGAAATTCTAGGAGATAAGGCGACAGTAAAATTATGTGAGGCTTCAGTTAAAAAATTGAAAAAACACACCCCATCAATGGCAGGGTCAAAACAGGCAGCAGCTTTATTAGCTATGGCCAATTTGGTTTCTCCGGAAGTTTCAAATAAAAGCATGTTAGCCCAAAACGGTGTAAAGAATATGTCAACTTTTTATGGGTATTATATGCTTATAGCAAGAGCTATGGCAGGCGACTATCAAGGAGCAATAGATAATATTCGTGAATATTGGGGAGCTATGTTAGATTTAGGCGCGACCACCTTTTGGGAAGATTTTAATATAGATTGGAAAGAAAATGCAGCACGTATTGATGAGATTGTTCCAGAGAATAAAGTTGATGTTCATGGTGAATATGGAGACTATTGTTACGTAGGGTACAGACATAGCCTATGTCACGGTTGGGCATCAGGACCTACCGCATGGTTAAGTCGCTATGTTTTGGGGGTTCATGTTGTTGATCCGGGATGTAAGAAGATAGTTATTGAACCACATTTAAGTGATTTAAATTGGGTGGAAGGAACCTTCCCAACCCCTTATGGATTGTTAGAGTTAAGACATGAAAAATTACCGAATGGATCTGTGAAAACAACTTATAAAAAACCTCAGGAGATAGAAGTTGAATTAGTTAATTCAAACGAATAGATCTTTATGGCTTACTCAAAATATTATATAGCTCTTGTTTTTTGTTTCTTGTTTTCTAAAACTATTGAAGCACAAAATCCTATAATACCATCAGGAGTATATTTTGCTGATCCTTCGGCTAAAGTTTGGAACGATGGCAAGTTATATGTTTATGGCTCAAAAGATGAGAGCACAGAGTATTACTGCTCTAATAGCTATGATATTTTAAGTACATCAGATTTAGTTAATTGGGAGGTAAGTTCAAATTCATTTTCTTCAAAAGGAGAAAGTGATCAGGTAGCTTATAATGATGCTTATTTATATGCGCCAGATTGCCAGTATAACAATGGGAGGTATTATTTATACTATTGTCTATCTGATAAGAATTCTGCTGAGGGTGTAGCCACTAGTGAAAAGCCCCAAGGCCCATTTACCAATGGAGTTAAATTAGATGTTGGAGGTATTGAAGAAATAGATCCATCAGTTTTTATTGATGATGATGGCCAAGCGTATTACGTATGGGGGCAATTTAATGCTAAGATAGCTAAGTTAAAGCCTAATATGGTAGAAGTTGATACATCATCAATTGTTTCAAATATACTTACCGAAAACGAGCATTACTTCCATGAGGGAGCTTTTATGATCAAAAGAAATGGTCTTTATTACTTGGTTTATACAGATATAAGTCGAGCTAATAGGCCAACTTGTATTGGCTATGCTACCAGTAAAAACCCAACAGGACCATATAAATATCAGGGAGTAATAATTGATAACGATAATTCAGACCCGTCGAACTGGAATAACCATGGATCAATAGTCGAGTTTAATAGTAACTGGTTTGTTTTTTATCACAGATCAACACACAATAGCAGTACAATGCGAAAAGCTTGTATAGAGCCGATTTTCTTTAATGAAGATGGAACTATTGATGAAGTAGAAATGACGACCCAAGGGGCAGGTTCACCCTTGAATGCCTTTCTTAAAACTGAAGCGGAAAGAGCTTGTCTGTTGAATGGAAATGTTAGGATTGTACTGTTTGAACAAGCGAATGAAATGTTAACAGCTATTAATCCTTCAGATAATGTGGCTTATAAATATTTTGATTTTAAAGGAGGAGCGAGTTCTATTGATATGAGAATAAAACCTGTTAATGGAGGAACTATTGTTATAAAACAAGATCAGCCTTGGGGACCAACCTTAGGAAGTTATTCAATAAAAAATGATGAGAACTCCGAATGGACAGCAATAAACTTTCCAATAAAACCAATAAAAGGAGAACATGCTGTTTTTATAAGCTTTAGAGGAGAAGGTAAAGATCTTTTGGATTTGGATTGGTTTAAGTTTAATGAATAATCTCAAGAACTAATTATTATGAAATATTTTTTACTGGTTGCTATGTTTTTTTCTGTTACGCTTGGTAATTCGCAAGAGATTATGCGGTTGTATGAAGGAAAAGCTCCGGGTTCTGAAAATTGGGATTATCAGGAAATTGAATTTTATAATTCAGGAACAAATACAAGAATGCTAAGGAATGTGGTAGATCCAACATTAGAAGTGTATGTTCCGGATGAATTAATTTCTAATGGAACAGCTGTAATAATTTGTCCCGGAGGAGGGAATGTATGGTTGTCTTATGAAAGTGAGGGAACTGCAGTTGCAGAGTGGTTAGTTAAAAAAGGTTTTACGGCATTTGTTTTAAAATACAGACTTAATAAAACACCAATTGATAAATCTGAATTTAATGAGTTCTGGAACAACTTTGGGAGGTCATTGAAAAAAGAAAAGGGTAAAAAAGGGATACCTGAAAAACCAGTTTTTTATGGTGGGGATGATGGTATTAAAGCTGTTCAGTACGTTCGAGAAAACTGTAAAAGCTTCGGTGTTGACCCCAATAAAATTGGAATGATTGGTTTTTCCGCAGGAGCAGGTGTGACCATGCATACAATCCTTAATGTTTCACCTGAAGATCAATTGAATTTTGCAGGATTAATTTATGGAGGATGGTTAAATGATACCGAAGTGCCAGCAAGTGCGCCTCCTGTGTTTATTTTATGTGCTGCTGACGATTTTATTGCTGTTAACAGCCCAGATGTATTTAAGGCTTGGAGACAAGCGGGTAAATCTGCAGAGCTACACGTGTATTCCAGAGGTGGTCATGGTTTTGGAATGGATAAAAAGAACCTACCAGTAGATGGTTGGATAAATAGATTTTATGAATGGATTGAAGTCGTGTCATTTTAATAAAAATTAAATTATTAAATATTTTAAAAGATAATGGATGAAGATTTTAAAAAACATATTTTTTTTTATTGGTTTTACCATTTTAATTACTAATTCTTGTAAGGAGACAAAAAGTGAACTAGCAAAAGATGTTTTGCCAATTGACCGTGAACAATTAGTTACCAGACATAACATTAGGTGGGCTTGGGAAGAACGTGGGCAGATACCAATGGGAAATGGAGAATTTTGTGTTGGAATTGATGGCACAGGTCTTCAGACTTTTGGTGGTAACACAATGTCCCATTGGGGATGGCATTCCTTTCCGTTACCCGAAGGTATAACTGAAGATCAAATTCCTGAAACTGGTTCTTTCTTTCAATCTAAAAAGGGAGAACGTTATATCGGACCCGATATGCTCCCAGAAGATAAAAAAGATTTGGGTAATTGGATGTTCGATAATCCTCATATAATGAATTTAGGTCGTTTACGCTTTGTAAGATATGATGGAAAGGAATTAACTGTTGAAGACATAACAAGTAACAGCAAGAGAACTCTTGACTTATGGACAGGAACTCATATAACACAATTTGTCGTAAGTGGTAAATGGATAAATGATGACATATGGGTAAATCCAGCGGAAATGGAAGGAAGTGGTCAGCAAGTTATTGTTACCACCTACGTACATCCTGAAAATGACCAGGTGTCTGTGAGAATTGAATCTGATCTGATAGCTAAAGGAGTTATTAAAGTAGCCTTGGATTTTCCATATCCCACTTTGAATAATCGAGAAGATTGGGTTGGAGACTTCAAGAAGACCGAAAATAACAATACTCTTCTTGACAAGATCAGCAATACCCGCCAAGATTTCAAGAGAGAGGTTGACGACTTTACTTATCATGTATCTTTAAATTATTCGGAAGGTGCGGAATTTAAGGCATCAAAATTTGATGACAGCCCGGTTTACTATTTAGAAGGAAACGGGCTTTCTGAATTAGAATTTAGTACTACTTATTCTCTTGATCCCGTTTCAATTACGATACCTGATTTTAATTCAACAAAGCTAGCAAGTAGCCAATATTGGAAAGACTTCTGGACAACTGGTGGAGCTATAGATTTATCTGAGAGTACTGATTCTAGATGGTACGAATTAGAACGACGTATAGTACTTTCTCAATGGCTTACTGCGGTTCAAGCCGCCGGAAGTTGGCCTGCGTCCGAAAGTGGCCTTATGAATATTGATCCTTGGAGAGGACAATTTCATTTTGAGATAATCTTTTTTCATCAGGCACATTTTGGCTTGTGGGATCGCTGGGAATTAACAGACGAAGCTATTAGTTCCTATCAGAAGTTCATTCCTACAGCACGTGCTCGAGCAAAACAATTTGGTTTTAAAGGGCTTGAATGGCCAAAGTCAGCAACCCCATCAGGTAGAAGTGCACCTTGGGAAGGCAATCAGGCACTCCTATGGAAACAACCTCAACCAATACATTTTGCGGAAATCGAGTATAAGACAAATCCTACTAGCGAAACGCTAGAAAAGTGGGCTGAGGTTGTTGAGGGAACTGCCGAATATATGGTTGATTTCTTAACTCTCGACCCAGAGACTGGAATTTATCATATTCAGCTTAATATGGGGCGAGGAGAATGGGGGGACACAATCGACAATCCTCAAGTATTGGCCTTTTGGCATTGGGGAATTAATCATGCTCAGGTTTGGAGAGAGCGAATGGGGTTGAAACGTAATCCATCTTGGGATAAAGTTCTTACTAAGCTTGTTACCTTCCCAATTAAGAACGGAATTTATGTTGATAATGAGGGTGAACCAATGGATTTGACAGAGATTCTGGGATTAATGCCTCCCTCAAAGGCAGTTACCTTGGAAACCGCAATACGGACACAAGCGAGTATTTTCGAATCCAAGATTGATGAACTGTATAGAGTTTCGTGGAATCGTAAAATGGGATGGAGAAATGGAATGGATGCTGTCGCTTATGCGAAAATGCATCAACCAGAAAAGGCTCTTCACGAATTAATTGGAGGACTAGGAACAGCATACGGAATAAATGGTGTCAATCGCGGATTAGGAGGTATATATTTTCCTACCAATGGAGCTTTACTTTATGCGGTGGCCGTTATGGCAGCAGGCTGGGAAGGAGCTCCAGATAGAAATGCACCTGGTTTTCCTGATGACGGCTCATGGGTTGTTAGAAGTGAGGGCCTTATAAAAGCTCCATAGTATGATTAGAATATTGAAATATTATATAAAAGATATGCCTAGAATGAAAAGTGCACTGTATTATTTTACAAATCTCTCTTTAGTATTGATGCTTATCTCTTGTTTAGGAATTAGTCATGATAATGAAGAAGTAGTTTGGTTTATATCTGATTTGCTTCAATCTAAAGAGGGAGTTTTGGTGCACGGAAACCCAAAAATAATAGAATCTCCTTATGGTAATGCCGTTCAGTTTGATGGTATTGATGATGCACTATTTTTGGATGAAATGCCATTAAAAGGGCTTTCAGAATTTACTATTGAAATGATTATTCGTTTTGATAAAGGCGGTAACGAAGAACAGCGTTATTTTCATGCCGGCACAGTAAAAAAAGATCGCTCTTTGATAGAAATGCGTTCTAGTAATGATTCTTGGTATTTGGATGGTATGTTTGAATCTAATGATAAGTGGGTGGTTTTAATGTCTCCAGATTTTTCTCATCCTCTAGATGAATGGCATCATATTGCATTTACTGTAAAAAATGGTAAACAGGCCACCTTCGTTAATGGAAATAAGGAACTCGAAGGCCACGTTGAGTATGCCCCAATTACAGAAGGAAAAACTTCTATAGGGGTACGTCAAAATAAGGTATCTTGGTTTAAAGGTGCAATTTACAGCATCAAAATAACAAACAAGGTTTTAAATCCTGAAGATTTTAAAACAATTAAATAGGAATTAACTAAACTAACTAAAAATAAACTAATCATGAGAAAAACAATTTTCCTAATTGTTATTATTTTAAATGTTTATGGGGTGTTGGCTCAAGAACAAGGTTTTATAAATAATTTATCCAGTTATATAGAAAACACCGATATATTTGAAAAGGGGCAGGAGGAAGCTAGAGCGTTCCATATTCCAGAAAAGAATATTTTGTTAAATGGAAAATGGAAGTTCTTTTACAGTAATGTTCCTGAGGGTATACCAAGCGATTTTTTCAAACATGATTTCGCCGATGAGGATTGGGATGAAATAACTGTTCCTTCTAATTGGGAAATGCTTGGTTATGGTGATAGAATGTTCAGAAATATCGGTCTCGGTTATGAATTCGTCGAAAAAGAGGAAGACAGAAAGAATGCAAGTGAATTTGCAATTGTACTTCCTGAAGTTCCAGATGAATATAATCCAACTGGAGCTTACAGAAAATCATTTAGTTTACCACAAGATTGGAAAGGTCAAGAAGTGTTTTTACATTTAGAGAAAGTAGCTTCAGCATCTTTCGTCTGGGTAAATGGTCAGGAAGTAGGCTATAATGAAGGAGCGCATGAGCCGTCAGAATATAATATCACATCTTATTTAAAACCAGGTGAAAATACCATTGCGATTTTTGTTTTGAAATTTTCAGATGGATACTACCTAGAAGGACAAGATTATTGGAGATTGGCAGGTGTTTTTGATGATGTTTGGGTATATGCAACGCCTAAAGTAAGACTTTTTGATTGGCAGGTTATCACAGATTTTGATGAAACTTATACAGACTCTAAACTTTCGATTAATCTTGATATTAAAAATTATGATCAGAAAATAAATAATTATAAGGTTCAGGCTATTCTGCAAAGAAATGGAGAAAAGATTTCGGTTTTAAAAAGCTCAAAATTCAGTTTGAATAAAGGAAAACAAACAATTAATCTAACTGAATTAATAAAAAAACCTCTTAAATGGACACCAGATACGCCTGTTCTGTATGATTTAAACTTACAGTTATTAAATAGCTCAGGTGAAGTTGTGGATCAGATTGATACCAGAATGGGATTCCAAAAAACTGAAATTCGAGGAAATGTATTTTATTTCAATGGGCTGCCAATAAAACTTAACGGAACAAATACCCATATGCAACATCCTGAGATGGGACATGTAATCGATGAGGCTACAATCAGGAAGGATATGGAAATTTTAAAACAATTTAATTTCAATCTTGTTCGTATTTCGCACTATATTCCGGTAAATCGATATTTAGAACTAGCTGATGAATATGGTCTGTTCATTGTTGATGAAGTAGGTAATGAGTGTCATGCAACTCAATTCGTCTCAGATATGCCGGAGTATACAGAAATGTATAAAGATAGAACAAGAAAAGCTGTTCTTAGAGATCGTAATCACCCAAGTATTTTGTTTTGGAGCGCTGGAAATGAAAGTGGTGAAGGCATGAATATTACAGAAGTGGTGAAAGAAGGGAAGAAGCTAGATCCAACAAGATTATGGATGTATGGAGGAAATGATATGGTTCACCCGGCTGAGGATATTATTGGACCTCGTTATCCTTCACCAATGCAGGAAGAAATCAACCTGGGTTTAGACACCACGGATAGTCGTCCTTCATTTATGGATGAATATTTATCGGTTACAGGTAATGGAGGAGGAGCATTGGATGAATATTGGAGAGGAATTTATACGCATCCAAGAGTTATGGGAGGTGCTATTTGGGATTTCGTAAGTAATGGACTTACAGATAGTGTTCGTATTCTAAAGGACAAATCTCCATATAATACACCTTTGCATGCCATGGGTAATTCAAAACTAGTAGATAGTGAATCAGGTAAAGTACTTGATTTGAATGGACATGATGAATGGGTAGAAATATACAGAAGTAACAATTTAGAAATTTCTGGAGATCAACTATCTATATCTATGAATGTATATCCAAGACCTCTTAATAGTAGTTCTGGGTCATTTTTAACTAAAGGAAGTAACCAATTTGGTTTAGTACAAAATGGTAATGAATCTTTGGATTTTTACATTTTCACAAAAGCCAAACATGTATTAAGCGCCGATTTACCATCAGATTGGGAGAATAATTGGCATAACATAGCAGCAGTTTATGATGGTAAACAAATGAAATTGTTTATTGATAAAGTTGAGGTAGCTGTTAAGTCTGTAAGTGGTAATATTAAAAATTTACCTTTCCCTGTAAATATTGGAAGAAATGCAGAAATACATACTCAGGATACTAAGGTTTATATATGTGATGCTCAGATTGATAATGTTAGAGTATTAGATAAGGCTGTAAATCCAACTGAAGAAATTAATGTTTCAGACACTGTTTTATGGTTGGATTTTGAGGAAGAAAGTAATGGAGGTACCTATTACAGTAATGGTATGGCCGCAAGAACCTATGGTAGTATTTGGCCAGATCGTCAGCCACAACCAGAATTATGGCAAATGAAGAAATCTCCTCAACCTTTATCATTTAGATTATTAAACAACGATAAAGGAATAGTTGAGGTGTGGAATAGAAGTGATTTTACAAATGCTTCTTTTTGGAAAACAACTTGGACTCTGACTGAGGATGATAAAGTGCTTCAAGAAGGAGTAATAGACCTGGATTTACAGCCTAGATCTAGACAAACTACAACAATAAATTATACAAAGCCTAACATTGTTCCAGGAAAAGAATATAGATTAAATATTAGTTCTGTTTTAAGAAAAGATGAGATATGGGCAGTAAAGGGCCATGAGGTTTCATGGGATCAATTTGAATTAAAACACTGGAATGTTTTAAAAACAAAATCTTATGAAGTAGATTCTCCAATTTCTCTTAAAAATAAGGAAGGAGATTATGTAATCCACGGAGATAATTTTACTTACCTATTGGATAAGACTACAGGAGAATTAAAATCTATGGTTGTTAATGGAAAAGAATTACTCGTAGCTCCTATTAAATTAAATGTATGGAGAGCCCCGGTTAATAACCAAAATGATAGATGGGCTGGTTATAGTTTCATCGCACCATCATGGAAACCTGAATACGGAAGAACTATGGCAACGGATTTATATTCTAATGGTATCGATCAACTGGATTTTATTCCATTAGAAGTTAGAGCAAATGAAGCAGATGGAGTGGTTTCAATTTATGTTCGTGAAGTAGCTCTTACACGTCAGGATAGTAAAGCCTCTTCCTTAGATTTTCTTATTGAGGGAGGAGCAGCAGGGCAATTAGGAGGCTTTGAAAGTATTTATGAGTATAGTTTTTATGGTGATGGTCTTATAGAAGTTAATCATCAGGTGATGCCACAAGGTAAAATGCCACAACTTTTACCAAGAATAGGAATATCTTTGATGTTGGATAATAGCTATAATCAGGTAGAATGGTACGGTAGAGGCCCTCAGGAGAATTATCCTGACAGAAAGACTGGATATAAATTGGGAATTTACAATTCTACAGTAAATGATATGTTTGAGCCATATTTAGTGCCTCAGGATTACGGGTTAAGAATGGACAATCGTTATTTAAGAATGATTGATAAAGATGGAAATGGTCTTGAATTTTCAATGAATGATCACTTCAATTTCAATGCTCATGCATATACCACCGAAAACATCACAAAAGCACTGTATGCATTTCAATTAAAAAAAGCGGAAGGCATAACTCTCAATTTAGATTATGACACTACTGGTGTTGGAGATACTTCGCAACCAGTTCTTAATTCTTATAGAGTATTTCCTAAAAAATACGAAAGAACCATAACAATTAAACCAATAAGCAACTAAGGTAAATTATCAAAATATGAAAACTTATAAATTTTCAATATTCAATAAAAATATAAAGGCTTTAAATACGCTTTTACTTGTGTGTTTAACAATTTACTCTTGTAAAACAGACGAGAAAAAAAAGCCTGATAAACCAATAGATCGCTTTGCTTTGGTTACAAGACATAATATCAATTGGAATGATGTAAATGGACAAATTCCATTAGGTAATGGTGAGTTTTGTTTTAATGCCGACGGAACAGGTTTACAAACATTTGGAGGTAGTTCTATGTCTCATTGGGCTTGGCATTCATTTCCTCTTCCGGAAGGTATTTCAGCCGAAGATATACCTGCAACAGGTACCTTTCAACAGGGAAGAAATACAGGTTTGGATGAATTTCCAGAAGATAAATCAGAGTTGCGCCAATGGATGTTTGATAATCCTCATAGTTACAACTTAGGAAGAATACGATTAATCAGAACAGATGGTAATGAATTAGAAGAGAAAGATATTCAAAACATAAAGAGAACATATGATTTATGGTCGGGTGTTTTAACTTCAAGTTTTATCATAGAAGGAGAACAAGTTAACGTTACAACTAGTGTCCATCCCGATAAAGATTTGGTTTCTGTTGATGTTGATTCAGAATTGTTTAGAAAAGGTGTTTTACAAATAAGCATAGACTTTCCATATCCATCTATAAATAGAAGACTTGCTTGGGTAGGTGATTTCGATGAGCATCAAGGAAACAATACCATTTTATTGAATGATCCAAATGAGAGTAATCAGGCTGATTTTAGGAGAGAAATGGATGATGTTAGTTATTATACAACGATTAATTGGAGCTCAGATGCTAATATCCAATTTGATAGTAATAAAGCTCCTAATACGTGTCAGTTAATAGCAGATAATGCGAATAGTATTAAGTTCTCCTGTGCTTTTTCAAAAAGTCCAATATCATATAATATGCCTAATGTCGATGAAACTGTAGCTTTAAGTGAAGCATATTGGCCATCTTTTTGGAAAAGTGGTGGGGCTATTGATTTATCTGAAAGTAAAGATCCTAGGTGGCAGGAATTGGAGAGACGAATTGTGCTTTCACAATATTTAATGGCAGCGCAATCAAAAGGAAGTAATCCTCCGGCAGAAGTTGGTTTAATGGGGATAGATTCCTGGAGAGGTCAGTTTCATATGGAAATGATTTGGTGGCATTTGTCACACTATGCTTTGTGGGATAGATGGGATTTGCCACAGGAGGCTCTTAATGTATATGAAAGGTTTGTTCCTTCTGCACGTGCTTTAGCAGAACAATTAGATTATAAAGGTTTAAAATGGCAAAAGTCAGTTGGGCCAGAAGGACGAACAGCACCTTGGGTAGGGAATCAAATTTTGATTTGGAAACAACCACATCCTATCTTTTTTGCAGAGCTGGATTATAGATTAAACCCAAATAAGGAAACTCTTGAAAGATGGGCTGAAATTATTGAGGGAACCGCCGTACATATGGCCGATTATGCTGTACGTGATGAAGAGACAGGAGTATATCATTTAGACCCAGTCATGCCTCCTAGCGAACAGGGTGTAACCAAAGATGATATTTTTGATTTGGCTTATTGGAAATGGGGGTTAGAACATGCTCAAATTTGGAGGGAGCGCATGGGATTAGCACGTAACTCTGATTGGGAAGATGTTTTGGCTAATCTTGAAGAATTACCGGTAAAGGATGGTTTATATCTTCATTCTAAGGAATGGGAAGATACTTATACAGAGCGTAACTGGGAACACCCTAATACCGTAGGAGTTTGGGGAATGTTGCCACCAAATGATACAATGGATTATGAAACGGCTCATCGAAGTTTACTTAAAGTTTGGGAAACCTGGGAATGGAAGCGCTGTTGGGGTTGGGATTTTCCATGGACTGCCATGGCAGCTGCTCGATTAGGTGAACCAAATATGGCTGTTGATGCTTTACTTATTGATGCTGGAACAAAAAATTATTACGACGAAAGAGGGGTATGTACCGGAGGACCTTGTCCATATTTACCTGGTAATGGTGGACTATTGTATGCTGTTGCTATGATGGCAGCTGGATGGGATGGCGCTCCAGATAAACATGCGCCTGGATTTCCCGATGATGGAAGTTGGACAGTGAAATGGGAGGGATTATATCCTGCCCCATAATTTAATTGAATGCTTTTTATGAAAAAATATATAAAATACCGTAAAGCAATCATAGCTGTAATTGGTTTTTGTTTGCTAACAGAATTTGGATGTGTTTCTTCTGAAGAGAAGAGTTCAGATTTGGTTGTTTACAAAAATCAGGAAGCTCCAATAGACGATAGAGTAAAAGATTTATTGGGAAGGATGACACTTGAAGAAAAGGTTTACCAATTAAATCAGGTGGCTTTTGGAAAACATATGACAGCGAATAATATTGGTGGAGAAATGGATAAGGTTTCACCATTGATAGGTTCAATAATTTATGTGAATCAAGATCCAAATCTTAGAAACGATTTGCAGAAAAAGGCTATGGAGCAGTCTCGATTAGGTATTCCAATAATTTTTGCTAATGATATAATACATGGGTTTAAAACAATTTATCCCATTTCCTTGGCTCAGGCATGTTCATGGAATGCTGAATTGGTTGAACAAGCTTGTGCAATGGCAGCCAAAGAGTCAAAAGTTTCGGGCATAGATTGGACATTTTCTCCAATGGTAGATGTCGCTCGGGATCCGAGATGGGGTAGAGTAGCTGAAGGTTATGGTGAAGACCCTTATACAAATGCTGTTTTTTCTAAAGCTTCAGTAAAGGGATATCAGGGTAATGATTTGGCAGATGAGAACTCCATTGCCGCATGTTTAAAGCATTATGTTGGATATGGCGCTTCAGAGGGAGGTCAGGATTATATATACACCGAAATTTCAAATCAAACACTTTGGGATACATATTTACCATCTTTTGAAGCAGGAGTTAATGCAGGGGCGGCGACTGTTATGAGTGGTTTTAATGACATTAGTGGAGTGCCAGCTAGTGCAAATCATTATACGTTAACTGAAATACTCAAAGAAAAATGGGAAATGGATGGTTTTGTGGTGTCAGATTGGAATTCAGTCAAACAACTAATAAATCAAGGCGTTGCCAGTTCTGATAAGGAAGCTACTTTAAAAGCAATTAATGCAGGTGTTGATATGGATATGGCAGATCGACTTTATCTTGACCATATTTCTGATTTAGTAAAAGAAAACAAGGTTTCGCTAAATCGTGTAGATGATGCGGTTAGCAGGGTTTTAAACCTTAAATTTCAACTGGGGTTGTTTGATAAGCCCTATGTTACCGTAACCCCTGAGTACAATAGGTATTTACTTCCTGAATATATTTCAACAGCTGAAAAATTAGCTGAAGAAACCATGGTGTTGCTAAAGAACTCAGATAATATACTTCCTTTAAATAATAAGGTATCTTCTTTAGCAGTTATAGGACCGATGGCTAATAATCAAGAAGATCTTTTGGGGTCATGGTCTGCTTATGGAGATGCCAAGGATGTGGAAAGTATTTATAAAGCAATAGAATCTGAGTTTGTACAATCTAAAATATTTTATGCTCGGGGTTGTGATTTTGATGGCAATGATTCTGCTGGATATACAGAGGCTATTAACGTAGCTAGAAAGGCTGAGGTTGTCGTTGTTTGCTTAGGAGAAAAAAAATCGTGGAGTGGTGAAAATGCTTCACGTTCTACAATTTCCCTTCCAAAAATACAAGAGGATTTACTTTTAAAACTAAGTGAATTAGGGAAGCCTATTGTTTTATTATTATCAAATGGGAGACCATTAGATTTAAGTCGCTTAGCTCCACTTTCTGACGGGATAATTGAACTGTGGCAGCCTGGTGTTGTTGGAGGGAAACCTGTTGCTGGTATTCTTTCAGGAAGAATTAATCCTTCAGGAAAACTTGCAATGACTTTTCCTTTTTCCACGGGGCAAGTACCTATCTACTATAATATGAGGAAAAAGGCACGTCCTACGTCAGGTATGTATCAGGATATTACAAAAGAGCCTCTTTATGGTTTTACTCATGGATTAAGCTATTCAAACTTTAAATATGGAGATTTAAAATCTTCAAAAACTAACCTGAGGAAAGATGAAAATCTGATAATTGAAATTCCGGTAACCAATGCATCAGATGTTGATGGGGCAGAAGTTGTGCATTGGTTTATTTCAGACCCTGTTTGTTCAATTTCAAGACCTATCAAGGAGTTAAAGTTTTTTGAGAAAAAATCAATTAAGGCAGGAACGACAGAAGTTTTTGAATTTCATCTGAATCCTATTCGCGATTTAAGTTTTGTGGATAGTTCTGGGAATAAAATACTTGAATCAGGTGAGTATCATGTATCAGTTGGAAATCAAAAGATAGTAATTAATCTATTAGATTAATAAAGTGTTTAAAATGAAGATAATTAGTGATTTAAGAATTTGGTCAATCATATTAGTATTTAGCTGTCTGATTGGAAATAGCCAAGAAGTGATTCCTCTTTACAAAGATTCGATTCCACTAGGTTCGGAAATATTTACTTTAAAAGAAAGTGCAAGATTAGATGATAATGGTGAAATTGTTACTATTAGAAATGTTTCTATTCCCACATTAACAGTTTATAGACCAGAACAAATCAAATCTAAAGGGACAGCTATTATCATTTGTCCCGGAGGAGGGTTTCAAGGATTGGCTTATCAAACTGAGGGCACAGCAACTGCTAAATGGTGTGTGGAAAATGGCATTACTGCCTTTATTTTAAAATATCGTTTGATGCCTTACCCATATCCAGAATTAAATAGTTCAGAACAGTCTGAACGAGATTCAATTTTTAAGCCATTTGTTAAACTTGCCGTTGATGATGGTTTGGAAGCAGTGAAATATGTTAGAAGTCGTGCGGACCAATATAATTTAGATATGGAAAAGATTGGAATCATTGGCTATTCAGCAGGAGGAACAATTGTTAGCTCCGTTGCTCAAAATTATAATAAAGAAAGTAGGCCTGATTTTGTGGTTCCAGTTTATGCCTATTGCGGAGCAATTGTTGGTGATAGAGTTCCTGCCAATGCTCCACCAATGTTTCTTGCCTGGGCTTCTGATGATGTTATAGCAAATGGAAATCCAAGATTGTATGAGAAATGGAAAGAAGCAGGCAGATCTGTGGAAATGCATTGTTTTTATAATGGAGGCCATGGTTTTTCTGTTAATAAACAGAATAAGGCATCGGATATATGGACAATACTGTTTAAAGAATGGATGTTAAACCAAGGATTTTTAAAAAATAATTAACCAACAAAATTAAATAACTAAATAATGAGTAAAGTAGTTGTAGTTACCGGAGCTGGAGGCGTTTTATGCAGTACAATAGCTAAGTCTTTTGCAAAGGAAGGCCATAAAGTGGCGGTCTTAGATTTGAAATTAGAAGCTGCTGAAAAAGTAGCTGCTGATATTCACTCTGATGGAGGAGAAGTCATAGGTTTAATGGCTGATGTCTTAAATAAGGAATCATTAGAAAAAGCAAAGACCGAAATTAATCAACGATTTGGAACCTGTGATATATTAATAAATGGAGCAGGAGGAAATCATCCTTTAGGAACAACTTCAAATCCGTATCTACAGGAAGAGGATTTAACTAATACAGCAGAAGGCTTTAAGACTTTTTTCGATTTAGACCCTGATGGAATTAAATTCGTCTTTAATTTGAATTTTATTGGAACATTGCTGCCTACTCAAATTTTTGCTAAAGATATGGTAGGTAAAAAGGGATGTAGTATTTTAAATATTTCATCAATGAATGCATTTACACCCTTAACCAAAATACCTGCTTATAGTGGGGCAAAGGCTGCGGTTTCAAACTTTACTCAGTGGCTTGCTGTTCATTTTGCTAAAGTAGGAATTCGAGTTAATGCTTTAGCCCCTGGTTTTTTTCTTACTGAACAAAATAGAACTTTATTAACAAATTCTGATGGAAGTTTAACACAACGGGGACAACAAATAATTGATCAAACACCTATGGGCCGTTATGGAGAACCAGAAGATTTAATAAGTACAACACTGTTTTTGTGCGATGAAAAATCCTCGTTCGTTACAGGCGTGGTAATACCTATCGATGGTGGTTTTTCTGCATATAGTGGAGTTTAATTAACGCAAATAAATTACAAATGGAACAAACATGGAGATGGTACGGGCCGAACGACCCCGTTTCATTAAGCGATATAAAACAGGCTGGAGCAACTGGTGTTGTTTCTGCATTACATCATGTGCCAAATGGAGAGATTTGGACTGTAGAGGAAATTCAGAAAAGAAAAAAAACAATAGAACATCATGGACTTACTTGGAGTGTTGTGGAAAGTGTACCTGTGCACGAAAATATCAAAACGCGAACTGGCCGTTTCAACCACTATATCGACAACTATAAAAAAAGTATAGAAAATTTAGCTAGTTGTGATATTGGAGTGGTTTGTTACAATTTTATGCCTGTTTTAGACTGGACCCGGACTGATTTGGCCTATGAGGTAGAAGATGGTTCTAGAGCTTTGAGGTTTGATGCTGCTGCTTTTGCCGCTTTTGAATTATTTCTTTTGAAAAGGCCTGGGGCGGAAGATGTCTATACGGACGAACAAAAGTTTGAGGCTAAAGTTTTAATGGGTAAGTTATCTGAGAATGAAAAGCACCAATTGGTCAATAATATCATTGCAGGCCTTCCTGGTTCTGAGGAAGGTTATACTTTGGAAGAGTTTCAAGCAATATTAAACACATATTCTGAAATTGATGCACAAACTTTAAGAGAAAATCTAGTGCTATTTTTAAAAGAAATAATACCGGTAGCCTCCAAAAACAAGGTTCTTATGTGCATTCACCCTGATGACCCTCCCTATCCAATATTAGGCTTGCCAAGGGTTGTTAGTACTGAAGACGATTATGCTTTTCTATTTAATCAGGTTCCCGACAGGTCTAATGGAATTACATTTTGCACTGGCTCATTAGGCGTCAGGGCAGATAATGATTTAGTTCAAATATTTAAAAAATTTGCTGATCGTGTACATTTTTTACATCTCAGAAGTACCAAGAGAGATGATAAGGGCAATTTCTATGAAGCTAATCATTTGGAAGGAGACGTGGATATGTTTGGGGTTGTAAAACAAGTAGTTATAGAAGAAAAACGTAGAAATGGCGCTGGGATGAAAGATGCTTTAATACCAATGCGGCCTGACCACGGGCACCAAATGCTTGATGACCTAAGAAAGAAAACCAATCCTGGTTATTCAGGTATTGGTAGGTTAAGAGGGTTGGCAGAATTGAGAGGTCTGGAACTAGGCATTAAGAAAAGCTTAATTCAGTAAAAGGAATTTTACACTAAATGTTATGGATTTATTAAAGGACTTACATTTTAATTTAGATAACAAAACGCCGATTTACCTTCAAATAGCAAATTGTATTGCTGATAATGTTAATGAAGGAAATATTAAAAACGATACTCAACTGCCCTCCATAAATGTGTTTAGTAAAGAATATAAGGTCTCTAGGGATACGGTTGAAAAAGCCTATAAGGTACTTAAGTCCAAGAACGTTGTTGTTGGAAGAAAGGGATTAGGTTCATTTATAAATGTATCGGATCAAGTAGTTGGTAAAATAAAAGTATTGTTTTTAATTAATAAATTAAGTCCATATAAGTTAATGGTATATCATTCATTTATTAAAAATATTGGAGAAGACTACCATACCGATTTTGAAATTTATCATTGCAATGAATTGCTCTTTTTAAGTTTGATAGAGAAAAATTTAAACAAGTACGATTATTATGTGATAATGCCACATTTTAAAGTTGTTAGTAATGAGGAAGTGAGTGTTAGAAATAAATCAACGAAATTAATAGAGGGCATTTCTAGGAACAAGATAATATTACTGGATAATAATGACATGAACATTGATGGGAATATTGTTGAAGTTTTTCAGGATTTTGAGAATGATATTTTTAATGCACTGATTGGGGGTTTGAATGAGATAAAAAAATATAAAAGCCTTAATTTGATTATTTCCAAGGGTGATACATTTCCATATTTACAGAAAATCTGTAATGGGTTTATTAAATTTTGTAATGAATTTTGTTTTGATTTTAAAATTTTAAATCGAATAGAAGACAAAGGAATTGTTAACTCGGGCGATTTATTTATAGTCATAGCAGATGAGGATTTAGTAAGTCTTTTAGATTTAATATCTGATAATAATGAATTAGTATTAGGTGAAAATGTAGGAGTTATTTCATATAACGAAACCCCTTTCAAACGATTGTTGGACATTACCGTAATTTCAACTGATTTTAAACAAATGGGGGAAACGGCGGCCAATATGATTTCAAAAGAAGAAAAAGGGAAAATTAGAAATCCGTTCTCGCTTATTAAAAGAAATTCAATTTAAACCACAACTAATCCAGTTTGTTTGATTTTCTATTGATTTGATTTTTAAGATCCTATATAAAACGAACGCTGTTTGCCATATATTTAAAACGAGTTTGTTTTCTGTCCCAGAAATGAAGGCTGTCTAAACAACTTCTTTTCTTTAAATTAGCGATTAAGGCATTTAGTCACATAAAATAGAATCTTAAATATATTACCATGAAAGTTCCTAAAATTAACTTTTTGATAGTTTCCATTTTGTCAATTGTCAATTTATATGCAAATGAAAATAATGTAATTTGTAAGGATGACTCTAATTTAGTTGACAACGTCATCGATAGTTTTAATCCAATATTAAAACTTAGTCCGATTGAAGCTGGATTTTTTATTGGTGAATGGAAGGTACTTGTTAAAGGCACTCCTAATGGAGATGTAGTTATGAATGTAGTTATTGAAAAGAAGGATGATAAGTATATAGGGACAGTTCAATCTATTGGAACGGATGTTAAACCCGTAAAAGCTGATAAAGTTGAAATTAAAGAGAACAAAATGAAAATTTATTGGTTTGGAGGAGGCTATAATATTTTTCTCCATTTGGAAAAAATCGATGACAATAAAATAGAAGGCTCTCTTATGGATATGTTCGATGCCACTGGTGAGCGTATTGTTAATTAATTTTTCCTTTCATTTTTATCTTCTCTCTTTAATTTCGGAACCAAGTTATTGGCTTGTTTATAACATAAGCATAAGTGTTGTTTTGCGTCTATAATTATCATTGTATGCAATCAATCTATTTTTTTTCAATCACAATTTCTAATGAAATACTCAATCTTTTTTCTATTTGCGTTTTGCAGCCTTATTGGTTTTGCAACTGATTTCAGGCTTTCCGATCCTAAAGACATTGCCCTTGCCCCAGTTCAAAATAATATACGTAATGTACTTGACCTTTCAGGAATATGGAGGTTTAAAAAGGATTCCCTTAACATTGGTGAAAAAATGCAATGGTATAAAGGTTTGTCGGATTCGCGAGCAATAGCCGTTCCAGGGAGTTGGAACGCGCAATATGATGATATGCGAGATTATTTAGATTGGGTTTGGTACGAAACAGAAACCTATGTGCCATCAAGTTGGAAAGGGCAGAAAATATTTATTCGCGTAAATGATGCTACTTATTCGGCAAAAATTTGGGTCAATGGAAAGCCTCTGGGTTACCACGAAGGTTGCCATGTACCTTTCGCCTTTGACATTACGAAACATGTCAATTGGGGAGTAGCCAATAAATTGGTGATTCAAGTGGAGAATCAATTGTCACCAGAGCGCGTACCTACAGGTAATGTTCAAGGAGGTTCTTTTCAGAGTTTTCCAGCTTCAAATTATGATTTTTTTCCTTATTCAGGACTAAACAGGTCAGTGGTATTGTTTTCGGTGCCAAGTTCTTACTTAAGAGATATTACAATAAAACCATCTTTTGAAGGCAGTAAAGGGGCATTAAATGTTACAGTTGAGAGTGTTGGAGGCATTAATAAAGGAAGGGTATATGTTCATGGTCAAGGAAAAACAATAGAAGTTCCGCTTGTTTTCAAAAACAACAGAGCAAATGTTGGTGTAGTGATTCCTGATGTTCGATTATGGTGTCCTGAAGATCCTTATTTATATGACGTTAAGGTTGTTTTGGGAGAAGGAAATGAACAAATGGATATTTACAATTTAAAAACCGGGGTAAGAACAGTGAGTGTCAATGAAAAAAGTATTTTGCTTAATGGAAAACCTATTTTCTTAAAAGGTTTTGGTAGACATGAGGATTTTCCAGCTTTAGGGCGTTCAAGTTCTAATTCGGTCATTATCAAAGATTTTGGATTAATGAAGTGGGCTGGAGCAAATTCATTTAGAACAACACATTATCCTTATGATGAGGAAAATTATAACCTGGCTGACCGTGAAGGTTTTTTAGTTATAGGAGAAACGCCGGGCGTTGGGCTTTATTTTGCTGGTGATGGGGATTCTTTGGAAAAAAGGCAGCAGGCAATGACACGTTATATAGAAGAAATGATGTTACGAGATAAAAACCATCCATCAATTATTATGTGGTGCGTTGCTAACGAACCTGGTGAAAATGCTCAAATTGGAAAAATGGGATATTCAAGTGATGAAGTTAAAGAAAAAGCATACAATCAATTTGAGAAGTTGTTCAAGCAAGTTAGAAAACGTGATAATACAAGATTGGTCATGTATGTTGGCGTCATGTTTGGGCCAACAGATTGGTTTAATCTAACGGATGTAATAGCCATAAACAGATATTGGGGATGGTACAGTTCTCCTGGAAATATTGAACTAGGCGCAAAAACTATTAGTACAGAACTTGATAGGTTGCATAACAAATTTAAAAAACCATGCATGGTTACTGAGTTTGGAGCCGATGCACAAGCAGGAATGCATTCGGTCAACCCTGAAATGTTTACTGAAGAATATCAAAAGGAATTTATTAAAGCTTATTTGGATGTAGCGGACAGCAAAGATTTTGTTACAGGCATGCACGTATGGAATTTAGCTGATTTTAAGACAAGTCAAGGATTAATACGTTTTGGGAGCTACAATCTTAAGGGGGTTTTTACGAGAGACCGAAGGCCTAAGTTGGCTGCCTGGTATCTTAGAAAAAGATGGAATGGTCAATAAATGGCGCAATTATCCAAATATTCGAATACAATATTCAAAAACAAGAATTAAAAAAAGCATTGAAAAATGTGAGACTTGAAAATCTTTTGCAAAAATAACTATTTGATAATCAACACCCTAAAAAATGCGAACTATTAAATTTTAAAATTCAGAACGTATTTATGGCGCAGGCTTTATTATCCGAACAGAAGTAAAACCTCCTTTATCTACATTTACCAAACTAGAATTAAAACTTTTTAAACCAACATTAACTAAATAAAGATTAAAAACCATGAATGGAGTATTCAAAATTTTAAAAGCCAATCGTAATAATTACGTGTACCTGATTTTAACATTCTTTTTGTTTAGTACACAGGCTAAAGCAGACCATGCTATTTTAAATCATGATGAAAATTTATTTGTCCTTAGCAGTTTTGACCTTGCTCAAACAAGTATTAAAGGTAAAATTGTTGATGAAAGTGGAGTTCCACTTCCTGGGGCAAATGTTTTTGTACAAAACACCCAAATAGGTACTGTCACTGATTTTGATGGTGAGTTTAGTTTAGATGTACCAAGTGATGATGTCATTTTAGTGATTTCATATATTGGGTATCAGGTTAAGGAAGTAGCTTTAAATGGGCGTACCTATATTGATGTAGTACTTGTTGAAAGTAGTGAAACCTTAGACGAAGTAATTGTCACAGGAGTTTTCGATAAAAGGACAGCAATGGAATCTTCTGTTGCAATTTCTGTTTTAAAGCAGGGACTAATTCAGCGTCAAGTGCCTGTTAGTGCTCCAGATTTGTTAAAGAATGTTCCTGGGGTTTATGTTAACTCATCATCAGGAGAAATTAAAAACACAATCGTTTCCAGAGGTTTGGGAGGTTATTTTTACGTTTCTGTTCAAGAGGACGGACTTCCAGTAACCAATGCTAAATATAATAACTACGGACCAGACTATTTTCTGAGGTCTGACCTTAGTTTATCAAGATTAGAAGCTGTAAGAGGTGGTACGGCTTCAATTTTAGGAAATAATGCCCCTGGAGGTATTTATAACTATGTGTCTAAGGTAGGTGGACAAGAGTTTTCCGCCGAAATCCAAGCCAAATATGGTTTAGAAGGTAATGGAAAAAACCCTTACTATAGAACGGATTTTAATTTTGGAGGACCTCTGAGAAAAGATAGTGACGTAACTTATAATGTTGGAGGGTTTTGGAGACAAGCCGATGGTGCGAGATATCCGGGCTATCCAATGAATAAAGGAGGTCAAATAAAGGCTAATTTATTTAAGCCATTAGACAATGGGGGGCTGAAGCTTTACGTAAAATATTTGGATGACAGGAATTCATCTTTTGAATTTTTACCTACCGTTGACTTTAACAACCCAAGAATGGCTCCTGGTGTTGAACAGACCAACTCTGTTTTAATTCCATCAATACGATCAAGATATGAGATAAACCAGTCTGGAGAATATCAAACTTTTGATTCTGAAGATCTTATACATTCCCAAGATTTTTCAATCGGTACTAACTTTGATTATTCATTTGATAACGGAATTAGTGTTAAAAACAATTTTAGACTTTCAGAAAAGAATAGTTTTTGGAACCAAACGTCAATACCATATCCCATTGCTGTTGATGACGTGATATTTTATTTCCTTTTAAATCAAGCTGGAGCGTTTGGTGATTACACATTTAGAGACCAAGCTACTGGACAGGAGCTTATGGTTGTAAACCAAGGTCTTGATTTTTCTACATTTCAACTTAAGTTTGATACTGTAAGCGGAGGGCTTCCTGGAGAATATGCCCCTAATTCACTGCTTTTTAATCCCTTAACAGTATTTGATAATAATGTTTTAGAGATAGTTGATCAACTAATGGTTACCAAAGAATTTGAAAACATGAGCTTTACGGCTGGTGGTTTTTATTCTCATTCAAAAGTTAAAAGAAGTAGCGCTAGTGGGGGTATTACTTTCCCTCAGTTAACCTCACCTATTCCTAGTCTAACAACCATTTCGTACAATGACGGTAATAATGAATATATGATAACCAATTCTGATGGAGTAGCATTAGGTGGAAATGGAGCGAGTCAGCCATCTTCTATTTTTGAATTAGAACAATCTCAATTGGCTGGATTTTTTGGGCATAATTGGGAAATTACTCCAAATTTAAACTTTGATTGGGGTGTAAGATATGAAAAGGATAGGGTTAAAGGGATGAACCAATTGAGTGAACAATATGTTTTGCCAACTGGGGGAACAGATGGTGATCCGCTTACTTTGTATGATGAGAGAGGCGGTCGTCTAAGTGGAGAAGTTTTTGCATACGATGAAACAATGACCACATTTTCTTATTCTTTTGGTTTTAACTATAAATTTTCAAGTGAATTTGCAATTTTTGGACGATTTTCACAAGGAGAGCTGGTAGCAGACCTTTCTCAATTTTTAAGCATTGATTCTGATGGAAGCCAAGGGCTATTATCTCCAAAACCACAAAGGGTTCAGCAAATTGAAGGTGGCGTTAAAATAAATAGAGAA
This sequence comes from Tamlana flava, assembly GCF_041287255.1. Lineage (NCBI taxonomy): Bacteria > Pseudomonadati > Bacteroidota > Flavobacteriia > Flavobacteriales > Flavobacteriaceae > Tamlana > Tamlana flava. The sequence continues at coordinate 570,962 of NZ_JBGGTX010000004.1, forward strand.
AAATACAGTCTTTTTATTACTCCATTTTACACCGTTCTAGACAATATTTATCAGCAGTCTTTTGGTCTTGAGGATGCTTCAGACCCAAGTTCAATATACTATACGCCTGTCCTATACAATAAGAATCGAACAGCAGGTATAGAATTTGAAGGAAATGTTTCGGTAAACGATAACATTAGTGTTCGTGGAGTATTTACATATCAACATGCAAAGCCTTTAATTGCACAAACCTATGATTTAGGGGGTGCAGGTCAAGCAGATGATACTCTTCTTGATTTAACTACCGAAAATGATGGAGTAGGAACAACATTGTTTAGGGTTTCACCATCTTATACAAAAGGGAAGTTTTTCTCTACAATAGATTGGCAGTTTGTTGGTGACCGTCCAGCTAATACAGCAAAAGCTTTTGACTTACCAGCCTATCATCAATTTGATTTAGGTATGGGGTACGAGTTTTCAAAGAAATTTAGATTACAGTTCAATATGAACAACATTTTTAATGTTATAGGAGTAAATGCATTTGCTCCTCCTGGTGGCTTTCCAAATTCTTTAAACCCGGAATCTTTTACAAAAGAGCAATTAGCAACAAACCCAGATGCGGTATACTTTACCCAAAGTATACCACCAAGGGCTTACTTCCTGACTGCCAGCTATAATTTTTAATTTATTGAGAATTTTTCACAGATAAGGAAAACTTATCATTCAATTAGTTTAGTTTGTTTAAACCATCAAAATTAGTTTTTTGATGGTTTTTTTATGTCCTTTCAAGTAGTATTTTGATGGGCAAAAATATTTTGATGTATTTGAGTCTTTTCGGGCTTATTGTTCAAGTTAGTTTTTTTATTGGACGATATTTTGTTAATTTGACAACTTGTTGCATTTTTTTAATCAAACTAAATTAATGGATATTGCTTTTATTTATATTGGTTTAGCACAATCATTATTTTCAGCCTTTATCATTTATTTTAAAAAACCTAGAAATGTGGCCAATAGAATTCTAGGTTTTTGGCTTTTAGCAATTAGTGGAATGTTTGCACTAAATATTGTAAAGATTCATTTTGAGGCGACACAAGATTTTTGGCCAATATCACTTACGCTATCTACCTCATTTCCTATTTTTTTATATATCTATACTAAATATGTAGTTTCAGACTATACAAAATTTCAGGCATTAGATTATTTACATTTTGTCCCTTTATTAGTTGGTTGTTTTGTTCTTATTTATTTTGTTCCATCACTTACTGTAGGTATAGAAGAATTTAAAGAAGAGTTGCATAATATAAATCCACCTGATGAAGTAGGATATGTTTTCAGGTTATATATATGGGTGTATTGTATCTTGGCATTAATTTTTATTATTAATTACCGTAAAAGAATAAAAAACTACTTTTCTTTTAAATCTTACAAAAATAGTTTGAATTGGTTGGTATTTATTATCATAGCATTTTTAGTTATTTATAATTATATCATTTATATCAGTACTAAATATTATCTAGGCGCGTATATGCCAAATATTGAAACATTTAGAAGTGGAGCGTTACTTTTATTTGTATATATTCTTAGTTTTTGGGGGTTTAAACAAAATCAATTAGCCACGAATATTAGAACACCTAAGCTGAATATTTTTAGAAAAGATGACGAACTAGAATCTGATCGATACCAAAAATCTGGATTGACTAAAAAGAAAGCCGAGAATTACGCAAATACTTTGATCAATCATATGAATAACTCAGATTCATGGAAAAATAATGAACTTACTGTTGCTATATTATCTGAGGAGACCAATATTCCAAAGCATCATGTTACCCAGGTTTTAAATGAAAATATAAAGAAGAACTTCTATACCTTTGTTAACGAATATCGTGTTGAACAAGCCATGCAAATGATAAAGTCTCCAGAGTATGATACGTTATCATTTGTCGGTATTGCTTTTGAAAGTGGATTTAATTCGAAGACGGCGTTCAATATTTTTTTTAAAAAGTATACTGGAATGACCCCTAGTGAATTTAAAAGAAGTAAGCGTAAATCCGCTTAATAAGCTTTTGTTTTATTGCCTGTCAATAGGTTTTGCCTAATTATTCCGAGGTCTTAAACCAAAAAAAATTTATTTAATAGACCGAATTATAAGTTAAATATTTTGAGATTAGTATTAAAAGTTCAATTTAATTATAATCTTTCTTCACCATTGAAAAACTGGAAATCATCTCCTTTTCAATTCATAAATCACTTATAATCAGATTCCTATATTAAGCGAACTTTTAGGCCATAAACTGTAAACGTATTTTTGGTATGGGATAGTTTAGTAAAACATTTCTTGGTTGGTCATTATATATATTTGAATAATTCAATAAACAATTACGTAAGTATTTAAACAACTACTTATCGTTACTAAATAATTTAATTAAACTAAATATTGTAATGGAAGGATTAAAAGGAAAAGTTATTGTTGTTGCAGGTGCTGGAGGGATTTCTGATGGAACAGCTAAATTTTTGGGTCAAAACGGCGTCAAACTTGTTGTGGGTGATATTGTTAAAGAAAATGCAGATAGATGTGTGGATGTTGCTAAGCAGGCAGGAGGAGATGGCGTTTCGATAAAAATGGATATATCTCAACCTAGCGAAGTCAAAGATTTAATGAATTTGGCCATAGATACTTATGGTCAAATAAATGGTCTCTTCAATGTGGCTGCCAATATTAATCCAGTAGAAGTTGCAAAAGACACGAACCCTGTTGATATTGATTTGAAGGACTGGCAACGTAATATAGATATAAACCTTACGGGTTATTTGTTAACATCAAAGTACGCAATCCCCCATATTTTAAAAGCAGGGGGTGGAGCCATAGTTAATACTATATCTGATGCAGTTTATGCCGGAATGCACGACAAGGTAGCATATTCGGTAACTAAAGCCGGAATAGGGGCACTTACCAGAAACATAGCTGCAAGGTTTGGTAAGCAAGGTATTCGATGTAATGCAGTGTCACCAGGGTTGGTGCTTACAGAAAGTGGCGTCCAAAATTCAGGACATCTTATCGAGATGGTACTTCAAATGATTCCAGCTCCAAGAGTCGGAAAACCAGAAGATATGGCTTCTATTGTGGCCTTCCTTTTATCCGACCTTTCTGAATGGATAACTGGTCAAACCATTTGCGTTGACGGTGGTGCCATTATGAGAACCTAATTCATTAAACTAAGGGTATGAAGGTAAATAACAAAGTAATAGTTGTAACAGGTGGAGGTGGAGGTCTTGGGCGAGCATTGGTGCTTTCTTTATTAAAGAAAGGGGCAAAAGTTGCGGCTGTTGACATAAATGAAGTTGCATTATATGAGACTCAAAAATTATCAGGTAATTATGTTTCTGATCTTTCTGTTCATGTTTTAAATATTACAGATTGGTCAAAAGTTGAAGAGTTTCCGGAAGAGGTAATTAAAGTGCATGGAACTGTAGATGGCTTAATTAACAATGCTGGAATCATACAACCATTTTTTCATGTTAATAAACTTGACATGAAAAAAATTGAACAGATTATGAATGTTAATTTTTACGGTTCTCTTTATTTAATAAAAGCATTTTTGCCATATTTTTTGAAAAGACCTGAAGGGCATATTGTGAATGTATCTAGTCTTGGCGGTTTTATGCCATTTCCTGGCCAAACTATTTACGGGGCATCAAAGGCGGCATTAAAACTGCTAACTGAAGGTTTGTATGCCGAGTTAAAAGAAACAAATGTTAGGGCAACTGTTATCCATCCAGGCGCCATAAAAACAAATATAATGGCTAATTCAGGTTTGGAAAATAGTATTGATTCAACTTCAGCTGAAGAAAGCAATATGGCCCTTGAACCAGAAAAAGCCGCAGAATTAATTATTAAGGCCATGGAGAAAAACAAGTATAGAGCCACCGTAGGCAATGACAGTCGTATGCTTGACATTATCTATAGGATTGCGCCTCGATTTGCTACAAACCTTATTGTTAAGAAAATGAAAGATATGCCAATGGAAGTATCTAATTAATTATTTCGAAAATCAAAAGGTCAACTAAACTATTGAGACAATGAACAGATTAAAGAAAATGAAAAATATTATAATTTCTATTGCTTTGGTCATAGTGCCAATGATAATATTCATCGCTTGTAAAAAAGAAGCAGTGCCTCAGTTGGGAAAATCACCAATTGAGGAGGTTATTGATGCTATGACGTTAGAGGAAAAAGTAGCACTTGTTGTTGGTACAGGGTTAAAATTTGGAGATTCAATCGATAAAAATTCACCTTTTCCAATTCCTAATCAACCAGTACCGGGCAGTTTAGCCGCAAAATCGAAGGTGTATGTTAGTGGCGCAGTTGGTAGAACGTTAGAAATTCCTCGTCTGGGTGTTAATACAATTGAAATGGTAGATGGCCCGGCAGGAGTAAGTTTTATGTCTAGAAGTACAGCCTACCCTATTGGTACTGCGCTTTCAAGTTCTTGGGATGTAGATCTTGTTCAGAAAATTGGAGAATGCATGGGCAACGAAACGCTCGAATACGGTTTAGATATTCTGCTTGCACCGGCAATCAATATTCATAGAAACCCTTTAACCGGAAGAAATTTCGAGTATTTTTCAGAGGATCCTTTGCTATCGGGTAAAATGGGAGCGGCTCTGGTTAATGGAATCCAGTCTCAAGGAGCAGGCACGTCTTTAAAACATTTTGTTGCTAATAACCAAGAAACCAACCGTATTGAGGTGGATGCTATTGTTAGTGAAAGAGCCTTAAGAGAAATTTATCTCAAAGGGTTTGAAATTGCCATAAAAGAGTCTAATCCTTGGACTTTAATGGCTTCCTATAATTCAGTTAATGGAAATATGGCAACAGAAAACTATGATTTACTCACTAAAGTTGCCAGAGAGGATTGGGGCTATGAAGGCATAATTATGTCAGATTGGGAAGCTGGAAAAGATCCAGTTAATCAAATGAAATCAGGGCTTAATTTGTTAATGCCTGGGCCCTATCAAGACACTTTATTGTTAAAGGCTGTAAAAGACGGTGACTTAAAAGAAGATGTTTTAAATGAAAACATAAGTTGGATTTTAAAAGGGGCTATGAAAGTGCAAAAATTCAAAGATTATAAATATTCCAATAAACCTAATCTTGAAGAAAATGCCAGTATAGCCAGAAGTGCAGCTGCACAGGGAATGGTATTACTTAAAAATGAAAATCAAGCATTACCATTATTAGATAAAGAACAAAATTTAGCATTGTTCGGTAATGGGTCATATGAAACAATCGTAGGTGGATCAGGTAGTGGATTTGTCATGAGAGCTGGGCCTACCGTACATATAATAGAGGGATTGAAAAATCAAAATTTCAAAGTTTCAAAATCCCTTGAAGATGCATATACTGCTTACATTTCTGAAAACACACCTCCAACAGGAATGATTGATATGACTAGGGGTAGAAAGAAAAGAGCTCCTGAAATGTTATTAGACCAAAAATTAATTCAAACAATAGCGGAGGAATCTGATTTGGCAATTATTACAATAGCCAGAATATCGGGGGAAACAGCAGATAGAAGTATTGAAGGGAATTTTAAGCTTACAGAGGTAGAGCTAAATAATATTAATAATGTTTCACAAGCATTTCATGCACAAGGAAAAAAGGTAGTTGTGGTTCTAAATATAGGTGGAGTTATTGAAACTGCCAATTGGAAAGGTTTACCAGATTCAATTTTAATAGCTTGGCAACCAGGTCAAGAGGCTGGGAATTCGATAGCAGATGTGTTAAGTGGTAATATTAATCCTTCTGGAAAGCTGACTGCATCATTTCCAGTGAAATATGAAGATGAACCTTCAGCAAAGAATTTCCCAGGTACTCCGGCTGATAACCCTAAACAGGTAATTTATGAAGAAGGTATTTATCTGGGATACCGCTATTACAATACTTTTGGAGTAGAAGCATCTTATCCTTTTGGCTTCGGATTAAGTTATACAAACTTTTCTTTTGGTGATTTATCGTTGAGTAATACAGAATTCAAGGATGAACTAGAAGTTAGTATTACTGTAACAAATGAAGGAGAATTAAGTGGAAAAGAGGTTGTACAGTTATATGTATCAGCACCAACTGGTAACCTTGAGAAGCCTGTTAAGGAATTGAAAGCTTTTGCTAAAACTAAAAATTTAGCACCCAAAGAATCAGAAACCATAACCTTTAAAATTGACATTTCAAGTTTAACATCTTTTGATACTAAAAAATCCGCCTGGATTGCTGAAGCTGGAGAATATATTGTGAAAATAGGTATGTCTAGTGAAGATATTAAAGCAGAGAAATCCTTTAACCTAGGCAAAGATAGAGTAGTGCAAAAGGTAAATAAGGCTCTTGTACCACAAGTAAAGATTAATGAATTATCAGCTAAACAATAAATAATTAAGTAAAGACAAAATGAAACGATTATATACAATTGTACTACTTGTTTTTGCATTCAATGCTTTTTCTCAAAGTCAAGATTATGAAGGTCTATGGCATCTTAAAGGAGAAGGATCGTTTGCACATAGCAAAATGTATTTGAAATTTAAATATGAAGGGAAAGAGTTAGTTGGAGCATTTAAGAATGATGATGGTGACCCGGATTTAATTTATAAAAAGGAATCTACAGATTCAACTTTAACAGTATACTTTACAACAGCAGGTACTCCAGCAAATATTATACTTACCAAGGTTGAAGGAGATAAAAATCATATGAATGCAACGCTGTTAGGTAGATTTAACCTTAAGGCTATACGTTTAGATGAAGATAGCCAATTTAATTTCGAAATACCTGATCCAAGTACCGGGGGTCCTCCAGAAGAAATTCGTAGAAATTTAATGGCCCAAGGTTCTTCAAGTACAAGCGAAGTTGCAACCGTAGTTGCAACAAGTTTTGAAAATTCTACAATTACAGTAGATGCGAGTAATTCTATCGGCGAATTGATAAGAACGGAGAGATATAATAATTTAACCGATCATCACTTATTTACAGAGCAAAGAGATGCTGATGTTAATTTCTATAACGAGCAAGGGTTGCATGGAAAGATTTATAAGTTGTGGATATATGACGCCGATTTTTATAATCCTAAAACAGATGCCTACGACTATAGTAAATACGCAGATTATATAGAAGACGCAAGTAGGCTTTCAGATTATCTGATGTTTAATATGAATGGCCGAGGCATTACAGGTGATTGGGGTGTTTCAGTTGCCGAAAGCCAGAAAATTTTAATCAATATACTAACCGATTTAAAAACAAAATATCCAGCGTTCTCATACATTGAGGTACTTAATGAGCCTGATTACGAAAAAAGACTCACTCCAACAGAATACTATGGTGTTTATAAAGTGTTTTATCAGGCAGTCAATGAGGTAAATAGTAAATTGAATCCTAAATCTCCGCTACAAATAGGAGGGCCATCTACGGCACAGTTTGACCTAAATTGGATTAGAACTTTTTTAGATGAATTTCAAAAGGATGACACAGAAGACAAGAAATTGGACTTTATTTCCTATCATGGGTATTTTACAAAACCAGGTAAGGAGTACAAATTCTATAAAGATGACCCAAGTTTGGTAAAGGATCAAAGAGTGATTTTAGAAAAGGAAATGACAAGTAGAGGTATTTCTACTGACATACCTTCTTTTATTACTGAAATGGGTATTTATCCTGGGCCTCTTTTTGATGATTATGGTAATATGAAGAACGATAGGTTGCGTCAAGCGGCGGGTGTTATGTCTATTAATTATTGGTACTTGAATAGCAAAAGATCATATCCCTTTAATTGGGTACTTAGGCATCAAACAGAGGGTAGGAAAGACCAATTGGTGTCAAGAGATTCTACAGGTACCGATATGATTCACACTCAAAAGTTTACACCATACGGTAATTCCATACTTATGGTTTCTAAATTGAAGAAAAAAAGACTGCAGGTTAGTTCATCCAATCAGCTTAAAGAAGGGAAAGGTGTTTATTCCATTGCGAGTTATGATGAATCAGGCGTTTCTATAATGATTTGGAATTATCAGAGTAAAAATACTGAAGGTTATAATATAGAATTAATAATTGAAAACTTGCCTAAGTCATTTAAAAAGAAAGTTAAGGTTAAAACTGGTTTAATTGATGCTAAGAACAGTAACTATCAATATGATTTAGAGAATTGTAATTTAACTATGAATGAAAAAATCATTGAACGTAAAAAAGGAAGGGTGTTTAAGACTACTTTTTCACTAGAACCTAATGCACTTTGCATAGTCGTATTAGAATCTGAATAAAAATATATTTGTTTGGTTAATAGAGAAATTACCATATGTATCTTTTGAATTAAGGGTTTACTTATCTAACAATGGTTTTGACCAACCAAATGGAATTGACAGATTAAGCCAATTATATAAACATTGAATCATGATAGAACTTGAAAAACTTGCTAATTTAAAGTTTGAAATCAAAAATAATATTCATTGTGTTTCCTTGATTGATAAAAAGGGATTTGAAATAATAAAAGGCTACGGGAAAACAATTATAGACGCTATTAATGATTTACACTCAAGGCTACATTAAATTCCATAAACACCCTTTATCTAAGTTGTAAAAATTCATATTTTAAAACCTCACGTTCACAATCAATATTGCTGATTGGGATTTAGCACTTTTAAAAAAATTATGCGTTATAAAGATTAAGCATTTAAACAGGTTCTTTTTGGACTGAATATAAACTAATTTGATAATAAAAAAATCTTAACTTATTATCATATATATTAATTTGTATTTGTCCTGTATTTACTCATTTTTAATGTTTCTTGAAGCCTATTTGTTGCCCATTTTGTGATATCCCTTTAAAATAAATAAACTTTAAATATTGCATCGGGAAGTAACCAATACAAACTAAACAAATACAAAACATATTGAAAACCATTGTAAAGCCTTTATTAAAAGGCTTTTTTGTTGATATAAAGTTAATATTCATTTTGATATTTAAACAAAGTAATATCTATCACAACTAGACTATTTTAAAAATGAGCCATTAAAAAAAAGTGAAACATAAAAAGATATTTATATTCCACTTTGCTAATTATAAATAGCATAATTTGATTAATAGCGGAAGTAATAAAATCAATTAATTTATAATAACAAATGATCTTCCTCAGTTTTGGTCAAAACATAGATAAAAATGACTCTATACGACTTCAATAAACTAGATTTAAATGGCAAAATGGAAGTAGTCAACCTAATAGGGGTATTTCTTGACAATTACCTTACAAAGAATGGAAGAATTAATTGATACGCAGTAAATAAGTTCTTTGTTGAGGTAGTCTATGATGGAGAATTGAATATCATTAAAGAAATTAGTAGTTTTAAATATGGGCATAGTCTTGAGAAGTATGCTCCAAGGTTTATTCAGAATTAATATCCAAAATACAGACTTTAATAATTTCTCATACAAATACCATCCAAGAACTCTAAAACCCCTAATTGGTCGATGTGTAAGGCTTAATGCTAATAAAATTTAGTTGGAAGAGTTATTTTCTGGCCACTGCAAAATTAATTGGTAGTGAATAAGGAACGACAACAGGCATTCCTTTTTGATAACCAGGATTCATTCTTGGAAGTAATTTTATTACACGAATAGCTTCTTTTTCTAATTCAGGGTGTGGAGCTTTACATCTTACCCCTGTAATATCACCATTCCTATCTATTTTAAAAGCAACTTTAATTTTTTGTACACCAGTTAGTCCTATTCTTCCAGCAATGTCAGTATCAAAGTTTTTATTTACAAATTTCACTATTTTGTCTGATGTACATTTCTTTTTAAATTCAAAGTCTCGGCGATCACAACCAGGGTAAGTAGGAGGAGTTTCCGATATATCAACATTTTTTTCTTGCTTATAGTCTTTATTTGTTTTAGAGTTTTCATTATCAGATTGTGCAAAAATAATTGCAGGAGCAAAAAATAAAAGAAATAGTAGTTTTTTCATAAGAAATTATAGTCTAAAGGTTAATAACATACCATCCAAAAGACTATAATTTATAGGGGAGATTAAGAATAATATCTTGAATATAATTGTAATATAGGAATTATAACTGATTATGTTAAAAAAATAAGTTCTTTGTTGAAGTTGTCTATGATGACCAACTTAATGTCATAACAGAAGTAAGAAGTTTTAAATATGGGCATAGTCTTGATAAGTATGCTCCAAAACTTTAATATTCAATCTCTTTTAAATCTAAATTGTTTTTTTACTTTTTTTAATCACAATTTATTTGTCCAAATTCTTCCATAGACTATTTTATCGGACATTGATTCAATTCACCTTGCTTTATTTTGGATAAAACTTTAATATTAACCAATTAACATTTTTAATATGAAAACTTTAAAAATCTATCTCAAAGCAGTGGCGTTATTTTTATCAGCATTAATGATACTTCAAAGTTGCACAGTTTACAAATCGACACCTGTAACTCTTGATGAAGCAGTGAAAGCAGATACCAAAGTAAAAATTGAAAAAAGAAATGGTGAAAAATTGAAATATTATAAAATTGTCCAAGGCGAAGACGGGAATTATTATGGCGATGAAAAAGTAAACGGGTTGCATAATAATATTTTAATCAATGGAGATGAGATAGAAAAAATCCAAATAAAAGACAAATCAACCTCAACGATTTTAACTATCTCTATCCCAGTTGCATGGCTGGGTATAGGAATAGTGGTGTTAGCATTATCTGCTCAAAATATCGGCTTTAGCCATATTGGAAATTAACCATAATTTTATCGGTTTTTCAAAATGATTATTGTTTTGGAATTTAATTATTTATTAAAGAGTTAAGGAGTTTTAAATATGGGCATAGTCTTGATAAGTATGCGCCAAAATTTTAAAATATGTTACAAATTATTTTTTTTATGGATGGCTCCTTTAATAGACCTACCTACACCCTTTAACACCTCTTCCTGTAAATCTAATGGTTCTGAGTATTTTTTTCTATTAGCATTACGTCTATTCTTCCTAATTTCAGCCTTAGTTAATGGTATTTTATTTTCTGATTTAACTTTGTCTTCCAAAGTTATGTCAATATTCATTTGATTCCCCACAATGATTTCCTTGGTTTTAAATCCAGAACAACTAACGACAAGTACAGCCCCTTCTTTTACCTTCAAAGTAAAATTTCCGTCAAAATTGGTACTGACTCCAGCTCATTTCAACTTTACATGTCATTTCTATTATAAGCCATAACGATACATGAAAATGCTAGTAACATATTTAAATGTATAATTGAAATACATGAAATGCCTTTTGTATCTTTGATTAATACGTAATGATAATTAAAGATGCAAAGCAAGGGTTCTTTTATAATCTTGATTTTAGTTTTCAGTGTGGGGTTTGTTTTTGCTCAGCCTTCACACGACCCTTCTCACATGGTACAAGAAAATGGCAGAAATTATATTTACAGTACGGGTAATGGAATATGGGTAATGTCAGCTACTCAATCTGACTTTTCAGACTGGAGAGGAGAAGCTCCAGTTTTTCCAATAGGCACTTATCCTTCATGGATTGATACTTATGTCGATAATTTTGGCGGACATTTTTGGGCGCCAGATTTAATTTACATGAACAATAAATGGCATTTGTATTATTCATGTTCTTCCTTTGGCTCACAGAATTCGGCAATTGGGTTGGCTACAACAAGCTCTTTAGAAGCAGGTAATTGGCAAGATCAAGGTATGGTAACTTATACCGATGGTTCGCAGGGAATTAATGCCATTGATGCTTCATTATTAGAGGATAATGACGGCAGATTTTGGATGACTTATGGTTCTTACTGGGATGGTATTGTTATAACGGAGTTAAATCCAGCTACAGGAAAACCTTTCGATATAAATAATATTACGCATATTGCCAATAATAATCCTGAGGCTTCCTCGCTTATTGAACATGATGGGTATTATTATCTTTTTTTTAATAGGGGAAGATGTTGTAGCGGTGTAAATAGTACATACCAAATGTTCGTGGGCAGATCAACAAGTCCTACTGGACCTTTCCTCGATAAAAATGGTGTTAACTGTAATAATAATGGAGGGTCAACTTTTCTTCATTCCGATGGCCGTTTTGTTGGTCCTGGTCATTTTGGATTATCTGGTTCCTTATTTACTTATCATTATTACGATTCTAAAAATAACGGGAATGCTAAATTAAAGGTTGAAAACATAGAATGGGTAAATGACTGGCCTGTTGCCATTTACACTACTGAAAGTGGCATTGCAAATGGTGTCTATACAATCCGTAATAACCATAGCTCAAATTTGCTTGAGCTAGAAAACGAGACTTTTGTGGACGGAGTAAATGCAACATCAGGAATTAGTGACGGCAATAGTAGCGAACGATGGGCTATTACTTCAGTTAACAATCATTATTACAAAATCACTCCAGAGGCAGCTCCCGACAAATCACTCGAGATTATAAATTGTAGTAACGGATGGGGTGATGAGGTACGTATTTGGTCAACCATTAACAGCCCTTGCCAGGAATGGTACATTGTTAATGTTTCAGGAAACTCATATCGGTTAATGAATAAGAACAGTTATTTAGCAATGGAAATAAAGGATGCCATTACAACCCCCGGAGCCAGGGTACAACAATGGCCTTGGAATCAACATCCCACACAACAGTGGTCGTTCACAAAGGTGGGTGAATTAGGCGTTGAGGACATTTCCAATGATAGTTTGGATATGCTCATTTATCCCAACCCTACTGAAGGAACTATTAAGATTAATTTTGCTGAACCCTATGATAATTTGGTGATAGAAATTTTTACATTGACAGGAGTTTTAGTCAAAAGAGCAAAGTATAGCAATATTTCCCAATTAAAATTAGACTTACCTGGTTTTAATTCAGGGATTTATTTAATAAAGTCGAAAACCAATAATAAGGAGGCAATAGGTAAGGTTGTATTAAAATAACCTAGACAACTTTTAATTATATTGGTCTGTTAGTGTAAGTTCTGTATTTTACTTAACAGCAATCACACTAATCTCAACATTAACGTTTTTAGGCAATTTAGCCACTTGAACGGTTTCTCTTGCTGGTGCGGTAGCCTCATTAAAAAAACTACCATAAACTTCGTTTATTGATGCAAAGTCATCCATATTGCTTATGAAAATGGAAGACTTAATAACGTTTTCAAAAGTCATTTGGGCAGCTTCCAAAACGGCTTTTAAGTTGTGCATCACTTGAGCGGTTTCTTTCTTAATGTCGTCTAAAACAAGATTTCCAGTTTTTGGGTTTAATGCAATTTGCCCCGAAGTGTAAAGTGTATTACCCATTAAAACAGCCTGGTTGTATGGGCCAATGGGAGCAGGGGCATTCGTGGTATTTATTATTGATTTCATTGTGAAATAAATTTAAGTTTCAAGATAAAAAATTGAATTACCCATTAAAAATAAATTACAATCTAATGTCTGGTTGACGCCGTTTTTCGTATTTAAGATCTTTAAGCAGGTTGGACTTAATACCTATAAAGAAATTCCAAGATTTGTAAGCACCAAAAGGTGTCCAACTAAAATTCATACGCCAACTTAGCAAGTCGCGTTCAAAGCGGAGTTGGGTTGTTGTAAATCCAAGATTCTTTAGGTCATAACCTGAAGAAGCCCCGACTGACCACTTTTGAGACAGTTGGATATCTCCAGAAAACATAAGCGAATGTGACGATATTTCATTTTGCCGTCTTTGGTTAGAGTAATTTACGGCATAGGCCAACCTTAAACTCCATGGTATGTTGAAATTATAAAATTCACTTGGTGTCTCATCATTTCCACTATTTCTGTCATCCTCATTATATTGCTGGTCGGAAAAATCCTCCGAAACACCAAACATATCGTCATCTCGGCCACCACCTCTAAGGTTTTCTTCAATATTTTTGTCTTTGTCTTTTGCACCACCACCTTTACTTGAAAAAGACCAACTAGCATTAATGTTTCCGCTTGTCAACCGAAACAAGCTGCCACCATTATCGATATTGAATTTATCTATTTTGTTATTGTTGTTGTCCAGAGCATAGGGGTCTAGCGTAGCACTAAAGTTGATGCTCAATTTATTTTTGAAGAGCGAGGTGCCACCATTCATTCGCACTGGGCTCCATTGTAAGGAGTCACCGGCAAAATTATACGATGTGCTAAAATTAAGGTTGTTAAGAATGATAATCTTTTTGGGTTCGGTTGCTGTACTGTCCTTGTCCCGAACCTTGGCTTCAAGGTTGTTGGACACCGAAATCCCCATAGAACTTGAAAAATTCTTTCCGGGCGTGCCAAAAACACCCTGTTCAAACCGCGTATATTCCAAAAGTTGCCTTCTAGTTGTGCCATCTGCATCAACTACTTCATCCCCCTCATAGGTGTCGTAATATTGGTCGAAGGCAGGATTTATATTATAACTTACGGATGGCCTTATAATATGGCGAATAGCCTTGAATTTTCGGTCTTCTCCTTCCTTTTCAAAATTTTTGGTGCCGTAAATGGTGGTTCCCAAACTTGTGCTGAAATTGTACGTTCTATAGGAATCAAATCCGTTAACGGTTTCTGTTACCGTTCTGTTTTCATCGAGGTCATAGGATTTGTTGATGGTTTTAAAGGTCCAAACCTCATTAAAGTTGGTACTGGCACTAACGCTGAAATATTTGAATATTTTGAAGTTGGTGTTAAGCGGTATGGTATGTTGAAGTCCCGTTTTGGCATCATCAAACATTTCTTTTTTGAAGAACAATGAATCTGTTGTTGCAATTCTATTTTCCCCTCTTAAGTTATACTGAAAGTTTATGTTTTGAAAAATGCCTTTTTTAGAACCTGTGCTTGAGGCAAACGGATACATTCTACCTACACTACCTTGTAACGTAGGTAATGTCATGTTAATAGACTGTGTTTGGGTGTTTTGGGAGTGCGTGGCCGTTAAACTGAGGTTTACTTGGGGTTCCCCTTGAAATGTTTTTGAATATGACACCGAAGACGCCAAAGTATTGTTCAACCTATTTGCAACGTTAACTTGGTTGTTTGATGACTGATAATAATTGCTACTACCCAAGTTAACGGAGGCAGAAAATCGGGAACTCGGGTTGGATTTGGAATCTTGACTGTGCGACCAACGTAGGTTGTAAATGGTGCTTTTCGCATAATCAGGAAAACCGCGCTCACTTCTTATTAAACTTTCATACCTAAAACTAACATTGCCATTAAACTTGTAACGTTTTTTATAGGAGCTCTCCCAACGCGTTCCGTAGCTTCCGTTAGTATAATAGTCGCCTAAAACGGCCAAATCTACATAGTCACTTATCGCAAAATAATAACCACCGTTTTGTAAAAAATACCCTCTGTCGTTTTGCTCACCAAAAGAAGGTATAATGACTCCCGAGGTATGTTTTTCACTTTGGGGGAAAAATCCAAAAGGCAGGCCCAATGGTGTGGGAACGTCATAAATAAACAAGTTTGCCACCCCAGTTACAATTTTTTTGCCCGGAACAATTTTGGCTTTGTAAAGTTTAATGTAATATTCAGGGTCGTCAATATTTTCTGAAGTCGTGTACTTGGCATTCTTTAAAAAGTACACCGAATCATTTTCCTTTTTTGTTACCGAAGCTATTACCGTGCCTTCTCCTTGTTCAGTTTTAGAATTGTATATAAGTGCCTTTTTGGTCTTGGTATTAAAAACCAAAGAATCTGGTTCAACAACATCACTACCCTCGGTTAACACGGGTTTTTGGTCGTAGTTGCCAATACTATCTTTGATACCTTTGGCATAAACGATGTTTTTGTTGTAATCTATGGTAATGTCCCCGGCCGTTATGTTCATGTCGCCATAGTCAATTCTGGCCTGGTTATACAAGTAAAGCTTTTGCTGCTTTTGGTTGAACCTAGTATAATCTTCAGCGTGGTAAACCACCGTATGTTCAAGTAGTTCCTTTTTTTTTGGTTTTATAGAGTCGGTTAGTGTGGTGTCCTGTTCCTTTTCTAAAGGGGTTGAATTAATTATACTGTCAACTTTTACTATGGCTTTATCTCGAACTACAGGTTTGATGGAATCCTGTGGTTTTTTGATGTCTTGGGAGAAGCTTAACATGTTGATAAACACTGTAAAACTTAATGCAAAAAGTATTTTAAAGTTGTTTGTACGCAACGCTTTTAAATGTATTTTTGTAAAAGTATGGCTCGGTTTTTGAAATGCCAAAATTACATATATTTTTCTGGGATTGATTTAATATTCAATTAAAAATTTCAAATTAAAACCCTGCACAATTGGGCTGGGTAATAAACCGAGTTTATTGGTCGTTTTAAACATAGAATTAAAGATTCCGTATGGTTTTAGGCTGATAGAAAAAAATTATAATACACCACATGAAAACGCATAGAGTATTACTTTTCGTATCTATTATATTCGTATTAACACTTTCTTCTTTTATATCCGTTAATCAAAATAAGGGTTCCAAAAAATTTGTTGTGGTTTTGGACGCCGGTCATGGAGGGCACGATCCAGGTAATATTGGAAATGGTTTTAAAGAAAAGGATATTGCATTGAAAATTGTTTTGGAAATAGGAGAGCAGCTTGAAAAAAATCCCAATATAGAAGTGGTTTATACACGTAAGAAAGACAAGTTTATCGACTTGTTTGTTCGGGGACAAATTGCAAACAAGGCTAATGCCGATTTATTTGTTTCTGTACATTGCAATTCCCATCATTCACAAGCCCATGGCACGGAGACTTTTGTGTTGGGTACGCATAGAAACCAAACTAATTTCGAAGTGGCAAAAAAGGAGAACTCAGTTATTTTTCTAGAAGATGACTATGAAAAAAACTACGGTGGTTTTGATCCAAATTCCCCAGAATCTGTTATTAGTATCCTTTTGAGTCAAGAGGAGTATTTAGATCAAAGCATCATGTTGGCTTCGTTGATTCAAAACAAATTCACAAACATATTGAAACGTAACAACAGAGGGGTTAAGCAAGCTGGTTTTATTGTTTTGCACCAAACCGTGATGCCTAGTGTTTTAGTTGAAACAGGTTTTTTAACTTATAAAAGCGAAGGAAGCTATCTCAATTCTAAAAGGGGGCAAAACCAAATGTCAACAGCTATTGCCGATGCTGTTCTGGAATATAAATCCAGTTTAGATGAAAATGTTGGTGATTTTGAGTTGGTTAAAAGCACGGAGAATATTCAAGAAACAGCTTCAGAAGACGTTGTGTTTAAAGTGCAAATAGCGGCCAGTTCAAAATCCCTAGACCCTAAACCTTACAATTTCAAAGGGCTGAATTCTATTTCAAAGTTAAAGGAAGGAAGCCTTTACAAGTATTTTTACGGAGTTTCTTCAAGCTATGGCCAAGCGCAAGCATTTGAGGTTGAGGCTAGAAAAAAAGGATATGCTTCAAGTTTTATTGTGGCTTTTAAAAATGGTGAAAAGATAGCCTTGGCCGATGCTTTAAAATCAACTTCAAATTAAAGCCGTTCTTTTTAAATTTATATTAAATTTGTTTTTCGAACATGTATTTTAAAATGGACCGTCTAATACATGGTTTAGGTTCATTTAAAATAGCCAATGCAACCAGATGAAAATAAACAAAGAAGTAAAAACAGGCGTATTAGTAATATTAGGAATTATACTTTTTATTTTTGGATTCAACTATTTAAAAGGCATAAACTTACTGGAATCCAATAATGTTTATTTTACAGAATTCGATTATAACGCGCTTACCAAGTCTTCACCAGTTACCATTAAAGGTAATAGCGTTGGTAAGGTTCAAGACATTAATTACGATTTTAACACAGGTAAAACACGAGTGGCGTTTTCAGTGGATGAAAAGCTTAAATTTTCAAAAAACTCCGTGGTTCGCCTTTACGAAACCGGTTTGATGGGTGGTAATGGATTGGCCATTGTGGCTCGGGAAGATGGAGAATTGGCAAAACCGGGTGATGTTTTAAAATCTGAAGTTGAAGTTGGTCTGGTTACCAGTCTTTCCAAGAATTTTTCAGGTTTAAGTACCGATTTAAATTCAACTTTAAAATCAGCAGATTCGCTTATTGTAAGCTTGAATAAAGTAATAAATGACCAGTCTGAAAAAGGTTTAAAACGGACGGTAGAGCAGTTAAACGAAACCTTAAAATCATTTGAAATTACTTCAAGCAGTGTCAACGGACTCATTGCCAAGAATGAAGAAAATATTACCACAACCTTAAAGAGTTTTAAGAAAACTAGCGAGGATTTATCAACCCTAGCGACCGACTTGAAAAATGCCGATATGGGAGCCACTATAGAATCTTTGAAAAAAACCTTAGCTAGCTTAAACGGGGTGTTGGATAAAGTTGAAAAAGGTGATGGCTCAATTGGAAAACTTCTAAAAGATGAAAGCCTTTATAATAATCTAGAAGGTGCTACCAAAGAATTGGAAGAACTGCTTCGGGATATAAAATTGCACCCAAAACGCTACTTTAGGATTTTATCAAAAAAAGAAATACCTTACCAAGAAGAACCTAGCAACTAATCTATGGAATACTTGCCGAATATACTTTTTGCTGTCATATTGGTTGTTTGTATTGGCTATTTTGCAAATAATCTAAAAAAACTCATTAGAAATATAAAGCTTGGCCAAGATGTTGACGTTAGCGATAATAAATCCGAACGTTTGCGCAACATGGCACTTATTGCTTTTGGGCAAAGCAAAATGGTGAGGCGCCCAATTGCTGGTTTGCTTCATGCCATTGTTTATGTGGGCTTTATTGTAATAAACTTAGAGGTTTTAGAAATTATTATTGATGGTGTTTTCGGAACGCACAGAATAGGCCTTAGTGTACTTTCGTCCTCTGTTTACGGTATATTCATAGGAGTTTTTGAACTGTTGGCTGTTTTGGTTTTTGTTGCTGTGATTGTTTTTTGGATAAGACGAAATGTGATTAAGTTGGCTCGCTTTTGGAAAAGTGAAATGACCAACTGGCCTAAAAACGATGCTAACTTCATTTTGTATTTCGAAATGATTTTGATGCTGTTTTTTTTAATCATGAATGCCACCGATGTCCATTTTCAAAGCTTAAATTCAGGAAATATTGTTAGTCAGCACGTAGCCGGTTTGTTTGAAGGCACGTCCGAATCTACTTTGCATGCCATAGAGCGAGCAGCATGGTGGTTGCATATCGTTGGGATTTTAATTTTCTTGAATTATCTATATTTTTCAAAGCATTTGCATATTTTGTTGGCATTTCCGAATACCTATTTCGGAAAATTGACACCGAAAGGGCAATTCAATAATTTGGAAGCCGTGACGAAGGAGGTTGAAATGATGATGGATCCAAATGTCGACCCATTTGCTGCTCCAGAAGAAGGCTCAGAAGACGATGTGCCAGCAAAATTTGGTGCAAGTGATATTCAGGACTTAAATTGGGTGCAATTGCTCAATGCTTATACGTGTACCGAATGTGGGCGTTGCACCAGTGAATGCCCAGCAAACCAAACAGGAAAAAAGCTGTCGCCCAGAAAAATCATGATGGACACTCGCGACCGTTTGGAGGAAGTTGGTAAAAACATCGATGCAAATAATGGCGAATTTAAAGAAGATGGAAAGCAGTTGTTGGACGATTACATTACCCGTGAAGAATTATGGGCCTGTACTTCGTGCAATGCATGTGTTGAGGCTTGCCCGGTGAGCATTGATCCGCTTTCAATTATCATGGATATGCGTCGCTATTTGGTGATGGAACAATCTGCTGCACCTATGGAGTTGAACAATATGATGACCAATATTGAAAACAACGGTGCGCCTTGGCCTTATAACCAAATGGATCGATTGAATTGGAAGAATGAATAAAATTAATGTAATATGAGCGAAACAATCAAAGTACCAACCATGGCAGAATTCATGGAACAAGGCAAGCAACCCGAAGTTTTGTTTTGGGTGGGCTGTGCGGGTAGTTTTGATGATAGAGCCAAAAAAATCACCAAGGCCTTTGTTAAATTATTGAACAAAGCAAATGTTGAATTTGCTGTTTTGGGCACTGAAGAAAGTTGCACTGGTGACCCCGCAAAACGTGCCGGTAATGAGTTTTTGTTTCAAATGCAAGCAGTAACCAATATTGAGGTGCTTAACGCTTATGAAGTAAAAAAGATTGTAACGGCTTGCCCACATTGTTTTAACACTATTAAAAACGAGTATCCAGGATTGGGTGGAAATTATGAGGTAATGCACCACACCCAATTTTTAAAAACTTTATTGGATGATGGCAGATTAACCGTAGAAGGTGGAAAATTTAAAGGTAAGCGTATTACATTTCACGATCCTTGTTATTTAGGGCGAGCCAATAATGTTTACGAAGCTCCTCGTGATTTAATTGAAAAACTAGAGGCCGAATTGGTAGAGATGAAAAACTGTCGACGTACAGGGTTGTGTTGTGGTGCTGGAGGAGCGCAAATGTTTAAAGAGCCAGAAAAAGGTGATAAGGATATCAATGTAGAGCGCACTGAACAAGCTTTGGATACAAAGCCTGAAATAATTGCAGCAGGTTGTCCGTTTTGTAACACCATGATGACCGATGGCGTCAAATCGAAGGAGAAGGAAGGAGATATTCCTGTTATGGATGTGGCCGAGTTAATTGCCAATGCCCAAGATTTGTAATTCCTGAAAAATTAAAAATCATTGACCGTAATTTATAAATTAGTTTAATGCTCGTAGATTTTAATACATTGCCAGAAGAATCACGTGTTTGGATTTACCAAGCCAATCGCTCCTTTACCCAAGAAGAGATTGATGAAATTCAATCTAAGTTGGATGTGTTTATTGAAAAATGGACAGCGCACGGCAGCGATTTAGAAGCAGGTTACTTAATTAAATATAAGCGATTTATAGTTATAGGATTAAATCAAAACTTAAATAAGGCGACAGGTTGCTCCATTGATTCATCGGTTCATTTTATTCAACAATTGGAAAAAGATTATAATGTAGATTTAATGGATAAAATGAATGTCTCTTACAAACAAGGTGAATTTATTGCATATAAGCCACTTACAGACTTCAAAAAAATGGCTAAAGAAAAGGCCGTATCTAAAAACACCATTGTTTTCAATAATTTGGTGACCAATATTGCGGAGTTCAACGAAAATTGGGAAGTGCCCGCAAGCGATAGCTGGCACAGCCGTTTTTTAAAGTAGTTACGGTTGATAGTTTCTTTATAAATCTATCTTAAAGTCTTTTTATCTTCCTTTTAAAAGTATTATTTTGGCACGATTATTAGTATTACTGATAAGGTCCCCTTAATCAATATTTTATGCGTCAAATCTCGACTATATTTCTTTCTCTTTTTTTAGTATCCATAAATTACGGACAAAATACAGAAAGCCCATTATTGACTTCTGATAGTGCTGCGCAAATAAAGTGGGTTGATAGCGTTTATTCTTCCCTTTCCCTTAAAGAAAAAGTGGGCCAGTTGTATATGGTACAAGTCATGTCCAATCAAGATGAGGAAACCAAGAATAAGATCATAAATCTAATAAAGGAAGATTATATTGGAGGCATTATTTATTCCAATGGAGGGCCATATAGACAAGCAAAACTTAACAATGAATTGCAGGCAAGTGCAAAAATACCCTTGCTCATTGGTATGGATGCCGAGTGGGGATTGAGCATGCGTTTAGATTCTACCTATGCTTTTCCATGGAATATGACTTTGGGAGCCATAAAAGACAATAGACTTGTTGAACAAGCGGGGCGACAAATAGGGGAGCATTGCAAGCGTTTAGGGGTGCATTTTAATTTTGCTCCCGTTGTGGATATAAATACCAATCCGCAAAACCCAATAATAGGCAATCGTTCTTTTGGCGAAAATAGGGATAACGTTACCGAAAAGGCATCGGCTTTTATGAAAGGGATGCAAAGTTCCGGCGTTTTGGCCAATGCCAAGCATTTTCCGGGTCATGGTGATACGGACCAAGATTCGCATAAAACCCTTCCAACCATCAGTTTCAATGAAAAACGCATAGATTCCATAGAATTGTATCCCTATAAAACGTTGATCAAGGAAGGGCTTTCAAGTGTTATGGTTGCCCACTTAAATGTGCCAAGTTTAGAGCCACGTGAGGGTTATCCGTCATCATTGTCAAAACACATTGTAACAGATATTTTAAAAGAAAGATTAGGGTTCCAAGGGCTCATTTTCACGGATGCATTGACCATGAAAGGTGCGGCCGATTTCAGTGAAACAGGTGATATTGATTTGGCTGCTTTTATGGCAGGAAATGATGTCATGCTCATGTCTGAAGATGTTGGGGTTGGTGTTTCAAAAATAGTAGAAGCCATTATCAGTGGTGATATTACAGAAGCACGTTTGGCACATTCGGTAAAAAAAATATTAATGGCGAAATATAAAGTGGGGCTGAACAAGTACAAACCTATTGGGCTGCATGATTTGTCTAAAGATTTAAATAGGATTAAAGACGACGTTCTTTATGAAGAGCTTCTTGAAAACGCGATAACTGTTGTAAAGAATGAACGGGATTTAATTCCTTTGAGAAGATTGGAAACCAAATCAATAGCCTATGTTAAACTTGGCGATGATGATGGTTCACCCTTTTATGATGAGCTTAAAAAATACGGAAAGGTTCATTTAATCGAGGCCGATAATCTTTTTAGTTTAACAGGAAAATTAAAATCTTATAACACGGTTATAATTGGGTTTCATCGATCAAATGAAAATCCTTGGAAGAATTATGAATTTTCCGATCAGGATGTGGTTTGGATTGATGAAATTGCAAAAACCAACACGGTTGTTTTAGATGCCTTTGTAAAACCTTATGCGCTTTCAGGTTTAAAGGATATTGAAAACATAGCCAGCATTATTGTCAGCTATCAAAACAGTGCGATTGCCCAGCAAAAGTCTGCGCAGCTCATTTTTGGAGCAATTGAGGCCAAAGGGGAGCTTCCGGTTTCCGTTGAACCTTATTTTGAGGTAGGAAATTGCATAAGGCTCAATGCCATTGAAAGACTTGGTTATACATTGCCTGAGCGTGTTGGTATGAGTTCTGAAAAGTTAAAACGTGTAGATTCGGTGGCTCAAATTGCGGTAGATTCCATGATGACGCCCGGAATACAATTGTTGGTGGCAAGAAAGGGTAAAGTAATTTACAATAAGAATTTTGGAAAGCACACCTATAAAGGTGAGCAGGGAGTGATTTTTGATGATATCTACGATGTAGCTTCACTCACTAAAATTTTGGCCACATTACCTTTGCTTATGGAGCTTGAAGAACAAGGCATTGTGTCTCTAGACTCGAAACTTTCGGAGATTTTGCCAGAATATATTGGGTCTAACAAGGAAGACATCACATTAAAAAGCATGCTGTCCCATTATGCTCGGTTACGGCCATGGGAACCTTTTTATTACCATACTATAGATTCAGTTACCAAACACCCAAGTCCAAAATACTACAGGACGGAGAGAAGTGATGAGTTCAATATTGAAGTGGCCAAAAACCTATATTTAAGAACAGATTATCAAGATTCTATACCAAAGATTATAAAAGATTCAGAACTGTTGGAAACTTTGCGCTATAGGTACAGTGATTTCCCTTATTACATTCTGAAGAAATTTATTGAGCATCATTACGACAGAACATTGGAGCAATTGGCTCAAAGTCATTTTTATGAGCCTTTGGGTGCAAATTATACCATGTATAATCCTTATCATAAAATAAGTGACAAAAGGGTTGTACCCACAGAAGTTGATGATTATTATCGTTTCCAGGAGGTTCATGGCTATGTTCACGACATGGGTGCTGCCATGCAAAATGGAATTGGAGGGCACGCGGGAGTTTTCAGTAATGCCAATGATGTGGCAAAAATTATGCAAATGTATTTGCAAAGAGGTTTTTATGGAGGAAAACGTTATTTGAAGCCCGAAACCATCGATAAGTTTAACCAATGTTACTATTGCAGTAAAAACAATAGGAGAGGGGTGGGTTTTGACAAACCCCAATTGGGTGATGATGGCCCCACATGTGGCTGTATTTCCATGACCAGTTTCGGACACTCAGGATTTACGGGAACGTATGCTTGGGCAGACCCAGATGAAGAAATTGTGTACGTGTTTTTGGCCAATAGAACCTATCCTAAAGCTGGAAAAAATTTATTGCTTCGAAAAAATATTAGAACAGAAATACAACGCTTGATTTATGAAGCGATAATTGATTAACTTGATTGCGATTTTGGAATTATAACTTTGCAATGAAATAATCAGAAAAATTGAAATTTATGAAAATAGGAATTGTTTGTTACCCAACATTTGGTGGTAGTGGCGTAGTGGCTACAGAGCTAGGTTTAGAGCTATCTAAACGTGGACACGAAATACATTTTATTACTTACAATCAGCCCGTAAGATTGGAACTTTTAAGTAATAATGTGCACTATCATGAGGTAACTGTTCCAGAATATCCATTGTTTCACTACCAACCTTACGAGCTAGCCTTATCAAGTAAATTGGTTGATATGGTTAAACTTCATAAAATAGAAATTGTTCATGTGCATTATGCCATTCCACATGCCTACGCCGCTTACATGGCCAAGAAAATGCTTAATGAAGAAGGTATTTATCTGCCCATTGTAACAACCCTGCATGGCACAGATATAACGCTTGTTGGCAACCATCCGTTTTATAAACCAGCGGTGACGTTTAGCATTAATAAATCAGATGCAGTTACGGCAGTCTCAAAAAGTTTAAAGGAAGACACACTTCGGTTATTTGATGTAAAAAATGAGATTCATGTCGTACCTAATTTCATTGATTTGGAAAAATACAACCACGAAAGTTACACAGATTGCCAAAGGGCCATTATGGCAAAAGATGATGAAAAAATTATTGCGCACATCAGTAATTTAAGACCGGTTAAAAGGGTTCAGGACGTTATTAGTGTCTTTTACAATATCCAAAAGGAAATGCCGGCCAAACTTATGTTTATAGGTGAAGGGCCAGAAAAAGAACGTGTGGAAATGCGTTGTCAAGAACTTGGTATTTTAGACCAAGTGGTTTTCTTCGGAAAAAGTAACGAGATAGATAAAATACTACGTTTTAGTGATTTGTTTTTGTTGACATCGGAAACTGAAAGTTTTGGTTTGGCCGCCCTAGAAGCCATGGCATCTGGGGTCCCCGTTATTTCAAGCAATACAGGAGGCATTCCAGAAGTGAATGTCCATGGTGTCTCCGGCTTTTTAAGCAATGTTGGCGATGTTGCAGACATGACCAAAAACGCCTTGTATATTCTAAGTGATATAAATAGATTAAACCAGTTCAAAGCTAATGCACGAAAAGAAGCTTTGAAATTTGATTTGCACAAAATTGTACCACAATACGAAGCTATTTATGAAGACACTTTAGCTAAGTGTCTTGTGCTTTAGCTAGCAAGGGGTTTACTCTTTTCTTTACAGTCTTTTATTTTACTTTAACGACTATAAAATTTGTTCTTCTATTAAGAGCATGCTCGGCTTCAGAGCAACGAATCGTTCCGTGAGAACTATTTACCAAGTTTTATTCTTGTAAATCTGTTGAAGCCATTAATATTATCGACACCTTGGCCTCCTTCTCTGTTCGAAGCAAAATATATGGTTAAGAAGAACAAAGACCTATAAAGGGCAACAGATTAACTTATTCCATTTTTATCACTATAAATTGCGTGCGTCTGTTCAATTGGTGAGCCTCTTCTTCACAATCATCACTTCCGTCACAACCATTAGTTAACCTACGTTCACCAAATCCTTCATGAGCAGTAATTCTTTCAGGAGCTATACCTTTAGAGATTAAATATTCGTAAGTTGAGTTTGCTCTATCTATCGATAATTTATCGTTGTAAGATAGTGAACCTCTAGAGTCTGTATGAGACTCAATACGTATAACCATGTCTGGATATTGATTTTGCATTAAATCAGCAATTTTGTCTAATTCCAGTGCAGCATCTTCTCTAATGTTATATTTATCAAAATCGAAATAGATAGTATTTAACTCAGCCAGTTTAACCACATCTTCTACAGGGTTTAATAATAAATTAGCAGTGATGGTCTTTAACTCGGTTTTGATATTTTTAGAAGTAAATGTTCTATAATCTTCTATATATTTGTCATGACTACCAGTCACTTTATAATCTTCATCTCTATCTATATTAATTTCATAGAAGCCTTTGTCGTCTGTTTCTAAATAAGCTATTTCATTACCTTTTGAATTATATAACTTAATTGTCGCATTAGTGATAGGGTTACCATTAATAGCATCGGAAACAACACCTTCTACTTCAAGAGGCGGAATTCTGTTATATGCATAAATATCATCATCGCCTTTACCTCCAGACCTATTTGAAGCAAAATAACCAGATGTTCCATTTGCACTCATGGTAAATGAAAAATCGTCTTTACTAGAGTTTACCGGTTTACCTAGATTAATAACATCAACAATGTTGTCGTTTTCATCCTTGATAGTGGCAAAAACATCTAGTAAACCTATACCAACATGCCCGTCTGAAGAAAAGAATAATGTACCTTCGGTATTTATAAAAGGAAAACCTTCAGCATTTTGAGTGTTTACTACATCTCCCAAGTTTTTAGGTTCACCTAGCACGCCATCAGGAGAAATACTAACCACATAAATATCTGAACCTCCAAGCCCACCTGGTCTATCTGATGCAAAATACAATTTAGAATCATCGCTATTTAGTGCAGCATGCTGTGTTGAAAAATCATCACTGTTAATTGGTAAGTCTTCAATGTCTGTCCAGATACTATCTCTGAAAGTAGCTCTGTAAATTTTCATATTGGTTAAACCTTTGTTGTCTTTTTTCTCAACATTATTTTTAAAATTATTACGTGAAAAATACATGTATTTACCATCTTTAGTTATGGTAACCGGACCGTCATGAAAAACAGAATTCACATCTCCTTGAAGTTTGTAGGTATGATCAACTACTTCTTCAGAATCAAGTTTGGCAACATAAACATCTAAAAAGGGTTGTTCATTCCATCCATAAAGACGTTTTATGGACACTCCTTCATCTCTAGACGAGGTGAAATATACTTTCCCATCGTGTTCGAAAGCACCAAAATCACTAAACTCTGAATTAAAATTAAATTTATTTAAAAAGTACTGTTGCTTAGCATTAAAAACATTGGTTGAATAATTAGGAGCTTTAGAGAAGTCATTTTTATTTACAACCCCACCAGAATCTTTAAAACGTTGCAACCATTTTTCAGATTCTTTATAATTTTCAATACCTCTTAATGATTGTGCGTAGCTGTAATAATACTCGACAGGCACGTTGTCTTGTTCTACCACTTTTTTATAATATTTAGAGGCATTTTTAGGGTCTCTTAATAGAGCATAACAGTCTGCCAGTTTTCTGGTTGCATAATCCTTATTGTAATTGTTTGCAATAAGTTCTTTATAAACTTCTGTTGCTTTTACAAAAGAAAATTTATTGAATAGAGTGTCTGCTTTCTTTTGTTTTCCTTGTTGAGCAAATACAGAACAGGTTAACAATAATGCAGCGAAAACTAATATGTAATTTTTTATCTTCATATCTAAAAGGTATTAGAAGTATCTAGGTGATTTTAGTTTAGAATTTAAGAACTTGAATTCATAAATAAGTAAAATTTCGTGTGTGCCTGTTGTATAATCTGCTATATCTGAAATTGGCTTTTCGTATGCATAGCCAACACGCAATTGTCTTGACACTTGAAAATCTGCAATACCACCAATGGCTGCAGTTTGCTCATTGATTCTGTATGAACCGCCTAACCAAAACTTTTCATTAAATAAGAAATTTGCAGTTAGGTCATAAGATACGGGGGCACCATTTGTCGCTTTAATTAATGCCGCAGGCTTAAACTTAATCGTATTGTTTAAATCAATAACGCCACCTACTGTAAAATAGTAACTAATGCGCTCTAAGGCTTCAAAGTCGTTGTTTTTGTTACTGAAATCGTTGTTCAATATTCTTGGTGCGGATAAACCCGCATAAACTCTATTAGTACTCCAGTAAACTCCAGCACCTACATTTGGTGTCCACCTATCTTCTGTCCCATAGATTAATGGGTCGGATTGATTCGCTTGATCCAAACGAAAATCGGTATCAAAACTAAATTGGGTGAATCCTCCCTTAACACCAAATGCCAGTTTCCCTGTATCTCCTGTTGGAATACTATATGAAAAATCAGCATATAGATATGAAAAATTTTGTGGGCCTAAATCATCTTCAATAAAAGATAAGCCCAATCCAACTCTATCATTACGTAATGGTGTATGGATAGAAAGTGTTTGTGTGATGGGGCCACCTTTAAAACCAACCCATTGGCTTCGGTGTAGGCCAACTATACTGAGCGCCTCTCTGCTTCCCGCATAAGCCGGGTTTATAGAGATGGTGTTGTACATGTACTGTGTAAATTGCGGTAACTGTTGTGCCGCTCCGAAAACACAGCTGAACAGCGCCATAGCGATTATATTATATTTTATAAATTTCATCTGTTTAAGTTTTACGTTCTTGATTTTTCAGATGTCATTCACCATAACGGCCATTTCGGTTTAATTTCGAAATACTGTTAGGGCTCATTTCATAGGTTATTGTTATTTGGTTCCTAAATATACGGGGCCTGTAAATGGGCTCAGTCCACTATCCCTTAAATTTATGATGTAATAATATGTTCCGTTAGGCAGTTTGCCCGCACTACCGAACGATGAGCTCGGCGAGCTTCCATTCCAGTCACCATTAGAGCCGGATGTCGTTATGCTGCCCAATGTGTAATCGTTGGATTCATAAACTAAAGCGCCCCAACGGTTGAATATCTTTACCTCGGCAGTAAATCCACAAAGGTCGATACCGGCAATGTCGAAAGTATCGTTGAAACCGTCGCCATTAGGCGTTACAGCCTTTGATATAATAATAGAGCTTTCTCCGCAGGGCAGTACTTTACACTTAGCGTCTATGACCATGGTTACATCAGTGATGTTGATGCACCCGTTTTCTAATCCAGTAAAGCGTAATACATAGGTAATTCCTTCTGTATTTGGATTAAATTCATCGGTATAGGCATCTTCTAAATTGGTCGGGTCGAAGATATCTCCATTAATGGTTGCGAGTGGATTGCCTTCAATAATCTCCCAGGTTCCATTTATAGCGTCTTCGGAAAGGAAGTTGCTAAGGTTGACCAAGCCGTCATCAAAACATCTGTCTGGGGCACTAATCTCAGTATAGACTTCATCCAATGAAACATTCACGGTCTGAGTATAGACGGCCTCGTTGTTGCAGGCATCGCGAACGGTCCATGTCCTTATAACTTGATAATCGGCCAAAATGGTCTCGTCAAAAGTATTCGTTTCTTCAAACTCCACAATAATGTTTGTTGAACAGTTATCGGAAAACTCTAGTTCGGGAGCAGTTTCAATATCGTAACAACTGGTGCTTATGGTTTGTTCGTAAGCTGTTGTTGGTACCGGTGCCGTTGTATCCTCAACGGTAATGGTCTGTGTATGGGTTGTTGTGAGTCCGCACTCGTCGGTTGCCGTCCACGTACGGGCTATAATATAGTTGTTTGCACAACTACCATCGGTTCTGGTATCACTAACTGTTACTACTGCATCACCACAACTGTCTGTTGCAGTTAAAGTTTCAGCGGCAGGTATGGCATCACACTCCACGGTGATATCGCCTGGTAGGGTATCAACAAAAGTAGGTGGTGTGGTATCCTCAACGGTAATGGTCTGGGTGTGTACTGTTGTGAGTCCACACTCGTCGGTTGCCGTCCACGTACGGGCTATAATATAGTTGTTTGCACAACTACCATCGGTTCTGGTATCACTCACTGTTACTACTGCATCACCACAACTGTCTGTTGCAGTTAAAGTTTCAGCGGTAGGCACCGCATCACACTCCACGGTGATATCGCCTGGTAGCGCTTCAACAAAAGTAGGGGCGGTTGTGTCCTGTACAGTTATAGTTTGTGTATGTACGGTTTCTAGACCACACTCATCCGTAGCCGTCCAGGTACGAGCTAACGAGTAGCTAGAAGGACAATCACCATCGGTTCTAACTTCATTGAAAGTTACCGTAGCAGTACCACAGTTATCGGTGGCCGTAAGCGTTTCAGCAGTAGGCACCGCATCACATTCCACAGTGGCATCAGCAGGTAGGGCCTCAACAAAAGTAGGGGCGGTTGTGTCCTGTACAGTTATAGTTTGTGTATGTACGGTTTCTAGACCACACTCATCCGTAGCCGTCCAGGTACGAGCTAACGAGTAGCTAGAAGGACAATCACCATCGGTTCTAACTTCATTGAAAGTTACCGTAGCAGTACCACAGTTATCGGTGGCCGTAAGCGTT
>NZ_JBGGTX010000005.1:0-185397 GCF_041287255.1 Tamlana flava
AGTTGTATTGAGCAAAAAGGCCTTTTTCAATTTGGTTTAGCAGGACGATGGAATACATGCACCGAAAGGGCGGGAGCAACGGAGTTGCGTAGCCATTTTGGTCAGCTTTCGCTGAATGTATTCCATCGGTTTGTGTATGGTTTGTTGCGTTGGTTAGGTCACTAATTTAGCAAATAAAACTTGGCAATAGTTCAGCGCTAGGATTTTCCGCGAGGAAAATCAGAAGCAATGAACTATACACGTTGTTGTGCATAGGCTCATAAACTAAAAGGATTTGATTTATTTCTTTTTTTCGGGAAACCAAATATCGCGCAATATTTTCCAATTTTCATTATCTTTTTTCCAAACCACTAAATATTTACCACGTCCAACAATTTGTCCGTTTGCATGAAACCAAGTCCCTTTTCCTTCCTCGACAAGTAGCTGGTCATTTCCCCACAGGCCTGTTGTGTCAAAGCTTGAACCCGTAATACTGTCTCGAATCATACTTCCAAAATTCTTAACAATATTTTCTCTGCCTACAGTAGAGGGCATGATTACCGCATCAGCCATATACATATTACCTAAAGCAATTGAGTCACCATTTTGCAGATTTTTTTCAAATTCACGTAACTGTAATTCAATTTCCTTTTCAAGAACGGATAAATCTGTTTGCTTTAATTCCATATCCTTGTCATTTGATTTCTGATTACAGCTTGAAATGATAATGGATGATAAAAAAAACATAAATGATAATGTCAAAGTAAATTTTATTGTTTTCATTTTTTCCTTCTTTAGATTATTATTTAGCTTATGCACAACGGTTTGGCTATGAGTAGTTGCGTGGTTTAGCACTTAACTTTGCAAGTACACGCCAAACTGAAAATCCGTGCGGATTTTCAGAAGTAGGCTAGAACAAGCAATTACTTATAGCCATTGTTGTGCTTTCGTTATTTTTTTAAAAAATTTTATCATTGGTCATTTCTTTTAAGTTCATTGTCTATCAAACTTTTTATTCTTTCTAACCTTGTTATAAAGTAGTCATTTAAAGAGCTTTTTCCACCAGCTGATATATAAAAAATATACTTTACACTTTTATAAAATTCAGTGTCCGATGCAATTGACTTCAAATCAAAACTTACTCCCGGATAGGATGAAATAGGTTTAATTAAACTTGAAGGTTCAGGTATTCCATCAAGGTGGCCTAAAGCCAATCTATCGGTTTCTTTTAACATAAGATTAGTGGGTATTGCAATTTGCCGGTTTTCTTCTAATTGAGATTGGAAGCTAGCTAATTCATTTTTTAGATCTTCTGAATTAATATATATTAACTTTCCTGAATTTATGATTTCAGCATAGGTGGGCAGTGTTTGAGAATAATCTATGATCCAACCTATCCTAGTCATTGACGAAATAAACATTGAGGAATCGGTTACTTTTTGGTCATCAAGTGATTTTAGAATATAATCTGCATAATCTTTTCGAATTTCTATTGATTCTTGCAACTCTTTAAGATTCTTGATGTATTCCTCAACATTTAACTTAAGATTTTTTAATAAGATATTTGTTTCTTTATATTCTTTACGGACTTGATTCCAGTTATTGATTTGTAAGGCAATCAGAATTCCTATAACAACAAGAATAATTTCTCCTATTGCATATTTGAAATACTTGCTTGTCTTTCCTTCAGAAAGTAGGTTTTGTCTAATTTTTCTAAAGAATTTTATCATTGGTTAGCGGTTTGTCATAATGAAGCACAACGTTGATGTGTATGAAAAGTTGCGAGTTTACGGGCGAGGATTTTCCGAAGGAAAATCAGAAGCTAGTAAACTCGCAACTGACATTGGTTTAGGTTAAAACTAGCAATTTTTTATACACGGTGTTAGCAAACGTTTTATTATGACAATTTTGCTTTTTTTATTTTTCGGTATGTGAGAATGCTACCAATGATTATTAGAATAATTGAAGGGTAAAAACTCAGCACTGCTAATATTCCTGGTCCTACTGCATTTCCTGCGTCAATTAGTCCTAATGCATCAAGTCCTAATAAAATTAATAAAGGTCCAGTCCCCAAAATGAATATTATTATTCCAATCTTTAATGTTTTATGTAATTTACTCCAAGTTGATTTCATCTTAATTAATTTTAGTCAAGGTTTACTAATGGTTAGTTTACGAATGTACGATAATTTTTGGTCAAGAATTTGATTTTACGTTTTGTTATAGTCAAAGTTCGTTTTTATTTACCGTTTCCAAAGTCATTCAGCCGCAACATTATCGTTTACTTGGTGTCTGTCAGCAGCTTTTTTGTTATAAAACCGATATTTTTTTAAAATCCGTAGAATTATTAATCGTTTTAAAAATACTTTACACACATTGGTCTTAATGTTTGCTAACGGTCTAGTGTATGAGCAGTAGCGGATTAAAAACCACTAACTTTTCGGTTAAACATTTACGTTTATTAATATTCATTTTCTTTCAATTTTGCACCAAACCCGCTATTGCTTATACACATTGTTGTGCGTTCGGTGTTCATTTTTCGTCTGTCTGCCAGCGTTGGTAAAGACATACTCTTTTGCAATTTTTGGCTTGCGCGCTGGCTGTTGCGAATTGCAAATGTGTATGGCTTTTAGCGTTGGCATATTAATTCAACTTTATATTTTTCTATTTGTTTATCCCAGTTTTCATCATTACTAAGTATTTCCTCGTATGGATTCTGTATCATTATTGGAACATATTCAGCTTTATTCATTTCTGATCGATTGACTAAATATAGCCAATAATCATCTTTCTTTAGTTTCGCAACAGAATACTCATTTCTTGACCAGAAAAAATATGGTGTTATACCATCATAAGATTTTACTTCTATAAAACGATTTGGTAATTCATCAAACTCGTGATTATATGAGGCTATATCGAAACCTTCATTAACTATGTATTCAGCTACCCAATCTATTTCTTTCTGCTCATTAAGTCTTGCAAATTCAAAATTTAAAACAAACTTTTCGGCTTCTTCTCCATAAATTTGTTGTTGCTCCATTGCTTTCCTAAAATCCTCAATACCAATCTTTCTTTTTTTAATTTCAGGTAATACAGTCTTATCAAATAGTTTCTTGTAGCGATTATTTATTATAAAACTATTTAGTTCAGTTGTCGGATGAGTTTTAATCGCTTCAAAATCAATCAACAACTGTTTAAAATTTGAATATTTTAAACTAAAAGCTCTGTTGTTTATCTGTAAAGACTTGTAAATTATGTCGTGGGATAAATAATCAGAACAAAATATTTTGTGAAATTCATCATCATTTTTTAATGCCTTGAAAAGATATTCAACGAATTTATCTCTCATTTGACTTATACTATTCAATGAATCAACAACACCGTTACTTAAAGTTAGAAAGTCGTTTTCAACCACAAGTATTTCTGTTTTTATGGCTATTTCAAGACAACCATCAAAAATACTTCTACCATCAATTACACGATTATAGAATAATTTGTCAATGTCGGTTCTTGTATATGTGGCATCCTGATTTCCTTTTAATGTACTGAGTAATTCAAAGAAGTAATTTGGAGTGCCAAAATTTCTATATCTTCTAAGTTCTTCTAGCATAATTAGAGATTAAATCATTAATTATGTCTGTTTCATCATTATTGTCAATTCTCTGAAATAGAGGTATATCATCATTGATAATTTCTTCCATTCGCTCTATTTTCAAACGGAGTCGATTGTTAATGACTTCATCTATTGAATCTTTTGACAGTATATAGAAATACTTTGTTAATTGATTTTCATCTAAACCGACTCTGTGAATACGATCTTTGGATTGAATAAAATTGGAACAATTGTAATCTCTTTCTAAATAGATAGCATTATGACAACCTTTATGCAATGAGATTGATTCAGCAACAGAAAAAGGATTGGCAATAATTACCTTAAAATCATTATTGAGTGGATTATTAAATGCCTTAATAGTTTCTTCTCTTTGTTCCTGTGGAATTTCTCCAATTAGAAGCTTTGATTCAATTCCGTTTTGATTTAAATAAGATTGCAACTCTTTAGCATTTTGGATAAAAATAGTCCAAATAATTACCTTACCGTTTTCAGGAAAAATTTCCTCTATGAGTAATGATAAAATGCTTCTAAATTTTTTTGGCGTTTCAACTGTTGGATAATTTATAATCTTATTAAAGAACTCGGAATCATTAACGAACTCATCAGTATCTGTCGTAAAAAAAGCATTTGGGTCAAATTCACCTGTTAACTCATTATTCTCCAAAGAATCTCTCAAAGTTCTTGATAAAAGAGATGGATTAGTTGATGCTTGTCTTAACCGAATAAGTTTTGCCCTATTAAGAATATCTTTTACTGTAGCAGAATTATTCTCTTTAAAGTAAGGAAGATATTGAGATTCTATAAAATCATATATTTCCCTTTGATGGGAATCCATTTCAACTGGGATGTATTTTTCTTCTATAGGAGGTAGCTTGAGATCTTTCTTTTTAATTCTTATAAAATAAGGAGAAATGTTATCTTTTAATTCCTGTACCCGTTGTGATTCAGGAGAATTATTATTGGTCATATCCTCCAAATTATGGTAATGAAGCTTTAGGATTTCCTTAAATTTGAAAGGATAGATAAATTTATAAAGATTGAAAATATCTTGATACCCATTTGGGACTGGAGTACCAGTTAAAATTACTCTCGATACTGCTTCTTTTGATATTTCTGTTACACTTCTGCCCCAAACACCTTCTGGATTTTTTATTCTGTGAGCTTCATCAACAACAACCATTGTTTTGTTGCGCTTCAAAAAATCAATAATGTCATTTTGAAAACGGTCAACGCCACCGTGAAAAATTAATGTTAGTTCTGGTGAGTTTGGTGAATATAAATGTTCTAATTTTTGTTTCACTGAAATATCACTGTCACCAGACATTCTAAAAGATTTTGGTTTATATCCAAAACACTCTGAAAATTCATTTTCCCAAGGAGCAAAAGATGAAAGAGGTCCAACAACCAAAAGTTTATCTACGTGACGAGGATTTTCTTTAGGTAAACTTCTCAAATATGCATACGCACCATAAACTATTGATGTTTTACCTGCACCAGGCACAGCAAAATTGCAAGAGTTTTGAGCAAATGCCATATGAAAGGATGAAAGCAATTGCAATGGATAGAGTTTTCTTGTCAACGTTTCTTTAAGGACTTCCTGAAAATTTTCAAATTGAGTTACTAAAGATTTATTCTCTTTAAACTCATTATCTCTAATTGCTCTGGCATTTTCACTAAACACTTCAAAATTTTCTTCCTCTTTAGAAAAAGCCTGTAATTCTTCTTGTATATTTTCTGTGAATCGAAAATCGTAATTATACTTTCCCAGTAACCTTTGAATCTCTTGAAGCGTTTTTATTTGTGTTTCATCACGAAATGGAATAAAAACGGAGTTTGATTCTAGAAAGTAATTGAGTCTTTTGAGAGAAATTAAAAGTCTTTTGTTTTGTAATAGCGATTCTGTATCTCCATTTATGATAAAGAGATTATCTACGATATTGACATCTATAGAATAACCCATTATATATTTCTGTTTATTTGATATCCAATCTGTTGAATTCTCTTAGTTTTCTCTTGAACTTCTTCAACTTCTTCAGCAGGAATTTTATCAACTTCAATTCCTTCTAATAATTCAATAATGTGAGTTAAAACTCTAGAAGGTGATTTTTTTTGAAGTGAATTGAAAATTTTATCACCTAACTCTTGCACCATTCGTTGTACATCAGGCTTAGCAAATGCCTTGTGTCCTGTTTTTATTGCTTCAAATGTCTGAGAGGCTCTCCTTATTAGTTTCTCAGGTTCTTCTGCAGCTTTATTATAACCAACTAGATATTTGTGGTCGTTCAGGTTTTCTAAAAATGCACTTGTATCGTTTTCGAATATCGAACTTTCAAAAAACAGTTTGTCTCTTGCGTTTAAATGTTTCTCTAGGTTAGCCGAGTTAAAATCAATTTCAGGTTCTTTAGGTAGATTTCTGATAATTTCATTATGCTTAGATGAAAAACTCTTCCAAATTTCTTTATCCCCAAAAAAGTGCTTATCGCTATTTCCTTCCGCTAAATTTCTAAATTCTTTCCCATCATATTCATTCCTAAACCTTAGGTAATCAAATGCGATAATTTTTAATTCATCAACATCACTATCTGTATAACCGTCAAATGCCTTTTTACTTGATTCTCCGTAAAACGTATTTAACCATTTGGTTAATGATAAAAACTGATCTTCTCTACTGTCAAGTTGGGTGTAAATACCATCATATTCAAGATATTCAAGATACTCGTCCATCACAGCCATTGTATCAAGATACTTTCGTATTTCTCCTTCTGTTTCTCCCATCCAATCTGAAATACTTTTGATTGCTTCAGTTTCAGATATTTTGGGAGTTAACTTATCGAATATTTGCTTAGCTTTAAGATACTTTTCAATTGGGTTGTAGCCCAATTTTTCATCTTCACCCATTTGATAGGTGGTTTCAAGTCTTTCAATTTCGATTGGGTTTTCATCAAGGGTAACAGGTAATACAATGGCTTTGAAGTAACCAGTTCTATCAACTTTGTTCAAAAGCATTGCTCTTCTGTTACCATCAATTATTACCCCATCTTTGGTAATAATTCCAACTTTTTGCTGACCAAACTCTCTTATACTTAATTCGGTTTTTTTATTTCGGTCAATCTTTGACTCCCATAAAAGTTTTTCGATTAAATCTCTTCCTACTTCTGTCTCAACGTTAATGGCTTGATTTTGCTTTTCTAAAGATTTAGTTCTGCTGAGAATCCTTCCATTGTATTTATTGTATATTAAAAATGAAAGCGGAATATTGTAAACCTTTTCTGTTTTAAGTTGCTTTTCCCACATTATTTCGTGGTTTAGCAAATCAGTTCGGTTTTTATCCCTTTCGATAATCTCCTGTATTTTTTGTATTCTAACTTCTTTGTTCATAGTTACTTTTTGTTTGCGATGGAAGAAATTTTGTTGACAGCATATAAAGCAAAAACTTGTTTGACAGGTATTATAGTTTTGTTCTTAAATACTACTTTTTCTGTTTGCTCAAATGTTGAATTTGGACAGCCAACTTTTTCAATAATTTCTGCTATTTCATCTACAAGAATTGTAGGTTCTTTTAACTTCTCAACCGAGATTTGCTTTTCATACATATCTTGGAGTTGAACTTTATTTCCAATCTTTTCAGAAAACCCATTGTTAATGATTTCTAAGAATCTTTTTCCTCCCTTGAAACTTTCGATAAGAGGTTCTAATTCTTTGTAGTATTCATCTTCAACTTTTTGGACAGGAAAGCCTTCTCCTGTTCCATATTGAATAGAAGTAAACCATTTGTTTTTTGTTTTACTACTTTTATCAATATCGTAATTAGATAATGTTACTGTTAAATTCCCATCTTTTATTGGGTGTCTTCTAAATCTTGCACCTTTGTTCTTTACGGGAGGATTATTAAGTTCCTTTAGTATATAGGTATTTAAATTAAGTACTCCTTCAAGTTTAGGTGTTTTGTTTACAATTAAGTTCTTGGGCTTACTACGTTTTAGAAACTGTAATGTTGTTTCTGCCAAGGCTCGACTAACAGCACAGCAAACAGCATTACCAACAAGCCTCCATTTAGTGTTTTCAGATCCGACAAACTGATAAGTTATTGGGAACCCCATAATAATTGCGGCTTCCCTTACAGTAGGTAACCTGTATTCTCCATCTCCTTTTCTATTAATCTCTGATTTGTAAATAATAGATTCCCTTGAGTTGGCAATTTTAGTTGCAGTAATAGTTCTGCTTGGGTTATTACTATTCTCTGGAAAAGACATTTTTCCCATATAAGGGTGGTTCTGTTTCCAGAATTTCGAAAACCTCCATTCAACTTCATAAACTCCAGTATCATAGAAATGATCTGTAATCTGATTCTGAGGAATTTTTATATCATAATTTATGTCTTTTACATCTGTAAAACCTTCCTTCTGATATGGGTTGGGAAAATTCTGGTGAATACTCTTTATTGTTTTATAATGTGGTAGATTCCCTTTTATTTTTGGACTAGAATGAGTGTGCTTTGGAACTATAAGTTTTTTTTGTTTGATAATCTCACCTGATATTACTCGCTTTCTTGCTTGTATTGATCCATAATCTGCTGAATTAATTATAGTTGTATTTTCAAATAAATCAATTGCAATTTTGTTTGGACTTATTTTGTGTTCATTTGCCCAATCTGTAAGCCCTAAATCTTTAAAAGTATATGCAGTTTGTAGGTATCGCTTGGAATTTACAACGTTTTCCATAAACCAAGCTTTAAGAGTAGAATTTGGTTGATGTTTTTTTACAGCTACTACCTTCAAGAAAGTTTCTGTTAATTTAACTCCCAAAGATTTATCTGCTTTTCCAGATTTATTCGAACTAGAAAAACTAACACAGGGAGGGCTTCCGAGAATAATGTCTGTGTTCGGTATAGCGTTGATTTTATCAATTGAATTATCGAAATCTAAAATGTTCTTTGGACTACATTGTAAATTGAAGTTATGATTATAGGTGTCAACAGCAGGTTTCCAATGGTCATATCCGTAAGTTATATCGTAGCCCATTTGTCTGAAGCCTTCGGAAAAGCCTCCTGCTCCACAAAAAAAGTCTATTACTGTTAATTTATTCATATATGGCTCAAATCTACGTTTTTTCTTAAATTTTTATTCAGTTCAGCTTTGGCAAAAAATGGCTCTTTTGGTTTTTGAAGCGTTGGCTCGTGTGTCGGCAAAAACCAAATGTGCCATTTGCGGGTTGGCTTTTACACTGACGCACAACGGTTACGTATATGATTTGTGCGGCTTAAAATCCGCAGGATTTTCAGTCGTATCAAATCGTTTGTTTAAAAATATAAATTTCAAATTATTAACTAATTAAAGCATAAATTATATACAATGTTGGCACACGTTTTTAATTCAGTCGATTGGTTTTCGATTTTTTTATTTTGGCTTATCGCTCAAATCTTTATGATTATTGGGTATTGTGTCGGAAGATATAAGAAGTAATTGTTCTTTCAATTCCGAGTTTTCTTTTCGTAATTCCGAGTTGTTATTGTTTGTAAATAATATTCCAACACTAAAAGAAATAAAACACAAAGCAGGCAGACCTAAATTTATAGCCCAATTGGGAAGTTTAGAAAACCAATTTTCAGTTGGTGGTTTATATAAACCTTTATTTGAAATTATGTTAACACAATCATTTAAAAAGTCAATTATCTGTTCTTTTTTTTGGTCAGATTTAATGTCGGTCAAATTCATTCTGAAATGCTCAGCTTGATAGCTTTCTTTTCCGAAAAATTCAGTCAAGTAAGTTCGAGTTTCAACAGTCCAGTTATGCGTAGTAAATAACTCCAACTTCTTTAACTTTTCAGATTGTTCATTTAAGATTTTTATTGCTTTTTGTGTTTTCATTTCAAATGTGTGCCAACGGTAGGTGTAACAATAGTTGCGTGGTTAAGCCCTCAAGATAGCAAAAGAAAAAGTACGTTAGGAAAGTCCGCAGGACTTTCCGATGAACAGTGACCTAGCAATTATTTTTACACGGTGTTGGGCAATCGTTTTTCTTAATACCTGTATCTTTTTCCTAGAATATAATTAAAAAGGACAAAAAGAAACTAAAACAGATTGAATAATAAAAAGTAAAACAAAGGGTAAAACTAAATAACCCATAATATCTCGTGCTTGTATTTTAATACCTGCTGCCATTATTGGTAGAACCAGTAACAAGTAAAAAGGTTGTAACATGTTACTTGAACTTTCTCCATATGCTACAGATAAAGATGCTCTTGCAATCATTTTAGTTATTTCTTCAGCCGGCAATCCAACACCTATTTCTTTTACGGCATTGATTATACTTGGGCCAACAACGGCAAATTCACCTCCAGCAGATGGTATTGCAAAATTGACAAACGCTCCAGTTAAGTAAGCAAAAAAAGGGTAAGAGTTTATACTAGCTTGGGCTGCTAAAATTTGCCCAAGCTTTTCACCTAATCCAGTATATAACATAATTCCCATTATACCAGCATAAAAAGGGTATTGAAATAATATTCCAGAAACATTACTGCTTGCTTTTTCCATTGAAATAACATAACGCATCGGTGTTTTATGTAGTAGCAAACCAAAAATTAAAAATATAAAAATCATTATGTTGAAATTCAAATCAAATCCTTTTGTATTGAAATGGTAAATGATGTAGACAAGCCCCATTATCACAATAATCACCTGTAGGATAAAACTATTGTTTAACTTATCGGAATATGATTTAAATGGTAGTTTTTGACTTAAAGCTTCTTCTTTTATAGTTTGCTTATTTATATTTTCCTTTGTGATTAGTAAATCTGTAATTTCTTTATTAGACGTTCTTCTTGGTCTTAGGGTAACTAAAATTAATGGCACAAATATAAGTAGTATAATAATCATTGAAATATTTAAGATTGAACCTAGAGTATAAGAGGTTGGAATAATTTCCGTCAATACACCAGAGTTAATTAAAAAATTGTTTTCT
The DNA here is from genome assembly GCF_041287255.1 of Tamlana flava. Classification (NCBI taxonomy): domain Bacteria; kingdom Pseudomonadati; phylum Bacteroidota; class Flavobacteriia; order Flavobacteriales; family Flavobacteriaceae; genus Tamlana; species Tamlana flava. Next base: position 10,552 of record NZ_JBGGTX010000005.1, read on the forward strand.
GTATTTAAGAGTAGAGGAATTGAACTTGACAACCCTGTAACCCAGCTACCACCAGAAATGTAAACACATCCAATCAAATAGGGATAGTGAACACCATTTACGCGTAATGCTAATTCTCTTGCTAAAACACAGGTAATTACTATCCATCCAAAACTTACAAGAGTTAATAACGAACCTAATAAAACAACCAAAAAATATACTTGTATTGGGGAATTAATCTGTCGAGCAAAAGAATCTATTCCTCTTTTAATTATAGGAGACAAGGCAATACTGAAACCAGTAATAATAATTAAAACAATTTGCATCGCAAACCCTAATAAATCATAAAAACCATCATACCATGAAGTTATGATTTTCATTGGTGTCACGTCCAACCAAAGATAAGCTCCAATAACTGTTATGAAAGTTAGGAGTATTGCAAAAACAAATGCATTTGGCATAAATTTTAGAAATAGGTATGTAATCTTTTCTCCAAGTTTTTCAATCATATCACCACTTTTAAATGTTGCCCAACTGGTTATATGTCAATAAATATATGGTTTTATCGGCTTAAATTTCGGGATAAGAGAACATTTGTATTGGTTTTATCCTTTTCACTTAAATTATTTAATGCACTATCCAGTGGGTTCGATATTTTTAACAAATCTTTTCGACTTACGTGGGTATAGATCATGGTGGTTTCAGGTTTGGCGTGCCCCAAAAGTTCTTGTATATAGCGCAGGTCTACACCGTTTTCCAATAAATGCGTGGCATAGCTGTGGCGCAAGGTATGTGGGGTTACGGGTTTGTGTATTTGTGATGCTTTACAAGCCCGCTTTAAAAATTGGCGTATGCTTTCTGCACTGTATTTTTGTCCTGTTTGCCCTTCAACAAAATAAATGGTGGGCTGGAAACTGTAAAAGTAGTTAGACAATAACGGGATAAAACTGTCTGCCAAACTTACGTAACGGTCTTTTCGGCCCTTGCCATTTTTAACTATAAGTTGTTTACGGTCTATGTCTATATCAACCAACTTTAAATTTAAAAGTTCACTTATACGCAATCCACAAGAATATAATAATGCTATAATGGCTCTGTGCTTCAGGTTTTGGGTATGCCGTATAAGATCTAAAATCTCTTGTGGTGATAAAACCAAAGGCAGTTTTCTGGATTTTTTGGGTCGTGTTAAGGCTAAATTGTTTATTTCTGTATTTGGGTAAAAAATTATAAATAGCTTTAAGGCACTTATAAACTGCCTTTGTGTGCTAATGGAATAGTCTCGCTTTACAAAAACGTCTTCAATAAAATGTTCAACATCTCTGTTGGTCAAAGTATCCAACGGCTTATTTTGATTGAACTCAACAAAATCTGCCATAAAAAAGATATAGGTCTCAATAGTGCTTTTACTGTATCGTTTGCCTTTTAAATATTTGTAAAAATGGTTTAACAGGTTCTTATTTTCCGTACTCAATTGCCTTACTCTTTTTACAGGGAAGGTTTTTGGTTGTTCAGCAGGTTTTTCAAATAGGGGTTTGCTGTTTACGTGGGCATGGTTTTTAAAAACGAAAAATATTAATTTAAGGTTTGAAGGATTGTTTTTTACGTACCAACTTTTTAAATTTTGGCTCCATGTAGCTCCCGAAATAGTGCGAACCTGTTTTATAAGAACATCGTTATAATCAAACTGAATAAGGATTTGATTGGCGTTCTTATGAAATTTTGGCCTTAATACTACTATGGGAAAATTAGTCAAGACAATAGGTTTTAAAATCTGAAAATATAAATTTTCGGACAGAAAATAAAACAAAAGTCTATTTAATTTTCAACATCCTTAACTTCTTTTTCCAAATGGTCCAGATATAAAATGCCGTTAAGATGGTCTATTTCATGTTGAAAAATAACCGCCGTAAAGCGTTCAACAGTTTCGGTTTTGTGTTCGGCCGCCATGGTATCATATTCAATCTTTATGGCATATGCCCTTTTTTTGAGGGTATCGCTTCTGTTCGGTATGGATAAACAACCTTCCCTACAAACTTGCTTTTTTTCAGAATATTCCAAAATTTTCGGGTTCAAGTAAACCTCAAACGGAAAGTTTTCTTTATCAAAACGTTGTACCCAAATAATATTTTTCAAAATGCCAACTTGCGGTGCTGCAATGCCCACGCCCAGGCTCATGCTGTCCCTAACCGTGGCATAAAGCCGTTGCACAAACTGGTTTAAAACGGGGTCGTTGGCGTTGGGTTTAATATAACTGCTTTTGGTACGAAGCAAAAGCGAATCTTTGGTATTGGTAATTTTATAAACCCGCATAGGCTTTAGGCTGTCTGTCTGCATAATCAATTTTATTTCTTCTGAAGAAAAGCTGTGTTTCTTTAGGTTTTTGGTGCTTGAACAGCCAACAAATAAAAGAATAGAAACCACTAAAAACATTAGATTTTTCATCAGAGAAAAGAATTAAAATTATTGGCCGACTACCACTCGTTGATTCTGTTGGAATCTAATTTAATAAAAATAAATATTAAAATAGTAAAGGCCCAAAGCCCCGAACCTCCATAACTGAACATAGGCAACGGAATACCAATGGTTGGAATCAAGCCCATAACCATGCCAATATTGATAAAAAAATGGATAAAGATAATAGAGGCCACCCCATAGCCATAAACTCTACTAAACTGTGATTTTTGAAGTTCTGCCAAATGCAATATGCGCAACAAAAGCAATACAAAAGTAATGACCACCAAGCTGCTGCCCAAAAAGCCCCATTCCTCGCCAACAGTACTAAAAATATAATCGGTGTGCTGCTCGGGTACAAACTTACCAGTAGTTCTAGTGCCTTCCATAAAACCTTTACCCATAAAACCACCGGAACCTATAGCTTTTTCAGATTCGTTAAGGTTATAGGCAAACGTTTGTTTCATCCGTTCCAGCTTTTCGGGGTCTTTTTCTAAGTTTAACCATAAACTTATTCGGTCTTGCTGGTGTGGTTTCAAAACATTTTGGTAGAAGAATTTTATGCCAAAAGAAATGGCAACGGCAAACAACGTGATTAAAATCGATTGGTAAATACGAAGTTTTTTCTTGCTCAAAAAATGATAGGCAATAACACATAAAAGAACTAAAGCCGAAGTAATAATGGCCCCAAATTTTAGGGCTAAAACCGAAATGATGATAGCCGAAATACCAATGGTTAAATAATATTTTGGCAATCCTTCGCGATACAGAACAAAAAAGAATGCCCCATAAACAATGGTGCTTCCTGTGTCATTTTGCAACAGTACCAATAGGGCAGGAATAATGATGATGATGAATAGGCGAATTTGGTCCTTTACCGAGTTAATGTTGGTATTTAAGTCACTGATGTATTTGGCAACAGCCAATGCGGTAGCCGTTTTTGCAAACTCACTGGGCTGGATGGTAAAGCTGCCAATGGCATACCACGATGTTGCGCCGTTTACATTCTTCCCAAAAAGGAATAGCCCAACCAACGAAAGCATGGAAATGATATAAATAATACTAGAAAACCGTTCGTAAAACTTAGCATCAATAGCCAAAAGAAGAATAATTAATCCGAAGGTCAAGAAAATGAAAATTAGTTGTTTGCCAAAAGGTTGGGAAAAATCAAAATAGTTGACACTGGTTCCAGTATGCGATGCCGATAAAATATTTAGCCAGCCAAAGCCAACTAATAACAAAAAAAGAATAATGGTAATCCAATCGAATCTATAATGCCTGTTGGTTTCTCTAACCATTAATTGTCCGTTTTGTTAATTTTGTTTAATTCGTTCTTCAGCCAATTGTATTCTTGGTCCTGAACAACCTGTAATGTGGTGTAGCCATTTATTTGGAAAGGCTCCCCAGAATAGGGTTTGGCATATTCGTTTTGCAGACTATGCCTTAAAAGCCATTCTTCAAGATCGGTTCTAGTTATGTAGCCTTTTATGTGCTTTTCAATCATTAAACTGGCCACTTTACCTGCAAATCGGCTTCCCCAATAACCGTTTTCAACAAAAACAGCAATCGCAATTTTGGGGTTGTCTTTGGGTGCAAACGCCACAAATATAGAATGGTCGGTAAGCTGGGTTTTCACGCTGTCAATAACCGCAAAGTTCTCCACTGTTCCCGTTTTTCCACAAATTTCAATGTCTTTCACTTGCAGTGAAGCGGCAGTTCCATTTTTGTATACCTGCAACATCCCTTCAATTACAGGTTCAAAATGTCTCTTGTCAATCGTAGTTTGTTTGGGTTCAGTAAACTGTTTTGGTAATGTTTCGCCTTCAATATGTTTAATGATGTGAGGGGTGTAATAATAACCTCTGTTGGCAATAGCTGCTGCCATATTAGCTAGTTGTATGGGCGTTGTGGCCACCTCACCCTGGCCTATGGCATTTGAAATGGTATAAGTGGAATAAAAGGTTTTCGGATAAATGTTTTTATAATAATCACGATCTGGAATTCTACCTTTTTGTCCAACAAACAAGTCGTTATTTAAAAATTCGCCCAAACCAAAACTTTTGGCATGTTTGCTCCAAGTATCAATGCCGTGGGAAGCATTGCCATCCTTATCTAAAATCTTTCGGTAAGTGGTTGCAAAATAGGCGTTGCAGGATCTTTGAATACCGCTAATTAAATTATTTCTTGTACCGTAATTACAGTGGCATTTCATAATTCGGTTACCATATCGGTAGCCGCCGTAACAGGTTACCGATTCATTTGGCGTTATAACACCTTCCTGCAAAGCGATGAGGGCATTCATCAGTTTAAAAGGTGAACCAGGCTCGTAAACGCCTTGTAGGCTTCGGTTAAAAAGTGGCTTTGCAATAGAATCGTTATAAAGTTTTGTGAAGTTTTTTGAACGCTCCCTGCCAACCAAAATATTGGGGTCGTAGGTTGGTGCGGCAACCATGGCCAAAATTTCTCCTGAAGATGGCTCAATGGCTATAACACCACCTCGTTTATTTTTCATCAGCAATTCGCCATAGGCTTGAAGCTGAGCGTCTATGGTAATCGTGATATCTTTTCCTTGTTCGGGAATGGTGTCGAACTTACCATCTTTATACGGGCCAATATTTCTATTAAATCGGTCCTTTTGAATAAACTTAATGCCCTTTACACCGCGCAAAGTATTTTCATAGGAAGCCTCAACGCCTTGTTTTCCTATTAAATCGCCCATACGGTAGTAAGGGTCTCTGCTTATAATCCTGTTGTTTACCTCACCAATATCACCCAAAACATTGGCGCCAATAGTGGTGGTGTAATGCCTTAAAGAACGTTTTTGGATGTAAAAGCCCTTAAACTTTCGCATTTTTTCCTGAAGAACGGCATAATCTTCTTTGGATAAATGCGATACGAAAACCGATTCTAGTCTGGGGGAATAATGATAGGCCCGCTCGTATTTCTTAATGAAATCTTCTTTTTCAATTTTTAGAAGTTGGCAAAATTCCAGTGTGTCCAAAGGTTCCACTTCCCTTGGGATAACCATGACATCATAAGATGGTTGGTTGGAAACCAATAACTCGCCATTCCTATCATAAACAAACCCACGTTTAGGCAAATCGAAGACTTTTCTAATGGCATTGTCTTCATAAAGGGTTTGGGTATTTGTATTATAAACCTGTAAATAGAATAGCCTTGAAATAAACAAAAGGCCAACGCCAATAACAGAAATGAAAAGTAAAAATTGTCTCATTTGGGCTTTCTACTGAAAATAATCGTAACGATTACACTTAATAAGATAGTAAATATACTTGAGAATAACGTTTTTTGAAACACTAAAAGTATCTTAGAAACACTAAATATTTCTAAAAAAAACAGTACAAAATGATGCAATACGGTCAATATTGTAAAATAGGTGAGTTTTGAGCCAAAATCTATGGTATTGAATTTTACCGTTTGGTGCTCATAAATTGTGCCGAACGAAGATTTTAAAACTAAGGGACGGGCATAAGCAATGAACACTGAAGCAGCGGCGTGGGCACCACCAGTATCCAGAAACAAATCGATTATTAAACCGAGTAGAAAGCTTAACAACATCAAAACAATACGGTTGTTTTTTACCGGAAAAAGAGCAATGAACAAGATGTAAATGTAAGGGTTTATGTAACCCACAAAATTAACGTGGTTCAATATTAAAACCTGTAAAATTACCAAGGCTACAAATCGGACTGTATGTATGGAAAATATGGTGTTCATTTAGTTATTTTCCAAAAGTTTATTTATTTCTTCGCTATTAACGTTTTCTATAACATATACATGCTCAAGGTTTGTCATGTCGTTAAATAGTTTCACGTTAATTTCATAGTAATTCTCAGCTGCATCGAGCTTAAAGTCTACAACAGTGCCAACAGGAATGTTTTTGGGAAATATTGATGAACGCCCAGAGGTAATGATGGTATCTCCAATTTTTACTGGTGCAATTTTCGCTATGTCGATAAGCTGAACCATAGCTGGGTCTTTCCCGTTCCATTTTAACGTGCCAAAATGATTGGTTTTTTTTAATTGGCCACTTATTTGGCTGGTTGTGTTTAAAATGGAAATCACTGTGCCGTAACTAGGACTGGTTTTATCTACAATACCAACAATACCTTTTGAGGAAATAACACCAAAGTCCGGCTTAATGCTATCTTTTTTTCCCTTGTCAATCGTTAGGATGTTATCAGTCAACGAATAGCTGTTCTTTATAATGTTGGCGGTGTAAAATCGATATGCCTTGTTGTACGAAGTGCTATCGATAAAAGAAAGTTCATGTTGAATACCAGAATTTCTAAGAAGCATTCTTAACCTTCTGTTTTCTTCTGAAAGCAATTTATTTTGAGATTTTAAACTGAAATATGAGCTAATATCATTTACAGTATTGTAAACGCCCCCTGTTAAAAAATTGGCCGAATTTATAAACTTACTTTTATGGTAAGAGTGCGATTGAATGGTAAAGAGAAGTGATAAACAAAAGAGCAACAAGAACAACAAAAAGTTTTTGTTTCTTATTATAAAATTAATAATCTGTTGCATGGGTTATTCGCCTATTTTACGCTTACTTTATCAATACGCTTTTGTATTTAGGTAAATTTTTAAGTGTAATGCCCGTACCTCTTACAACAGCACGCAAAGGATCTTCGGCAATGTAAACAGGTAAGTCTGTTTTTTGCGACAGACGTTTATCCAAACCACGAAGCATGGAACCTCCACCCGCTAAATAAATACCTGTGTTGTAAATATCGGCGGCTAATTCTGGTGGTGTTTGCGATAGGGTTTCCATTACGGCATCCTCAATTCGTAAAATGGATTTATCCAATGCCTTGGCAATTTCACGGTACGAAATAGATACTTGTTTTGGTTTTCCTGTCAATAAATCACGTCCTTGTACGCTCATATCTTCCGGAGGCAGTTCCAAATCTTCGGTTGCTGCGCCAATTTGTATTTTTATTTTTTCGGCAGTACGCTCACCAACATAAAGGTTGTGCTGGGTACGCATGTAATATACAATATCATTGGTGAAAACATCACCTGCAATTTTAACCGATTTGTCACACACAATGCCGCCTAAGGCAATCACAGCAATTTCGGTAGTACCACCACCTATATCAACTACCATATTTCCTTTGGGTTGCATAATATCAACGCCAATACCAATAGCGGCGGCCATAGGCTCGTGAATCAAGTAAACTTCTTTTCCATTAACACGCTCGGCACTTTCTTTAACAGCACGCATTTCCACTTCAGTAATGCCTGATGGAATACAAATAACCATACGAAGTGCAGGTGTAAAAAACTTCTTTTTTAATGCCGGAATGTTTTTGATGAACATACTTATCATCTGCTCTGAAGCATCAAAATCCGCAATTACCCCATCTTTTAGCGGACGTATGGTTTTTATGTTTTCATGGGTTTTGCCCTGCATCAAACTGGCTTGTTGCCCTACGGCAATTATTTTTCCAGAAATTCTGTCTCGGGCTACTATTGAAGGTGCATCAACAACTACTTTGTCGTTGTGAATAATAAGTGTATTTGCAGTACCTAAATCTATCGCAATTTCTTCGGTTAAGAAATCAAAAAATCCCATGGGCTATTAAAAGTTGTTTAGTAGTTAAAAAACGAATCCCGTAAATGTAATAAAACTTGATAAATATATAGGTTTTAAAGGATTCAAAATGTTTTTAAATTATTGTATCTGGTTCCTATACGTTATTCATCGATTTTTAGACCATTGTAATAATATTAAAAGCACTAAAACAATACTTTTTTGTAATTAATGTTTGAAATGGCGTGTGCCAGTCATTACCATGGAAACTCCATTTTCATTGCAGTAATCAATACTCAATTGGTCTTTAATAGAACCTCCCGGTTGAATTACCGCTGCAATACCTGCATTATTGGCAATTTCAACGCAATCTGGAAATGGGAAAAAGGCATCGCTCGCCATAACCGCACCTTTTAAATCGAAGCTGAAAGAACCAGCTTTGTGGATAGCTTGCTGTAAGGCATCAACACGGCTTGTTTGCCCAGTGCCACTAGCGCATAATTGTTTGTTTTTTGCCAATACAATGGTGTTGGATTTGGTATGCTTACAGATTTTGGAGGCAAATAATAAATCTTCAATTTGGGCATTTGTTGGATCGGTGTTTGTCACCGTTTTTAAATCTTCGGCCTTATCGGTAATATTATTTCTATCTTGAACCAAAACTCCGTTTAAACAACTTCTAACGTTGGTTTTTGGCATTTCAATGTCATGGATTTCCAATAAAATTCTGTTCTTTTTGCCTTTAAGCAATTCTAGGGCTACAGGTGCGAAAGAAGGTGCAATAACCACTTCGCAGAACAGTTTGTGGATTTCTTCGGCGGTAGCCAAATCAATCTCGGTATTACTTATTAAAACACCACCAAAGGCAGAAACAGGGTCGCCAGCTAGTGCGTCAACATATGCTTGGTGTAAATTGTCGCGCTGTGCCAAGCCACAAGCATTGTTGTGTTTAAGGATTGCAAAGGTAGGGGCTTCATTTTTAAATTCCAGCATTAAATTAACCGCTGCATCTACATCTAAAAGGTTGTTGTAGCTTAACTCCTTACCGTGAAGTTTGGTAAATAGTTCATCAAAATTACCGAAGAAGAAGCCTCTTTGGTGAGGGTTTTCTCCATAGCGCAAAACCCTGCCTTTTGTTTCGCTAATTTTTAAAGCCGCTTCATCATGGTTTTGGTTGAAGTAGTTGAAAATAGCCGTATCGTAATGTGATGACACGTTAAAGGCTTTTCCGGCAAAACGTTTTCTGTCTTCCTCGGAAATAGAGCCATTATTAGCAGAAATTAATTCTAAAAATTCAGCATAATCATCTACGGAAGAAACACAAATTACATCGGCATAATTTTTAGCCGCTGCACGAATCAATGAAATACCTCCAATATCTATTTTTTCAATAATATCTTGATTACTTGCCCCTGAAGCCACGGTTTTTTCAAAAGGATAAAGATCAACAATAACCACATCAATTTGGGGGATTTCGTATTCGGCCAATTCAGCCACATCACCTTCGTGATTTTGTCTGTTCAAAATACCGCCAAATACTTTAGGGTGCAATGTTTTTACACGCCCGCCAAGAATGGAGGGGTAAGAGGTTACGTCCTCTACTGGAACAACGTTAATGCCTAAATCGTTAATAAATTTTTCGGTACCACCGGTTGAATAAATGGTAACGCCTTGTTTGTTCAGTTCTCTTACTATCGACTCTAGACCGTCTTTACTAAATACTGATATTAATGCTGATTTAATGGTTTTTTCGTTGCTCATTTTTAGTTGTTATGAATTAAAATTCTTGCTGTTTTTCAGGAGTTTATGTTGAAATTTGTAAATAACTGCAAAAGTACTTATTTCCTTTAAAAAACAAATGCAGAATAATTAAAAATGAAGGTGATTTTTTAACTAAAAAGTGAAGTTGTCAACACGAAAGGCTTAAATTTAAAAGAGCGAGGAAACTTCAGCACAAACAAACTCCAAAAATTGCTCATCAGCTTCGGTAAATGGGTCGAGTGTGTTTGAGTCAATATCAATTTGGCCAATATTTTCACCGTTTACAAAGATGGGAATAACAATTTCAGACTTAACCGTAATACTGCAGGCTATATAGTTATCTTGCACGGCTACATCAGGCACCATAAAGTTTTGGTTGCTAACTGCTACTTGCCCACAAATACCTTTCCCAAAAGGTATAATGGTATGGTCAGTTGGTGCGCCAACGTAGGGGCCTAGCTTTAATTCTTCTTTGTCGCCATTTCGAAAATAAAACCCAACCCAGTTGTAATGGTCAACGTTTTTTTCAAGTAAAGCGCAAATGGCCAAAAGTCGTTCGTCAACATTTTTTTTGGAATTTGCAGTAATTGTTTTTACTTGAGGTTTTAACTGTTCAAACGTCATAGCATAAAAAGTTTTGGTAAAAGTATTTAAAAAGGCTTAATTTCGGTATTCCGTTCAAACAACTTTAACATGTTTCCGTTTTGGCCTACGGGAAAACCAAAGTATAATTGAAGCAACTTTTCATAAAATACAAATCGGTTATAAGATTCATTCTAACATTTTTGTTGGTTTATGGTGTTCTATCTTTTGCTTATAAATTTTATTTGCAATTTTCGGATGGCTCAAAATTCTATCCCGATTACATGACCCATTTGGTGGCCAAACAAAGTGAAGCGTTGTTAGATTCCTTTGGTTATAACGCCGAAGTTTTGCCGCACCCAGATGAGCCATCCATGAAAATAATTGTTAATGGACGATATTTGGCCCGCGTTATCGAGGGATGTAATGCCGTGAGTATCATTATTCTGTTTCTGTCTTTTATCATGGCGTTTTCGGGCAAGTTTAAAACCACTTTTTTTTATATCCTTTCGGGAAGTGTTCTAATATACTCAGTGAATTTGTTGCGCATTGTATTTCTGACACTTGGGTTATATCACTACCCCAAATATGAAGACGTGTTGCACACAGTTGTTTTTCCAGCTATTATTTACGGAATGGTGTTTTTGCTGTGGATTTTTTGGGTGAATCGATTTTCAAAATTAAATAAAAGCAATGAGTAGGTTTTCAAAATACATATGGTTAGCCCTCCTGTTTCTTTTATTGGTATTGATTCGGTTTTTTGAGGATATCCTGTTTTACGACCCGTATCTTACGTTTTTTCAAAACGATTATTTGTATATTGATAGTCCCCGCCGAGAGGTAACCAAATTAGTTGCTTTTACAACCCTGCGATACACTTTGAACACTGTAGTTTCTTTGGGTATTTTATATGTGTTCTTTAAGGATAAAAGTATCGTGAAATTTTCGATAATTATTTATGCTTTTGTATTTATCGTTTTAATTGTAATCTATCTGTATTTTGTAATTAACCCGAGGCAAGAAGACTACTATTTGTTTTTTAATATCCGACGATTTTTGATACAACCCATAATTTTGATTTTGTTGTTGCCGGCTTTTTACTATCACAGGCTTAAAAATTGAAAGGCATAAAAAAACGCTCTGAAATCAATCAGAGCGTTTTTTATTTTAGTTTCACTCGTTTTTTTGGGTCCGAGGGAGATGAGATGCCTGTCGAGGCTCTCGACTACATCATGCCTGGCATGCCTCCGCCACCCATTGGCATTGCAGGGGCATCCTCTTTAATGTCGATTAAAGCACATTCGGTGGTTAAAATCATTCCGGCCACAGAAGCTGCATTTTCTAAAGCAATACGTGTTACTTTTTTAGGATCGATGATTCCAGCTTTAAGCATATCAACATATTGTTCAGATTTAGCATCGTAACCAAAGTCTTTTTTGCCTTCCATAACTTTGTTGATAACAACGCTACCCTCCCCACCAGCATTTTCTACTATGGTGCGTAATGGTGCTTCAATAGCTTTATTCACAATTTGAACACCTGTGGTTTCATCTAAAGTGTCAGTAGTTAACTTTTCTAGAACAGCTTTGGCTCTTACCAAGGCAACCCCACCACCAGCAACAATACCTTCTTCAACGGCGGCTCTTGTGGCATGTAACGCATCATCAACACGGTCTTTTTTCTCTTTCATTTCCACTTCACTGGCGGCGCCAACATAAAGTACGGCAACCCCACCTGCCAGTTTAGCTAAACGCTCTTGTAGTTTTTCTTTATCGTAGTCGCTGGTTGTGGTTTCAATTTGTGCTTTAATTTGGTTTACCCTAGCCTTTATGTCAGAAGCTTTACCAGAACCATTTACTATGGTGGTATTGTCTTTATCAACAGTTACAGTTTCGGCTGTACCCAACATGCTTAAATCAGCATTTTCTAGAGTAAAACCTCTTTCCTCAGAAATCACGGTTCCACCAGTTAAGATGGCAATGTCCTCAAGCATCGCTTTTCTTCTGTCACCAAAACCAGGAGCTTTTACCGCAGCAATTTTAAGACCACCACGTAATTTGTTAACTACCAAAGTAGCTAGAGCTTGTCCGTCAACATCTTCAGCAACGATTAATAACGGGCGACCAGATTGCGCCACTGGCTCTAAAATTGGAAGGATTTCCTGTAGGTTTGAAATCTTTTTGTCGAACAATAAAATGTATGGATTTTCTAAATCAGCAATCATTTTATCAGAATCTGTTACGAAGTAAGGTGATAAATATCCTCTATCAAATTGCATACCTTCAACAACATCAACATAGGTGTCTAAACCTTTTGCTTCCTCAACAGTAATTACGCCTTCTTTGCCAACCTTGGTAAATGCTTTTGCGATTAATTCTCCAATAGTGTCATCATTGTTCGCTGAAATAGCAGCAACTTGTTTTATTTTTTCTGAAGAATTACCAACTTGTTTTGCTTGTTTTTCTAGGTCTTTAGTAATAGCTTCAACAGCCTTATCAATACCACGTTTTAAGTCCATTGGGTTAGCACCGGAGGCTACGTTTTTTAAGCCTTCTTTTACGATGGCTTGCGCCAAAACCGTAGCAGTTGTTGTTCCGTCGCCAGCTAAATCGCTGGTTTTACTTGCTACTTCTTTAACCATTTGTGCACCCATGTTTTCGTGAGCATCCTCAAGTTCAATTTCTTTAGCAACGGAAACACCATCTTTGGTTACTTGTGGTGCTCCAAAGCTTTTACTGATTATTACGTTACGTCCTTTAGGACCTAAAGTTACTTTTACTGCATTTGCCAATGCATCAACACCGCGTTTTAATCCGTCGCGTGCTTCAATATCAAATTTTATATCTTTTGCCATTTTATTAATTTTTAGCTGTTTGCCTATAGCTATTTGCTATTGGCTAATTTGTTTATTAATTCTTTTTAGTTGGAGCTAGAAGTCAAAGACTAATAGCAATTATATAATAGCCAAAATATCGCTCTCACGCATGATTAGGTAATCTTTACCTTCAAGTTTAAGCTCTGTTCCTGCATATTTACCATATAAAACAGTGTCGCCAACTTTTACGGTAATGGGCTCGTCCTTTGTGCCTTTTCCAGCAGCAACAACAGTGCCCTTTTGTGGTTTTTCTTTAGCGTTATCTGGAATGATGATTCCTGATGCTGTTTTAGTTTCAGCGGCAGCTGGTTCAATAAGAACACGGTCTGCTAAGGGTTTAATGTTTAATGCCATTTGATGTATATTTTTAATTTTAAAATTAATGTTAACGCTTAGTCATTATGCTAAAAATGTGCCAATGCAATTTAACTGACAAACTTTCATATCTGTTTATTGAAATAGTAGAAATAAAAAATGCCAACTGAAAGAGCTGGCATTTTTATTATTTGCAAAAATAAATTATTCTGTTGCCGTTGTGTTGTTTGGATCTGTGTCATTTGACATAGCTGGTGTCGCATCTTGGGTGCTTGGCAAAGCCTCAGGTAATGGCTGTGTTGTAGTTGCATCTGGATCTAATGCTTTTGAATCAACACTTTCTGAACCCTTGTTTATAGCCACATTGGATATTAAAATCAATACCAATAACACTGTTGCCAAAGTCCATGTGCTTCTGTCCAAAAAGTCCGTGGTCTTTTTTACGCCACCCAATTGTTGTGTGCCACCACCACCAAATGATGATGACAATCCGCCACCTTTAGGGTTTTGCACCATAATTACTACAACAAGTAAAAATGCCACAACTACTATAAGGACTAAAAATATTGTAAACGTACTCATTATTCTTTATTGTTTTGTTCTTGTAATTGTTCTACTGCTTTAATTTGGTTTGCAAAGAAACCACTTTTTTCTGGATATTTCAAACTTAAAATCTTATAAGATTGAATTGCTTTTTTGTAGTTTTTTTGTTCTACATAAATACGGGCCAAAGTCTCTGTCATTAGGGCTTCGGGCTTTATCATTTGGGCTTTTGCCAGATTGCCTTTTTGTGAAATGGGTGTGTTGGGACTTATTTTTGGGTTTGTTGAAATGAACTTATCAATAAGCTCAAATTTTTTCTCTTTTTCTGAAATGGCTTCGCTTACAATCGGTTTTTCAGCTTTTTCCTTATCTCGGTTTATAGGTTTAAATCGAGTGAGTTTTAGCCATTCGTTAAAAGAATGTTTTTCTCTTTTGTCAAATTGAAGCGGTTTTCCCAAATTCAAAATGTCTTCTGCCGTTGCTTCTTGGGTTTTAGTTTCTTGGGTAACGTTTTCAATACGTTCAGATTTGTCTAAAACAAAAGCCGCTGTTTTTTTCGGGCGCTCTTCCTTTGGTTCAAAAAGTTTCGGATCCCAAACGCCTTCGGTTTCCTTTATTTGCTGGTTAAGGGCATCATCAATATTGATGCTTTTTTGGACTGAAATGTCTAAAACATCAGCATCGACATCAAAGTCTTTTAAATTTGACGTGTTTTGCTTTATTAATGCTGAAATTTTATTTTGAATGAAGGTTTCAGAAGTAATGAAATCAAAAAGAATACTTCTGTCTGTGGTATAAGCGGCGGTGGTTTTTAATTCCTGATTGTAATTGATGCTACCTTGGTCTTTTAAGCCCTTGAGATAAATGGCTCGTGCCGATTGAAAATATGGAAAATCGTCAATAATAGATTTTATGCCCTCAGTTTGCTCATGCGAGATAGCTTGTGGGTTTTGAAGGGTATTTATAAAATCTGATGTTTTCATTGGCTATGCCAAATTTATTCATTTTTTTGTTACGGTTAACAAATTACCATTTTGCCAGTGTGGCATTAAAAATATCTTGCGTAATACGCTCAAAAATGGTTTCGTGCGCCGTTGTCTTTTGTGCACCTAAAAGCTGCGCACTTCCGGGGTAGTCATAAAAAAAGGTGAAGGTTTGTTCTAAATCATCTTCCTCTTTTTTTGTGTTGAAAAAACGGAGTTTCACGGCAATGGTCAACCTGTTTTGCGCGGCCGTATTTTGCGATGTCGCCGTGGTGGGCGAAATTCTATAATCAGTTATTTCGCCTTCATAAACCAAATCGCCATTTGATTGCACCAAGGTCAAATTGGTTTGGTTTTGAATTAAATCTTCCAAAGCCAATTTAAAATCGCGCTCAAGACCGGGTTCGATTAAAAGTGCCGTATTTTCAAAACGATTTACTTGATAGGTTTTTGTTCCCGGCGGAATGGATGCACCAGTAAAAGAGTAAAAGCCACAGCTAACAAGTGATAAGCTGAATGCTAAAAGTGTAAAATAAATGAGGTGTTTTTTCATTCTAATGTTGATTCTTGCCTTCAGGAAATTTCGAAAATCTAATAAAATAAACGCAGAACTATAAATCGTATTGTTTAATCTTTCTGTACAACGTACGTTCGCTAATACCCAATTCGGCAGCGGCTAATTTACGTTTTCCGTTGTGACGTTCAAGGGATTTTTTAATTAATTCCAATTCTTTGTCCTGAAGCGAAAGCGTTTCTTCTTCTTCAATCTCTTCCGCAAAATGATATTTGTCTTGAGTGTTGCCCATGTCATCCATGGATTCTAGATGCTCTGGAATAGACAACACTTCGGTTTCTTCGGAAGTCTCCTCATAATCAGCATCATCTTCATCCGCATCGCCGTAAATTTTTTGAATTAAACCTTCGTTGTTCTTCTCTACGTCTTTTACATTGCCCGTTTTCATCAATTCCATAGTGAGCTTTTTCAAATCGTTGAGGTCGCTTTTCATATCAAAAAGAACCTTATAGAGTATTTCGCGCTCGCTACTAAAATCACTTTCAGACTTTGAGGTTTTAATTACTGCAGGCAAATTGGAACCTGTAGTTGGCAAATAAGACCGCAATGTTTCGGCTGTAATGGTTCTATCTTGCTCCAAAACAGAAAGTTGTTCTGCAATATTTCTCAACTGACGGATATTTCCGCCCCAACGATATTTAAGTAACAAATGCACGGCGTTATCAGTTAGTTTTACGGTCGGCATTTTGTATTTTAAAGCGAAATCGCTAGCAAATTTTCTAAATAACAAATGTATATCCTCCTGACGTTCGCGTAACGGTGGTAAATGGATGTCTACCGTGCTTAAACGGTAAAATAAATCTTCACGGAATTTTTCTTTTTGAATGGCTTCAAACATATTGATGTTGGTAGCCGCAACTATACGCACATTGGTTTTTTGTACTTTACTCGAGCCTACTTTTAAAAACTCGCCGTTTTCCAAAATACGTAATAGACGCACTTGTGTAGTTAGTGGAAGTTCGCCAACTTCATCAAGAAAAATAGTACCGCCATCAGCCACTTCAAAATAACCTTCACGAGTTTGTGTAGCTCCTGTAAAAGCTCCTTTTTCGTGTCCAAATAGCTCACTGTCAATAGTGCCCTCTGGTATGGCACCGCAGTTTACGGCAATGTATTTGTTGTGCTTTCTGTGTGATAATTGGTGAATGATTTTAGGAATACTTTCCTTGCCCACACCACTTTCACCTGTTACCAATACCGAAATATCGGTTGGCGCCACTTGAATAGCTTTTTCAATAGCACGGTTAAGAGCAGGCGTATTGCCAATTATACCAAAACGTTGTTTTATTGCTTGAACGGATTCCATGTTAGGTTAAAGTTGAAAGTTAAAATGTTGAAAAGTTGATCGCTTATTCATTTTTATTTTCATTGTTCATTATTAGCTGAATACCCAACAGCCTTTCCAATTAGTGTGGCCGTGGTACAATCTGTGGTTTTTACATTCACAAAATCGCCAATTTTATAATGTGCTTTTGGGAAAACACAAACTACATTTTCAGATGTTCTACCCGACCAATGTTGATTTGATTTTTTCGATTCTTTTTCTATCAACACCTCTACAATGGTATTTAAATGTTGTTTGGTTCTTATTCCGCTGTGTTTTTGTTGAAGTTCAACAATTTCGGCAAGCCTTCGCTTTTTAACGAGTTCGGGCACATCGTCTTCCATTTTCCGTTCTGCCAAGGTTCCAGGGCGTTCAGAATAGGTAAACATATAGCCGAAATCGTATTTTACATATTCCATCAACGATACCGTGTCTTGAAAATCTTCTTCGGTTTCGGTTGGAAAACCAACAATCATATCTTGGCTAATGGCACAATTTGGAATGATGCGTTTGATGTTGTCAATCAACTTCATGTATTCCTTACGGGTGTGTAAACGGTTCATTTCCTTTAAAATTCGGTCGCTTCCGCTTTGAACTGGCAAATGGATGTGTTTGCAAATATTAGGGTATTTCGCCATGGTTTCAATAACATCCAATGTGAAATCTTGCGGGTTTGATGTAGAGAAACGAATACGCATTTTTGGCTGTGCCTTGGCGCAAAGTTCCAGCAAGTTGGCAAAGTTAACGGCCGTGGCTTTTTGTAAATCGGTAGCTTTTTCAAAATCTTTCTTTAAACCGCCTCCATACCATAAATAACTATCTACATTTTGTCCGAGGAGGGTAACTTCCTTGTAGCCTTGGTTCCACAAATCGTTTAATTCTTCCAAAATGCTTTGTGGATCTCTGCTACGTTCCCTGCCTCGGGTAAAAGGCACTACGCAAAACGTGCACATATTATCGCAACCACGGGTAATGGATACAAAAGCCGTTACACCATTGGAGTTTAGGCGCACAGGAGCTATATCGCCATAAGTTTCTTCTTTGGAAAGGATGACGTTTATGGCATCTTTTCCTTCGTCTACTTCAGCCAAAAGATTTGGTAAATCCTTATAGGCGTCGGGGCCAACCACCAAATCAACAATTTTTTCCTCGTCCAAAAACTTTGCTTTTAAGCGTTCTGCCATACAGCCCAAAACACCCACTTTCATTTTTGGGTTGTGGTCGCGTTTTACGGCATTATATTTTTCGAGGCGTTTGCGAACGGTTTGTTCGGCTTTGTCTCGAATAGAGCAGGTATTCACCAAAACCAAATCGGCTTCCTCTAAATTTTGAGTTGTGTTAAATCCTTGGTCGGCCATAATGGAGGCCACAATTTCACTGTCGCTAAAATTCATGGCGCAACCATAACTTTCAATAAACAGTTTACGTTTATTGCCTTCTTTTTGCTCTAAAATCAAGGATTCTCCTTGTTTATTCTCGTCTATAATCTTTTCCATAATAACTAATGAAACTCCAGCTTTTCAATAAGTATGCAAAGATACAATTAATTTGTATTTTATGACAAAGTGGCAGTTTTATTTTGGTCAAAAAAATGCAGAAAAAACCAACAAATGCTGTCATATTTATTTGTTGTTTTTAAAAAACGTTTACTTTTATGCCTAAATGACGAGCTAACCAAAACCTATATGAATTCATACCAGTCCTTAGAGCGTAAAATAGAAAACGCAAAGCCTGTAGATTTTAGTGAAATTATTGACAATGTTATAGGGCTTTTTAAAAAAGTCTGGCTAAAAGGATTTTTGGTTATTTTGTTGGTTAGTGTTTGTGCTATTGTAGCTAGTATTTTATTTTCCTTGATTGGATTGGCACCAAACAGTAATGTTTTTATGGATGGATTTAGTTTGGAGGCTTATATGCAGTTCTATTCATCAAGTGCTCTCTATAGTGTTCCGCAAAATATACTTATAGCTACATTAACCTTGGCCTTTGTTTCGGCATTCTATAGAATCTGCAAGCAATTTGTGTCAGGTGAAACTGTACTTGACGATTATTTTTACTTTTTTAAAAAGCAATATTTTTCAAAATTATTGATGTTGGGCATCATTCATACGGCCATTTCCACGATGGCCCAGCTCATGTTTTTAGTTCCAATAATTTATGCTTTTGTGCCTTTGGCGTATTTCTCAATAATATTTGCGAATAATCCCGAATTAAGTGAAATGGAAATTGTAAAGGCAAGTTTTAAACTCGGTAATAAAAAATGGTTTATCAGTTTTGGTACTATGTTCGTTTGTGGACTCATGGGCGCATTGGGTATTCTTGGTTGTGGCATTGGTATTTTGTTTACCATTTCCATAGCTTATTTGCCAGCATTTTTTATTTACAAGGAAGTTATTGGCTTTGATGATACCAGTGAAATTGACCTTATTGGGCGCACCGATGATTCCGAGCATTAATAATTATCAAATTTAATATATATGAGTGCACTAACCAGTTTATTGGAAAAAGTAGAAAACGCTAAAGAACTTGACTTTGGTGATATTTTTAGTAGGTCTATAGAGCTGTTTAAAAAAGTATGGCTTCAGGGATTGGTCATATTGTTGTTAACCATGGCAATGATGATACCATTTTACATTATTATGTACTTACCGCTAATTGCCGTGGGGGTTTTTGACCCAGATACTTTGCAGCAGGGGGGTGAACCTAATTTGGCAATTCTCGTGCCTTTTTATTTGCTCATGATTGTGTTCACGTTTTTTGCGGTAATAATAAGTTTTGCCCTAAAATCTGCTTTTTATAGGATTTGTAAGTTTAAAGATTTTAATGAGGCTTCAAAAGACGATTATTTTTATTTTTTCAAAAAACCGTATTTGGGCAAAACCATAAAATTGGCTTCAATGACATTCGGAATTACCTTGATTGCGACTTTATTGTGCATTTTTCCAGTTATTTACGTGGTTGTGCCGGTGGCATTGATGAATGTTATTTATGCCTTCAATCCTGAAATTTCTGCATCCGATGTTGTAAATATTGGTTTTAAATTGGGCAACAAAAAATGGTTAATAACCTTTGGTTTGATGATTGTAGCTGGATTTTTGGCTCAAATTGTTGGAATGATTATGTGTTTTGTTGGGGTTTTTGTAACAGCGGCTTTTGGTTATTTGCCTGCCTATTTTATATACAAAGATGTTATAGGGTTTGATGAACAAAATCTTATCGACGAAATTGGAGCAGCAGTTGAATAAAATTTTGGTCTTACCTAAAAGGCCTGTTTTTATTAGCTTAAAAGCAGGTTTTTTTATTTAATTAATGTACAGATAATCCTTAAAATGTTATAGATAAACTTTTTTTGATATACATTTGTAGCACCAAAAAGTGAAGTATGGCGAAGAATTTAGTGATTGTAGAGTCACCAGCAAAAGCAAAAACCATTGAAAAATTTCTTGGAAAAGATTATAAGGTAGAATCAAGTTTTGGACATATTGCCGATTTGCCTTCCAAAGAATTAGGGGTTGATGTTGATGGTGATTTCGAACCCAAATATGAAGTTTCAAAAGATAAAAAAGCGGTAGTAAAAAAATTAAAGGATTTAGCCAAAAAAGCCGAAACCGTATGGCTGGCAAGTGATGAGGACCGAGAAGGAGAGGCGATAGCTTGGCATTTGGCAGAAACCTTAAAACTTGATAAGGCCAAAACAAAACGTATTGTTTTTCATGAAATAACCAAATCGGCCATTCAGAAAGCCATTGAAAATCCAAGGGGTATTGATTACGATTTGGTAGATGCACAGCAAGCACGCCGTGTATTAGATAGAATTGTTGGCTATGAGCTATCCCCAGTTTTATGGCGAAAAGTCAAAGGAGGCTTATCAGCTGGTCGTGTTCAGTCGGTTTCTGTGCGCTTGATTGTTGAAAAGGAAAGGGAAATTGAGGGTTTTACTCCTGAAGCATCGTACAGAATTGATGCCGAGTTTTCGAATGAAGATGGGCAAACCTTTAAAGCAAAACTTTCAAAGAATTTTTCAACTAAACAAGAAGCGCAAAAATTTCTAGAGCAAAATGCTTCTGCTACTTTTAAGGTTTCAGATTTACAAAAGAAACCAGCTAAAAAATCACCGGCAGCGCCATTTACAACGTCAACCCTTCAGCAAGAAGCGTCTCGTAAACTATATTTTTCTGTAAGTAAAACCATGACTATGGCGCAACGGCTTTATGAAGCTGGTTTGATTACGTATATGAGAACGGATAGTGTTAACCTTTCTGATGAGGCGAGAAAAGGAGCTGAGGCTGAAATTAAAAATGCATTCGGAGCAAATTATAGTAAACCACGAAATTATACAGGCAAGGCAAAAGGGGCACAAGAAGCACACGAAGCCATTCGTCCAACAAGTTTTGCAACAAATTCCGTGGATATTGATAGAGACCAAGCGCGTTTGTACGATTTAATTTGGAAACGGGCCATAGCATCGCAAATGAGCGAGGCTGAATTCGAACGAACAAATGTTAAGATTGAGGCTTCAACCCATGATGAAACATTTACGGCAAATGGAGAGGTAATTACTTTTGATGGATTTTTAAAAGTTTATCTGGAAGGTACTGATGATGAAGATATTGAGCAAGATGGTATGTTGCCAGCGATGAAGGTTAATGAAACCCTGCTTAACAATTATATCACAGCTACAGAACGATATACACGTCCCCCATCAAGATATACCGAGGCTTCTTTGGTTAAAAAGTTGGAAGAATTGGGTATTGGGCGTCCGTCAACATATGCGCCAACTATTTCAACCATCCAAAACAGAAATTATGTTGAAAAGGGAACTGTTGAAGGTGTAGAGCGTAAATATTCCCAACTTACTTTAAAAAATGGTGTTGTTAAGGATAAAATGCTTATTGAAAAAGTAGGCTCAGATAAAGGAAAGTTGGTGCCTACTGATATAGGTATAATTGTAACCGACTTTTTGGTAAACCATTTTGATGCCATTTTAGATTATAATTTCACCGCAAAAGTCGAAGAAGATTTTGATGATATAGCTGAGGGCAAGGAAGATTGGACAAAAATGATGAAATCTTTTTATAGCAATTTCCACCCTGTAGTAGAAGACGTAAAGGAAAATGCTGATAGAGAATCTGGCGAGCGCATTTTGGGAACCGATCCAAAAACGGGAAAACAGGTCAGTGTGCGTTTAGGACGTTTTGGGCCAATGGTACAAATTGGTACGGTGGACGACGAAGAAAAACCGCAATTTGCAAGCTTAAGCCCAGATCAGCAATTAAATACTATCACTTACGAGGAAGCCATGGATTTGTTCAAGCTGCCAAAATCTTTAGGGGAATATAAAGGTAAAGAAGTGGAAGTAAACAATGGCCGTTTTGGACCGTATGTAAAATACGGTGATAGTTTTGTATCACTTCCAAACGGTACGGATCCATTGAGTGTGGAGTTGGATGATGCTATTGTTCTGATTAAGGAAAAGCAAAAAGCCGATGCGCCTATTTATATTTATAAAGACTTGCCGGTACAAAAAGGTAAGGGACGTTTCGGACCATTTATAAAATGGAATAACATTTTCATCAACGTCAATAAAAATTATGATTGGGATAATTTGTCAGATGCTGATATTGTTGAGTTGATTGAAGATAAAATTCAAAAGGAAAAAGATAAAGTCATCCACAATTGGAAAAATGAAGGCATTCGTGTTGAAAAAGCACGTTGGGGTAGGCATAATGTAATTAAAGGCAAGGTGAAGGTTGAATTGGCCAAAACTGTTGACGTGTCAGAAATGACTTTAGAAGAAGCCAAAGGTATTATTGAGGCTAAGGCGCCAAAGAAGAAAACTGCTAAAAGAAAAGGGCCGACCCAAAAGAAGACAGTATCAAAAAAGAAATAACAGCCCATGAACTTTAATTTTCTCTCACCCGTTTCAGATTTGGTTCTCGCCCATAATGAGCTACTATCTGCACAAGCACTAGGAAGAAAACTTAAAATTCATTCAGCCCAACAGGGCATACCAGATTTAGATGATGTTAATATTGCCATTTTTGGGGTGTTGGAAAACAGAAATGATGTCAATTACATCGGTGAAGAATTTCACTTGAATGAAATCCGTAAATCGTTCTACAGCCTTTTTCCCGGAAGTTGGAACACTACAATAGCCGATTTGGGTGACATAAATAGGGGCGAAAGTGTTGAAGATACCTATTTTGCCTTAAAAGAGGCCATAAGCATCCTGATAAAAAAAAATATCATTCCTATTATTTTGGGAGGGTCGCAAGACCTTACACATGCCAATTATCGAGCCTATGATGCTTTGATTCCTATGGTGAATATTGTCAATGTAGATGCCCAATTTAACTTGGGCGACTCCACAAAACCTATAAAAAACAACAGTTTTGTGGGTAAGATTATTTTAGAGAAGCCTTATAATCTGTTCAATTATGCCAATATTGGCTACCAAACCTATTTTAATTCGCAAGAAGAAATAGATTTGATGGACAGTTTATATTTTGAATCCTATAGGTTAGGGCAAGTTTCAAAAGATATTACTATTGTTGAACCTGTTTTAAGGGATGCCAATATTGTAAGTATAGATTTAGGCTGTGTGAAAGGTTCCGAAGTAAGTCTAAATCAAAAATCTTCGCCAAACGGTTTGGATGGCAAGGAAATTTGTGCCATTGCTCGCTATGCTGGTATAAGTAATAAAGTCACTTCTTTTGGGATTTATGAATATAAACCTTCAAAAGATGATGAAATGACTGCCATGCTTATTTCTCAGGTACTTTGGTATTTTATTGAAGGCGTTAATTACAGGATAAAGGACGATGATTTCTCTGATGATAGAAACTATCAAAAATTTATCTGTATGGTAGATGACCAAGAATTGGTGTTCTACAAAAGCAATAAAACAGGAAGATGGTGGATCGAGATACCTTTTTTGGCAGAAGTCAATAATAAATTAAAAAGCCACACGTTATTACCATGCATGCATCAAGATTATCTTGATGCATGCAATAATATGGTTCCAGACCGCTGGTACAAAGCGTTTCAGAAGAATAGTGTATAATAGACCAAGTATAGGTAAACAGTCAATTTTATCGGTGAAATGCTATTTTTTTACGATGAAACGTTATTTTTTTAGATAAAAAGTTGTTTTTTAAAAAATATATAAATATGTTTACGCTCTCAAAATTGAAGCATGAATAATTAACCTCGAGTTTTCTATGGATATGAAGAAGTTTATATTATTAACCGCAGTATTAGCAATACTAACAAGTTGTGGCTCTAAAGATAGAGGCGAGCTAGTAGGTGTTAAAGGAAAGAAGTGGCACCCTGAAAAGCCTTATGGAATGGAACTTATTCCTGGGGGCGCTTTTATAATGGGTAAAGCGGATGATGACCTTGCCGGTGTGCAGGATGCCCCATCAAAAACAGTAACAGTAAGAGCCTTTTACATGGACGCTACCGAAATTACAAATAGCGAGTATCGTCAATTCGTTAATTGGGTAAGAGATTCTATTGTTAGAATGAAATTGGCTATCTTGGCAGACGAGGTTGGTAAAGTTCCAGAGGATGGTGGTATTGGCGAGTATGCATTTAAAGATGCAGATACAGCTAACATGTCCGTTTACGAAAAATATATGTTCGAAAATTATACTGGATTAGGTCCAACAGGCTATGAAGGTAGAAAAATCAATAAAGATATTGATTTGATTTTCGATACATCTGAATATCCAGATGAATATTACACAGAGGTTATGGATACCATGTATCTGCCTATGGAGGAATCTTATAACGGACAACGTACTTGGGACGTAACTAAATTTAAGTTTCAGTACAATTACATGGACATCCAGGAAGCAGCTAGAAATAGAGGCATAAAAAGAAAAGATTTAATCATAAAAGAAGAAGTTGAAGTATATCCTGACACAACTGTTTGGATTAGAGATTTCGCATATTCTTACAATGAGCCAATGCACAACGACTATTTTTGGCATGATGCTTACAGTGAATATCCAGTTGTTGGTGTAACTTGGAAACAAGCCAAAGCCTTCTGTGAGTGGAGAACCATTAATAAAAACTCCTATCAAAAATCTAAAAAAGGCGCAACTTTGGTAAATACTTTCAGATTACCTTCTGAGGCAGAATGGGAGTATGCGGCCAGAGGTGGCCTGCAAGCAGCAACGTACCCTTGGGGCGGACCTTACACAAAAAGTGATTTAGGTTGTTTTATGGCAAACTTTAAACCTGTTAGAGGTGATTATGCTGCAGACCAAGCTTTATATACTGTAGAAGCAAAATCATATGAGCCTAATGATTACAATTTGTATAACATGGCTGGAAACGTATCAGAATGGGTGGATGAATCTTACGATCCATCATCTTACCAATATACATCAACATTTAATCCAAGTGTTAATGATGAAAATAACCAACGTAAAATTGTAAGAGGGGGCTCTTGGAAAGACGTAGCATACTTTTTGCAAGTAAGCTCAAGAGATTACGAGTATGCTGATACAGCAAGAAGTTATATAGGTTTCAGAACCGTTCAAGATTATATGGGGACACAAGTAACAAAGAACGGAAAATAATTTAGATTCAATCAATTTTTTAAACACTATTAATAATTAACCTACTTAAGTAAAAAACCTACTTAAAATTAAAACCGAAAATTATGGCAAAGTCAAAAGCAAACAAGAAGTTCATGAATATGGCTTACGGATTAGGAGCGTCAATTGTAATCGTTGGTGCACTATTCAAAATTATTCATTTCGAAATTGGATTTTTAACTGGTAACGTTATGTTAACCATTGGTCTTATAACCGAGGCAATTATATTCGCATTATCAGCTTTCGAGGCTGTTGACGATGATTTAGATTGGTCTTTGGTATATCCAGAATTGGCTGGGGGACAATCATCAGGTAAGAAAGAAAATCCGCAAGGATTATTATCTAAAAAATTAGATGAACTCTTAAAAGAAGCCAAGATTGATGGCGAATTAATCGCTAGTTTAGGTGAAAGCATCAAAAACTTTGAGGGTGCTGCTAAAAATATGTCAACTACTGTAGATTCAATTGAAGCTACCAAAAAATATGGCGAAGAATTGTCATTGGCTGCTGCTCAAATGGAGTCTTTAAACAGCCTTTACAAAGTTCAATTAGAGAGCATTAACAAGCAAGCTGTTATTAACGAAGAGTCTGTTGAGAATGCTGCTAAACTTAAAGAGCAAATGCAATCATTGGCGTCTAACTTATCTTCATTGAATGGCGTATACGGTGGTATGTTGTCTGCTATGACTAAAAATTAATTAGGGGTTAATCCTAAATTTATTAACCAAAAACCTAGTTAAACATGGCAGCAGGAAATTTATCACCCAGACAGAAAATGATTAATCTGATGTATTTAATCTTCATTGCGATGCTAGCATTAAATATGTCGAAAGAAGTGCTTTCAGCCTTCGGATTAATGAACGAAAAGCTTACAGAATCTAATGAAGCCACTACGTTGCGTAATGATAACTTCATGGCAAATTTAGAGCAAAAAGCTTCAGATCAACCAGACAAATATGTGCCTTTAAAATCTAAAGCAGATCAAATTGATGCCTTGGCAAAAAAGTTTGATTCTTATTTAGAAGACTTAAAAGGAAAAATGACAGCCAAACTTGATGACCCGACAGATTATGAAATCATGGATAAGGGCGACTATCTTGATGAAAACTTTTTCAAGGGAGACAAGCTTAAACCAGACGGGCAAGAGTTTTTAAACCAAATCAACTCGTTTAGAGAT
This sequence comes from Tamlana flava, assembly GCF_041287255.1. Taxonomy (NCBI): domain Bacteria; kingdom Pseudomonadati; phylum Bacteroidota; class Flavobacteriia; order Flavobacteriales; family Flavobacteriaceae; genus Tamlana; species Tamlana flava. Next base: position 37,285 of record NZ_JBGGTX010000005.1, read on the forward strand.
GGTGTTGTTAATTTATTGAAAGACGAAAAAGGTATGGAGAGCATTGTTAAAGATGTTCAAGAAAAATTCAGTACCGAACAAGAAATTAACAGAGATGGTATAAAAATAGACTGGTTAGAATACCACTATAAAGGTTTTCCTTTAGTAGCATCTTTAACAAAAATGACACAATTGCAAGCTGATATCAAAACAACTGAATCAGAAGTGTTGTCAAACATGTTACAAGGAACACTTACAAGTGAGGTATCTATGACAAATTATACAACTTTAATGGAAACTTCAAAATCAGCTTACTTTAATGGTGAGCAGTTTGATGGTCAAATTGTACTAGGACGTAAAGATGCTACTACAAAACCAAGTAGAGTGGAATTAAAATTGGACGGAAGACCACTTGCTGAAAATCAATATTCTATTGAAGATGGTAAAGTTAAATTGAAAATTGGTACGGGTAGTGTTGGTGAACACAAAATAGAGGGAAACTTATTTTTTGGTGAAGGCGGAGAAGAAATTCCTGTGCCTGTAAGCTCATCTTTCGCAACCGTTGCAAAACCAAATGCAGCTACTATTTCGGCTGATAAGATGAATGTTGTATATCGAGGTGTTAAAAACCCAATGACTATTTCATTTGCAGGTATTCCAGATAACAAAGTACGAGCTTCAGCCCAAGGTTTGAGTTCACTTGGAGGAAGCAGATATGTTATGGATGCTACGTTAATTAAAGGTAGAGAAGTAACAATCAATGTAACTGGTACCTTGCCAGATGGCAAACCTGTTAGTGATAATGCAAAATTCAGAATTAAAGATTTACCAAAACCAACAGGTACTGTTAGAGGTGAAGATGGTGCAATTAAAATGCAACGTAATAGCTTAGAGATTTCCACTATTGGTGCTAAGTTCGATGATTTTGATTTTGAATTACCATTAAACGTTACTGGATTTAAATTTAAAGTTGCAGGACAGCCAACAATTAACGTTAACGGCAGTAAGCTAGATGCTAGAGCAAAGCAAGCGTTAAGCAGAGCAAAACGTGGATCTGATGTTCAAATATTTGATATCGAAGCAAAAGCCAGTGGCGTAAGTGTGATACTTAAAAAGGTATCTCCTGTATTTGTTGAGCTTACAAATTAAAATGATACTATTTGGGATAAGCCTTGGCTCATCCCAAATAATTATAATGTAAAACAATAATAAGATGAATATAAAAAGTTTTTTATTAACCGTTGTTACCGCTTTTACGGCTACAAGTATGTTTGCACAAGCCAATATACTTAATGCAAAAAGCCCTGAGGAAATTGGTGTAAGAACTGAAGCCCAAAAAGCTGTTGACAATGATAAACCACTGGAATATGGTTATGTTGATGATAGAGATATTTTGTTTTCTAAGATGGTTTGGGAAAGAATCGTTCTTGACGAACGTGCAAACTTCCCATTGTACTATCCTATAGATACCAACAATATCGGTAGCGATAGACGGTCTTTATATGATGTACTTATGAAGAACATCAAAAACGGTAGAATAGAAAATATTTATGATGATTCTTATTTTACCACAAAAAGAACCTTAAAAGATATTGAAGGTGCGTTAACTATGATTGATACCACAGAATTAGGTATTGAGCAGATTAATGCTGGAGAAGAATTAGATCCTCAATATATCATTAGAAGAGATATTACAGCAGCCGACATTATGGAGTACCGTATTAGAGGACTTTGGTATTTTGATAAGCGCCAATCTGAAATGAAATACAGATTATTAGGAATTGCTCCTGTAGCTCCAGATGTTAACTTTATTGATACAGATACGCCTGACCTAGTTGAATTATTTTGGGTGTTTTTCCCAGATGCTAGAGAAGTGTTGCACGAGGCTAAATCCTTTAATAACAAAAATAGCTCCATGCCATTTTCGTTTGACCATGTGTTGAATGCAAGACGTTTTCAGGCTTATATCTACAAAGAGGAAAACGTACAGCAAGACAGAAAAATATCTGAGTATATTTCAGATAATGCTTTAATGCAACTTCTTGAATCTGAAAGGATTAAAAACAAAATCAGAGATTTTGAACTTGATATGTGGACGTACTAATTCGGCCATAATTAATTTAAATAATACAACGCTCACTTAAAAGTGGGCGTTTTTGTTTTTGTTCCATTCCCACGGATGCAGAAATTTATTTTCTGATTATATTGCGCGTAATTATGAATGTAGACTATATCATTGTTGGCATTGGAATAGCCGGAATTAGCTTTTGTGAGCAATTAAAGGCAAATGGAAAAACTTTTATAGTATTCGACGATGCTTCGCAACAGTCTTCTGCGGTTGCAGGTGGTCTATACAATCCTGTGGTATTAAAACGTTTTACGTCAGTTTGGAAAAGTGAGGAGCAACTTAATTTGGCATTGCCCCTTTATGCGAAAATTGAAAAAGAGTTAAATGTAAAATTGGACTATAAAATGCCGGTTTACAGAAGATTTAACTCATTGGAAGAACAAAATGATTGGTTTGCCACTTCAGATAAACCGTTACTTTCTAAATACCTTTCAACAAATATTTTAAAAAACAATAATGAGGCTATAGATGCGCCATTTGGTTTTGGTGAAGTTTTAAATACGGGCAGAATTGATGTGAAAACCATGATTGAAGCTTATAAAACGGATTTGTTGGAAAAGCGGATATTGTTTCAAGAACCCTTTGAATATAATGTTTTAACAACTGAAAGAAATATTGTTGTATATAAGGATATCCAAGCAAAGCATATTGTTTTTGCTGAAGGTTATGGCGTTTTAAAAAACCCATATTTCAAAAATTCACCTCTTGTTCCGGCAAAGGGCGAACTTTTGACCATTCATGCCCCAAGTCTAAAAATTGATTTTGTGCTAAAGGCAGGCGTGTTTTTAATTCCTTTGAATGACGATTTATATATAGTTGGAGCCACTTATGAATGGAAAGATTTAAGCCAAGAGATATCCATAAAGGCAAAAACGGAGATGTTGTCCAAATTAAAAAAACTGATAAAATGTGATTTTGAGGTTGTTAATCAATTGGCTGGCATTAGGCCAACAGTAAAGGATAGAAGACCTTTGGTTGGGCAAAATGAACGTCATAAAAATATGTATGTACTAAATGGCCTGGGAACTCGGGGCGTTATGATTGGCCCATATGCTGCAAAACAACTCTATAATTTTATTGAACACAACATTTATTTGGACGAAGAAATTGATATTAGACGGTTTGAAAATAGATAAAGCCTGTATTCTCAGAAAAGTTGGCAGAACATTGGGTTATTTTTTCTTGGGAAGTGATTTGTCGTAACTCATAAAAAAGTTAATCCATATATTTCTGGAAAGACGCATGATGATAGGCATAAAAACTACCAGAGTGCCAATAATTGAAATAAATATAGAATTTCTACCGGCATTAAAAACCAAGAAGCTTATAACAAAAGCCGCTACAGCAAAGGCAATACCCACCGCATAACTTACATACATGGCGCCATAAAAAAATGAAGGTTCTATTTTATATTTTGTGCCGCAGTTGCTACATTTTTCATTCATGCTTAAAGCCTCAGAAAGTATATAAGGGTTTTTGTTGGTGTACATAGATTCTTCATGGCATTTTGGGCATTTGCCTGTAAATATGCCGTATAATTTTGTTCCTTTTTTAAACATATAATTTAATGTATTTTTGCAACCTGAATTTCAGGCAAAAGTAAGATTTAATGATGTTGGGTCTGTGATAAAAGTTACATTTCTATGATGAATATTCATAACTTATCGATTTCATTTCAAGGGGAATACCTCTTTGAGGATATTACTTTTAAACTAGGAAATGGAGATAGGGTTGGGCTTATCGGCAAAAATGGTGCTGGCAAATCTACTATGCTCAAAATTTTATCTAGAGAAATGGAACCTGATACTGGGCAAATCGCTACAGATAAAGAACTTAAAATAGGTTTTTTAAAGCAGGATATAGATTTTGTTTTTGGTAGAACTGTTTTGGAGGAATCTTATGAGGCTTTTACCGAAATAAAAGAATTGGAAACCAAAATGGAGACTGTAAATATCCAAATGGTAGAGCGTACCGATTATGAAAGTGAGGGCTATCATCAACTTATGGTCGATATTAATGAGTTGCAGCACCAATATGAAATTTTAGGAGGGTACAATTATCAGGGCGACACCGAAAAAATACTTCAAGGTTTAGGTTTTAAGCGTGAAGATTTCAACAAATTGACTGATACGTTTTCTGGCGGTTGGCGCATGCGCATTGAGTTGGCCAAATTGCTTCTTCAAAATAACGACATTTTATTGCTGGATGAGCCAACAAACCACTTGGATATAGAATCCATTATTTGGTTGGAAGGCTTTTTAAAAAATTATGCGGGTGCGGTTGTAATCGTGTCTCACGATAAAATGTTTTTGGACAATGTAACCAACAGAACAATTGAAATTTCTTTAGGTAGGATTTATGATTACCCCAAACCTTACTCCAAATATTTGGTACTGCGCGAAGAAATAAGAGCTCAGCAATTGGCATCCCAAAGAAACCAGCAGAAACAAATTGAGCATACCGAAAAATTAATTGAAAAATTCCGTGCCAAGGCTTCGAAGGCAACAATGGCGCAGTCTCTCATCAAAAAGCTTGATAAGATTGATAGGATTGAGGTCGATGAAGATGATAACAGTGTCATGACTTTAAATTTTCCCATTTCAGTCACTCCCGGAAAAGTGGTAGTTGAAGCGGAAGATATTTCCAAAAGCTATGGTGATAACCAGGTTTTAAAACACATTAACCTAATGGTTGAACGTGATAGCAAGACGGCTTTTGTTGGGCAAAACGGACAAGGTAAATCTACTTTGGCCAAAATCATTGTTGGTGAAATAAAGCACCAAGGACATTTAAAGTTGGGGCATAATGTGCAAATTGGGTATTTTGCCCAAAATCAGGCTGAATATTTAGATGGCAAGAAAACCGTTTTAGACACCATGATTGATGCCGCCAATGAAACCAACAGAAGTAAAGTTCGAGATATTTTAGGTTCGTTTTTGTTTCGTGGTGATGAGGTTGAAAAATATGTAAGCGTACTTTCAGGTGGCGAGCGAAACAGATTGGCATTGGCCAAACTCATGCTGCAGCCATTTAATGTCCTAATTATGGATGAGCCCACGAACCACTTGGATATCAAATCTAAAAATGTTTTAAAAGAGGCCTTAAAGCGATTTGGCGGCACGTTGATTTTGGTATCGCACGACCGTGATTTTCTTCAAGGGCTAACAAATGTTGTTTATGAATTTAAAGACCATAAGCTTAAAGAATATTTGGGAGATATTGATTACTATTTGGAACAACGTAAAGTAGATAGTTTACGGGAGGTTGAAAAGCGTACAGTACAAAAGGAAAAGCCAAAGGAAAAAAAGCAGCAATCATACGAAGACCAAAAAAAGCTAAAGTCTTTAAATAATAAGCTCAGTAATATTGAGGCCAAAATAAATGAATTGGAGCGAGATATTAAGGCTATTGATTTGGAGTTGGAGATTAATTACGAAGAAGTAACTTCAAAACCCAACTTCTTTGGTGATTACCAAAAAAAGAAAGCAGATTTGCAGGATTGTATGCAAAAATGGGAAGATATCCAGCTTAAAATTGAGGCATTTGAGGCCTAGTTTTTTAAGTTTATTTTAACTGATATACAGAACTATTTAGGTATTTTTGATTTCTGACCATCAAAATTGCCAGCATGCGTAAAATTATACTTTCCGTATTAGGAATTTTACTAATTGTCTTTTCCTTTCTTTTCGCTAAAAGACTCATTGCCAATAAAAATAAACCGAAGCCTGTAAAGGAAAAAGTGGTTAAAACCGTTTTTACCGATACGGTTGAAAATGGTACAATAAAAATTGTAATTCCCGCAAATGGAAGTTTGGTTGCCAAACGAAGAGTAGAGTTATATTCTGAAGTTCAAGGTGTTTTTAAGCCATCAGCAAAACTTTTTAAACCTGGGCAGAAATACAATAAAGGTGAGGCTTTGATTCGTATGGATGCCTCTGAGCATTATGCCAATGTGCAATCAGCAAAAAGTAAATTATATAATACTATAGCAGCCATAATGCCCGATTTACGTTTGGATTTTCCTGATGTTTATCCAAAATGGCAAAACTATCTTAATGGGTTTGATTTAAACAAATCTACCCCTGAACTGCCAAAAATTACCTCCGAAAAGGAAAACTATTTTATCACTGGTCGTAATATAGTTACAGATTACTACGATGTTAAAAACTTAGAACAACGTTTGTCAAAATACACCATAGCCGCTCCGTTTTCTGGTGTTTTAACCGAGGCCTTGGTTACCGAAGGTTCCTTGATAAGAAACGGACAAAAGCTTGGTGAATTTATTGACCCCTCGGTTTACGAAATGGAAGTTGCATTAAGTAAAGATTATGCAAACTTGCTCAGGGTTGGCGAGTCTGTGAGTTTAAACAATCTAAACAATACAGAGCAATATACGGGTACTGTATCTCGCGTTAATGGTAGTATTGATACTAATACGCAAACCATTACTGCTTTTATTGAGGTTAAAGATGATAATTTGAAAGAAGGGCTTTATTTAGAGGCCAATTTGGATGCCAAAGAAGAGAAAAATGCCATTCAGATAGACAGAAACTTGCTTTTGGAAAGCCAACAGATTTTTGTTGTTCGAGATAGCCTATTGGATGTTGTTGATGTTAAGCCTATTTATTTTTCCGAAACCAAAGTGGTTTTAAAAAATGTGCCGGATGGTACCGTCATTTTGAAAAAATCGGTGCCTGGAGCTTATGCTGGAATGCTCGTGAAACCTTTTGAAACATCAACAAAATAGGACGCTAATACATGAGAAAATTAATCAGCTATTTTATTAGGTATCATGTTGCGGTAAACGTGTTCATTTTGGCGTTTTTTGCATTTGGTGTCATAGGGATGTTATCCTTAAAGTCGTCCTTCTTTCCATTGGTGGATTCCAAAATCATCAATATTAATATAACTTATCCTGGAGCATCTCCACAAGAAATAGAGGAAGGCGTTGTGCTCAAAATAGAAGATAATTTAAAGGGGTTAAGAGGCGTAGACCGAGTAACCTCTGTTTCTCGAGAAAATAGTGGTACTATAACCGTTGAAATTGAAAAGGGCGAAAATATCGATTTCATGCTCTTGGAGGTTAAGAACGCAGTGGATAGAGTGCCGTCGTTCCCAACAGGAATGGAACCTTTAATCGTTGCCAAGCGGGAAGAGGTTAGGCAAACCATTTCTTTTGCAGTTAGCGGAAAGGATATTCCTTTGGCTACCTTAAAGCAATTGGGAAGACAAGTTGAAAACGATTTACGGGCCATTGACGGTATTTCGCAAGTTGAAATCACTGGATATCCTCAAGAGGAAATTGAAATTGCTGTTAACGAAACTAGTTTATTGGCCTATAATTTGAGTTTTTCAGATGTGGCACAGGCCGTAAGTGCTTCTAATATTTTGGTTACAGGTGGAAACATCAAAACATTGGCAGAGGAGTATTTAATTCGTGCGAACAACAGATCTTATTATGGTGATGAGTTATCAAATGTTATTGTAAAGGCGTCGAGTGATGGAAAAACAGTAAGATTGAAGGATGTCGCCATCATCCGCGACCGTTTTTCTGAAACACCAAATGCTTCATATTTTAATAAAAATCTAGCTGTTAATGTTACCGTTACCAGTACCAATAATGAAGATTTAATTTCTTCTGCAGATAAAGTAAAGGAATACATTGAGGGTTATAACCAAAGCCACAATAACGTAAAACTTGATGTGGTTCGCGATTTATCCATTACTTTGAACCAACGAACAGAATTGCTCATAAAAAATGCTATTGCCGGTATTATTTTGGTGCTTTTATTTCTTTCATTGTTTCTAAATACGCGATTGGCATTTTGGGTGGCGTTTGGTCTTCCCATTTCATTTTTGGGCATGTTTATTTTTGCCAGCCAATTTGATGTCACCATTAACGTGTTGTCACTTTTCGGAATGATTATCGTAATAGGTATTTTGGTAGACGATGGTATTGTGATTGCGGAAAACATTTATCAGCATTACGAAAAGGGTAAAACATCTATTCAGGCGGCCATTGATGGAACTATGGAAGTTATTCCGCCGGTAGTTTCGGCTATTGTAACAACACTTTTGGCATTTTCATTGTTTTTGTTTTTAGAAAGTAGGATTGGCGAATTCTTCAGTGAAGTTTCTGTTATAGTGATGTTAACCTTGTCAATTTCATTGATAGAGGCCCTTATTATTCTTCCCGCACATTTGGCACATTCCAAAGCATTGAGAAAACCAGTTGAGGTTGAAAACCCCTCCAAAACCAAGCAGTTTTTTGCTAAAATGCGTTTTATCAATAAAATAGGTGATCGCATTATGTCCTTTTTGAGGGATAAAGTTTATAGTCCCACTTTAGACTTTGTTCTAAAATTCAAACTATTATCATTTGGCATTTTTGTGGCACTATTAATTCTAACATTTGGTTCTATTGGTGGTGGAATAATTGGGATGACATTGTTTCCATCCATTGCGAGTGACAGGGTTTCGGTAGAATTGGATATGCCAAATGGCACCAATGTAAAAGTAACAGATTCCATCATTTCCATGATTGAGGAAAAATCGTTTTTGGTAAATCAGGAATTCACGGAAAAATATTTTAAAGGTACTGGTATAGAACTTTTTGAGAACACTATTTTAACATTGAATAGTTCATCCAGTGCACGTTTGGATATCAATATGCTTCCAGGGGAAGAGCGTCCAGATGCCATAAATTCAAGTTTGGTAGCCAACAGATTGCGCGAAGTTGTTGGTCCTGTTATCGGTACTGAGCGCTTGATTTTTGGTTCGGGAGGAAATTTCGGTGGAAGCCCAGTTTCAGTATCTCTTTTAAGTAATAATATTGAAGATTTAAAAGGTGCAAAGGTCGAACTTAAAGAGGTATTGCAAACCAATCCGTTATTAAAGGATGTTGAAGACAATGATCCGGCGGGAATTAAGGAAATTAGATTGGAATTAAAGGAAAGCGCCTATTTATTGGGATTGGATTTGCGAACAGTTATGGCTCAGGTTCGAGGAGGTTTTTTTGGTCTTCAGGCCCAGCGTTTTCAGCGCGGACAAGACGAAATTAAGGTTTGGGTGCGTTACGACAGAAGCAACAGGGAATCGATTAATAACCTGGACGATATGCGCATCGTTACACCTTCTGGTGAACGGGTTACTTTAAAGGACATTGCAACTTACAGTATACAGAGAGGAGATGTTGCCATTAACCATTTAGAGGGGCAACGCGAGATACAAGTTTCGGCTGATTTAAAAGACCCCAGCAATAGCGCTACAGATATTCTAGATGATATTAAAAACAATATTCTTCCGGAAATTAAATCAAAGTACCCAACAATATCGGCATCTTTTGAGGGCCAGAATAGAGAAGCAACCAAACTGTCCAATTCCCTAAAAAGGGCTGGTATTCCTATTTTGCTGCTTATTTATATTACCATTGCATTTACTTTTAGAAGTTATAGCCAGCCACTTTTACTCTTACTGCTCGTGCCGTTTAGTTTAACGGCCGTTGGTTGGGGGCACTGGCTGTTAGGTTTTCCAGTAAACGTTTTGTCCTTGTTGGGCATTATAGCTTTAATAGGTATTATGGTGAATGATGGTTTGGTGCTCATTGGAAAATTCAATACCAACTTAAAAGAAGGCATGCCTTTTGATTTGGCACTTTCTGAGGCTGGAAAATCGAGATTTAGGGCTATTTTTTTAACATCATTGACCACTATTGCGGGTCTTGCCCCATTATTGCTCGAAAAAAGTAGACAAGCACAGTTTTTAAAACCAATGGCTATTTCTATATCATTTGGGATAGGTTACGCTACCATACTCACATTGTTGGTTTTGCCGTTGTTTTTGTCATTCAGCAATGAAATTAAAAAGAATGTAAAATGGTTGGCTACCGGAAATGATGTAACCAAAGAGGAAGTGGAAAGGGCCATTAAAGAACAAAAGGAAGAACATGAACATTAAAATTGGCTTTTTTAGTATCTTTTTAATATCGCAACTCTCGGTTTTTGCTCAAGAATTGATTACGCCAGAAAAAGCCGTGACCTTGGCTCTTGAAAATAATTATGGTATCAAATTGGCCAATACCAATGTTGAAATTGCTACCAACAATGCCGGAGTTTTAAATTCGGGTTATCTTCCAACGGTTACAGGAAATGCAGGTGGAACATTTAATAGAGATAATACTGAAGCAGAGTTTTCCGATGGAAGGGTTACCACACTAAACGGTGCTGAAAGTTCAAGATACAATGCATCAGTGAACTTGAATTATGTGTTGTTCGATGGTTTGGGGCGTGCCTATAATTACAATCAATTAAAGGAAACTCAACAGCTAACGGAGCTTCAAGCCCGCGAAACCATTGAAAATACAATTTTACAGTTGTTTACGGTTTACTATAATGTTGCCGAACTTATTGAAAATACTGATGCCATTGCACAAACTTTGACTATATCAAAAGATAGGTTAACCCGTTCAGAGTATCAATTTCAATATGGTCAAAGCACCAAATTGGCTGTACTTAATGCACAAGTTGATATTAATAACGATAGCATCAATTTAATGAATTCCAAGCAACAATTGCTGAACTATAAAAGGGATTTGAATTTGGTCTTAGGGAATGCGTTGCTGAGTGAATTTGATATAGAAACATCCATTGAATTTAAAAACTTATACGATGAAAATGAACTTTTGGAAAAGGCAATGGCCAATAATGTTCGTCTGTTACAAGTAAATAAGAATATCGATATCAATTCATTAGGGGTGAAATTCCAAAAGTCTGCCTATTTGCCCACTATTGGTTTAACAGGTAGTTATGGATGGAATAAAAATAACAACAATGCGGCGTCTTTTGTCGCTGTATCAACAAATACAGGTCTATCAGGAGGATTAAATTTAAGTTGGAATTTGTTTGATGGGGGAAGTGCCATTACAAGGGTTAAGAATGCTAAAATAAATTTGGAAGCCAGTGCCATTGAAAAGGAGCAGTTGCAGGCAACAATAGTCCATGACTTTAATAATGCTTGGGACGATTTTCAAAACAAACTTAAAATTTACGAGCTTCAGGAAGAAAATATTAAAACATCACAAAACAACTTTGACCGTACAGAGGAAAAATTCAAATTAGGGCAGGTCAATTCCATTGAGTTTAGACAGGCCCAACTTAATCTTTTAAGCACTGAATTAAGTAGAAATCGGGCTAGGTATTTAGCTAAGCTTGCCGAACTTGAAATGCTTCAAATTTGTGGTGAATTATTAAATGTGGAATTTTAAATTTTTTGAAAATCATACAAACTTTAGAAGAAAAAATATCCTAAATATGTAGTTGGTCGAAATGAAAATGTTAAAATATTATGCATTTCATCGAATAAAATAGTTTTTAGTCTAGTGTTGGGTTACTTTCGTAAGAGAATTAATCCCAAATTTAATCTAAAAATGAAGACTTTAAAACTTATTGTGGTATGTTTCTTTGTAACGGCTTATTCGTTTGCCAGCATATCTCCAACAGAAAAAGATGCTCTAATCGCTATATATAATGCCACCAACGGTGCTGAATGGAATTCCACTTGGGACTTAAGTACATCAGCCGATTCTTGGTATGGTATTAAAGTGGAAGGTGATAAAATTGTTGAAATAAATCTTCAATTCAATAATTTGCATGGTGAGCTTCCTCAAGAAATTGGCAATTTGACCAATTTGAGGGTAATCAATTTAGGTTTCAATAAATTATATGGAACACTTCCTTCAACTTTGCAAAATTTAAAGGAGTTAACTGCTCTTGAATTATTTATGAATGGTTTTGAAGGTAATATTCCATCAGAATTGGGAGAATTGAAAAAGCTTGAATCTTTAAAATTATACAGCAATAAATTTACTGGAGAAATTCCAAGTTCGTTAATGGGGTTGACAAACCTTAAAGAACTCTTATTGGGAAGCAATTTCCTTTCAGGTCAAATTCCAACTGAGATTTACGCATTATCCAAATTGCAAAAATTAAGTTTGATGGATAACCAAATGGATGGTGAAATACCTTCTGAAATTGCTCAATTAAGAGAGTTGGAGGAATTATTATTGTCCACAAATCAGTTTACTGGAGATGTTCCAATGGAGTTTATGAATTTAACCAAGTTAAATACTTTTATGGTAAGCGATAACAATTTAAACCAGGAATATATTAGTGTTTCAGGTAATAATCCACCAATGCTTATGCATTTAAAAATGCAAAGTTCTACAGCTGTAATGGATATTGAAAAGGAATAATTGAAAAGTAAAGTTTATAAATTTTAGTTTGAAAGCCATCAATTTTGATGGCTTTTTTTATTTTTAAAAATGCTTGAACATTATTTTACTTGTCCGTATTGTTGGGAAAACATTTCTATGTTATTGGATAACTCAATTCCAAATCAAAAATATATTGAGGATTGTGAGGTTTGTTGTAACCCTATTCAAATTTCTTTGCGGTTTATTAATTCTGAGTTGCAACATTTTCAAGCGGATAGCATTGGGCAATAATATTTTTTGCCAATAATATTGCAGAAACTAAAAAGGATTGTATATTTGCAGTCCAATATCGCGGGATAGAGCAGTAGGTAGCTCGTCGGGCTCATAACCCGAAGGTCACAGGTTCGAGTCCTGTTCCCGCTACAAGGCCAAAGGCCAATGAAATCAACGGATTGTGCACCCACAATCCGTTTTTTTATGCATTTAATAACTGAATTACTTACATTTGGTTCTAAAACAGAACATGATTTCGAACACGATTGTTCCTTTCCTAAAATCTTTAAAGCCAAGGGCCTTTTAATAAACTTGTTATTTATTCAGCATATCAGGAGTAGCAACGGTTCTAAAGCTGACATGGTCTGAGCTGGAATCAAAGCTTGTTCCCATTTTTGCGGATATCCTAAAACTGGTACAATACGAGGCATGGCACAAAAATGAGCCGCCTTTTATCACATGTTCCTGTTGGTAGGGGTTGTCTGGACTAAAACCAATGTCCGCACCTTTGGGGTTAACTATGGGTTTTGAAATGTCCAGTTGCTTGTAGTAGTTCACGTTAAACAAATCGCTCGTCAATTCCCAAACATTTCCCATCATATCGTAAAGTCCAATACTATTGGGTTCATAGGATTTTACGGGTGCTATAAATGGAAAGCCATCTTCCGATTCATTTTTAATAGGAAAAACACCCTGCCATGTATTGGCCTTTTGGTTCAAAACTTCGTAATCGTTTCCCCAAGTAAAAATTTTATCAGTTTCAGTACCCTGAGCGGCGGATTCCCATTCAGCCTCAGTAGGTAAGCGTCGGTTTGCCCATTTACAGTAAGCCATGACGTCTTCATACGCAATATGCACTACAGGAAAATCATCTTTGCCCTCAATGTTACTATCAGGTCCTCCGGGATGCTTCCAATTGGCACCGATTTTCCACGTCCACCACTGCGAATAGTCGCCCATTGTGGCCACTTTGTTGACGTTCTTGTTGAAAATCAAACTACCGGGCTGAAGAATGGAATCGTGTGGTTTTGGTGTGCCCTCTGGAAGTTCTTTTTTCATGTCTTCCCAGTTAACTGGTTGTTCTGCTACGGTAACATAATTGGTGGCATCCACAAAGGCCTTAAACTGTTTGTTGGTCACTTCGGTAACATCAATAAAGAAACCATCAACCGTTACCAAGTGTGCGGGCTTTTCCCTTGGCATGGCATATTTATCCCCTTCTTTGGCACCTTGTGTAAAGGTTTTTTTATTAACCCAAACCATGCCTTCAGGCGCAACTATGCCATTGTTTGTTTCAAAAGCACCTTTGTTGGGCTCTTTGCTGTTCTTTTTGCAGCCAAAAATCAAAACAACTGAAAAGAGGCAAATAATGCTATGGGAGATAGTTTTCACTATTTTAAATTTTATTGAAAGTACTAAAATAAAAGCTAATAGCTGAGATTTGTTGTCATCTCAGCTATTAATCATTCAGAACTAACTAAACTATTTCTTGATAAGTTTCTTTAAGTAATTTTGACTTTTATCGTATTTAATCTTCAACAACATAAGTTCTTTTATCTGTGCCGACACCTTTTATGGTCAAAGATTTCCAGAGTTTAGGAAGAATAGGGTCCTTTTGGATAATGCCATCTTCAGTTAGATGTAGACCGGCAAAACCAAATAAAACAGTCTGTAGCATGCCCCCAGCCCCTGTAGCGAAATAAGGTTCGTGGCCTGTAGCAGTTTCAGAAAGCGCACCAAATGGAGCTCTTTTGTTTGGCTCGTAACTTTCCTTGAATAATCTAAAGGCATTTTCGGCATCCCCAAGTCGGGCATAAATTACCGCAAAAACAGATTTGCCCATGGCAGGGCCTTCTTTTGCTATTTTGGGCTCATAGTACTTTAAGTCCTTTAGAATGGTCTCTTTGTCTGATATAATATTTAGTGGAAATGTGAGCAGGTTTACATCAGCTTGCTTAATGATGTCACCATTATAATTGCTGTGCTCCATAGTTGTGCCGTCAGGAAACTTATGGATTTTAATGTTTTTTGCAATATCGCCCCAAATATCAATTGGTGTTAAGCCTAATTCTTTTGCTCCTAATACTGCATATTCAAGGGCGGTAATTGCAGAACCATTGGTAAAGGCGTTGTCATCAACATTCGGAGCAAATTCGTTAGCCCCAACAACATTTTTTATGGAATAGGAGCCATCGCCATTTTTACTAACCCTGCTTACCCAATAATCGGCAATCTCTTTTAGCATAGGGTAGCCACGTTCGGCTAGCCAAAGTTTATCTTTTGTCACTCTATAATAATTCCAAAAGGCAATGGCGACATCTGCCGTAATATGATGTTCAAAGGTTCCGGTCAATGCCCAGGCTGGTGTGGCTTCTTCTCCTGTATCGTCACTTTCCCATGGAAACATGGCGCCTTTGTAACCGAAATTAATGGCCTTTTGCTTTGCCTTATCCAAACGGTCTGAACGGTAATTTACCAAAGACCTGGCTATATCCTGATTTAATAATAAAAGAGGTGGGTACATCCACAATTCTGTGTCCCAGAAAATATGCCCATTGTAGTTTTGGGATGAAAGCCCCATTGGGGCAATACTGAGGTTTGAATCTCCTCTACCAAAGGCATATAAATGATAAAGGGCTAAACGAACATCCTGTTGCGATTGAAGGTCACCCTCAATAATAATATCCCCTTTCCAAAGGGTGTTCCATAGGTCTTTGTGTTGGTTTAACAAATCTTCTTTTGGGGTTAAAAGGTTAAAAATCACAAAACGTTCCGATTCATTTTGAGGGTCATTAAAATCCTGAGTTGAGCATTGTGCCGCCGTCCATGCAAAATTTAAAGATGTTCCTTTTCTTATCGTTTTACTGAATGATAATTGATTGTTGTAATCGTCAATTTTATTATGATACAACTCTGGTCTTTGGTGTTCTCGAGTACTGTTTATATCATGCCAAATAAATGTTCCAGAAGCAGCCACCGTATGACGTTTCAACCTACTTTTTGCCACTGTTTGAAGAATGGGCATCGTGGTTTCCAAATCCTGTAAAATTCTAAACGTACTAATAGGGTCGTGATATTCTTTTGGTATGGTTAGGCTTGCAGTAGCCTTAATGTCTATGTCTTTTTTTGCTGATATGGAGATATCCAAGTACCCAGAATAGGGCACATTTCGTAGAGCATACATGGTATAGGAAATAGAAGCCTTGTTTTTAAAATCAAAACGCGTAGTAAATGACGCTTCCTTCATATTCAAAGTTTGGCTCCAGTTGGCGATATTATCTTCCGAAACAATTTCACCATCTATTTCAATTTCAATGTCTTGGAAATTTATGCCTTTTAAAATTCTACTAACACCAAGTGGAGATTCCTTGTCATAAACATTATTCAGTATAATTTGCTCTGTTTTAAAAAGTTTCTCGGAGGGTAAAATGCCAATACGCCCATTAGCAACAACAATCCCAGTATAGTTTTCATTTGATGTTGTAGTGATATTCCAGCCGTCATTTTGGGCATTAATTGCTGAAAATGAAGTGACAAGAATTGCTAATATTTTTAGGGTAGTTTTTATCATGGCAAGAGATAATTTTGGTTTATTGAATTGCAGGTTTTGCCCAAAAGTCGATTTTCAAACGTCAATTTTTTGCCTAAGATTTAGCTCAATTTTTTTTGATAGAGATACAATTAGTGCAAACCAATCAACTTTCTGTTTTCGGGCATTTTGTACAAGGTAATAATTGCGCCTATAATGATGATGTTTTTAAAAATATATTGACCAAGTAACGTAAACGAAAACGGCAATATGGCGAATGAATCCTTCGTAAAAATAATTAAAGGGACAAATGTTAAGATAATATGTACAAGCGCAAGGATAAGGGTCTTCTTTCTGTAGATGTTAAAAATCAGAAAAATGCCAACAACCGTTTCCCAGGTAGCCAACAAATGAATGGAGATGTGCGATGGGATAAGCCCCATTGTAATAACATCAATTGTGTTTTTTGCTAAACTTTCTGCAGGACTTAAGTGAGGAAAGAACTTTAAGGCTCCAAACCAAACATATACAATGCCAATGGTTATCGCTAAAATGTGGTTGTTTTTTAATTGCCTGATTAGTGCCATGGCCGTTTTTTTTTAGTTGTTTTTATAATTTGGAAAGACATTCAGTCCCCTAATATCATAAATTTTTTAAGGGACACAAAAAAATAACGAAATATTAATGTTAAAATATTTCGAAATCGATTTCGATATTGAATTTCTTTGTTTTGCCTCTAATTAACTTATTGCGTAGCAAAGTTTGGTTAATTTAGAATGCTTATTTAAAACTAATTAAGAAGGATTGGAGACAAAAGGCCTGATAAGGTTCTTTTGGCATTATTCAGATATTTCAAAATCATATTGTTAAAAATTGTACCTTTAATCGTATTTTGATTTTCCCCCTTAGGAATTCAGTCACCAACTAATGGTGTCCGACTTTCAAAATCTATCCGTCTTCCCGCTACTTAATTTGGTGAATTATTTATACTAACCTAAACCAAAATTTATGAAAAAATTACTGATTATTGCCTTGGTGGTTTTGTTAAGCGCACCAGTGGTAGCACAAGAAAAACTTTTTCTTGTTTTTGAATTGATGCAAGTAGATAATGAGCAAGAGAACGATTATATGGAAACAGAGCAATTCTGGAAAAAAATTCATCAAAAACGGTCTGACGCAGGAGATATTGTAGGATGGGATTTATGGGCCTTGTTACCAGGAGGAGAGCATCAAGGGTATCAATACGCTACAGTAACCTTATTTGATAGTGCCGAAAAAATGTTTGAAAATCCCAATCTATGGAAAAGGGTAAAGGAAGCTTATCCGGATATGTCTGATGATGATTTGGACAAAAAAATGATGAGTGCTGCAAAATCTCGAGATTTGGCCGTTCGAATTTTTATGCAAGAGATAGCCAATACCAAAGGGGATTTTGAAATGAAAGTAGGTACTGTGGCCAATATGGACTTTATGAAAGTTGATATGAATGGATATGATGCTTATGAAAAAGCCGAAATGGAAGTGTTCCAACCTTGGCATCAACAAATGATTGATGATGGCGCTAAGGGATATTGGAGCTTAAGCAGGTTCATGGTGCCAACAGGTAGTGATACATATGCGTCGCACATGACGGTTAATATGTTTGAAGATGTGAAACAAGCCCTTGCTCAAAATGCATCTGGTGAGGAGCCAACCGAGGCTCAAATGAAAGCCATAATGGAAGGTTTAAAGACACGCGATTTGAAATTCACCTATATGGCCCGTTTAATTGATATGGTAAGATAGCAAAAACCAAAAAATATTTATTTTGGAAAAAGCGCTCAAACCATAGAGCGCTTTTTTATATGGTTAATCTAGCACGAATCCCTTATGATTAATTCCGTATCAATAGTTATTTTTTCATGCTTTACAGGAATACCTTTAAACTTACAGTCTATTTCATTGAATAAAATCTTGGCAGATGTTTCCCCCATTTTATAGGCATGTTGGTCTATGGAGGATAAGGAAGGAGAAATAACCGAAGCCATAAACCAATTGCTGAAGCCAATCAATGCTATTTGGTCGGGTATTTTTATTTGCTTTTCATTAAAATAATTTATGGCACCTATGGCCAAGAGATCATTAACGGTAAAAATGGCATCAACATTATCGCCATGGTCGTGCATCAGTTTTGCAGCACTGTTATAACCATCAGTAAAATCTGAATTATTATCGCATAAATAAACCAGTTTGGGGTCAAACTCAATATTATGGTCCAATAATGCTTTCTTATAACCAAGAAAACGATCAATAGAGTTTTGCGGATTCAAATCACCTCGAAAATGGGCAATGCGCCTATAGCCTTTATTAATGAGGTAAGTAACAGCATCATAAGCTGCTTTTCTGTCGTCAATAACAATTTTAGAACAGTCCATGACTTTAGCGATTTTATCAAAAAGCACTAGAGGTACATGGTAATCTATTATTTTCTGCAAGTGCTTAAAATCTCTGGTTTTGTTTGATAATGAAATTAATATACCATCAACACCCTTATTTAGTAGAAGGTCAACTTGTTTTTTTTCAAGTTCGTAATCTTCATTAGATTGCATGATGATGCCCATATAATTTCTGCTTTCGGCTTCCTTTAAAATGGCATCAATCACCGTGGAAAAAAAATAGTGAACCATTGTTGGGATTATTACCCCAATGGTTTTTGATTCCTGTTTGCGCAAACCAATGGCAAATGAGTTTGGTACATAATTTAATTGTTCGGCCAAAGTCCTGACCTTAAACTTTGTCTTTTCGCTTACATCAGGGTAATTTTTTAAAGCCTTGGAAACAGTGGTAATAGAAATGCCCAATTGCTTTGCAATATCCTTTAGGGTTGCTGGTTTCATTAATCGGTTTAGAAGAAAGTTAGTTTAGTGAAGTGAAAATACAATTTTCATTTCACTAAATCCATTTTTAAGGAGTATAAAATTTCAGGTAATTTTTGTTTGTAGGTTTTTGAAATGTGTGTTTCTTCTTTCAACCAATTTGCATTAAACAAATGAATTTATTAAATTCATAAAATATTCATATAATATATATGTATATCTCATAGAAAACTCAAGTGTTTTGAAGTAATCTCAAAATCGAAAACGTTTTCGGTACTTTTTAAGACTGTTTTTTTGTATTTCCTTTCTACGGCCTACTTATTATTAACATCTTTGGAATACGTTGCTTAATACATAAAAATTGAGGGCTAACTAAACTTAAAATTAAATAACTTAAACATGAAAAACAATTTACTAAAAAGGATGATGCTTTTGTTCCTATTTTTGGGCGGAAGCTTTGTTTATGCACAAACCGTTACGGTTAAGGGTGTTGTTTCTGATGCCTCTGGGCCATTACCGGGGGTTAACATTGTAGTTAAAGGAACAACTACTGGAACACAAACAGATTTTGATGGTCTTTACACTTTAGAGGACATTGCATCAGATGCTGTTGTGGCATACAGTTTCTTAGGGTACCAAACCCAAGAGATTTCTGTAGATGGACGCACCACTATTAATGTAACACTAGTTGAAGATGCCGCACAACTCGCTGAGGTTGTTGTTGTGGGTTATGGTTCCATAAGAAAGCAAGATGCTACGGGAGCCGTGGATGTTGTAGGTGCAGATGATTTCAACAAAGGTGTAGTTACATCGCCAGATCAGTTACTACAAGGTAGATCTGCAGGTGTACAAGTGACTACATCAAGTGGTGAGCCAGGTGCAGGAGCAACCATAAGAATTCGAGGTTCTTCTTCTGTTAGGTCTGGTAATGAGCCATTATATGTAATTGATGGGGTGCCATTTAACAATAGTAGTAACGCGGGCGGCGCAGATACCGGTAAAATTTCTGGTAAGACTAGTGCAAAAAATCCATTAAACTTTATAAACCCAAACGATATTGAGTCTATCTCTATTCTTAAAGATGCCTCTGCAACGGCAATCTATGGTTCTCGTGGTGCCAATGGGGTAATTATTGTTACCACTAAGTCTGGTAAAAGAGGAGATGGTGTATTAAATTACTCGTTTACAACAACAACTTCAAAAGTAGCTAATTCTTACGACCTTTTAAATGCAGCCGAATATGCTGCTGCTAATCCTAGCGCTGATGCTGGAGGTAGTGTTGATGCCTGGGACGAAATTACTAGAAGCGCATTAACTACCGAGCATAATCTATCTTATTCGGGAGGCTCAGAAACTGGTAAGTACAGGGTTTCTTTGGGTATTTTAAATCAAGAAGGTGTTATTGAAAATACAGGATTAGATAAGTACACATTAAATACAAACATCTCTCAAAAGTTCTTTAATGATGTAGTTGAAGTTTCGGCCAGTTTAACAGCCTCTCAAATTGAGAGTGAAGCCACTGCACTTTCTGAATCTATTGGTGCAGAAGGAGATTTGTTGGCCTCAGCATTAAAATGGAACCCAACACAGCCTTTCATCAATGC
The DNA here is from genome assembly GCF_041287255.1 of Tamlana flava. Taxonomy (NCBI): domain Bacteria; kingdom Pseudomonadati; phylum Bacteroidota; class Flavobacteriia; order Flavobacteriales; family Flavobacteriaceae; genus Tamlana; species Tamlana flava. Next base: position 57,863 of record NZ_JBGGTX010000005.1, read on the forward strand.
TGCGGATGGCACGTTTGTACAGCCCTCAGATAACCAAAGAAACCCTCTGGCTTATTTAGCTTACTTTAATGATGACACGAAAACAACCAAACTTTTCGGTAATGTTAAGGCCAGTATTAAATTTACGGATTATTTAAAGTATGAGTTTACTTATGGTTTTGATAGAACTAATGCTTATAGAGGTATTGCTGCATCTAGGTTGTTTGGAGCTCAAATTACGCTCAATAGAGGTTTTGCCGGAATCACGAACTCAAGATTTAATAATCAATTAATTACCAATACACTGAGCTTCAATAAAGATGTATCTGAAAACTTAAATATTGATGCGGTTATTGGTCATAGTTACGAAGATTATAATGGTAGTGGAGATAATTTAGTTTTAAGAGATTTTGCGCAAGATGATCAAAATATATATCTAGATAATATTTTTGCTGCTTCAACTGTTGAAAGAAGAGGTTATTCTTCTTTTGCATATAGTTACGACGGTGATGGTGTTTTAACGGTAGGCTTTTTACCATTTACTTTACAATCTTATTTTGCTAGAGGAATATTTAGTATCAACAGTAAGTATATTTTAACAGCAACCGTTAGAGCTGATGGTTCTAGTAGGTTTGGTACCGAAAATAGATATGGTTATTTCCCTTCTTTTGCTGGAGCTTGGAAAATTCATGAGGAAGGATTTTTGCCAGAAGCATTTAGTGAGTTAAAGCTTAGGGCTGGTTGGGGTCAAACAGGTAACCAAGAATTTAGTACAGAAGCAGCAAGAGATGTGTTTGTTACCACAGATACTGGAAGTGTAACCAGGTTAAATATTGGTAACCCAGATTTAAAATGGGAAACTACAACACAATTTAACGTTGGTTTTGATTTTGGATTTATGGATAGAAAATTAACAGGTAACATTGATTATTTCAGCAAAACGACCAACGATTTATTATTCAGGCTTCCAGTAGCACAACCAGGACCTGTAGGGTCATTTACTTGGGCTAATTTTGATGATGAAATCGTGAACTCAGGTATTGAAATTGGTTTAAATTATCAAGCCATAGATAAGGAAGATTTCTCTTTGGAAGTAGGTGGTAACATATCCTTCCTTAAAAATGAAATTAAAGGTAAAGAGGCCTTTGCTTCTGGTACACCAACAGGTTCTGCAGGTGGACAAGGTTTGTCAGGGGAGAGGTTACAACTATTGTATGATGGGCAACCATTGTATGCATTCTATTTGCCTGTTTTTGAAGGTTTCGATACTAGTGGTACACCAATTTATGCCGATACTAATGGCGACGGGGTGGTGGATACTAATTTCGACCAACCAGGAGGGCAAAGTGATAGAATTTTTGCTGGAGATCCAAACCCAGATATGAACGTTGGTTTATATGTAAGAGGTAGTTATAAAAATTGGGATTTCACCATTAATGGTTATGGTGCTTATGGCCACCAAATTTATAATAATACTGCTAATGCCTTATTTAGCGCTAGTGCCTTAAACAGAGGAGAAAATGTTATTAAAAGCGTAATAGGTAATGGCGAAGATCCAGGGTCGAGCCCAATCATTTCAACACGCTTTTTAGAATCGGGTGATTTCTTTAGGTTGTCCAATATGAGTATTGGGTACAATTTTGATACAGAGAAATTTGGAAAAGTAGGTGAGTATTTGAAAGGTGCACGTTTAACTTTAACAGGACAGAATTTATTCATCATTACACCTTATAGTGGTTTTGATCCTGAAGTTAATGCAAATAAGTCAGTTGATGGAGTCCCTTCTTTCGGAATTGAGTATGGTGGATATCCAAGATCACGTTCTTTTTCACTAGGGTTAAACTTAAATTTTTAAAAAAAAGGAATTATGAAAAAATATTTAGTTTTTGCAATTAGTACAGTATTCATATTTTCATGTACTGATTTGGAAGAAGATTTAGACGGACTTTTAGAAGAAAGTGGTCTAACTGAGCAAGAAATTGTTACAGGCCAACTTGATGCTGCATATAGTCAATTGAGATCATTTCAAAACACTGATTTTCAATTTGTTTTGAACCAACATTCAACTGATGAAATGGCTGGGCCTACTAGAGGTGCAGACTGGGATGATGGTGGTGCATGGAGAGCCTTACATTTGCACCAATGGAATTCATCGCACCCTAGAGTTCAAGGTGCTTGGGATCAACTTTTGGGAGGTTTGTTTAATGCCATTGATGCGTTAAACAATAGTCCGACCGCAGAGCAAGAAGCAATCGCTACTTTTTATTCCAGCTTATATATGTTTTCCGCAGCCGATTTGTTTGGCCAGGTACCTTATAGAGAAATTGATGCAAGTTATGCCGATTTCCCAACCGTGCTAAAAAGAACAGAAGCTGTAGAATTGGCAATTTCACAGTTGGAAGCTGTTTATAGTAGTCTACCTTCGACTTCAGCAAATAATAAAGCTAACAAGTATGCTGCAGCGACTTTATTGGCCAAGATGTATTTGAATAGGGCCGTTTATAAAGCAACTGATGAAGATGGAACGCCTCAGGTAGGACCATTTACATTTGATAACGCCGATATGCAAAAAGTAATAGATTATTGTGATGATGTGATAGCGGGTCCATTTAGTTTTGTAAGCAACTATTTTGATAGTTTTGCAGCAGATAACACCAATAAAGGAACAGAGAATATTTTTGTTTCAGAGAATAACAATACTACAGGTGGCGAAGTATCTAGATACTACTTTATGACCTTGCACTATAACCACAACCCAAGTGGATGGAATGGTTTTGTGGCATTAACGGATTTATACGATAAATTTGATGCCGCTGACCCAAGAAGAGGTGGCGATTATGCTGGTGTAACTGATGTATCTGGATTAAAGACTGGATTCTTACTTGGACCGCAATATAATCAGACAGGAGCTCCAATTGAAGACAGAGCGGGGAATCCATTAGTTTACACCCGCGAATTTAATTTAGGTAATTCAACCGAGGAAAAAGGAATAAGAGCTATTAAATATACTCCCGATTATGCTAACACAACCAGACCAGCCAATGATTTTGTGATTTTTAGATTAGCAGATGTTTATTTGATGAAGGCAGAAGCTATGGCAAGAATGGGAGGCGATCCATCAGGACCTTTAAATGCTGTTAGAGCTGCTAGGGGTGTAGATGCTCTTTATACTGGAACTTCTTTAAGCGATATTTCAGATGAAAGATCTAGAGAATTATACTGGGAAGGTTGGAGACGAAATGATCAAGTACGTTTTGGAACATTGTTAAACCCTGTTCAGCAGAAACCTGATACCACAGATAGAACAAAACTGATTTTCCCGATACCAGCTACAGCATTAAGTACAAATCCTAACTTAACGCAAAATCCAGGATATTAGTACTAAGTTTTTATGAGTTAGTTTAGTTTGATTTTTTTGTTAACTTAGTGTGAGGGGGTGGTGGTTCGCCCCCTCTTTTTTATAACCAGTTAATATCTAAAAGTCAAATCATGTTATATTGTCTTTTTAACTATTTTAAGTCTTCTTATTAATTATGAGCAAAAAGGGAGTGTTTTTCTTTTTAATGGTTGTTGTTTATATATCGTGTAGTAAAGAATCTAATCATTCAAATAAAGATGTGCTGTTTACCAGTTTAGATTCAAACGATACGGGTGTAAAATTCACAAATACGGTTCAAAACGAAAAGGAAGTCAATATTTTTACTTATCGTAATTTCTATAATGGCGGAGGCGTGGCTATTGGCGATATCAATAATGATGACTTGCCCGATATTTTTTTTACGGCAAACCAAGGTCCAAATAAATTGTTCCTTAATAAAGGCAATTTAAAGTTTGAGGACATTTCCAAATCAGCCAATATTGGAGGCAACAATGTTTGGTCAACAGGTGTTAATATGGTTGATATTAACAATGACGGTTTATTGGATATATATGTGTGTAACGCAGGAAATGTAAAGGGCGATAATTTAAAAAATGAGCTTTATATCAACAATGGCGATTTAACTTTTAGTGAACAGGCGGAAGAGTATAATCTCGCGGAAAATGGATTGACCACCCATGCCGCTTTTTTTGATTATGACAAGGATGGCGATTTAGATGTATACATTCTTAACAATAGTTTTATCCCCGTTAATTCATTAAATTATTCGAACAAACGGGAACTTCGTGCGGAAGATTGGGAAGTGCCTAGCTTGTTAAAAGGTGGTGGGGACAAGTTGCTCAGAAATGATGATGGAAAATTTGTTGATGTAAGCGAGGAAGCTGGAATTTTTGGAAGCCTAATAGGTTTTGGACTCGGTGTAACGGTGGGCGATATCAATAAGGATTCCTATCCGGATATTTATGTGTCGAACGATTTTTATGAGCGCGATTACCTCTACATCAACAACCAAGACGGCACATTTACCGAATCTATAAAAGATTGGACGGCGCACACCAGCCAATCCTCAATGGGCGCGGACATGGCCGATATTAACAATGATGGTAATCCAGATGTGTTTGTTACAGACATGTTGCCAGAGCACAGTAAAAGAGTAAAAGAAACCACCCAGTTTGAAACCTATGACGTTTATCAACGAAAGCAAGGTTTGGATTTTGACCATCAATACATGCAAAATAGTTTGCAGCTAAATCTAGGTGATAATTATTTAGCGGAAATAGCCAATTTAAGCGGCGTGTCCAAAACAGATTGGAGTTGGGGCGCACTTTTATTTGATATGGATAACGATGGCTACAAAGATATTTATGTGTGCAACGGTATTTATCATGATTTAACCAATCAAGACTTTATGACCTTTTTTGCCAACGATATTATCCAAAATATGGTGCTTACTGGTAAAAAGGAAGAGGTTTCAAACATTGTAAATAAAATGCCCAGCAACCCTATATCCAATTATGCATTTAAAAACTCTGGCAATTTGGGTTTTGAAAATGTTACTGAAACTTGGGGTTTTGATAAGCTTACATTCTCTAATGGGGCTGCTTATGGGGATTTGGATAACGACGGGGATTTGGATTTAGTAATTAATAATGTAAACCAAGAAGCCCTTGTTTATAAAAACAATGCGGAAACATTAACCCAAAATAAGCATATAAAAATTCAATTAAAAGGAAAATCCCCAAACAGATATGGCATTGGCAGTAAAATAAAATTGTTTTCAGATAAAGAAGTTATTCTTCAGGAGGTTATTCCGTCCAGAGGCTTTCAATCATCCGTTGATTATGTCCAAACCATCGGAATTGGAAATAAATCTATAGACTCCATTCAAATTATATGGCCCGATAATTCTTTAGAAACATTGGCAAATATTCTTCCAAATAAAAAGTACATATTCAAACAAACAGATGCTTTACAAAAATTAGCCCCTTTAAATAAAAACAAGAACACATTCTTGTCTGAGGTCAACACCACAATGAGCGCTCATCAGGAGAATTACCATAGCGATTTTAACTATGAAGGTTTAATACACCAAATGCTTTCCAGAGAAGGTCCAACAATTTCGGTTGCCGATGTTAATGGCGATGGGCTAGACGATATTTTTGTAGGAGGAGCAAAAGGGCAAGAAAGTAAGTTGTTTTTTCAAACGTCTTCAGAGGATTTGGTTGCATCAGTTACACAAGGATTTGAAAAGGATAAAGACCTTGAAGATACGGCATCTGCATTTTTTGATGCTGATAATGATGGAGATTTAGACCTTATGGTGGGCACAGGAGGAAATGAGGTAGAAGATGAAAAAAGCTATAAAACTAGATTATATCTCAATAACGGTAAAGGCTATTTTACTGAAAGTAGCGAGACCATTCAAGCCACATTTCACAATGCGTCGGTAATTGCACCTTGTGATTTTGATAACGATGGGGATATGGACGTTTTTGTTGGGAGTAGAAGTGTTCCTGCCATTTATGGCATTAATGCCAAACAACAGTTATTGGAAAATGACGGCAAGGGAATCTTTAAAGATATCACCAAGAATAAAGCCTATGGCTTTAATGGTTTAGGTATGGTAACGGATGCCAAGTGGTACGATTTTAATACCGATGGCAAAAAAGATTTGATTGTTACCGAAGATTGGGGAACACCTAGGATTTTTGAAAATAATGGAAAGCAATTGGTTGAACGTAACACCAATTTAAGTCAGTTTAAAGGTTGGTGGAACACCATTCAGGTTACCGATTTAAACCATGATGGATTGCCTGACTTGGTTTTGGGCAATAACGGATTGAACTTACCTTACAAGCCTTCAAAAGAAAAGCCCATAAAAATCTATATTAACGATTTCGACAATAACGGAACGATTGAGCAAATCTTAACGGAAACCATTGATGGTAAGGATGTGCCCATTATTACGAAACACGAACTTACAGCACAAATAGTTTCCTTAAAAAAGAAAAATTTAAAGTTCTCAGAATACGCCACTAAATCTATTGATGAGCTTTTTTCTGAAGAAATCATTTCACAATCCATTGTTAGGGAAGTAAACATCTCTCAAACGGTAGTGGCTTTAAATAGCCCATCGGGCGATTTTAAAATAATTCCACTCCCTACACAAGTGCAATTTTCAAGTGTAAATGCCATTGCTGTTTTGGATATAAATAATGATTCAAATGTAGATTTAGTGCTTGGTGGAAACCAATACAACTTTAAGCCGCAGTATTCTCGACTTGATGCCAATTATGGAAGCTTATTGTTGGGTAATGGTCATGGTGCTTTCAATTGGGTAGATTATGATGACTCCGGCTTTTTTGTGGACGGGGAAATTAAGAATATTTCAACGCTTAAAACAACGCAAGGAATTGAATTGATAATAGGTATTAATAACCAACAGCCTAAAATTTTCAAATTGAACCATGATTAAATTTATACCATATATTTTGGTTTCAATGGTTCTTTTGGGTTGCAAAAAAGAACCTGAAAAGCTGTTTACGGTTTTATCGCCCAAAGATTCAGGAATTCGTTTTAACAACACACTCAAGGATACGGTTGGCCAAAATATTTTGGATTACCTTTATTATTATAATGGCGGTGGTGTGGCCATAGGCGATGTAAATAATGATGGTTTTCCAGATGTTTTTTTCACTTCAAACCAAAACCAAAACAAACTCTATTTAAATAAAGGAAATTTAACATTTGAGGATATTACTGATATGGCCAAAGTTGCTGGAAAAAATGATTGGAGCACAGGTGTATCTATGGCCGATGTAAATGGCGATGGCCTGTTGGATATTTATGTGTGTGCTGTGGCTGGAACCAATGGATTTATTGGTATGAATGAACTTTACATTAACAATGGCGATTTAACATTTTCGGAAAAAGCTGAAGAATACGGATTGGATTTTGACAATTACAGTTCCTCGGCCGCATTCTTTGATTATGATTTGGATGGTGATTTGGATGTGTATTTGCTTAATCATGCCATTCATTCGGAAGAGTCATTTGGCAAAGCCAGTATCAGGAACAACAGGACTTATGAAAGTGGTGATAAACTTTTAAGAAACGATAATAATAAGTTTGTTGATGTAAGTGAAAGTGCCGGCATTTTTGGTGGAGCAAATGGGTACGGACTGGGATTGGCCATATCAGATTTTAACCAAGATGGCTATCCTGATATTTACGTTAGCAACGATTTTCATGAGGACGACTATTATTATTTGAACAATGGTGATGGGACTTTTTCGGAATCTTTAAAAGACTATTTTGGCCATGTCAGCAAATTTTCAATGGGTAACGATGCGGCCGATATCAACAATGACGGGTATATCGATTTAATTACCTTAGATATGCTTCCTGAAGATGAAAAGGTCTTAAAATCATCAGCTGGAGATGATAACATACAATTGCAAAACTTACGTACGAAGCAATTTGGTTATTATTACCAATATGCCAGAAACATGGTTCAGGTAAATCAAGGTGCCAACAGTTTTACGGAAACAGGATTCTTGAGCAACATTGCGGCCACCGATTGGAGTTGGAGTGCTTTAATTGCAGATTACGACCAAGATGGAAATCAGGATATTTTTATAGCTAACGGTATTCCTAAGCGTCCAAATGATTTAGATTATATTAAGTATATTTCAAATAGCCAGGTTAAAAAGAAAATTGAAACCACTAATTTAATTGATAAGGAAGCTCTAGATTATATGCCTGATGGAAAGTTGAAAAACAGTTTTTACCAAGGAAGTGCCGATTTAATATTCAATAATCAAACGGATATATGGGTTACTGAAAATGAATCATATTCCACGGGTTCGGCTTATGGTGATTTAGATAATGATGGTGATTTAGATTTAGTGACCAATAATATTGATGAACCAGCAACTGTTTACATAAACAATACCAATTCTCAAAAGAACTATTTAAAACTTCAATTCAAATATTTGGAAAAGAATAGTTTCGGTATTGGCACCAAGGTTAAGTTGTATAATCAGGGATGGATTCAATCCAAAGAGCTGTTTTTGCAACGGGGGTTTCAGTCGTCTTCTCAACCCATTTTGCATTTTGGGTTGGATAGCTTAAAGACTATAGATTCCATAAAAGTAATCTGGCCAAATAAAACTTATCAAACCTTAAAAAACATCAGTACAAATCAAACTTTGACTGTTTTGTATGAAAATGCAAGGCCTTATCAATACAATTTGGAGCTAGATCACAGCCGTCAAATTTTCACAAAAATTGAAGATGATTTAGGAATCAAATACAAGCATACGGATAATAATTACATCGATTCCAATCGCAACAAATTAATTCCTTACCAAATTTCTGATAGAGGTCCTGCAATAGCTGTTGGAGATATAAATAACGACGGAAAAGATGATGTGTTCTTTGGGAACGGCAAACATATCCCATCCGAAATATACCTCCAAAATAATACAGGTTTTCTGAAATATGAAGATGCTGTTTTAAAGAATAATGCTATTGTTGAAGAAAGTTCGGCCATCATTTCAGATTTTAATAATGACAATAAAAATGAATTGTTTGTTGCTGCTGGTGGTGGTGAGTTTTTTGGAAAATCAGAAGCTCTTCAAAATGCTTTATATACTATTTCAGAAACAGGCTTGGAAACTTTAAATGTTCCAGAAGGCTATGAAGATACGGCCGTAATTAAGGCTGCTGATTTTGATGCAGATTGCGATTTAGATGTGTTTGTTGGAAATGCCAGTATCTCAAATGATTTCGGAAATATACCTGAAAGTTACATCTTGCAAAACGATGGTGTTTCGTTCAGTAAAAAATCATTAGGCAATTTGGGGATGGTTCGAGATGTCACCTGGACGGATTTTAATGGTGACAATCAACACGATTTAATTGTGGTTGGTGAGTGGATGTCACCTTTATTTTTAGAAAATAATAATGGTGAGTTTATTGATAAAACAAGTAATTATATATCCAGCCCATTAAACGGTTTATGGCGAGCTATTATTCCTTTTGATATAGATGCTGATGGTGATTTGGATTATCTTTTGGGTAATTGGGGCACAAATACTAAGTTTAAAGCTTCTGAAGAATTCCCTATGCTGATGTATTATGCTGATTTCGATAAAAACTCAAAAACAGAAACACTGTTGGCTACCGAAAAGGATGGAAAATATTATACACTAGAAGGGTTGGACGAATTAAGTTCACAGCTTGTAAGCCTTACCAAAAAGAAGTTTACGGTTTATAAGGATTTTGCGGGTAAGCCAATTAATCAGGTTTTTGATAAATCGATATTAGATGATTCAAAAGTTTTTGAAGTACATACTTTGGCTTCAGGGGTTTTGAAAAATAATAACGGTCAATTTGTTTTTCAGCCATTCAATAATCAATTACAGGTTGCACCGATAAACTGTTTTGTTAAAATCAATCTATCAGGAAAAGACCATGTGCTTTGTGCAGGAAATTATTTTGGGGTAAAACCATATCATGGTCGTTTTGATGGCTTTTTGGGGGCATTGATTTCAAGCGAAAACGACATTGAATTAGGTAATGCATTAGGGCTGGAATTTTTCAACAAGGCTGTTACAAGATTAGAGACCATAAAATTTAATAACAAGCAATATTTAATTGCTGTAATACATAATGATGATGTTCAAGTTTATGAAATTGAATAAGGCGTATTTGCTGCTTGCAGGATTTGCAATCTTGCAAGGTTGTAATACTAAAGAAGAGTCTATTGAAGTGACTTCACAGAATTATTTTGATTCTGTAGACCTAGTTACCAATATAATGATTCATGATGTTTTTTCGCCACCGGTGGCTAGTAGGGTTTATGTTTATCCTAACATTGCCGCTTTCGAAATTATTGCCCAAAATAATGAAACCTTTAAGTCTTTGTCTGGTCAAATCTCTGGATTAACACCGATACCAAAGCCTGAAAGCCAAAATGTAAATTTAAAAGTTTCGGCCTTGGTGGCCCATATGGAATTGAGTAAGACGCTCATTTTTTCTGAAGACAAAATGATTCACTTAAGGGATAGTTTATATGGTGTTTGGAGTGATAAAAATGAAAAGGAGTTTAAGGTTTCGGAAGCCTATGGAATAAAAGTGGCTGACCATATTAAAGATTGGATGAATGGCGATAATTATATCCAAACCAGAACAATGCATAAATTTAATGTGGATGCAGACGACCCATCGCGTTGGCAGCCAACTCCACCTGCATATATGGATGGTATTGAGCCACATTGGATGAAAATTAGAACTATGGTTTTAGACTCTGCGTCACAATTCAAACCAATTCCACCACCACAATTTTCTTTGGAAAAAGATTCAACTTTCTATAAGGAACTTATTGAAGTTTATGATGTAAGGAATAATATGGATAAGCTAGGAGACGATTCAGAGGAAGTGGAAATAGCCCAATTTTGGGATTGCAATCCATTTGCAACAGTTACCCGAGGCCATTTAATGTTTGCAACTAAAAAGATTTCACCCGGCGCACATTGGATTGGAATTACCAAAATCGCCTGTAAAAATGAAAATCTTGATTTTAATGAAACCGTTTATGCATTAACAAAAACATCGATAGGCATTTTTGAAGCGTTTATTAGCTGTTGGGACGAAAAGTACCGAAGCAATCTAATTAGACCAGAAACCTTGATTAATCAATATATTGACGAAAATTGGAAGCCTATTTTGCAAACCCCTCCGTTTCCGGAATATACCAGCGGTCACTCGGTGGTTTCGGGTTCAGCATCAACTGTTTTGACGTCAATTTTTGGCGACAATTTCAAATTTGCTGATGATACCGAGGTTCCTTTTGGTTTACCTATAAGAGCATTTACCTCTTTTAATACGGCCGCAGACGAGGCCGCTATTAGCAGATTGTATGGAGGTATCCATTACCGGGCGGCAATAGAAGAAGGGTTAAAACAAGGTAGGGATGTAGGTCATCTAGTAGCCGAAAAAGTCAAGATGAAATAAAGGAAAACATGAAGAAATTTGTTTTATCGGCAGGCATAATGGTTTGTGTAGCGGTAATTGGCTGGTACTTTTTTATTAAGGATTACAATTACAAAGTTACCTTTAAAACACATCAAGCGCCTGGTATTGTTTACAGTACGCTTGTGGGTTGGAATAACTGGGAACCAAGGAGCAAAAAGGCGGTGTCTACAATTTCTAAGACTCCTTTTTCAAAATTGAACCAAAAACTCAATATTTCAGATTCTATTATTGATATTAAATGGTCAATTGAAAGAAAATCAGATTCAATCACTAAAGTAACGGCCTTATTAAAGGATGAAACACATAGTCTATATCAAAAAATCAATGCTCCATTTGCCAAAACAGATTTTGTGAAAAGAAGCCTAGCGACGGTGAAGCATATAAGGGAAGGACTTAAAATGCACGAAACAGAGTATAAATTATCACCAGTTTCAGAAGATACTTTTCCAGAAGTTACCTGTGCATACATTACCTTGAGTTGTAAGATGAATGAAAAAGCAAAACTCATGATAGCCCATACGATTGATGTTATGGATTATCTAAGAGACAATGAAATTGAGCTGATAGGTGACCCATTTTTACAAGTTACAGATTGGAAATTAAATGAAGATTTTATAACCTTCAATTTTTGCTTTCCAATTGGTAATAGGGATTCTTACCCAGAATCTAAATTCGTTAAAATTAAAACTATTGAAGAAATAAAGGCTCTGAAAACAGTTTTCAACGGTAATTATAGAATATCAGATAGGGGATGGTTTACGCTTCTTGATTACGCCAGCAGGAATAATATTGAAATTGAAACCAACCCAATAGAAGTGTTTTTAAACGATCCGCATTCTGGAGGTATCGAACTTGAATGGGTAGCCGAAATATATGTACCAATTAAAACTAGCTAATTATGAAACGATTAATTCTAACCTTATTAACTCCTTTACTTATTATGAGTTGTGCCGACAATAAAAAAAATCAAGAAAATTCAACCGAAGTTAAAGAAGTGTCTAAACCCGGTAATGACAAAGCTTGGTGGAAAGAGGGTGTGCTGTACCAGATTTACCCACAAAGTTTTAATGATACCAATGGAGATGGTTTTGGTGATTTTAAAGGTGTTATTGAGAAACTGGATTATTTAGAAAGTTTAGGAATTACTATGGTTTGGATGAATCCATTTTTTGAGTCTCCTTTGGTGGACAATGGATATGATGTTAGTAATTACAAAGCTGTGCATCCCAGATATGGTACTATGGAAGACTTTCAGGTAATGATGGATAGCATGCAGGCCAAGGGTATAAGATTTGTTCTAGATATGGTTGTAAACCATAGCAGTAATGAACATGAATGGTTTAAGCAGGCCTGTAGTTCTAGGGATAACAAATATTATAATTATTATCATTGGTGGCCGGCCGAAAAAGGAGAACCACCACACAGGCATAGTCTTTTTGACCCAGAAGGAGGTTGGGATTATGTTGAATCAAACAACTCGTATTACTTACACACCTTTGCTGAGGCACAACCCGATTTAAACTGGGAAAATCCGCAAGTGCGCCAAGAGGTTTATGATATCATGAAGTTTTGGGCAAAAAAGGGTGTTGATGGTTTTAGAATGGATGCCTTCCAATTTGTGAGCAAAGACACCACATTTCCAGAATTCCCTAAAGGTCATGAAAAGGATTTCGCCAAGTGGTATGGTATGGGTCCATACCTACATGATTACTTAAAGGAAATGTACAAAGAAGTCATTGAACCGTACGATGTTTTTGCCGTTTCAGAGGGTGCAGGAACTACGTTCCAAGATGCACATGATTTGGTTGATGCTGATAGAAAGGAACTTCAAATGGCCTATCATTTCGATTATGTTACCCTTTCAAGAACCCCCGAAGGTTATACACTTGCAGAATTTAAAGATGTGTTTACAAAATGGGATAAAGCGTTTGCTGAAGAAGGTTGGCTGTCTATTTTCCTTTCCAATCATGATCAATCTAGAATGGTGAATAGGTTTGGAAATCCAACTCCGGAATTTAGAAGGGTATCCACGCAAATGTTAAATACTTTTTTGATGAGCATGCGAGGAACGACTTATACCTACTATGGCGATGAATTGGGAATGACCAATATTGACATGCCAAAAATTGAAGAATATGTAGATGTTTCAGCGATTGGAGAATATGGCATGGCAAAAAAGAGAGGGGACGACATGGAAGAATTCATGAAAACGCTCAATTACAATTCACGTGAAAATGGCCGTACACCCATGCAATGGGATGATTCTGAAAATGCCGGTTTTACAACTGGAAAGCCATGGAAACGTGTGAATGATAATTACAAAGAAATTAATGTTGCCCAGCAGGAAGAAGACCCCAACAGCGTATTGAATCATTTTAGAAAAATGGTTAAATTGAGGAAAGAAAATGAGATTTTGGTTTATGGGGCTTATGAATTGTTGGATAAGGACAACGATGAAACTTACTGTTTTACAAGAGCTTTAGAAGATGCAAAGGTTTTGGTCTTGTTGAATTTTACAGAGCATGATTCAAGTGTAACGTTGCCGCAAATTAAAGCTATTGGTGAAACAATGATTAATAATTATGACGAATTAAGTATTACAGGAGAATCTATAACATTAAAGCCATATCAGGCTGTTATTTGTGAATTGAATTTTTAAATGAACCTTGGATTATGAGAAATTATGTTATTCTCATGCTTACAATTATTCTGTTAAGTAGTTGTGCAAAGAAAAAGGAGGAAAAGATTATAGATGAAAAGTCTTTTCCTAAAAAACAATGGTGGAAGGAAGCTGTTGTTTACCAAATTTATCCAAGATCGTTTAAAGATTCCAATGGCGATGGTATTGGTGATATAAAAGGAATTATTTCAGAGCTTGACTATATTAAAAAATTAGGAGTCGATGTGGTTTGGTTGAGTCCGCATTTTGATTCCCCCAATGCTGATAATGGTTATGATATTAGGGATTATCGAAAAGTAATGGAAGAATTTGGGACTATGGAGGATTTTGACCACATGTTGGCCGGTTTGAAGGAGCGTGGTATAAAGCTCATCATAGATTTAGTTGTTAATCACTCAAGTGACGAGCATGAGTGGTTTAAGCAAAGCATGTCTTCAAAAGACAATCCTTATCGTGATTATTACATTTGGAAACCTGGAAAAAATGGAAAAGAGCCAAATAATTGGCCGTCATTTTTTGGAGGGTCAGCTTGGGAGCAGGCAGGGCCTGATGGTGAATATTACTTGCATTATTTTGCAAAAAAGCAACCAGATTTAAATTGGGAAAATCCAAAATTAAGAGAAGAAGTTTATGATTTGATGCGTTTTTGGTTAGATAAAGGGGTTGATGGATTCCGTATGGATGTCATAGCTTTAATATCTAAACGTCAGGAATTTAAAGATATGGATTCTATTGGGCTAAAACACCCTGAATTCACCTATGCTTATGGTCCTAGACTTCATGAGTTTCTCAAGGAAATGAATAAAGAAGTGCTCTCTAAGTATGACGTTATGACTGTTGGTGAAGCGTTTGGGGGGACACCAGAAATGACTATGGAATTAACCGATGAGCGCAATGAAGAAATTGACTTAGCATTTTGGTTTGATGCCGTTAGGATTGGACGTGATAACTGGTACCAAAACGAATGGACCTTACCTCAATTTAAAAAGTTGGTTAATGAGCAAAGCACTGTGAATTATTTTAATTGGCCAACGTTTTTTCTAACAAACCACGATAACCCAAGAACTGTAAGTAAATTTGGTGACGATTCCCCAGAATTTAGAATGGCCTCTGCTAAGTTACTCGCCATGTTATTGCTTACCCAAAGAGGCACTCCATTTTTATATCAGGGGGATGAGATAGGTATGACCAATTATCCATTTACATCATTTGAGCAGTTTGATGACGTGGAAATAAAGGGTAATTACCCCAAAGTAATAGCTAATGGTATAAGTCCAGAAACTTATTTAGAGGAGCTAAATGAGTCAGGAAGAGACCATGCGCGTACACCAATGCAATGGTCTCCTGAAGACCAAGCTGGTTTTACCTCGATCGATAAACCTTGGCTTGCAGTTAATCCTAATTACACAGAAATCAATGTTAAGGATAATTTAGAAGATTCTAACTCCATCTTTCATTTCTATCGCAAATTGCTTGATATCCGCAGAGGGAATCGTGATTTGATATATGGAGATTATGAAGACATTGCACGACAACATCCAGAAATATTTGCCTATACCAGATCTGGAAAAGATGACACCTACTTAGTTGTGTTAAATATGTCTGGAAAAGAAGTTCCTTTCAAATTAGATTCAAAATTCAAAAATTATAAGTTAATTCTTGGAAACTTACCCATATATGGCCAGAAAATCGATACTGAAACGCTGGAATTAAATCCGTGGGAAGCTAGACTTTATCATAGTAAATAATAAATATCATGAAGAATTTAAAAGTATTTAGTGTCATAGTTGTAATAGCATTCTTTACAATAGCATGTAAACAGGCTGAAACAAACTTCGTGGTTGATTCACCAGACACCGACATTACGATAGAGTTTGCGTTGGCTGCCAGTGGGCGACCTTATTACGTAGTGAAGTACAAAAGTAAAACGGTTATCGACACTTCGTATATGAGTTTTGATTTTAAGGATATACCTTCACTAAAAGATAATTTTAAAGTTATCACTTCTACAACTGGAACAGTTGATGAAACATGGCCAATGCCTTGGGGTGAGCAACTGGAAGTTAGGAATAATTACAACGAATTAACGGTGAATTTAGAAGAACAGTCAGAATCAAAAAGGCTTTTAAATGTTCATTTTAAAGTATATAATGACGGTATTGGTTTTCGTTATGAATTTCCGGAACAACCAAATTTAAAGGAGGTTTTAATTACCGATGAAAACACACAATTCAACCTTACGGGAGACCATAAAGTTTGGTGGATTCCTGGTGATTGGGATATTTATGAGCATGTGTATAATGACACAAAGTTTTCTGAGATTGATGCTATTTCAAAACAAAATCACCCAAATTTGAGTGCTACTTACATTCCTGAAAATGCAGTAAATACGCCGGTTACCATGAAAACGGATGATGGATTGTATTTGAGTTTTCATGAAGCTGACTTAACCAATTATGCAGGCATGACCTTAAAAGTTGACAATGAAAACTTAAATATGGTTAGCGAATTGGTAGGGTCTGAACGATTGGGAGGAAAAGCGAAACTAACAGTACCTTTTGATACTCCATGGAGAACAATTCAAATTGCTGAAAAAGCTGGAGGTTTAATAGAATCCAAACTCATTTTAAATCTTAACGACTCAAACGAAATTGGGGATGTGGGTTACTTTACGCCAATGAAATATGTTGGTATTTGGTGGGAAATGCACATTGGTAAATCCACTTGGGATTTGGAAGGTAGCCAAGACATGAACACCTTTACAACGGGAAAAGTGGGCACATCCAGGCATGGTGCAAATACAGAAAACGCCAAAAAATATATCGATTTTGCTTCCCAAAATGGCATTAAGGGGCTTTTGGTAGAAGGCTGGAATACAGGTTGGGACAAATGGATAAACAATGAGAGGGAAGGCATATTTGATTTCATGACCCCTTATCCAGATTATGATTTTGATGAAGTTAGGGATTATGCAAAAGAAAAGGGGGTGGAAATCATAATGCACCACGAAACATCGGCAGCACCACTTACCTATGAAAAACAGATGGATGTGGCATATGATTTTATGAAACAAAACGGCATAAATTCGGTAAAAACGGGATATGTTGGTAAAATCATACCTCAAGGGGAATACCATCATGGACAATGGATGGTAAACCATTATCATAAAGTTTTGGTAGAAACTGCCAAAAAGAAAATTGCAGTAAATGCACACGAGCCTATTAAAGCTACAGGAAAGCGAAGAACCTATCCCAATGCCATTGCTAGGGAAGGACTAAGAGGTCAGGAGTTCAATGCTTGGGCTAGTGATGGTGGCAATCCTCCAAGTCATCTGCCAACAGTTGCATTTACAAGAATGCTTTCAGGTCCCATCGATTATACACCTGGTGTTTTCAATATTAAGTTTGATGAGTACAAGAAAGACAATCAAGTTAATACTACATTGGCTCATCAGTTGGCACTTTATGTAGTTATTTACAGCCCTATTCAAATGGCTTGCGATTTACCTGATCATTATATGATTGATGGAAAAATTCATCCGGCATTTCAATTCATAACTGATGTGGGGGTAGATTGGCAACAAACAAAAGTATTAAATGGTGAAGTTGGGGATTTTGTAACCATAGCAAGGCATGAAAAAGAAACAGGAAATTGGTTTGTAGGAGGCATTACTGATGAAAATGATAGAACGGTATCTTTGGGTTTTGATTTTCTAGATGAGGGCAAGACTTACGAAGCAATCATTTACAAAGATGCACCAGATGCCCATTGGAACGATAATCCCGAAGCGTACGAAATTGAAAAGCTTGAATTGAAAAAAGATTCGACTTTAGATATAAAACTAGCTCCTGGGGGAGGGTTTGCTATGAGTATTTTTCAAAAATGAATCTAAACCAACTAACCACCACTAACTAAATTAATAAGCATGAAACTAGCTAAACCAACATTATCCTTTTGGCAAATCTTCAACATGAATGTAGGCTTTCTTGGAATTCAATTCAGTTTTGGATTGCAACAAACCGCAGTTAATCCTATCTTTTCTTTTTTAGGTGCACATCACGATGAATTGCCCCTATTGAACTTGGCTGGACCAGTAACGGGCTTAATTATTCAGCCCATAATAGGTGCTATTTCGGATAAAACATGGTCGCCACGTTGGGGTAGGCGTAAACCATTCTTTTTAATTGGAGCGATAATAGGCAGTTTATGTTTATTTGCTTTTCCTTTTAGTCCAACGCTGTGGTTTGCAGTAGGTTTATTGTGGATTTTAGATGTGGGTAATAATATGGCCATGGAGCCCTATCGGGCATTTGTTGGAGATAAACTACCAAATAAGCAGTTAAGTTTTGGTTACCAAATGCAAAGTTTATTTGTTGGTGCGGGTATAGTATTGGCCAATGCTTCTATTTTTATTTTTCAAGATTGGTTTGGTGGGGCAGAAGAAGTTGTAGAAGCAACTCAGAGTATTCCTAAGTGGCTGTATTATTCATTTTTTATTGGTGCTATATTATCTGTTTCAACCATTCTTTGGTCGGTTTTAAAAACACCGGAAATTCCACCTTCAGATGAAGAATTTGAAGAAATTAAAAAGCACAACGCTTTACCAATGTCCGAACGGATAAAAACACCGTTTATTGAAATTGTTGAGGCCATTAAAGATATGCCAAAGCTCATGTGGAAATTGGCCGCTGTTTATTTGTTCCAATGGTATGCATTGTTTGTCTATTGGCAATTTATAGCACCCATGTTTAGGGAAAGTATGGGTTTTAATGCCTCCGAAGCCTTAAGTCAAGCGGCTAAAATGAATACCACATATAATATTTCTACTGTTGTTTTTGCAATGGCTTTGGTGCCTTTGGCTTTAAAATTTGGAGGTAAAAAAGTGTACGTATTCAGTTTGTTTTTTACAGGTATTGCTATGTTAAGCATACCATACATTCAAGATCCGCTTTTAGTTATTTTACCGATGATTTTGTTCGGTATTGGATGGGCCGCAATGATGGGGATTCCATATTCCATGGTTTCTAAAGTAGTGACCCATGAAAGACGAGGTGTTTATATGGGAATTTTAAATATGATGATTGTTATTCCAATGGGCATCCAAACATTGACTTTTGGTCCAATTGTTAAAAACCTATTGGATGACAGTGCGGTTAATGCTATAATATTTGGCGGGGTCTTTTTTATTATTGCCGGTGTTTTGGCTTTGCGCATAAAACAACCAATATCTGATGACACCGATGATGATACAACTGCATTTGCAGCTGGAGGAGGTCATTAACTAAAATCTAAGTGAATGAAAAATTTAGGAATTAAAATATCAATATTTCTTAACTATTTTGTGTTTGCTATTTTATTGAATAGTGTTGGAATTGTCATTGAAAAATCGATTGATGTATACAAAGTAACCGAATCTCAAGCCTCTTTACTTGAAGCCTTTAAAGATTTGCCAATTGCTATTGTTTCTTTTATTGTGGCTTCATTTTTACCGCGTTTTGGTTACAAAAAGGCTATGCTTGTGGCCCTTGGGATTGTATTTTTTGGTTGCTTGCAAATGATTTTTGGTAATTCATTTTTCTACACTAAAGTCTTGTTTTTAAGTATTGGTGTTAGTTTCGCTTTAATTAAATTGTCTGTGTATTCACTTATTGGGATTTTAACAGACTCTAAAAAAGAACATGCTTCACTAATGAGTTCTATTGAAGGCTTTTTTATGGTTGGTATTGCACTTGCCTATTTTTTGTTTCCTGCCTTTTATTCTGAAGATGAAAATTCATGGCTAAACGTATATTATTTATTATGTGGATTGATAGCCATTTCTTTTTTGTTCCTGTTGTTTTCTAAAGTTGAATATGAAGTCGAGGCCATTGGATCCAATTTAAAGGATGATTTAAAAGAATCGGTTAAGTTAATGGTTGTTCCTTTAGTTCTTGTGTTTATTGTTTCTGCCTTTTTGTTTGTTATGATTGAACAAGGCATTATGTCTTGGTTGCCAACATTTAATAAAAAGATATTCAAATTCAGTTCGGTGCTCAGTGTACAAATGGCCAGTATATTGGCACTTACCTTGGCATTGGGGAGATTTGTTGCCGGGTTTTTAACAAAATATATCAATTGGGTTATTTTGGTGATTATTTGTGTCGTAATTTCAGGAAGTATCTTAGTGTACATCTTACCACAATTACAGGGTGAAGTAGCCACAATCGGTGAAATTGAAAGTTTGTCTCAAGTGCCATCCTTAGGTTTTATTCTACCTTTAATAGGCTTATTTATTGCACCGATTTATCCGCTTTTAAATTCGACGGTTTTAAGCTCGCTTCCAAAAAGTTTGCACTCGCCAATGTCTGGTTTGATTATTATTTTTTCTGCATTGGGCGGAACCATAGGGTCTAGAATTGTAGGCGAACTTTTTGAGAGTGTTGGAGGTGCCAGTGCGTTTTATTTTCTGTTGATACCCATGGGCCTACTTATAGTTTTTGTTTTACTTATTGATAGGATGTCCAAAAGGGAAGTAATTGCTGAACCATGATTTTTAAACTAAACATACAGGATACGCTAAACAAGCTATTGCAGCAGGAAGATACTGATGGTGATAAAAAAATCACCATTGACGACAAAGGTTCAAGAGCATTTCAGTTAGTTTCGGATAAAGGTGAAAAATATGTAGTTAGGGGCACATACCATCTTTCAAATTTGTTGCAGGAATTGATTATTGCAAAAAATGAAGGAAATACAACTGCAAAAATTCCATTGGCCAAAATTGAAGAACCCCCGGTAACCCGTATTTCGCGAATGATTCGAGACTATTATTGGAATGGTTTAACAAGAAGAATGGATGAAACAGGTATAAAAAGCCTTATTTCAGACACTAAAAACGAGACCTTAACCGCAGATAAATTGCCAATTTATATTCCGTTTAATGATGATTTGGCGCTAACGTATTATAAGAACTTAGAAACTAAACTTCCGATAAGAGCATGTAAATTACCCAATGAAATTACACCAAAATATGTCAAATCTATAAATGCTGAACCAGGAATATTGACCCTTAAATTGGAAAAAAATGACGATGAGGTTAAAGGTGTTCCTTTTGTTGTACCAGGGGGAAGATTTAATGAAATGTATGGCTGGGACAGCTATTTTGAGGCCATAGGCTTAATGCTGGATGGTAAGGTTGATTTAGCTAAAGCCATGGCCGATAATTTTCAGTATGAAATTAATCATTATGGAAAAATTTTAAACGCCAATAGATCGTATTACCTAACAAGAACACAGCCGCCTTTTTATACAAGTCTTATTCGAGAAGTTTTCCAAATTACTAAAGACAGGGATTGGTTGTCCAGCCATCTAAAAATAGCCGTCAAGGAATATGAATCTGTTTGGATGGTTAAGAACAAACGTCTTACAGATAATGGGTTAAATAGATATCTAGCGGAAGGGTTGGGGATGCCACCGGAGGCCGAAGAGGGCCATTATGATGCTATTTTAAAACCATTCGCAGCTCAAGCAAGTTGTTCAATTCAAGAATATATTGAAAAGTATCAGAACAGCGAAATCCAAAATGATTTTTTGGACACCTATTTTCTTCACGATAGAACGGTAAGGGAGTCTGGGCATGACACTTCATATAGAATTGAAGGCAACTGTGCCGATTTAAACTTGGTAGAACTTAATGTACTGTTGTATAAATATGAACTGGATTTTGCCGAACTTACAGAAGAGATTTTTGAAGACCATTTTGAAATTAATTCTAAAACCTACACAAGCAAATATTGGAAAGAGAAAGCCAATAAACGAAAAACATTGATTAACACCCTCTGTTGGAACGATGAACTAGGTTTATATGTCGATTATAATCATGTTACAAAAAAGCAATCTGAATTTATTTCTGCAACAACATTCACTCCCTTATGGTGTGGTATAGCAAGTAAAGAACAAGCAAAAAAGCTGGTAGAAAATGCCTTGCCCCTTTTAAAGGAAAAGGGCGGAATAGCAGGAAGCACAGAAGAAAGTAGAGGAGGTATTAATGAATCAAGGCCTCACAGGCAGTGGGATTACCCAAATGGATGGGCGCCGCATCAAATGATGATTTGGAAAGGGTTAGTAAGCTATGGATTCGTAAAAGAAGGTCAAGAACTAATTTACCGATGGTTGTATATGATTACAAAAAATGCTGTAGACTACAATGGAACTATCCCCGAAAAATACGATGTTGTGGAAGCTACCCATAAAGTATTTTCAGAGTATGGTAATGTAGGTACCGATTTTGAGTATATGTCTCAAGAAGGATTTGGCTGGATGAATGCTTCATATCAGTATGGTTTGTCACTTTTGAAAAAGGAATATCTTGTTAGGCTGAATGGCCTAATTGGGCCAGAACAAATCTTTTAATTTATGGGTTCGCTAAAGCTTTTACTATCTAAATCTCATTATTTTTCAGTGGTGTGGTTATCCTATTTTTATAATGTCTTGATTGGCACTTATCTTTTTAAACTATATATTATGAAGCATTTTGTTTTAATTCTTTCCCTGTCCATTATCTTATTTGGATGTAAAAACACATCAGATAAAACGGAGGTTGTATCTGAGGCTAATTCAGTTTCTTCTGAGGATACATTTCCTCAAAAGCTTAATGGTTCAACAATCTATGAAGTGAATATTCGTCAATTTACACCTGAGGGTACATTTAATGCATTCGCAGAGCATTTGCCAAGATTGAAGGAACTGGGTGTTGAGGTGCTTTGGCTTATGCCTATTCACCCCATTAGTGAAACCAATAGAAAGGGAACATTGGGCAGCTATTATGCGCCCAAAAGCTATACTCAGGTTAATCCTGAATTTGGTACTATTGAGGATTTCAATGCATTACTTAAGAAAGCCCATGACATGGGTTTTTATATGATTCTTGATTGGGTGCCAAACCATACAGGACGAGACCATCATTGGGTTACAGAACATCCAGAATATTATATAAGGGATGAAAATGGTGAAGTAACTTACGAGGCTATGAGCCCAACAGATGTTTGGTGGGACACGGCTTTGCTTGACCACAAAAATCCCGATACACGTAAAGCGATGATAGGGGCGATGCGCTTTTGGGTAGAGCTGGGTGTTGACGGATTTAGGCTTGACCATGGATGTGGTGATAAAATCCCACTTTATCTTTGGGAAGAAGCAAGGGCAGAATTGGACCCCATAAAAGATTTATTTTGGTTGGCTGAATGCGGCCATGAAACATTTATTTTGGATGGGAGTTATGCCGATGAATTTGAATTCATCATGAGGGAAGTTGTTGAAGGAAAACAAAAGGCAAATGCGCTTTCAGACTGGATTAATAGTGACATGTTTAAATATGGAAGGACCGCTCTGCGAATGACCTACACATCTAATCATGATTTAAATTCTTGGAATGGGACTGTTTTTGAACGATTCGGCGAAGGCCACAAGACTTTTGCTGCTTTTGTGTTCATTTCCTATGGTTTTCCATTGATTCTCGGAGGACAGGAGGTAGGAATGGACAAACGACTTGAATTTTTTGAAAAAGACAGCATTGATTGGTCTGACCCAAAAAGCCTGCAACCGTTTTATAAATCATTGGTAAGTTTAAAAAAGGATAATCCCGCCATTTGGGCTGGAGATGTGGGAGGATTTCCCATTTCAATTGAAGATAATGAGCATGTTGTTGGTTTTATGCGTCAGGTAAAAGGCAATAAAGTAATAGGAATATTTAATCTGTCTCCAGAAAATCAATCTGTTGAAATTAATAATCAGAGCGTTTACGGAACATATTCCGACTATTTTTATGGTAAAAATTATACACTGAATAATAAGGCTCTGGAATTAAAACCATTGGAATTTCTGGTGTTTACAGAATAATTGATTTAAGAATAAAGAGATATTTGTGAAATTATCGAAAACGATTTCGGTTAGAAGATTAAACGTTTTCAGTGGGTAAAATTGAGAAATTCCAATTGTAATCGTAAATTAGCTGAGCCACCTAATAACTAAATAAAATAACTATTATTTTGAAAAGCATAGACATTTTATGTGTAGGAGAAGTATTAATAGACTTCATTGGGCATCAGCATGGTGTTCAAATAAACAACACACGAGACTATCATAGATATTTGGGAGGTTCACCGGCCAATGTGGCCATGAATATGGCAAGATTGGGGCTAAGGCCAGTTTTGGTTTCTACAGTTGGTGATGATGGGTTTGGTGAATATATTTTTCAGCGTCTTTCTGAAGTTGGTGTAATTACAGACCACATAAAAAAAATTGATGACAAGCCTACCAGTGTTATTTTTGTTTCTAGAACAGATGGTACGCCAGATTTTATTCCATTTCGTAAAGCAGATATTTGTATTTCTGAAGATCAAATATCCCAGGATATTTTAAGGAAAACCAAAATATTTCATACAACTTGTTTTGCCTTAAGTAAGGAGCCCGCTCAAACCACAATATTGAAAAAAGCACAGGAGGCATTTAAAGCTGGTTGTAAACTCAGTATAGATGTAAACTATGCCAAGAAACTTTGGAAAAGTCAGGAAGAAGCTCTTGATGTGGTTAAATCTTATTGCAAATTCAATCCATTAGTTAAAATTAGTGAAGATGATATGCATCGTCTTTTTGAGCAAAGACTTCCTCATGAAGATATCTTTGCATTTTTTCATAAAATGGGGGTGGAGACGGTTTGTTTAACACTGGGAAGTAGTGGAGTGAAATTGTCTCGAAAAGGCAGCAAGATTATTCAGTTACCAGCTAAAAAGGTGGAAAAAGTACAGGATGCTACAGGTGCTGGCGATGCTTTTTGGTCCGGCTTTTTATTTGCCTATGTAAAAGAAAGGTCTGTTGAAGAGTGCCTAGAGGTTGCTTTACAATTAGCCGCTTTAAAACTTCAAAATGTGGGTAGGTTACCCGACAATATTGATATCCTATCCAATCTCTTATAGAAAAAATATGCAACAAGATACAGAGAATTCAGTTTTTAATGGCGTAATGCTTAATGCTTACCCAGATAGCATCGGCAAAAAGCTTAGCGATACCATTTCAATGCTTAAAAGACCTGAGTTTAAAGATGTTTTTTCGTTATTCTACGTTTTGCCCACTTTTTTTAACAGTGATTTAGATAGGGGTTTTTCTATCATAGATTACAATATCAACGAAGAATTGGTGTCCAAAGAAGATTTAAAAAACCTAGACGAACTCAATATTATGCTGAAGTTTGATATTGTGTTAAATCATTTGTCTGTGGCATCTCCCCAATTCAAGGATTTATTGAAGCATGGTGAGCAATCAAAATACAAAGACTTTTTTATTAACTGGAATAACTTTTGGGAGGGACATGGAACCATGAATGAAAATGGTGTTGTAATCCCAAAGGAAGAGTATTTGAGTAAATTGTTCATGAGAAAATCTGGGTTGCCCATTTTGAAAGTTCAGTTTCCAGACGGTTCAGAACAGCCATACTGGAACACATTTTATCAAGAAATAAATTACAACAACATAACTGTTGATGATTTAAAAAATGTTGATGGGTTGACTTTGGATGATGCTAAATCGATATGCGACAAAGTCAATATTGCCATTGCTGAAAAAGAAAATTTGGTAACATTAGATCTGCAGAGCTTTAATAAATGCAAGGATGAGGTTATTAAAATAGTGCATAAAAAGAGGTCGTATTTAGGGCAAATGGATGTTAATGCTAAGTCTCAATTGGTTTGGGGATTCTATGAAGAAACACTGTCTAAACTAAAAGGATTTGGTTGCAAAATATTACGTTTAGATGCTTTTGCCTATTTGCACAAGGAAATTGGGCAGTCAAACTTTTTTAATAAACCAGGAACTTGGGAATATTTAGAACGAATAAACCAGATAGCCAAGAAGAATGGTTTGATATTATTGCCAGAGATACACGCTGAATATGGGTTGCATCTTCATGACGAAGTTGCCCAAGAAGGATATCAAATCTATGATTTCTTTCTTCCCGGTTTGATGATTCATACCATTGAAAATGCTTCTAGTAAAGCTATATTGTCTTGGGCTAATGAAATTATAGATAAAGGCTATAGAACGGTAAATATGCTTGGTTGCCATGATGGAATTCCGGTGTTGGATTTAAAAGGAAAAGAAGTCAACGGTAAATATCAAAAAGGTTTGTTGGAAGACCATGAGATAGAAAGCATAATGAACCTTATAATTGAACGGGGAGGACGCGTTAAAAATTTATATGATGCCGAAGGAAAAAAAATATCTTATTATCAGGTAAACGCGACTTTTTTTAGTGCTTTGGGTGAGAACGAACAAAAATTACTTTTGGCTAGAGCCATTCAAATATTTATGCCAGGAATTCCACAAATTTGGTACCTTGATATTTTTGCGGGCAAAAATAATTACGAAGCGGCCGATAAAGGAGGTAGTGGCGGACATAAAGAAATAAATAGAACCACATTATCTATAAAAGATATCGAGCGAGGGCTGGAAAGGAATGTGGTTAAAAGTCAACTTGAAATACTTAAGTTAAGAAATACCCATAAAGCATTTTTAGGAGAAATGATAATCAATGAATCTTCAGACACTGAAATAGATATTTTGTGGCAGTATGGTGATGATTTTGCCCATTTAATAGCTGATCTAGAAACCTATAAATTTCAGGTGTCTTTTTCTAACGGCAAACAAGCTAAAACCATTAGTATAAAATATTGAAGTAATCAGAAAACTTGAAGTACATGCGTTCCTAAATTTCAGCATCTGGAAAGCCTTAAAAATAGGATATGTCCTATGTTGGGTTTCGAACTCATAAACTGAAGGTCATTGGTCCTAGTCCGGTTTCCGCTGCAATAAAACAAAAGGCTCTCGATTTCTCGAAAGCCTTTTTTAATTTTAGTTACGTCATAATGCTTTTTTTGGAGGTATCAAGGGTGTTAATTTTCTTTAAAGTTCAACACATTTTCATGAATGTGCTTTTCCATTGAAAGTGAATCAATAGTCAAATTATCTAGTTAGATTTGTATTTGCAAATCTCTTTTTGGTTGTTAAAGCATTAAAATTGCCAAACATTTGTATCTATTAAAAATAGGTTGCTGCATCTAAACCATCAAAAGCCACCGTTTAATTATGATTTAAAATACGTTCAACTAAACTTAAAAATTAAATGAAATACAAATTTTGGTTTTTGCTGTTTATTTCCTTTTTAGGGTTAAATGCTTGCAAAAACCTTCACGCCAATAAACCCGACAAAAACAAATTTGAGATTTTTAATGCCACATATAAGTCGGTTATTTTGTATGGCAAGTCTAAAGCCGATTTAGATTCTATTGTGGCACACCTGTTAGCAGACGACATTTTTAAAATTTCAGGTTATCGTCCAGAAGTTATTTCCAGCATAAATAAAGCGAAAGGAAATGTTATTGTAATTGGAGAGGTTGAATCCGATTTGGTTGGTCATTTTTTTGAAAAAGCTGAGATTAATTCAAATTTTGAAAACCAATGGGAAAGTTATTGCTACAAAACCATTTTAAATCCAAACGATAAAATAGAGAAGGCTTTTGTTGTTGCAGGAACAGATCCAAGAGGCACAGCTTATGGTATTTTTAATATATCAAAGCAAATGGGTGTTTCTCCTTGGTATTGGTGGGCTGATGTGCCTATTGAAAAGCAAGAGGAGCTGATTTTAACCCAAGCAGATTTATACAGTAAAGAACCTACAGTAAAATATAGGGGGATTTTTTTAAATGATGAAGACTGGGGCTTACAGCCTTGGGCTGCAAAAACTTTCGAACCAGAAACTGGTGACATTGGGCCAAAAACCTACGCCAAAATTTTTGAGCTTCTTTTGCGCCTAAATGCTAATACCATTTGGCCAGCTATGCACCCAAGCACTAAAGCCTTTTTCCATTATCCAAAGAATGTTCAAGTTGCAAAGGCTTACAACATTGTAATTGGCACTTCACACGCTGAACCTATGTTAAGAAACAATGTTGACGAATGGAATAAAACCGAATACGGTGATTTTAACTATAAATCCAATAAAGAAAAAGTCTATCATTATTGGGAGGAACGGGTAAGAGAAACACAAAATATTGACGCCATTTATACTATGGGCATGCGAGGCGTTCATGACAGTGGCATGGAAGGCGTAATCAGTAAAGATGAAGCCGTTTCAATCTTAAATGGAATTATTGAAGACCAACGCAAACTCTTAAAACAGTACATTAATAAAAAAGTTGAAGAAGTTCCCCAGGGATTAACCGTTTACAAAGAGGTATTGGATTTATATAAAAACGGACTTGAAGTTCCCGATGATATTACTTTGGTTTGGACGGATGATAATTACGGCTACATTAGAGCATTAAGCAATGCGGAAGAACAAAAACGTGCCGGTGGTGGTGGAGTTTATTACCATGCGTCCTATTGGGGAAGGCCCCATGATTATTTGTGGTTAAGTTCTACAAACCCGTATTTGATACGAACGGAAATGTTGAAAGCATACAATCTTAACAACAAGAACATTTGGATTTTGAATGTAGGTGACATAAAACCAATTGAATACAATACCCAACTGTTTTTAGATATGGCCTATGATTCTGAAAAGTTTCAAAACCCGGAATCAATAACGGAGCATCAAAAGGAATTTTATGGAGCTATTTTTGGAAGTGACTTTTCTGAAAGCATCACAAAAATAAGGAACGAGTATTTTCAATTGGCATTTGAGCGCAGACCAGAATTTATGGGCTGGAGCCAAACCGAACCAACAACTCCAATTTTTAATACAGCATATAATATGTTTAGCAATGCTGATGAAATTGAAAAGCGAATTACGGCTTATGAAAATTTAGAAAATCAAGTAGAAACCATTGAATCAAAACTTACTGAAGATTTAAAATCGGCTTTTACACAATTGGTGAGCTACCCTGTTAGAGGAGCTTCAAATATGAACAAGAAATTCCTATACCGTGATAAAGCTTTGGCTTATGCAAAACAAGCCCGTTTAAGCGCTGAAAAATATAAATTCCTATCCAATCAAGCATATCAAAACATAGTTGAGCTAACCGAAAACTATAACGAACTTTCTAGCGGAAAATGGAATGGCATAATGGATATGAAACCCCGAAGCCTTCCAGTTTTTGACAATCCAGAAATTGAATTCAAGTGGCCGGAATCAGATCAAACCATTGGAATTTCAATTGAAGATACACTTAAAACGTTTGAAGGGTTGAAACGACTACCTACATTTTATGTTAACGATTCAATAAAATACTTTATCGATATTTTTTTAGAGAAAAACGCGAAAGAAGATACATGGCAAATCAAACATCTTCCAAATTGGTTGAAGGTAACTAAAACTTCGGGTAATTTTAATATTTCAAAAGACTATATTGAAGATAGAATTTATGTTTCCATTAATTGGGATAACTGGAAAAAAGCTGGTGAGCCTAACTCAGGTTCATTCACCATTCAAAAAGGTTCTTCTGAAGAATCTGTTCAAATTTTAATATCCAAAAGTTATGATGGTTTAAATCCTAACGATATTGTAGAAAAGAATGGTTTTGCTGTTGTTTATGCAGAAAATTTCTCGGAAAACACATCTTTAGATACACTTAACTGGAAGAGGCTGGAAGGTCTAGGGCATTCTAATTCAGTCATGCAAGCACTACCTTTAAGCGCTGCTTCAATATTAAATCATGAAAACGCACCATTGCTAAAATATGAGGTGTTTACTGAAACGCTAAATGATACAGCACTGCTTAACCTTACAGCTATACCAACACATCCTTTAAACACTGATGGAGATGTTAGGATTGCTGTGCAGTGGAACAATAACCCTATTGAAATAGTTAGTTTCAAAACCAGAGGCAGAAGTGCAACTTGGAAACAATATGTGCTGAGTAATAAGGCTTCAAAACAGATAACAGTTCCATTGACAACCAAAGGCGAACAAACACTAAAGATTTACATGATGGACCCTGGAGTATTGCTCGATTACTTTGTTTTAAACACTTCTGGCAGTAACTATATGCCATATAAACTGCCAAATGAAACTATGATTGGCAATAACTAAATATTTATTATTTACTTTCTCGAAAACTATGCAATAGTCGTTTTTAATTAATTGCAAGTACGATAAAAATGAAACCAAGCGTCCTTATAGTTATATCTTTGTTGGTCTGTTCCTTTGTATATTCTCAACAAAATAATTTTGAACAGGAGAGACCAGCTAATCTTTTTCCAACCGCAGAAATAGTAACTAGGTACCATAATGAATGGACTGTCAAAAACTATCGAAAACGAATTGATGTTTTTAAAAATGATATTCCCACACCTGGATGTATTTTTTTATAGGAAATAGTATAACTCAACAAGGCGATGATTGGAGAGAGAGATTTGGAGTCCCTTATGTTAAAAACAGAGGTATAGCTGGTGATGTAACTGATGGGGTTTTAAAAAGATTGGATGAAATTGTTTATTACAAACCAAAAGCCATATTTATTTTAATTGGAATAAATGATTTGTTCAACATACATTATAAAGAAGACTCCAAAGGTATGAAATACGATAAAATAATACCTTCTGCCCATTATGTTGGAAAGAATATTACGAAAATAGCAAAGACACTGCATAAACGATTGACAAACACAAAAATTTATGTAAGAACGGTTATGCCAACCCGAAGAGATTTTCTAAAGGAAGATATATTGAAGGTGAATAAAGTAATTAATAAGGCGAGTAAAAATGGGTATTTTGCCTTGATTGATTTTTATTCAGAATTTGTGGATGATTTGGGGTATCTTGCTAAAGGCCTAACAAATGACGGAGTACACTTAAACGAGGCGGGATACGAAAAATGGGTAGATATTGAAAAAGAAATAGTAAATGAATTTTATCACTAATTCCAAGATTATAACAAATAAAACCAAAAAACTAAAAATATGTTTGATTTAAAAGATAAAGTAGCCGTTTAAAAGGTTTGGCTGAATTATGTGGACTTGAAATGGGCATAGAAAGAATGTTAAATTAAATGACTATTTATTAAGTTTGAACAGGTTAAAATTTTAACGATAAGCAAATGATGTATTTAAAAAGGGCCATTTTCCTTGTTCTCCTAATTTCTATAAATGTTTTGGCTCAAACCAGAAAGGTTATTGAACTAAAACAAGATTGGAAATTTTATAAAGGACAAAATGAAGAGGCTTTTAAAAAAGATTTTAACGATTCTAAATGGCAAACGGTTTCAGTGCCTCACGATTGGGCAATTTACGGTCCTTTCAACAAGGAAATTGACAAACAAATGGTTGCCATTGAACAAAATGGAGAAAAGATACCTACGGAAAAAACTGGAAGAACAGGGGCCTTGCCATATATAGGAGAAGGTTGGTATCGTAAAACATTTAATGTTTCAAACTTAAATAAAAACCAAAAAGTTCTATTGACTTTTGATGGTGCCATGAGCCAACCAAAAGTTTTTGTAAATGGGAAAAAAGTTGGTGAATGGAATTACGGCTACAACTATTTTTATTTTGATGTAACCGATTTTCTAGATAGTGATTATAACGTTTTGGCAGTTCATTTAGCAAACTTTGGGGAGTCTTCACGTTGGTACCCCGGTGCAGGGCTTTACCGAAAAGTTCGGCTAATTGTAAAAAACAAGGAAAGTATAAACCATTTGGGAACTTACATAACCACCCCTATGGTTTCAAAAGATTTGGCCAAGGTTAATGTGAAAACGGAGGTTATAGGTAATAATGTCCAACTACTTACCACTATTTCGGATGCCCAAGGGAATGAAGTCGCCTCAAATAAAACAGCAACGGTATTCAATAACGAATTCGAACAGAATATTCCCGTTATAAATCCCAATTTGTGGAGCCCTGAGAACCCGTATCTCTACACAGCGGTAACCAAACTATATAAAAATGACGAACTTATTGATGAGTCAATAACCAGATTTGGTATTCGGTCTATTGCATATGAAGCGAATAAAGGGTTTAGCCTTAATGGGAATGTTCGCAAATTTAAAGGTGTGTGTTTACATCATGATTTAGGGCCTATTGGTACAGCGATAAACAGGTCTGCCTTACGCAGGCAATTACGCATTTTAAAAGATATGGGGGTTGATGCCATTAGAAGCTCCCATAATATGCCTTCACTGGAACAGTTGGAATTATGCGACGAAATGGGGTTCATGTATTTGGCCGAAAGCTTTGATGAATGGGCAAGAGCAAAAGTAAAAAATGGCTATCATCTCTACTTTGAAACAGATGTGGAAAAAGATTTGGTTAGTTTAATCCATACCACACGTAACCACCCATGTATTGTCATGTGGAGTTCAGGAAACGAAGTACCTGACCAATATGGAACCGAAGGTGTGAAACGGGCAAAACGTCTTCAGGATATTTTTCATCGTGAAGACCCAACGCGACCGGTTACCGTTGGGATGGATAGAGTAGACCAAACTATGAAATCTGGCTTTGGTGCTTTATTGGATGTTCCTGGATTAAATTACAGAGTGCATTTATACGAGGAAGCTTTCGAAAAGTTTCCACAAGGGTTTATTCTAGGCTCCGAAACGGCTTCAACAGTCAGTTCAAGAGGGGTTTATAAATTTCCAGTGGAAAAGGCAAGTATGAAACAATACGATGATTTTCAGTGTTCTTCATATGATTTGGAATATTGTAGCTGGTCTAATCTGCCTGATGATGATTTTGTGCTGCAAGATGACAAACCTTGGGTGATTGGTGAATTTGTTTGGACGGGATTCGACTACTTAGGAGAGCCAACACCTTACGATGATAAATGGCCATCGCGTAGTTCATATTTTGGTATAAATGATTTGGCTGGACTTCCAAAAGACCGATTTTATCTCTACAGAAGCAGATGGAATACCAAAGAAGAAACGTTGCATATTCTACCACATTGGAATTGGGAAGGCCGAGAAGGAGAAACCACACCTGTTTTTGTCTACACTAGTTACAACAGTGCAGAATTGTTCGTTAATGGCAAGAGCATGGGCATTCAAAAAAAGAATAATGAAACACCGCAAAATCGCTATCGTTTAATGTGGATGGATGTTAAATATGAACCAGGAACTATAAAAGTAGTAGCCTTCGATAATGAAGGAAATCCTGTAGATAAAAAAGAAACCCATACCTCAGGAAAACCCTATAAAATAGTGTTGGACCCTGATGTAAAACAATTAAAGGCTAATGGAGAAGACTTGGCGTTTGTTACTGTTTCAGTGGTTGACAAAAATGGAGTTCCTTGTCCAACTGCAAATAATCAATTAAAGTTTAAAGTTAAAGGTGAAGGTAGCTATAGGGCCGCTTGTAATGGAGATGCAACCTCGTTGCAAATGTTCCATTTACCCACCATGAAACTTTTTAACGGTAAACTGGTGATTTTGGTACAATCAACTACCGAGGTTGGAGATATTCACCTTAAAGTAAGTGGTAAAGGATTAAAAGCGGCAGATTTTACCATAAAGAGTGTTTTGTAATTGGGTTTTAATTTTCTTATTAGGTTAGAGAATGGGGTAGCATAAAAAAAAATAGGATTTAACAATTTAGTATTTCATAAATCATTAAATCCTATAAAATTTTCATCAAAATGATTTTAATCTATTTAACCACAAGCTTTTTGGTTTGTTGATAGGTTGCAGTTTTAACTGTTAAAAATAAAGTCCTTCTGAAAGGTTTGATAAGGGAATTTGTTCGTCCGACTCACAATTTAGCTTTGTGTAAACCGCCTGACAACTTATATTGGAAATTTTTAAATCATAATCTGTTTGATTGTCATATCTAAACTTTAAATTTAATAAAGATGAACTTTCGGCAGGATTAGGATAAATTTCAAACTGAGAAACCTTTGCGAACACATCA
Source organism: Tamlana flava (assembly GCF_041287255.1). NCBI lineage: Bacteria > Pseudomonadati > Bacteroidota > Flavobacteriia > Flavobacteriales > Flavobacteriaceae > Tamlana > Tamlana flava. The sequence goes on from NZ_JBGGTX010000005.1 coordinate 91,815, forward strand.
TCAGTAGATAATGAAGGATCTACAATAGTATCCTCCCAGTTAAACCATCTTAAATTGACATCGGCAGCTTGTCTAGCTCCAGTTCCTAATTTCAGTTTATAATCAAATCTACTGGTTCTTGCTTCTTCACTAAAAACATAATCTGTATTACAAATGACGGCAAAAATAAGCCCGTTTGCTGGTGCACCGCCATCAAATGAAATCGTGGCATCGCCGGCATAAACTGGCTGGCTATAAAAAGTAGCCCCTGCTTTTGTGCGGTAATACAATTGCATCGACATATTTTGGCCCAAAGGTTGGAAAGTCACTGTAGCACTATTGCCTGTTGTATGAATTGGAACAAAATTAGCACCAGATCAACCTGGTAATGTAAGTTCATCAGGAATTCAAAATCCTTCAGCATCTTCGGTTGTTTTGGCATAAGGAGTTGCATACCAATCAGCCACTGGTTCTGGAACTACTGTGGAAGGATGTTCTGCATAAATTCTTGTTTGAAACCAGTAGTTATACATATTCTTGATAGGCTTCGTAAAACTTTTAAATCAGATAACGCCAATCGTGCTCTATATTCCTGAATGAGTTAACGCATTTTAAAATCTCCGAAGCCTGGAGCCCCACCGCTTCCTTCAGCAATCCCCTCCAACACATTTCCTATGGCATATTTCCAAACCCAAGGTAAACTTTTAATATTAACAACTTCACCTAAGAATGTTGGGAAAATAGTACTGTATTGCACACCCCCAAACAAATTCCTGGTTCTTAGTGTTCCATCTGATCTAACCAAACCTTGTGCTGCGGGCCCAGCAAACGTACCATCCGTTAACCAACCACCATAAGTCTCAATGGGCATAAAAGGTGCAAATACACTAGATGAACTTAACCAACCCAAGTCGCTGTTTTCATAAGCAATTAGTTTACCACCTGCTTTTTCAATTTCCAAAACCATTTGTAACCAAACATTGGAACCCTCATGAAACCAAGCTGCATCCCCGCATCCTGTTAGGGCGGCATAAAGGGCATGAATGCCTTCATGAACCACTGCACCTGATTGATATGGGTCGGGTGTAGCAGGGTCAAAAGACTTAACGGGTATATAAGATAATATTATGCCATACTTCTCCGTCTTGAGTACTTATGGTACCCATCCAACCTCCTGGTTCATACTGACCATGACTATCATTACACAAACCAGAGCCTGATAAATAAATCATATCTCGATAGCCTGCCTGGTATAACTTGATTGGAGGCCATCCCATATTATCAATCAAAAATCTAAAATCACCATCTACGCGTTTTAACATATTGGTTATAGCTATAGGAATAATTTCTGGATTAGGAGTAGGTCCCTGTACATAAGTCCAACTTCCATATGATTCTCTGTAATCCACATTACAGCCAGGGTAACCTGGATAATCATCAATTAAATTTTTTGTTGGATGAGGGAAAGTAGGATATTTCGAACTCCAATCATAATAAAGTGTTTCTTGACCGTGTGCTGGTCAATTGTTGAAATCATCAGTGGTTTCCTGGACTGTTAGGTAAAAGTCTTGGGTTGTTTCAGAACCACATTCATTAACATAAGTATACGTGTACGTCCCTGAATCAGTGCTGCTCAAGTTATATAAAGTTATGGTTTGGGTGTTGGCTTAAAAATTATTGGGACCAACCCATCCCATAAAACATTCCGTAAGGCCTTGTGGTATTTCTGGAATAAATTCAACAGCATCTAAAGTGCCAATAACAGTATAATTTTGTTCTTGATCTGCGCCACTGTTCATACTAACTTTAGGAGTTATGGTTATAGGGTCACAATTCGTTGTTTCCGTTCCATATATGCGAAACTCAACAATCCCTGTAGATGTATTGCTTCTCATGTAAAGCCTAACACTTGTGGTATTAAAGGACAAACCGCTAAAACCATTTAACGTTATCTTTCAATTGCTTTATTTCCTGTTCATTCAGTACGTAATCGTACATTTGTAATGACATCATGAAACCTGAAAAATGTTCACCAATATCTGAAGCCCCAATAATTATTTTGGCATCATCAGTTGCCGATGATAATAGCATGTTCTGGGCATTATCAAGTACTCCATCTACATATATTTTTTCTACAACACCATCAAACGTCAATACAATGTGATGCCATTTGTTGGCTTCTGGTAGTTTATTAAAGCTCATATCAAAATGGCCATCTAAATGTGCGGCAGCTCCATACGGACCTCTATTGTAGGCTAAAGCATTGTATGAATTTGCCAAACCATAGGTTAAACGGTTACACCAAGATGCCACGATTTCTCCTTGATTGGATATTTCTGGGTTTTTAACCCAAGTAGCCACTGTAAATGAACCATTCCATGATAGATTTTCAGGAACGGCTTGATCAAGTATTAAAGCTCCTTCTTTGAAATTGAAAACTTTAGCACCTGTTTCTATATCAATAGATAAGGAAACCTCTCCTTGTTTGGTGAAATACCCGAAAAGTGTTCCATTATTGATGACTTTATTTAAAGAGTCCGATTTTATTTCTTGGGCATTAATATCAACAATTAATTCCTTTGTGCTCAATGGTGCTGGGCCATTAGTTGATGGTTTGTTCTTTAATTTTAATGGCATTTCAAATAAATCGCTATACACCTTGATATTCCAAACAGCAGCGAACAACCCCACTTTTTCAGTAGCCAATACAGTAAGTTTAATATATCTTGCTTTTACGTCATTGTCATCAATCATCGGGCTACCAGAGGTTAGGTTCTTGGATTTATCAGCATACAACTCCCATGTTTTTCCATCTTTTGAATATTCTATAACATATTGGTAATAATAGCTGGCGAATTCAAATTGCGTCTCAACTCGTTTAACCTCTTTTACCTCACCCAAATCCAAAGTTAAGTTCTGTGGAAGCCCATTTTTTCCTGCCTTCCATAGGGTGGCATTGTTATTGTCCGATGCAAAAGTGGGCGCATAGGTATAGTCGTATTCCAATGATTTAAGATGATACGAAGAAGAAGCCGTCGCTTTAGCTTGATAAGCTATATTATTTGGCACCAAAGTCCTAACAATTGGGGCGATACCTTTTTGAGATGGAATTACTTTTTTTATGGTGGAATCGTTTTCAAAAATCATTCTATCTATGCAAACTTGTCTTGAAAGCCCTCCTCTGGTCATGGGGTAATCGTGCCTGTGGTAAACAATATAGGTATCATCACCATCTTCTAAAATCGAGTGGTGTCCCGGTCCATGAACAGTCATATCCTCATTAGTGCTTAAAATGGGATTATTTTCACCTGGGGTAAACGGACCATAGGGTGAATCACCATAAGCGTACAAAACCTTGTATGTTTCATCATGGCAAGATTCACCAGAATACATCAAAATATATTTATCTCCTCTTTTCATCATATAAACAGCTTCAAAAGGATTTGGTGTTTGCTCCAACGGAATATTCTTTGGATTAATAATATCTTTCATAGTATCGGTATCCAGCTCGCCAGCAGCATAGCCCCCATTGTAATGAACCCAAGTGCCCCAATAGGCATAAACTTTGCCATCGGTATCAGTAAAAAATTGGGCATCCAAAGAAGGAAAACCTGCCCTGGGAAAGTTATGGGTTATAACGGGTGTATCATCTTCATTTAATTTAATCCATGGACCGACTGGTGTATCTGAAACATAACCATAAATGTTGCACCCAGCTTGACAGTTTCCAAAGTACAAATAATACTTTCCGTCTTTACCTTTTATAATATCAGGTGCCCAATAGTTTCTTAGATTAACAGATGAAAGTGAAGGCATTTCCATGGTATAATTATACCAATTTTGCAAGTCTTTGCTATACCAAACGGTAGGGGCTCCAGAAGCCAACATTTCATTGTCGGTTGTAGCATATATATAATATATATCACCGAATTTTTTAATTGTTGGGTCTGCAAAGTAGCCCGGTAAAATTGGGTTTCCGGTATTAGGTGATGTATTTTTGGCTCCTCTTGGTACTTCGGCTATTTGATTTAACTGTTTATTACAGGAAAATAAAGACAGAAATATCACAAAGTTTAGAGATGTTATTATTTTAAAAACCATTTTTTAGGTCTTAGTTGAGTTGAATGGGTTTTACAATTTAATTTCAATAGGCCATTTATCTAATGGAATTTCATAAGCTCCTCTCACTTTTGGATAGAGCAATTCCAAATCTTTATTAATCCTTAAATATGCATTAGGCGTAAATTCTGTTCTTTCATTTAAAGTGACATGTAACTCATTTGTCTTTGAATTATAACGGACCATATTAAAGGTTCCCGCATCCAACGTAAGCCATAAGTGTCTTGGGGCTATATACACTCTCGATTTTGCCGCTGTAGTTATTTTCACAGTTACAATATCATCCTTTACACTTGTATTACCTCCAAAGGCCAGCCAACCTAAATCTTCATCTTTTGTAAGGTATGTTGCCGTATTTACAGCATAACCATAAAAACCAGTTCCATAATCTCCTGACAGATAATCTATTCGAAGTTCTGTTGGATATGAGTGGAATGCACATGGGCCAAAACCATCTTCGGTAATGTTGGCAATACCGCCCAAAAGTCCGCCATAGCCAACTTTTAAAAGATAGAAATCATCAGGTGTTTTTCTGAATTGTTTTAAAACAGGAATAGCATTGAGTGATGAACCATAATGATGGATTTGGCGCTCAACCCGTGACAATTTACCACCATAAAGAAAATCCCAATAGCGTCTTGCATTACCATTATAAGCCCAGTGCGGCATAATAGGCATATAAGCCAATATCGCCCTAAGAGTTACCCAAGCCTTGTGATGGTAACCAAAGTAATCAGACCACATATATACTTCTTCCTGACCTGTAGAATCCCATGGCATTTCACTTCCAAAAGGATATTCCAAGGCTTTCCAATGATTTGCTCTGTCTTTCATTCTAGCTTCTAAATCTGAAGCCATTTCTTCGTAGTTTTCATTTTTTAAGTCTTCAAGGATGAATAAAAACACAGACCCTTCCATCTGTCCGAATTGAGCATAATAAGGTGCTTGTTCAACCATGGCAATACTGGTATGGTAAGCTTGTTTTAAATACCAGTCCCATGGCCTGCTGTCTACTAAACCATCATGATATCTAGCCAGCCTGTACATTACCCAATATGCCGCTGCTACATGAGGGTAATTGTAAGATCTTCCTGGTTCATTGGCATGTTCATGGTTCCATGCTGCCCACGTTTTGTAGTTTATGGAATCGTTATAAGTATCTTTAGGCAGGGAGTCTGGCTCATAATAAAAAACACTCTTTTTAACACCGTATTTGCGTTTCCCTTCGCTATATTGAATATTTCCCCAAAGCGTACTATCTACAAACTTCTGCAATTTTTTTATTTCTTCTTTGTTCGGCAGAATAAGTTGCTTCATGATGGCAGACAACCAGCCTCCTGCACCACCCTCATCACTCAAACCGGCCACCCATGCCCTGCTATCTTGGGTTAGTAGTTTTTTGGTTTGGTAATCATAACTGATAACGGAAGGGTTTCTTTTAAATATAGGATCTGATTTATGAAACCATTGCTCTGTAGTTAAGAAATGACCAAAATCTTTGATTACTTCCGTCTCTGACTTAATAACTTTATAGTTAATGGTTTGCTTCAAACCGTTTTTGTAATTTATGGTTACAACAGAGCGCCCCCATTTTATCCCTTCCACAGAATATTTTTTTATTCCTTTTGCTGTAAGTCCCTCTTCTTTAATTTTTAAGGCGCCTTTAGGTTCAACTTGTATCGATACTACATCACTATCAAAATCAACAATTAATTGCGCTTTTGTTTCTTGTGGAATAACATATCCTGGAATACCTGTTACAACAGGTCGTTGTACCTTTTTTAGGGTACTTTGTATCTCTTCAATGCCTTCAGAAAGCACAAGTTTTAAAGAAAAATTTCTAGTTGCGTCAGGAGCTAATATCAATGAAGTTGGCTTATTCCATTGCTTCGCGCCTCGCCATTCATTTTCGGCATAGGCTTTAGAGAGAGCCATCCATTCATGAAACCCCTCAAAAACAATACTTCTTGGCGTAGGGTCATTTAGAAGCGGACGATATGCTTCAAAAGGCATATTTTCATTTGGCAATACCACGAGTGCTGGACCATGACCACTTAATCTTTTTACTTCCAAATAGCCAGCATCCAAGCCAATGTAGGGGTCAAAAAATACATTTTGGGCATGGGTTTCATTCAATGATTTTCCCTCTAAAATGTTATTGAAAATCATAGGAATACCTAGGGCGCCAATTTCTATTTTATTGTTGATTTTGTTGGTTATTTCAAAACGGATAACAAGACCGTCTGCAATAATTTCATAATAACGTTTAATGGATACTGGAATGTCACTTGGCAAAGTATTTGATAAATCAGCACCTGCCAATATATTCCCAAATGTTTCCAAAGGTGTTATTGGAAATCGCTTTTTGGCTGTTGAATAGTTCTTCCACTCGCCATCACTTTCTTTAATTCTCAAATTAATATCCCCTAAATGGTAAAGGCCATCTTTGTCCCTTATTTCCAGTCGGTCACTCGGAGTGAAATCAAAGTTTAAGTCGTTCAAAGGTTTCAAACTTGCCACAGTTTGTGAGGCTCTAACAAGTTTCAATTGAAATTGAGACGTGTTGAATTTTTGATACACCTCTGCAATTCCCAAGGTTGGTTCTTTGGCTTTTATATTATCCCAATATCCTTGAGCTTGAAGGGTCAATACTGATATAAAGAAAAACAGTATGCCAAGTTCGTATTTATATCGTCTCATTATTTGTTTATGCATTATCAATCATTGTAACGTTACGTCAAAATAGACGGAATATCGTCCATTAGTATTATAGAAAGGCTTGAAAAGAACTCCATCAATAGTGAATTCCAATGTCTTGGGATTGCCCTTAATCGATTTACTAATATCATTACCATCTAAAGTTATCTTATGCCATTCTTTTAGTGGCTCAGGCTCTTGGGCAGCCAACAAAATTGGACCATAAAACAAGCTGGCTATATTTTGCTGATCCATAACAGGTTCTAAATGAAATTGAAAGGGCATGCGAAGTTCAATGGTGTCCTCATTTTTCCATTTACGGCTTAATTTGATATAGCTTCCTGGTTTGGCATTCACTTTTTCTTCCTTACCATTAATGGTTACAAAAAAGCCTTTCGTGGCCCATGCGGGCACTCGTACGTTAATATCAAATTTTCCCTTTCCCTTTATGGTTAATTTGGTGCAATCCTCATTTGGAAAAGCAGTTGTTTGAATTATGGTTACCTTCTTTTCCGTCCACTTTAGAGTTGAAGGTATAAATAGGCTGACATACAATGTACTGTCATCAGAACTTTTAAAGTAAATGGAATTCTGCAGCATTGTATTGCTCTCCAGTGCCGTACCATTGCAGCATGTAAACCCTTTCATATCTGGATTACCAAAGTGTTTTACCGACCCTGATCTTAACGGTACATGATATGTATTTGCAGGGCTGTCCTCTGCAACTGAAGCGAGGATATGATTATAGAGACCACGCTCATAATAATCCATAAAATCAGCAGATTGCTCAAAAAGAAACAAATTTCTAGTTAGTTTGAGCATATTATATGTAGCACAGGTTTCATTTTGTCCACCAGCCGAAAACCCATTCTCATAAAGGGTTGCTGGTTGGCTGATAAAACATTCTGCATTGGCAGGGTTGCTTGCACCTGCCAAGCCTCCGATACTGTAGGTGTAGTCATTAACAGCTTTATGCCAAAAATTATCTGCTATGTGGTAGTATTCTGAATCATATGAATCACGATACATCTCTAGAGCGCCCATGATTTGAGGTATGTGCTGGTTAGCATGCAATCCGCGAAAAGTATCCACATTTTTAGCTAAACCATGACTGTGATTTACGTCTCCAAAGAATACTTTTATATTATCAAATAGTTTTGCTGTTTCTAAGTATTTGGAATTGTTTGTTATTCTATATAATCTGGCCATGGCCTCATTCATTCCTCCAAACTCACCAGCAATATATCTGTTCCACATGCTAATAAGTGTTTCGATTGAGAGTTTACTTAATCTGGCATCTACCCATGCACCCATACCTTCAGCAATTTCAAGAGCTTTTTCATTGCCACTTACTTCATAAATATCCATTAAGCCTGCAAGGATTTTATGTAAGGTGTAGTATGGGGCCCAAACTTGGGTACTTTGTCCTCCATAAGTTGCTCCGTTTTCTAGCATTATAAATTGATCAGGAGGATAGGCACTTATAAATCCTTTACCCCAATTCCAATAGTCTGTACGGATACCATCTTCGCTTAAATCGGAATCAAATGAGTTTTTACCAGGTCCAAATGGTACGGCATTTGGGTTTGCTACAAATTCACCTCCTTCTGTAACTGGTTTTCCAGACATTTGCGATAATTGATACAAGGTTTTAACCATGTATTCCATTTTGGTTTTAAAGTTTAATTGAAGCACTTTGTCGAAATCTGTGCTAGCATAAGATTGAGCTAGTGCCGAAAGATAATGCCCAGAAGCATGCCCTCGTAATTTGGTCTCTTGCGTATCCCAAACGCCCAATGGTTTAGCTCCTTCAGGTTGCTTTTGTCCGAAGGCATTTCTAAACATGTACAGGAAGTCATCGGGATTAGTTTCAGCTAGGGTTTTGATAAATTTATCTCGGTTTTCAATAAATTTTGTCGAGTGACCATGGCTATCTATATCTAAGGAAACGGCATCCAAAGTAAACGTCTCAAGTCCTTTTCTTGGAGTGGTTAATGGGGTATCAGCTTTAACTGTAACAATAGCCGTAGGAACTATTTTTGAACTGGCTATAGTTCCTGTTACTGTGTATTTTCCAGGTTTTAAAACTACACCATTGTCGGTTGGTGCAGGCCAAATTACACGTACTTTAGGACCATTAAAGCCCTTACTGTATATTCCATCAATTGTCCGTGGTAAGCGTGGTAGGAACCCAACAACGGTTTCAACTTCAACATCATAAACACCTATAAGGAATTGATTGTATAGCTGAGGCTCATCATCTGTAAATGCTTGTAAATCGTTGTTTTCTTCATGGTGTTCGTTAACACGATTTTCTCGCCCCAAAGAGTTGTAATAGATATTATCGATTTGGCTATTGTTCAATGGAATACGGTACAAGCGAAAATCATGCAAGTTCGCGTTAAGGTTTCCAATGTTTGATGCTAACGATTTGCCAATGTATAACTCATTTTTGCCATTTTCAGTATTGAAGATATTTTCTAATTCAATGCCTTCTAATTTAGTTTCTTCGGTATGTTTTCCATTAATATATACTTTGAAAGTTTCGGAAGCAACATCAAGTACAATGGCAAAATGATTCCATTTATTGGGTTCCAAGCCTTTTGCTATTGTTTTAAAGACACACTTTGCTTCTGATATAATTTCAGATTGAATACCCCTTCCGTCTTCCGTTGTCTTTAAAGAAATATGTGAACTGTTGTTTTTTCCAAGATCTAAAACAAATTGATTATCTGCTTCAGATTTAAAAAAAATCCACCCTGTAACGCTCAATGATTCTATGCTATTTAAAGTTTGGTTTGGTAAAGAAATGTAGGTATTGTTGCCAGCATTTAATGCAAGTGCTTTCTTAAATAAATTGTCCTCTACAAACTCAGGAGAACCATTTTTTATTTCGGCATGTAAATTGTTCCTAGACCAATCTTTTAAATTTCCGTCAAACACATACCGCGCAATTAATCCAGTTTCTCCAATACCATCCAAGATTTGATTACCGCTTTGGGCAAATAGAGTTAGTACACTAGACGAATAAAAGACTAGCGCTAAATAAATGGACAGTTTAACTCTCTTCATTAGTGCAATATATTTTTGTTATTTTTTGAAGCGATCTGGAGAAATGGGGGTTAAATTTACCGATGATTTTTTATTGCAAACTTCCTCTGCAACCAGTTTTCCAGTTATAGGTCCCAAACTCCAACCCAGCATGGCGTGTCCTGCAGCGATTGTTAAGTTAGCATATTTACTGGTTTTACCAATAAAAGGAACACCATCAGGAGAAACAGGTCTTAATCCTGAAGTGGCGCCAGCACGTTCTTTCTCATTAATTTCTAAATCTTTATAATATTTTATTGCTGCTTTAGCGATCGCTTCAACGCGCTCCTTTCTAACTATCGTATTGTTTCCAGAAAATTCCATGGTACCTGCAAAACGAGTAAAACCATCCATTGGTGTAACGGCAGCCCTGGCTTCAATTAAGATGGCGGGTATTGTAATGCCTGTTGGCCTATGGACATCCATGCTGTAACCTTTGCCTCCTTGAATTGGAATATTCAAATTTAGCTTTGAAGCTAAAGGTGATGTCCAACAACCACTGGCGAGCACAAAATCATCAGCGTTATAAACTTCATTTTCTGTGATTGCTGAAATAATTTGACTGTTCTTTATTGAAAAATCTAATACTTCTAGATTTGTTTTAAAAACAACACCATTCTTTTCCAGCCAAGTCCGCAAGTCCCTAATGAAATGATTTGGCGTCATGTGCGAGTCACATTTATAATGGACTGCTCCAATAACATGGTTTGATAAAACGGGTTGAATTTTGCTTAATTCATCTTTATTTAAACAGTCAACTTCTAAACCTTCTTCTTTGGCCCAATGTGCTATTTCTAATTCATGTTTTTCACTTTCAGCCTCTGTATAGGCCATCAGCACACCCTTTTTTTCGTAATGGAATTTAAAGTCTAAATCATCAATCATATCTTCGAAAAGGGTTTGACTTTTTAAATTTAATTCCTTCAAAACAGGCGATAATCTCTCGACACCTTTTTTGGTTGCGGATTTTTTAAAATACAAAGCCCATTTAAAAAAGTCGAAATCGATTCTTGGTTTTATGTAAAAGGGACTGGAACTATTTAGCATCCATTTTAAGCCTTGGGTAATAATGCCGGGTGCGGCCAACGGAATGAAATGGCTGGGCGACAAATACCCAGCATTTATAAATGATGCGCCAGTTGTTAAATTGCTTTTATCAATAACCGTAACCTGACATCCTTCTCTTAAAAGGTAATAGGCACTGCATACGCCTGAGATTCCCCCTCCAATTACAATTACCTTTTTCATTTAATTTTTATATTTTTCTGTATCAAATAACTTGAAACCCATGAGCATAGGGGTCATCGTCGTCAATAATGATATTGTTGTATCCGGTTACTTGAGCCCACCCTTGTATGCTGGGTATAATTGCTTTTATATTTTTAAGTGTTGTTTCTTTTTCAACTTTACCAATAAACTTACTGCCTATAAAACTTTCATGAATAAAGGGCTCACCAAGTTTTAGTTTTTCTTTAGCATAGAGTTGGGCCATTCGAGCCGAGGTGCCTGTGCCACATGGTGACCGATCAATAGCCTTGTCACCATAAAAAACAGCATTTCTTCCCGATGATGTTGGGTCAATAGGATTTCCCGTCCACAACATATGGCTTACATCCCTAATCGTATCGTTTTCAGGATGAATAAACATGTTGAGGTATTTTTCATTTATCCGATTTCGGATAACCTGTGAGTATTGAATAATTTTGTTTGCCGTGAAATTATGTACGCCACTAAAGTTTTTTTGCGGATCCACTATAGCATAAAAGTTCCCACCGTACGACACATCAAAAGTCAGTTCGCCAAGTTCTGGACAATCAATCATTAAATTTTCCGCTGCTAGATAAGATTTAACATTAACCAGTTTTACCCAATCTACCTTTTTTCTTGTTTGTTGGTATTCAATTTCAACCAATCCAGCAGGGGCTTCCATTTTAATTTTGCCAGGCGTTTTGGGAGTAATTAGTCCTTCTTCAATGGCAATCGTTATGGTCCCAATGGTACCGTGGCCACACATGGGCAAACAACCCGAAGTTTCAATAAACAGAACACTAAAATCGTTTTCTGGATTTGAAGGAGCCAAAATTAAGCTGCCGCTCATCATATCATGTCCTCGAGGCTCAAACATCAATCCTTTACGAATCCAGTCGAACTCCTTTAAAAAATGTTGTCGTTTTTCACTTATGGTTTTACCCAATAAATTAGGGCCACCAGCAGCTACAACGCGAACTGGGTTTCCGCAAGTATGCGCATCAACACAAAAAAAGGTTTTTCTAGCCATTAACTAATTTTAAGCATTTACACTTGAAAGATATTATTTTTGTAATCTGGCAATGTTGGTCTCGTTGCCATAGCGGTTTTGATTATCTTTAAAACACGTTCCCTTTCTGCACCTTGCAATGGTAATCTTGGTGCCCTTACATTTTCTGTACCTATACCCGTAGCCACTTCTGCTAATTTAATATTTTGTACCAGTTGCGGGCTAACATCAAGTTCCAATAAAGGCATAAACCATTTGTAAATTTCAAGTGCCTCACTTATTCTACCTGATTTAACTAGATTGTAAATAGCAACAGTTTCCGCAGGGTAGGCACAAACTAAACCAGCTACCCAACCCTCGGCACCCGTTACTAAACTTTCTAAACCTAAAGTATCTACACCTGTAAATACTTTAAAACGATCGCCAAAACGATTTTTAATGCGAATAATATTTGTAATATCTCTTGTAGATTCTTTTACTGCCTGAATGTTCTTATTAGTTGCTAACTCTTCAAGCATATCTAAAGTTATCATTATTTTATAATCTATAGGGTTATTGTAGAGCATTATTGGTAGTGAGGTCCTCTTTGCTATTTCGGCAAAATAAGTCACCGTTTCGTAATCTGTTGCTTTGTAACGCATAGGAGGCAGTATCATTAAACCATCAGCACCAACTACTTCGGCATTTTTTGCAACTTTAATTGCCTCTTTAGTGCTTTGTTCTGCTATGTTAATTATTACGGGTACCTTACCATTTGCAATTAATAATGTTTCTTTGATTAAAGCTTCCTTTTCCTTTTGGGTAAGTGTACTTGCTTCACCTAGAGTGCCACCAAGAATTATTCCATTTACGCCTGCTTCAATTTGAGCATTAATATTTTTTTCAAACATTGCAAGGTCCAACGTGTCATCTGCTTTAAATTTAGTTGTCACTGCTGGCATTATGCCTTCCCATTTTATCATAGTTTTTAAATTTTAATCTATGTAAAATTAGTTGTTGTTTTTGTATTTATCTCTACATTTATTAGCCTATTGTAATATTATATTACCCCTTATATTAAATTTGAATATAATAATTGATGATATTAGCAAATTTATTAGCTTATGAAAGTACTTCCCTTTAAAATTCCAAAACCAGAAAACGAAGCGTTGGTCTATCAAGAGGAGCGATTAAAAGTGCTATACAACCAGCTTCACCAGCATAATGAAATACAAATTACTTATGTAGAACAAGGGGCAGGAACATTGATAGTTGGAGATACAGTAAATGATTTTTATCCTGGCGACATATTGGTTTTAGGTAGCGATGTGCCCCATGTATTCATAACAGATTTAAATTTTTCTGAACAAACGGTGGTATACACTTTATTTTTTAACAGAAATTCCTTTGGCAAGGATTTTTTCGACTTACCAGACCTAAAAAGTTGTGATGATTTCTTTAAAGAATCGGAATATGGAATGAAAATCTTAACAAGGAAGGAAAAGCTAATTAAGCAATTTTTAAAGCTACAGAATCAAAATATGGTACAACGGATAAGTACACTATTAAAGATAATAGATTACATTACCAAGGCAGAAAAATCTCCTTTATCATCTTTTGTTTACAAAAGGAAGTATACAGATGATGAAGGAAAACGAATGAAAGATGTTTTTAGCTATGCTATGGAAAAGTATATGGAACCCATAACTTTGGAAGAAATATCGGAGGTAGCCAATCTGAGTAAAAATGCATTTTGTAGATATTTTAAAAGGCGAACTAACAAGACGTTTTTTCAGTTTTTAATTGAAATAAGGATTGAAAATGCATGTAAACTTATCTTTAACAGACCTGACCATTCAATTTCTACAATTTCTCAGCTAAGCGGCTTTTACAATACGGCTAATTTTAACCGTAAATTTAAAGAAATAAAAGGCGTTACACCTTCACATTACAGATTACAGAGATTTTAGGTGTTTTTTACTAAATTAAAAATGAAATTATTGTTTTTAATGTGATTGAAATCGTTCAACAGATTAGAATTTTTAACTTTTAGGGTCAATTATAATTAATTCAATGTTTCTCGAAAAAAAATCAAGTGTTATTGAAATGGAATTTGAATTTCAATGAATCAAACTTGTTTGCTTCATCAATAGTTTTGATAAACATTTTTTCTATTCCCACTACAGGACTTAGATAATTCGAAACCACAGGTTTATTTCACCTTTAACGGTTTTTTTTGTGTTTTAAGTATTTTTGAAATCCTAATATTAGGTGATAGAAATGGAATAAAAAATAGTTGTAGAGATTATTGCAATATGGTATCTCGTTAAAAGCTTTAGGGTTTAATGTTTTTTGTCTTTACCAATTTAAAACTATCCCACACCCAAAGCAGACGTTTTTTTAAGGTATCTAAAGGGTGTAATTCTTCAGCAAGGCCACGTTCAGATAGGTATAGGGCTGCGGTGTAGCCTTTGCCTTTTTGGTCAATCCAGAAAAATACGATGTAGCAAGAGCGCATGTTTAAAAGAGGTGTTTTTGGAAGCATGGTGTTGTTATTCTGGTTTTCTATTGTAACCATTCGGGCATAGCTAATACCATCGGGCACCGACACAGGAACCAAGCTTGTATTGATATTAGTGTCCTGTTGTTTATCTAATATGGTACCAATAAACTGGGTTTGGCAATAGTTTTCAAAGTCTTTAATGTTTGCACATTTTTTTAAAGACAAAGGCATAATACCAGCGGCTTCAGAATACGTGCTAGAGATTAATGGATTTCTAAAAGCCAGGGCAACTTTTTGTTGGTCGCGTAACAGTAATTCCCAAGAGGGTAAAGGTTTAAAATGGTAATCGTGTGTTTTTCCAGCGTACCAGTGTATGGTGTCGTTCCAAGTGTTTTCCCGAAAATCATGATTGCCACCCATGGGAACAACGCAATAGCGGTCTTGTACATTACCATTGTATGCTTGTAAGCGCCTAAGACCTTCACTAGGCTTCAGTTGTGCTATTTGGCCGGCAATCCTATGGTCAGTTTGGCGTATAGGTTTTACGATTATATAGTAATCTGTACCCGGTTGCAGGTCTAGTATAACCTCCTTGGTAATCTCTTTAATTTTTGTTCGTAATCGGGTGGAGCCTGTAAGTTTGGTGTGTACCCGATAAATGTGATTCATCTTTGCTTTTACACAAAACCCTGAATCATCGTTTATAATTACGGCCAACCAATTTTCAGGAAAATCGTCGTCCTCTTCTCTTAGAAAATAAATCTGGGCAAAATTGTTAGGATTTAGATTCGCTGGCCCTGGGGTATATGCCATGGGCAATGTCTGTGCCATAAGAGAAACTTTAACCAAAAGGTATAAGAATATGAGTATGGGATGCGCTATAGTAGGTTTCATATTCGGTACTTGAGCATCGTTTAAAATGGTACTTTAATGTACGTATTTTTTGTGATATCATTGATCTTTAATTGAGAAAATAAATGGCTGTTTTTTTAGTATATTTATTATTTATCACTTTAAAATGAAACAATTAATCCGGGAATACACCCTAAGAATTGTGGCGCCTAGTCCTATTTATGAACATGTGTTGGGGTTGAAGGGCAAGTTTAGGGAGGTTTATGGAAAATATCAATATTCTTTCTAAACCACATATTACCATGGCGCTTTTTAGAGTGGAAACAAAATATGAAGATAGGTTGGTCAATATTGTTGCTAAACTCTCTAAAGGAAAATATTTTATTGTTGATATTTTAGGGATTAATGCCTTTTTTAATTCACATGTGCTTCTTTTGGAGATTGATAACAGTAAGGCCTTAGGTAAGCTTTTTTATAAAATCGGTGTGATGTTTAACGAAGAACTCAATGATGTGGTTCCAAAAATATTTATTTCAAAAGCGCCGCACATGACAATTTCAAAAGTAAAAAATAAAGCTATGTTGGATGACTGAATTGAGTTATTTAAAAAAGAGCCTTACAGTAATAGTTTTATCCTTAAAGAATTAATACTTACTTCTAGATTACTAAATCAAACTTGGGATTGGGAACTTTCTATTCCTTTATCTGAGTAGTGCTAAATGTTGTTGGCTATTAGCTGAGCATATCAAGTTTGGCAACAATTCTAAATCCAAAATGTTGTCTGAGTTTGAATCAAAGCTTGTTCCCATTTTGGCAGATATCCTAAAACTGGCGCAATACAAAAACATTGTACATAAATGAGCCGTCTTTTATCACATATTCTTGTTGATGGTACCTAGAATATGTCTCTTGGAGCAGCTATTTCATTGTTTTCTTAATTGCTCTGTTATTGGGCTATTTGGTGTTCTTTTTGCAGCCAAAAATCAACACAACTGAAAAGTGGAAAATACGGATATGGGAGATGGTTTTCATTATTTTAAATTTTATTGAAAGCACTAAATAAAAGTTAATAGCTGAGTTTTATTGTCGTCTCAGCTATTAAACATTCCAAACAAACTAAACTACTTAATCAGAACTTAACGAGTTTAATAACCTTTTGTTCTGTTAAGTTTGCCCATAATATTGTAGGCTTCAATAATGTACTTGCTCAAATTGTTAATTTTTCATCAATCAAAACCCTATTTATTTCACCTTGAACTGAAAAATTTCAGATTCAGAACTGTTCCCTTGGCTATCATTTGAAATAACGCGCCAATAATAGGTTGTTCCTGAAGTAACATTTGCCGAAAAGTTAACTTGACTGGTGGATCCTAGATTATTAATTGGTGTGTTTTCCGTGCCAAAAATAACATCATAACTTTCAATATCATTGTCTATGTCACTACCAGCCCATTGTAACAACACATCAGTTAAAGAGGCTTCCAATGAAGTTCCCATTTCGGGGCTTACTAATTCTGCTGGAAACGGTGCATAAGATGATACTGCTTCACCGGCATTATAAAACTTCCAAGTAGCACTTTGTGTTGTCTGTGTTCCAGAATTTTTGGAAACCACATACCAAGAATATGGTGTGCTCCTTAAAAGGGTAAGTGTAAATTGAGAATTCACGCTGCTATAATTACTGGTTTCTTGAGTGTCTAAATTTTTTAAATACAATTGATATGAATCTGCATTGAGCGCATCGTTCCAATCAAAAGTGACATCACTTTCTGTACTTGTTACATTTGTGCCTTCCGTGCATTCAGAATTTTCATTGGGAAAAATTAAAGTGGCTTCCCCTGGGGGGGTAATAACTACTGGATCTGGATCTGAGTCACTACCACTGCAGTTAAAAACAACAGGAAAACTGAAGAAGCCGATAACGAAATATATAACTGATTTTTTCATTAGTTCTTTATAATTTTAAAACTTTTAGTATCTTTTTTTGAATTTACATGTAGTATATAAATACCTTTTGAAAAACTAGAGGCGTCAATTTTTAAATTATTTTGATTAGTTTTTGTCGTATAAATTTGCTTGCCTACCATGGAGTAAATGTTTATCGTAGTCGCTTCAGAATTACCCTCGTTTAAGTAGACGTGTAGAACATTATTCTTAATAGGGTTTGTAACTGCAATTGAATCATTATTATAGAATATAGTTTCTTCATACGTCCCTTGGCAGATTTTTTCTCCTTGAACGCTAATGGTATTTATTCCACTACTCAATTCTAAATCAATACTAGAACTAGAAGTTTCGGTTGTCACTCCGTTTAATGTTATCTTGTAAAGGGAACTTCCAGTCATTTGAAGTGAAACTGAATTTTTGGTCTTACCGGCTTTTGAAAGAACGGATATGTTTTCAGGTTCTGTAATCGTAACATTAAAGCACTGTTCATAATCTGTTTGCCCGTCAACTGTAATACATACCTCATAATCACCAGCTTCTAAATTTTCGAATGTGTAATTTGTAGTAAAAGGTTGAGTAAGGTTTACTCCATTACCCGAAGCGCTAGCTGTATAGCTTAAATTTTGGGTGGCCAAAATACTAATACTTCCGTTATTGCTATTTCTACATGTTTCACTCGTGATTTGCAAAGCAAAATTATTCACAGGTAAGGTAAATATTTCGCAACCGTTCACACCAACAACGGTTCCTAGTGGTGTGTCTGTACAATTATCTTCTGTATTTATAACACCATCACTATCTAAATCATTTGGGTCTACAAATGGTTTGTCACCATACACTCTAAATTCACCTGGTGCCAATGAAATGACTGAAGTTGCACTGGTAACATCAATTGGGTTATTTCTATGGGTTAAATTGTACCATGTGCCAATTTGTTGAAATTCTGGATTTATTTCTTGAGGAACCAATCCAAAGTTGCCTATAATTGTTACATATTGTATTTCATTGCCAGTAGCACTTGAATATGTTAGGTGTATGGACTTTAATCCGGTTGTACTGTTTGCGTTAATAGTGAAATTGGATGTTTTAAAAATAGGTTCATTTAACTTTAGATCAATTAATTTAGACCATGTATTATAGATTGATTTCCTATTAGGATTATCAACGTAATCCCATCTTATTGGTTTCTCTCCAGTTCTACCATTAAAATCGATGTCAACTTCATAGCCTAACTCACCAAATTGCCATATCATTTTTGGTCCAGGAATGGTAAAAAAGAAAGCTCCTGCTGTTTCCATCCTTTCTAAAGCGGTGTTTAAATCTTTTACAGAATAATCACCTTCACTTTTGCCATATTGCAAATTTCTATACATAATACGTTGCTCGTCATGGCTTTCCATATAAGAAACAGCGGATGGACCATCAAATCCTTTAACGGCATATGATACATCTGAAAAATCAGACGCTCCACCTGAATGGTTCCCAATGGTTGCTTCACCATAAGGCGGATCTAATCTATTCCAAAGCATAATACCTTTTCCTTCATCGGCACGGTAATCGGCCCATTGTTTTTCTTCATCGATGCCACCTAGATGCTCAAAAATGATATAGAAATTAGGGTCAGCTTCCCACTGATAATCAGCATATTCTTTTAAAACAGCTATTCTGTCCTCTTGCTTACTATTTGTACAGCTTTCATTTCCTGTACAGTTTTGGGTAAACCCTTTGGTTAAATCCCATCTAAAACCATCAATTTTAAATTCGTTTATCCAATACTTTGCAATTCTTTCGATGTATTTTTTTGTGGCGTTGGATTGATGATTAAAATCGTTAAAAAAGGCATAGGCATGCGTGGTAACTGGGTTAAAAAATGGATTGTCTACAGAGGCTTGCCCATTATAGTTTCCATTATCTGTGTTCCAAAGTCTGTAAAATGGATTTTGACCGTTTGCATGGTTATATACCACATCTAGAATTATGGCAATGCCACGCTTATGGCATTCGTCTATTAACCGTTTAAATGATTCTGCAGTGCCATAATATTTATCTAAGGCCATGTGGAATGATGGATCATAACCCCAATTTAAATTTCCGCCAAATTCGTTTACCGGCATTAATTCTATGGCATTTACACCTAAAGATTCTAAATAATCCAAGCGTGCTTTAACGGCATCAAAACTATGTAGCGCATCAAAATCGCGAATTAAAAGTTCGTAGATAACTAAATCGGTTTTTTCAGGTCTTTGAAAATTTGTGACTTGCCAATTGTAATCTGCATCTCCGGTTCTTAATAATGTTACTGCATGATTGGTTAATCCAGTTGGGTAAGTGGGTAAATTAGGGTAGGTAACAGAATCTATATATTGATCGTTAAATTCGTCTAGAATAACAGTGGAATAAGGGTCGGCAATTCTAATATCTGAATCTACCAAGTATTGAAACATATGATTGAATTGGGGCGTTAGACCATTCAACTCAATCCAGAATTTATCCCGAGCCGTGTCAAAATTCATGACATAATTACTATCCTTCTGCCAATTATTAAAATCACCAATAACATGCGCAGAGGTTTTGCCGGGCGCAAATAAAACAAGTGTTACTTTTGTGTTATCATTTGGGTCTAAATTGATGCCATCAAGCATTCCATCTGGTACGGGGAATTGAGGTGTTAATCGGGCTCGAAAGGATTTGCTTATTGTTTGAATACCATCATTGGCTTCAAGAACAAAATCGGTGTCTGCATTAACTGTAAAGTCAAAACCGTAATTTACAGATTCATTAGCGGTGTCTACTTCAATACCATTGGCTTTTAGTGAAAAATCTGAAGTAAAAGTTGTGCTAGCTGTAATATTGATTAATGTTCCAGCATCAACAATAATTGGGTCTTCGGTGGGGGAATTTAAAGTTAATTCATTGAACTCAAGGTCTTGTAAAATATCTTGCGATTTTTTATCCCCAGTACCATCTTTAGCCTTAAATAGAAATCCAATTCTACCTATTCCGGTTCTTGCATAAAAGGTATTTGGTGTAAATGTGATATTATATACATCCTTGTTGCTGTCATAGCTTAATTTATTGGCTTCATCAGAATTTGACCAACTCCCATTTGTTGGGCAATCTTGACTGTTGGCAAAATTCAGGTCATAAGACCATGACCATAAATAAATGGCATTATCGCTAATTCCCCATGAGGATTCATCTATAGAACTGCCATCAAGTGATATTGTTACAGGATCGTTTTCCGTGCCGTAAGTAATCTCCCAAATTACAGTTTGTTGTTGGGAATAAATAACAGAAACGGTTAAACATAAAAATAAACTAAGAATAATTCTTTTCATTTGAGTATTTTTTTAGAAAGAAAAATGTTAATTGCCGTCAAGTATCCCGATTGTAAATCAAGAGTTACTTTGGGTTAATTTTCATAGAAATTTTAACAAAAGAGGTTGTATTTTTTAGTAATACAACCTCTTTATTAATTTATATCACTACAAGTATCAAGCTTGTATTTTAGCAGATAAACTATCTTTTGCCTAGGTAATATACAGGTCCAGAAGGGTCGTTAAAATCGATGCTTATTACATAGTTTCCTGCAGTAACGGCAATGTTATTATCTGCATCTTGATCTAGGATACCGTCCTCGTTTGCATCACCATAATCGCCATTCCATGTATTGTTTGGTCTAAATTTAAGCTCGCCATCAACCAAAGTGATGTTTTCTGCGAACCAAACGCCTGGTTGGATCTCTGTAAGAGCTGCATCAGAAACTGGTACGTCAGGTGTTCCTGCATCTCCGTCATGGTCCCAACTATCATTACCCCAATTATTAAATCCTGATCCTACAGCTCCCCATACAGTGGCTTCTTCAATAGTATAGCTATTATCTTTGAAATCGACTGTAACTAAGTAATGTCCTTCAGTTACAGGAATATTGTTGTCGGAATCGGTGTCCAAAATACCATCAAGATTAGCATCACCCATATCTCCTGACCATGTGTTTAATGGTCTGAATTTTATGAATCCATTAAAAAGTTTAACGCTGGCTTTGAAAGTATCGGTGGTATGGTCGTAATATAGTTTTGCATCAATACCAGCTCCACCCCAATTATTATAACCATTTCCAACAATACCCCAAGAGAAAGGTTCTATTGTATAAGAATTGTCGTTGGTGTTTATCGTGATTTTATAATCTCCAGCAGTAACAGCAATGTTGTTGTCTGGATCAGCATCTAATACACCATCATCATTAGCATCACCTAAATCACCACCCCATGCATTGTTTTCTCTAAATTTAATTTCGCCATCAACTAAATT
Organism: Tamlana flava; assembly: GCF_041287255.1. Lineage (NCBI taxonomy): Bacteria > Pseudomonadati > Bacteroidota > Flavobacteriia > Flavobacteriales > Flavobacteriaceae > Tamlana > Tamlana flava. The sequence goes on from NZ_JBGGTX010000005.1 coordinate 113,549, forward strand.
TACATATGAAACAATTACGCCAGGCGTTCCTGTTGTATAAAATTTACCATCAGCAAAACCTCCCCAATTGTTGTAACCAGACCCAACAACACCCCAAGAGGCAACTTCAAAAGCACCACCGCCTACAACTACTTCAGGCAGCACTACGTTCAATGTTTGAATATCGGAAAAGGTTTCTAATCCATCGGTTCCTACAAATGCTTTAATTCTAAAATAGAGTTCACCCGTATTTGGGTTGTCCGTATTTGGGTCGTTATCTAAGCCAGCTGCTTCAGCAAAACCTAACATTTGCCCAATAGTAACTGCCAATTCATTTCCGCTTGTAGTTCCTAAAGAAGTGGCATCGGTAAAGTCTCCTAAAACAGAATTCTGCAACTCATAGCTTACATTTGTAGGAACATCAAAATAGGCGTCTTCCCATGTAAAGCGCTCACCTATATTTTTGGCAGCGGCTGCAGTTAAAGTATATTCAGCTAAAAATGTATTAGAAAAGCTGATGCCCTCAGCAGGTTCTTGAGCCGTAAATACCAATTCGTCATCTTGCTCGCAAGATACAAGGCCGATTACGGCAATTAATAGTAGCGATAAAATTTTTATATTTTTCATAATAGTGATAATTAGTTTTTTAATAACCTGGGTTTTGTGTTAAGTTGGGGTTTGCCTGTAAGGCCGATGATGGAATAGGGTAAACATTATAGGAAGCAGGAATTGACGCTCCATTTTGTACGCCACCTTTCCAAGGCCATAAATAGGAGCCTCCGGTGAACCTGCCAAAACGTATTAAGTCTGTGCGTCTATGACCTTCAAGGTTTAATTCTCTTCCACGTTCATCGATTATGAAGTCAAGGGTTAAATCACCTTGTGAAACAGCGCTAGCATTAGATCGTGTTCTAACTGCATTGACATATTGCGTCGCAGTTCCCTTATCTGTTCCAGCTGCATTCCTAATGGCACATTCGGCATACATTAAATAGGCATCAGCCAATCTAAATAAAGGAAAATCAGTTGGAGAGAAACTTGAAGGCACCGTTGAACCAGAAAAACTGGTGTTTCTAAATTTAACCGATGGGTAGCCATCTATCCAAGTTTTATAATCCGTCATTTCATAGTTATGTCCTTCAGTCCAAAACAACTTTGCTCTATCATCTGTTGAAGTGGCTAAGTCTCCAAATAAACCATACCAAGCTTTGGTTGCTCTGTGTCCTCCCCAGCCTTCAGTTGCACCAAATTGTGCCAAAGGTGTTGTGTCTGAGTTTAAATTACCATTTACTATGTAAGTCGTGTTACCGTAACTCTGGCTTACTTGCGCGTCAGCAATTAAAGGGAAAATAATTTCAGTTGATGTGTCATTGTCTGCAGAAAATATGCTTACAAAATCGTTTGCCAAACGATAAGGCCCTTCATTGATTACTTTATTGGCATAAACGGCAGCATCTGCATATCTGGCAGTTCCAGTATAAACTTCTGCATTTAAATAAAGTTTAGCCAATAGCATTTGCGCGGCACCTTTGGTGGCTCTTCCGTAGGTGTTTGTTTCCAGTAAAAGAGGCTCTATTGCCAATAGTTCAAATTCCACAAAGTCAAAAAGCTGTTGTCTTGAAGCTTCAGGAAGTGACTCAGTTTGGCCGAAATTTTCTTCATTAGCCAAAACACCTTTGCCAAATACATCAATCAAATAGAAATTTGCCAATGCCCTAATGAATCGTACTTCGGAAGTAATAGCTTCTTTGTTTTCAACATCTACGTTTGGTAGAATTGATAGCAAGTTGTTACATTGCGGAATTGTAAAGAATATTCGATTATATAAATATCTGAAGAATTTATTTTCGGCAGTCCAATCACTTGTTGTGGTTAATTGGTCCAAACCGTTATCACCCCATCTGTTTTTCATGCCGTCTGCAGCAAAATCCTGTAAGTTTATAATTCCTCTTAAGAAAGGAGATTCTCCAGCATCATCACTAATGTCAGAACTTCCAGCCCCATCTGCTCCAGATAAGGCAAAAGATCCATAAAGACGTGATAGAATACCTTCTATCGCTTTTGGGTCTTGGGATAAAAGTTCATCCAAAGACAGTTCAATTAGGGGTTCGGTATCTAAATCGCTGGTGCATCCAATGTTTAGGGTGCCTACAACCACCAAACCAAATAGAAATTTTAAAATATTATTTTTCATCATTTTCATAGTTTAAAAGTCAATATTTACACCTAAGTTATAAACGGTTGCTCTTGGATAAAAGTTTTTATCAATACCCCAAAAGTTTTCCGGGTCTTGTCCTGAGTATTTGGTTATAACAAAAGGATTATTAACAGCGCCATAAATTTTCAACGTTGCGTTTTTAATAACATTGGACAGTGTATGGCCCAATACTATGTTCTCGCATCTTAAAAATGATGCGCCTTCCAAGAAATAATCGGAATATTGAACAGGGTCTAAAATACTGGTGAATACAGGATCGGCAGCTCCCGTAAAGAAGTTTAACGTATTGTTAAAGAATGTACCGTCTAAGGATTTTGCATTTTGTATTCTACCATGTGTTAATTTTCTTGAGTTATAGATATATCCATCTAATTGACCTCTAAAACTAGCCGATAAATTCCAGTTTTTGTAGTCCATATTGAAGCCAAATCCAAAAGTCCAGTTAGGTTGAATAGGCTTGTAGTATCTATCATCTTCAGTAATTCTTCCATCACCATTTAAATCAACAAAAGAACCTAAAATTGGTGTTCCATCAGTATCGTAAACTTGTTTTAATACGTATGCAGAACTCGCTTGTTTACCAATGGCATGTCTTAAAAGGAAGTTTCCTGTTCCAATATCTAATCTGGCTTCATCTTTATTAACGGTAATTTGCTCTACACCACTAAGATCTGTAACTTCGGTATAGTTGTATGATAGGTTTCCGTTTAATGATAAATTGAAATTTTCGTTTTGTACTGGATTTAAGTTTAAGTTCAATTCAAAACCTTTGCTTTTAGTTGCACCTACATTTTGTATCACTTGATCACTTAGCGCTTGACCAGGTGGTACATTGGTTAGTACTAACAAGTCTGTAGTCTTCCTTTTGAAAATATCAAACGAACCAGAAAAAACACTGTTTGCAAAAAAGTCAAAATCAACACCAGCATTATATGTGGTTGTTTTTTCCCATGTTAAATCCGGGTTGAACTCCTTAGCATTGTATAGATTTACCCCTGAGATGTATTGACTTTCTGGGGAACCAATTTCAAAAAGTGGAATTGATGGATAAAAACCTACTTGCCCAGATATGTCTTGTTGACCGGTTTCTCCCCAGCCAAGTCTGATTTTAAAATCATTAACAAAATCTACGGCTTGAAGAAAGCTTTCTTCTTTAACTTTCCAAGCTACAGCAGCCGATGGGAAATATCCCCAGCGGTTTTCTTCTGTAAAGAATGAGGAACCATCAGCTCTAAAGGAAGCGGTTAACAAATATTTGTTACCTAAGTTTATATTCGCCCTTCCAAAAAACGATTGAAGATTGAGCGAGTTAAAATATCTATTATTCTCATTTAGAGGGTCAATATTCGGGATCCTAACTCCTGTTACAGGGTCGTTTTCATATTCATCTTTATTACCATCATTTTTAAAGTTTTGATATGAATAACCCGCTTGTATATCAAAGTTATTCAGAAAAGACCCATCAAATTCTTTTCTATAAGCCAGATATGACTCCATAGTGGTATTGGTAATATGTTGTCTTTCACCAAAACTTTTTCCTGGATTGAAAATGTAAGTTCCTTTTGGTTGATTTGTATCTGGAACCAAAGTATAGGAGTTCACGGAGTTATCAGTAAATCGTTCTTCTATTTCAGCTCTAGATGCCTCAAGGCCCAAGTTGACTACTGCTCTTAACTCTGGTAAAAAGTGAAATTTGTAATCAAGTTCCAAGTTACCAAGCAGTCGTTTAACTTTTTCTGGTCTTGCTCGCTGTAAAAGAACAGCCAATGGATTACTTGAACCTGCTTTTGCATTTGGATTGTTAGCGTCGGTGGAAGGACGTAATTGTTGATAGAAACCATCAAAAATTGAATTTCCGTCGTAAATAGGCTTTGTTGGATCCATTGAAACCGCTCCACCTATAGCTGCGCCATCATCTACTGCATTTTTGTCTACAGAAGTAGCTTTAGCATTTAAATCGACTTTTAAATGCTCATCAAAAAGCTTGGGAGATAACCTTAAGGAAGCTGTTATTCTTTCGTAGTCATTTGTTTTTACTACACCTTCGGTATTGTTGTATCCTACGGAAGCTCTAAAAGGTATTTTCTCGAATAAATTAGCTCTTACCCCAAAATTGTAATCTTTGGTAATGGCGGTTCTGTAAATGGCATCTTGCCAATCTGAATTGTAAATGGCTCTGTCACCATTTGGTGTGCTTAAAATTTGAGAAACAGGCTGATTAGTGTCTACTGATCCAACAGGAACACCCAATGCGCCTATGTCATCTGGGAAATACATTTGGGCAAATTTCACAAAAGTATCCCCATCCATAATTTCAATTTGATTTCTGGAACTGATGTTGCTTAGAGAGGTTCTGGCCGAAAAATTAAATTTAGCTTCACCAGAAGTTCCTTTTTTGGTGGTAATAATAAGTACACCGTTTGACGCCCTTGAACCATAAATAGCTGTTGCGGAAGCATCCTTAAGCACACTAAAGCTTTCAATATCATTTGGGTTTATCAAGCTTAATGGGTTACCAACACCAGCAACACCACCATTATCTAATGGTACGCCGTCTATTACGATTAAAGGAGAGTTGTTTCCAGATAATGAAGAACCACCTCTAATTCTAATGTTTGGAGCAGCATCTGGCTGTCCACCAGCACTTGTTATCCTGACACCCGCAGCTTTACCTTGAAGTAATTGGTCTGGAGATACAACAGCACCTTGGTTAAAATCTTCAGAAGATATGACATCAACCGAGCCGGTTAAGTCTTCCTTTTTAACGCTACCGTATCCAATAATAACGATTTCTTCAAGTTGCGCTGCGTCCTCACTTAATTGAACGTCTAGCGTAGCTTGTCCGGTGTACGTTATTTCTTGTGCTTGGTAACCTACATAGGTGAATACAAGAACATCACCATTGTTAACTTCAATTACATACTGGCCGTCAAAATCTGTAGCTGTACCTGTTGAGGTACCTTTAATAACTACATTTACTCCCGGAAGCGGTATAGAAGTTGATTGTTCTGTTACTGTTCCTTTTAAACTGTTTTGCCCAAATGCTAGAACGGGCAAAATCAGCAGGAAAAACAGCAAACTTTTAGTAGTTGTTTTCATATAATTTTGTTGAATAATGAATTAAATTGTTTAGTTATATTTTCACTTCTCGCATCAAACCTATGTAAAGAAAATGTTAAGAAATAATTTTAGATTACGAAATATTTAACGAAAACGTTTTCGTGTTGATAAATTTTTAGTATTTAAGTCCAAAATTGACAATAACTCATGAATTGGCCTACGGAAAAATATTTTACCATCGCTTTAAAAGCATGCAAATAATTGTTACTTTACAGTCAGTTTTTAGCCATGAAAAAGAAGATAACATTAAAGCAAATTGCTAGAGAATTGGATGTCTCGGTTTCAACAGTGTCAAAAGCGTTGAGCGGCAGCAAAGAAATTAGCGAAGACACAACCCAAAAAATACAGGCCTTTGCTAAGCTTTACAACTACAAGCCCAACAATATTGCGCTTAGCTTAAAAAACCGAAAAACAAAAACCATCGGTATTCTCATTCCTGAAATTGTACATCATTTTTTTTCAACCGTAATTCGTGGTATTGAGAGGGTAGCCAACAGGCGTGGATACAATGTTATTGTTGGGTTGTCCAATGAATCCTTTGCCAAAGAAATAATCAATATGGAAATGCTTGCCAATGGAAGTATTGACGGTTTTATTCTTTCCATTTCCAAAGAAACCCTGCTAAAGCAAGATTACCACCATTTTCATGCCACTATAAACCAAGGTATGCCAATTGTGATGTTCGATAGGGTTGTAAGTGAAGTGGAGTGTGATAAAGTAATAGTTGATGACTTTAATGGTGCTGTTAAAGCCGTAAAAAAGCTTATTGAAAATAATTGCAAAAACATAGCACTCATTACCACTATGGATTATGTTAGTGTTGGAAAATTGAGGACACAAGGCTATCTTGAAGCCCTTGAAACCAATGGTTTTGTGCCAGATTCCAATTTAATTTTAAAAATTGACGACAGTTTAAATGTTGAAAATCATCTGGAGATTCTTGAAACCGAAATCGCTCAGTTCTTTCAAACTAATCCTCAAATAGATGGTGTGTTTGCGGTTAATGAATTGTATGCCGTAACCGCAATGAAGGTGGCAAAGAAATTGGGCGTACATGTTCCTGATGACATTCAGGTTATTGGTTTTACAGATGGAGTATTGTCAAAACACGCTACCCCTAGTTTGACTACGGTAAGTCAGCATGGTCAAAAAATGGGTGAACAAGCTGCAAATTTACTCATTGACCGATTGGATGCTGAAGATGCTGAAGGCGAGCAATACTTTACGAATAAGGACAAGAAAAGTGACTTTATAACGGTAGTTATCGAAACCGAAATTATTGAGAGAGAATCAACTAAATAGTTTCGTTTGAAAAAAATTATTAGGAAAACAAAAATTCTTTTATATCTTTGATGCGAAATCAAAACTTATATTTTCACTTCTCACATAAGTTTTGATAAGTATTTACCGCTTATCAAATAGTATTAACTAAACGTACTATTTCATGGAAAAGCGTAGATTAAGTTTCTGGCAAATCTGGAATATGAGTTTTGGATTTCTAGGAATCCAAATGGGGTTCGCCCTTCAAAATGCCAACGCAAGTAGAATACTTCAAATTTTCGGAGCAGACGTTCACGAACTGTCCTGGTTTTGGATTATTGCCCCATTAATGGGGTTGATCGTTCAACCTATTATTGGACATTACAGTGATAATACCTGGGGGCGCTTCGGGAGAAGAAAACCTTATTTTTTGGTGGGTGCCATACTAGCCTCTGTTGGTCTGGTTTTAATGCCCCAAGCCGATATTTTCACGGTATTTTTACCGCCTCTATGGGTGGGTGCAGGAATGCTCATGATTATGGATGCGTCATTTAATGTGGCGATGGAGCCATTTAGGGCGTTGGTTGGTGACAATCTGAGAACTGACCAAAGAACCTTAGGGTTCAGCGTTCAAACAGCACTCATTGGTTTTGGAGCCGTAATCGGATCATGGTTGCCATATGCCTTAACCAATTGGTTCGGCGTTTCAAATCAAACTTCAGATGGGGCAATTCCATTTAATTTAATTCTATCGTTTATAATTGGAGCAGCTGTCTTAATTGTTTCAATTTTAATAACGGTATTAACGACCAAAGAATATTCACCAGAGGAATTGGCCCTAATTGAAAAAGAAAAGGCCAAATCTGTTGATATAGATGTGGTTGTTGAAAACAAAGAATCTAGCTTGTTGGACGTTTTTGAGGACTTTAAAAAAATGCCAACAACCATGCGGCAGTTAGCATGGGTGCAATTCTTCTCATGGTTTGGTTTGTTTGGTATGTGGGTGTTTGCTACTCCTGCCATTGCGCAACATATTTATGGGCTATCCCATGCAGATAGCACTAGCACTATGTATCAAGATGCAGGTGATTGGATAGGTATTCTCTTTGGGGTTTACAATTTGGTGTCGGCCATCTACGCATTCGCTTTACCTTATATAGCTCAGAGAATAGGAAGAAAGAAAACACATTCCATATCCCTTATCATTGGAGGTTTAGGCCTCTTATCTATTTACATCATGCCCGATAAGAATTGGCTCATCGTTTCAATGATTGGTGTGGGCATTGCATGGGCAAGTATTTTGGCTATGCCGTATGCTATTTTAGCAGGGTCTATCTCGCCAAAAAAGATGGGGGTTTATATGGGTATTTTCAATTTCTTCATTGTAATACCTCAAATAATCAATGCATTAATTGGTGGTCCACTGGTAAAATATGCTTATAGCAATCAAGCCATATTTGCATTGGTATTGAGTGGTGTGAGTTTTCTTGTCGCAGCAGCTTTAGTTAATAAAGTAAAAGATGTTGATGACATCATTCAATCTTAAAACAATGCAGAAAACAGGAGTTATATTCGATTTAGATGGTGTTATTGTTGATACCGCAAAATACCATTATTTGGCTTGGAAAAATCTTGCCAATAAATTAGGTTTTGAATTTACCGAAAAACACAATGAGTTGCTTAAAGGAGTGAGTCGCGTAAGGTCCCTAGAGATTTTATTGGGAATAGGAAACATAAAACTTTCCGAAGAAAAAAAACAAGAATATCTCGTAACCAAAAACGAAGAATATTTGGGATTTATTACAAAAATGAAATCCGATGAAATCTTGCCTGGTGCACTAGAACTACTCGATACCTTAGATAGTTTAGGAATAAAATACGTGCTAGGTTCTGCCAGTAAAAATGCACCACTTATACTAAAGCAAGTCGGGATTTTTGAACGCTTTACTGGAATAGTAGATGGCAACAGTGTTTCAAAAGCGAAACCAGATCCTGAAGTGTTTTTAATCGGCGCTAAAAAGTTAAATCTTCCGCCAGAACATTGTGTCGTTTTTGAAGATGCCATTGCAGGCATTGAAGCCGCCAATAGAGCTGATATGGTTTCAATAGGAATTGGTAATGAGGAAACACTTCATGAGGCAGATTACAATTTTGAAAATTTAACGGAAGTGACTTCCGATTTCATTAAAAAATTAATTTCAGTAAAAAACAAAAAGAAACATAGGGCTTAGATAAATAGTACGCTTATAGAGCTATAGCCCTAAAATTGACGTAGGCAATCTATGCCCTCATATCTTTAAAAATATGAATCAAGATTATATAAAACTAGACAACTGGTCCATCATAGAAGAAGGGTTCAATCCCAAACGTGTAAAATCATCAGAAAGTTTATTCAGTATAGGAAATGGAGCCATGGGGCAACGTGCCAATTTTGAAGAACACTATTCTGGTGAAACCTTTCAAGGCAGTTATGTTGCAGGGGTTTATTATCCAGATAAAACCCGCGTGGGCTGGTGGAAAAATGGCTATCCAGAGTATTTTGCAAAAGTGCTTAATGCGCCAAATTGGATAGGAATCAACGTTGAAATAAACGGCGAACAACTCGATTTGTTTACGTGTAAAAAAGTAGAAAATTTTAGGCGAGAGCTTAACATGAAGGAAGGTTGGTTATCTAGAAGTTTCATAGCTACATTAAAAGACGGAATTACGGTTGAGGTAAACGCCAAACGGTTTTTAAGCTTGGATTTAGAAGAGGTTGGCGCTATTCAATACCAAATAAAACCCTTAAATGAAGATGCCGAAATTATCTTTCAACCCTATTTAGATTCTGGAATAACAAACGAAGATACCAATTGGGATGATAAGTTTTGGGATACAAGAAATGTAAGCCATAAAAACCATCAGGCTTTTATTGAGGCTAAAACCATGAAGACCGATTTTCATACATGCACGTTCATGGAATCCAAAATTTATATTGATGAAAAATCATTAATCATTGAGCCTAAATTTAAAGCTGATGCTACATATGCTTCTTTTTGCTACAAACATTCAGTAAAGCAAAATGAAACCTATACCATTCATAAGTTTGGAGGTTATGTTGTAGATAGAAATCATGAAAAATCTAAATTGGTTACTGTGGCAAAATCGGTTTTAAAATCGGCAACCAAAAAAGGGTTTAATACATTATTGGAAGATCAAAAGAAAGCTTGGGACTTGATATGGAACATGTCCGATATTACAATTTCAGGAGACGTTAAGGCGCAACAAGGTATTCGTTTTAATATTTTTCAGTTAAACCAAACTTATTTGGGTCGAGATTCTCGATTAAACATTGGTCCTAAGGGGTTTACAGGTGAAAAATACGGTGGAAGTACGTATTGGGATACCGAGGCCTATTGTATCCCTTTTTATATGGCAACCAAAAACCAAAATGTAGCCAGAACACTTTTGGAATACAGATACAATCATTTGGAAAAAGCTATTGAAAATGCTCAAAAATTAGGGTTTAAGAATGGCGCAGCGCTTTACCCGATGGTAACTATGAATGGTGAAGAATGCCATAACGAGTGGGAAATTACTTTTGAAGAAATACATAGAAACGGAGCCATTGCTTTTGCCATTTATAACTACTGTCGATACACAGATGATTACAGTTATATTCCCGAAAAAGGACTCGAAGTTTTAATCGGAATTGCCCGTTTTTGGCATCAGCGAGCCAATTTTTCAACAGCCAAAAACAAGTATGTTATTTTGGGGGTTACGGGGCCAAATGAATATGAAAACAATGTAAATAATAACTGGTACACCAATTATTTGGCGCAATGGTGTATTAATTATGCACTTGAAAATATCGGTAAAGTTGAAGAAGAATATGCATCAGATTTTACTAGAATTATGAATAAAGTCAAGCTGTCAACTTTAGAATTGGCAGAGTGGAAGGCGGTAGCAGACAACATGTATTTCCCGTTTTCAGAAAAACATAATGTATATCTTCAGCAAGACGGATTTTTAGATAAAGAACTGATTACCGTGGCTGATTTAGATAAAAGCCAACGCCCAATAAACCAAAAATGGAGTTGGGACCATATTCTCCGTTCGCCATACATAAAGCAGGCCGATGTTTTGCAGGGTTTCTACTTTTTTGAAGACCATTTTACAGAAGAAGAACTTGAACGTCATTTTGATTTTTATGAGCCTTTTACGGTCCATGAAAGCTCATTGTCGCCATGTGTGCACAGTATTCAGGCAGCAAAATTAGGTAAGATGGAACAAGCTTATGAATTCTATTTGCGTACCTCGCGGTTGGATTTGGACGACTATAACAAAGAAGTCCATGAAGGGCTGCACATTACTTCGATGGCTGGAACTTGGATGAGTATAGTTGAAGGCTTTGGAGGTATGCGCGTTAAGGACAATAAATTATCGTTTACGCCCAAAATACCAAAACAATGGGATGCTTATTCGTTTAAAGTCAATTTTAGAAATCAGATTTTAAAGGTAGAGGTGTGCCAAAGCGATACCAAGTTTGAATTGGAAGGTAATACCGAACTCCAAATTTTAGTCAATAATTTACCCGTAACCATAACCCCAAATAGTTTAATAACCGTTTAACAAAATCTAATTAGAATGAGGTTATTTATTGTATCGATAACGATTATTTTTTCCATATTTATTGGAAACTCCCAAGAACTGAAATCTCCAAATGGGGCATTAATCATGCGGTTTTCATTGGAAGCTAATGGTATGCCAACGTATAATTTGTCATACAAAAGTAAGCCTGTTATTAAATCTAGCCGACTGGGATTTCTGTTGAAAGACGACGAAAAATCACTGATGAATGATTTCACCATTTCAAATACAGAAACAAGTTCTTTTGATGAAACTTGGGAACCCGTTTGGGGAGAACAAAAGGAAATAAGAAACCATTATAACGAATTGGCGGTTACCTTAACACAGAATGAAACGGAACGAAAGGTTTTAGTTTGTTTCAGGTTGTTTAACGATGGTTTAGGTTTTCGCTACGAATTTCCTGCTCAAGAAAACCTTGTATATTTTGTGATTAAAGAGGAAAAAACGCAATTTGCAATGACAGGCGACCACACGGCTTTTTGGATTCCTGGCGATTATGATACGCAGGAATACGATTATACTGAATCAAAATTATCTGAAATACGAAAAAGATTCGATTCTGCATTAACGGGTAATGCGTCACAAAAGCAATTTTCAAAAACAGGCGTTCAAACGGCATTAATGATGAAAACAGATGATGGTTTGTACATCAATTTACATGAAGCGGCTCTTATTGATTATTCTTGTATGCACCTTAATTTAGATGATAAAAATTTCATTTTTGAATCACATTTAACCCCAGACGCCATAGGCGACAAGGGCTATATGCAAGCACCTTGCAAAACGCCTTGGAGAACTGTAATAGTTAGCGATGATGCTCGCGATATTCTTGCTTCAAAAATAACGTTGAACTTAAATGACCCATGTGTAATAGAAGACACTTCTTGGATTAAGCCAGTTAAATACGTTGGCGTTTGGTGGGAAATGATAACAGGTAGAAGTTCTTGGGCCTATACTGATGATTTACCTGCTGTTCAGCTCGGGAAAACAGATTTTTCAAAAGTCGAACCCAATGGAAAACATGCGGCCAACACTGCGCATGTAATGGAATATATTGATTTTGCTGCGAAGCATGGTTTTGATGGTGTGCTTGTTGAAGGTTGGAATGAAGGTTGGGAAGACTGGTTTGGAAAATCAAAAGATTATGTGTTTGATTTTGTAACGCCCTACCCAGATTTTGATGTGGAAGAAATACATGAATATGCAAAATCCAACGGGGTAAAAATGATTATGCACCATGAAACTTCAGGTTCCATAAGGAATTATGAGCGCCACATAGACAAGGCCTATCAGTTCATGAAAGACAATGGATATGATGCCGTAAAAAGTGGTTATGTTGGGAATATTTTACCACGTGGTGAACATCATTACAGCCAATGGATTGTAAACCACTACCAATATGCCATTGCAAAAGCTGCAGACTATCAAGTCATGGTAAACGCCCATGAAGCGGTCAGGCCAACAGGTATCTGTAGAACATATCCAAATTTAATAGGGAATGAATCGGCTAGAGGTACAGAATTTCAAGCGTTTGGTGGTTCAAAACCAAACCATGTTACGCTGTTACCTTTTACACGTTTGATTGGTGGCCCTATGGATTACACGCCCGGTATTTTTGAAATGGAAATCAGTAAACTTAATCCGAATAACCACTCCCATGTAAACAGCACCATTGCCAATCAGTTGGCGTTGTATGTTACCATGTACAGTCCGTTACAAATGGCAGCCGATTTGCCAGAAAATTACAATCGGTTTTTAGATGCCTTTCAGTTTATAAAAGATGTCGCTATAGATTGGGATGAAGGCATTTATTTAGAAGCAGAACCAGGTCGCTACATTACGGTGGCCCGTAAAGAAAAAGGAGCAAACAAATGGTTCATAGGTAATGTAAATGGTGTTGATGCTAGAACATCAAACATTAAACTGGATTTTTTAGAGGCGGGAAAGAAATACAAAGCCACTATTTATGCCGATGCCAAAGATGCACACTATAAAACCAATCCGCAGGCTTATACTATTAAAACCAAGAAAGTAAGTAGTAAATCAAAATTATCGCAATTGTCAGTTCCGGGTGGAGGGTATGCCGTTAGTATTGAAGAAATCAAATAAAGAAGTCAACTATGGGTCATTCAAACCAAAGGAAAAAAGCTAAACCTTTCATTTTAATTGCTTTAGTATGCGTAATTACGTTAAATTTATCTTGCAAAAAACAAAGTAATATGGCTGAAAGCAATAGCTCGGAAAATTCAATTGTTCAAAGGCATGATATTCAGCGTATAGAACCGCCAAATTGGTGGGTTGGTTTCAAGAATTCAGAATTGCAGTTGATGGTGAAACATCCCAACATCTCTGAATGGACTCCCGAGCTTTCTTATGAAGGAGTTTCCATAGAGCATGTAAATAAAGCGGATAGCCCGAATTATTTGTTCATCGATATAAATGTATCTGAAACTGCAAATGCAGGAAAATTTAACATCGTTTTTACAAAGGAAGGTGAAACGGATTTGGTGCATACTTATGATTTAAAACCAAGGGACAGGCCATCTGAAGATTATAAAGGTTTTGACAGCAGCGATGTTATTTATTTGATAACACCAGATAGGTTCGCAAACGGAAATCCTGAAAATGATATTGTTGAAACTTTAAAGGAAAAAACCGTTGACAGAACAGATGACTATGCCAGGCACGGTGGCGATATTGAGGGTATTACAAATCATTTGAACTACATTCAAGAATTGGGATTTACCGCAGTTTGGCCTTGCCCACTTTTAACAAACGATATGCCTCAAAGCTCATATCACGGATATGCCATTACAGATTATTATCAAATTGATCCAAGGTATGGAACTTTGGAGGAGTATGTAGCGCTATCAAAAAAAATGTCCGAAAAGGGCATGAAATTAATCATGGACCAAGTGGCCAACCATTGTGGTGTGGAGCATTGGTGGATGAAAGATTTGCCGTTTAAAGATTGGATAAACCATCAAGATAGCTATGTTGAAAACATTGAGAATTGGGATGGTAGCAAAAGTATTACCACCAACCACAGGCGCACTACAAACCAAGATATTTATGCATCACAATTAGATAAAAACGCCATGAGCGAAGGTTGGTTTGTTTCGGCCATGCCAGACTTAAACCAAAGAAACCCATTCATGGCAAAGTACACAATTCAGAATAGTATTTGGTGGATTGAAACGGCTAAACTTCGGGGCATACGTCAAGACACTTACCCTTATCCCGATAAAAATTTTATGAGCCAATGGGCTGGAGCGATTATGAATGAATATCCAAACTTTAGTATTGTTGGGGAAGAATGGACTACAAATCCGTTGTTAATAGCCTATTGGCAGCAGGGTAATATCAATAGGGATGGCTACAACTCCAACTTAAAATCACCCATGGATTTTGCCATGCAGGAAACCATTGTTAAAGGTTTAAACAATGAAGAATCATGGGATGCTGGCTTGATAGAAATTTACAGAGGCTTGGCCAACGATTTTGCTTATGCTAGCCCCAAGGATATTATGGTTTTTCCTGATAATCATGATATGAGTCGCATATTTACCCAATTGCATGGAAATGTTGTCCATACAAAAATGGCCCTAAGTTATATTTTGATGATGCCTCGAATTCCGCAAATTTATTATGGTACGGAAATTTTGATGGACGATTTTGATAAGCCCGGCGACCACGGTTTGGTACGTACAGATTTTCCAGGTGGTTGGCAAGGCGATGTCATAAATGCATTTACGGGTGAAGGCTTAAGTGGGGAACAGAAAGACATGCAATTATTCCTCAAAAAAATATTGAATTACAGAAAAAATAGTAAAGCTATTCATGAAGGTAAAACTACCCACTTTGCTCCTGAGAATGGCGTTTATATGCTGTTCAGGATTTTAGATGACGAAACTGTCATTCATATAATGAATAAAAATAGCGGCCCAATTGAGTTGGCTTTAGACAGATTCAAAGAAATTGGTCTTGATGGAAAAATGGTGCACAATATCATAAATGGAAAAAGCCAGATTTGGAATGGTTCATTTTTATTAAATGAGAAAGGCAGTGTTATTCTAACGACAAAATGAAATTGATAATGGGCGTTAACTTAAAATCAATCATAATTACTATCGGATTATTTATGTTTTTTATTAGTTGTGGGCAGCGGAAAAATGAAGCAAAAACTACCGTTGAAAATACAGAGAAAGTTCAAAGGAAATTAGTGGTTTATCAAGTGTTTACACGCTTGTTTGGAAATACAAAAACCACTAATAAACCTTGGGGAACCATTGAAGAGAATGGTGTTGGAAAGTTCAATGATTTTACTTATCAAGCTTTAGAGGAAATAAAGAATTTAGGTGTTACCCATATTTGGTACACGGGTGTGCCGCATCATAATGTAATTACCGATTACACAAAATATGGCATTTCAAAAGACGACCCCGATGTTGTAAAAGGACGGGCAGGTTCACCTTATGCCGTTAAAGATTATTACAATGTTAATCCAGATTTGGCAGTAAATGTTGAAAACCGTTTAGAGGAATTTGAGGCCTTAATTGAACGCTCCCACAAAATAGGTTTGAAAGTAATTATTGATATCGTGCCCAATCATGTAGCTCGAAATTATAAAAGTATTTCTAAGCCTGAAGGAGTGAGGGATTTTGGGGAAGATGATGATACTTCCGTCGCCTACAACGTAAATAATAATTTCTATTACAACCCAGACGAATCCTTTAAAATGCCCCATTGGGAAGGTGATTATGTGCCCCTTGGAGGAGAAAAAAATCCGTTGGCTGATGGAAATTTTGATGAAGCTCCTGCAAAATGGACAGGCAATGGATCGCGTTTGTCGCAACCAAATTTTAATGATTGGTACGAAACCGTTAAAGTGAATTATGGCATTTCTCCTGAAGGCAGAAGGGATTTTGATGAATTGCCCTATGGATTTGAAAATGAAAATTTTAAAAGGCATTATGAATTTTGGAAGGATAAGTCGGTTCCAAATTCATGGGTAAAGTTCCGTGATATAGCCTTGTATTGGCTAGATAAAGGGGTTGACGGTTTTCGGTATGATATGGCTGAAATGGTGCCCGTGGAATTTTGGAGTTTCATGAATTCTTCAATAAAAATGAAAAACCCTGATGCTTTTCTGTTAGCCGAGGTTTACAATCCAGCTTTGTACCGCGATTATATAAAAAATGGCAAAATGGATTATCTTTATGATAAAGTTCAATTATACGATACCATAAAGGACATAATCCAGGGCAATGGGAAAACCGATAATATTCCACCTATCCTTGAAGAACTTAAAGAAATTGAACACCACATGCTGCACTTTCTTGAAAACCATGATGAGCAGCGTTTGGCAAGTTCGGATTTTGCTGGAAATGCCGAAAAAGGAAAGCCGGCCATGGTTGTTTCTGCTACACTAACAACGGCTCCTACCATGCTTTACTTTGGACAAGAAGTAGGGGAAGACGGTTCAGAAAATGCAGGGTTTGGCTCGCCCACTAGAACCTCAATTTTTGATTATATTGGTGTACCGGCACATCAGCGTTGGGTAAACAACAAAAAATTTGACGGAGGTCAATTAACCGAATCTGAGAAAGAATTGAGGGATTTTTACAAACGGTTATTGAACTTTACCATTTCGAGTTCGGCATTGGTAGGAAAATATCAAGACATCCATTTATACAACCGCGAAAATACAGAGCATTACGGTGACAAAGTGTTTTCCTTTGTGCGGTGCAGTGAGGATGAAAAGTTAATTGTTGTTTCAAATTTTGATGCTGTAAATCATCAACAATTTGACTTACAAATCCCCAAAGCCATTATCGATTCATGGGAATTTTCGAATAAAGCTTATTATGTGGAAGATCAGCTATATTATAAATTTTCGGGGCACTTACTAGTTGAAAACAATGTTGGAAGCCTAGAAATACAATTAAAACCATTGGAATCTTTTATTTTAAAGGTTCATTAGTATGCAAAAATCATTCTGTTTTTATTGGTAAAGCAACAACTTTATTCAACCTTTGCAATATTAGAGGAATCGCGAACAACCAATTCGGCATTTAAGATAATTTTGTTCAAAGATTGTTTGATAACCGGTTCTTTGGTATACTCTAAAAATTTCAGCGCAGCCTGTTTCCCAATTTCTTCACTATGCTGGTTTACGCTGGTGATGCTTGGTGTAACCATAGAGGTAAATGGTTCATTGCCAAAGCCAACCAAAGCCATGTCATGGGGAATATTAATGTTTTGCTCATTAAGTATTTGCAAGGCACCTAAAGCGGCGTAATCACTTGCCGCGTAAACGGCGTCAGGTTTCGTTTTTAAATTTAAAAGTTGTGTCATTTTTTTGCGGCCATCTTCAATGGTCAGGCTACTTTCAATGAGCAATTCGTTGTCTAGAGGCAGATTGTGCTTTTTAAGAGCGTCAATGTAGCCCCGAATTCTATTATTAAAAATTCGGGTATGCCTGTAGCCACCTATGTGAGCTATTCTTTTACAGCCTTGTTTGACCAAATGTTCAACAATCATTTGGCTACTGTCGTAATCGTTTATTCCAATATAATCTACGTTAAGGTCATTTTCACCACGGTCAAATAAAATTAAAGGAATGCCTTTAGATTTAATTTTTTCATAGTAAGCCAAATCTATTGTTTCGTTGGCCATGGATGCTATAATGCCATCAACTTGTGTAAATAATAGCGTATCAATATTGTTGCACTCCTTTTTATAGGACTCACTGGACTGAGTCATGATAATATTGTATCCTTCTTTATTGAGAACTTCCTCAATTTTTTGAATAACCGAAGAAAAAAAGTGGCTGTTGGTTCGGGGTACAATAACCCCAACCAAGTTGCTTTTGCCTTTTCGTAACGCACTGGCAAGATGGTTGGGCTGGTAATTTAGGTTTTTGGCAACCTGCCTTACCGCTTGCTTGGTCTTTTCGCTAATGCGCGAATCGTCGTTTAAAGCTTTAGAAACCGCAGCCGTAGAAATATTTAAGACGTTGGCGATATCTTTTATGGTTGTTTTTCTTTTGATATTCAATTTTTTTATATCTTTGCTTAATCGTTTAAACAAATATAGGGCGATAAATTTTATAATCAAAACCTATTTAATATCAAATACTTTGTATAGTTTTGATTTTCGTTCAACTATTTGCTTAATCGTTTAACCAATTAATAATTATTAAAACTAAATACAATTCAAAAAGATGAAAAAAGTAGTCACTTTTGGGGAGATTATGCTTCGTTTGGCTCCTCAAGGATTTTTAAGATTTTCTCAAGCAGACAATTTTGATGTTGTTTATGGTGGTGGAGAATCTAACGTAGCCGTCTCATTGGCCAATTATGGTGTACCTGTAGACTTTGTAACGCGCTTACCTAAAAACGATATAGGTGAATGTGCTATGATGGAAATGCGCAAAAGAGGCGTTGGTGTAGATAAAATTGTTTGGGGTGGTGATCGCCTTGGTATCTATTTCTTAGAAACGGGTGCGGTGTCCAGAGGTAGTAAAGTGGTATATGATAGGGCATATTCTTCAATGTCTACCATTCAATCTGGTATGATTGACTGGGAAGAGGTTTTTGAAGGTGTGGAGTGGTTTCACTGGACAGGTATTACACCTGCTATTTCGCAAAGCTCTGCCGATGTTTGTTTGGAAGCTGTGAAAGTGGCTAGTAAGAAGGGTGTTACTATTTCAACCGACTTAAATTATCGTGCGAAACTTTGGAAATACTGCGATGCGGCAAAAAGAGAACAAATAATGACCGAGTTAACATCATATTGTGATGTGGTTTTAGGTAACGAAGAAGACGCAGAAATGCACTTTGGGATAAAACCAGAAGGTCTTGCGGTTCAAACGCATGGGCACGATGTGAAAGCTGAAGCATTTTTGTCAGTTTGCAAGCAAATGATGGAAAAATTCCCAAGAGCTAAAAAAGTAATCACAACTTTAAGAGGTTCTATTTCTGCATCACATAATACCTGGGCTGGTGTGTTATATGATGGAAAGAAAATGTACGAAACCCGTCAGTATCAAATTACAGACATTGTTGATAGAGTAGGTGGAGGTGATTCATTCATGGGGGGTTTAATCTACGGATTATTGAAATACCCTGAAGATGACCAAAATGCATTGGATTTTGCCGTTGCCGCATCTTGCTTGAAACACACCATTAAAGGTGATGCTAACTTGGTAACTGTTGCCGAGGTTGAAAAATTAATGGGTGGCGACGCTTCTGGTCGTGTAGCTAGGTAGTCAATCAAGAATTAAAATTAAAAAAATGGCACAATTTTCAAGATTAGAAGTAGCTCAGGCTATGAAAGACACTGGAATGATTCCTTTGTTTTTCCACGGAGATATTGAATTAAGCAAAAAAGTATTAAAGGCATGTTACGATGGTGGGGCTAGATTAATGGAGTTTACCGCCCGTGGCGATTTTGCCCATGAAGTTTTTGGTGAATTAACAAAATACGCTATAAAGGAACTTCCTGGTATGATAATGGGTGTTGGTTCTGTTACTGATGGTGCAGCGGCTTCACTTTATATGGCTTTGGGCGCAAACTTTATCGTTACGCCTGTTTTAAGGGAAGATATTGCAATTGCTTGTAACCGTAAAAAAGTTCTTTGGTCTCCTGGTTGCGGAAGTTTAACAGAAATAGCAAGAGCCGAGGAATTGGGTTGCGAGATTGTTAAGTTATTCCCAGGCGACTTATACGGCCCAAAATTCATTAAAGGTATTAAAGGACCACAACCTTGGACAAGCATTATGCCAACTGGTGGGGTTTCTCCAGACGAGGCTAACCTTAAAGGTTGGTTTGATGCTGGTGCAACTTGTGTTGGTATGGGGTCTCAATTGATTTCAAAGGAAATCATTTCCAATAAAGATTATGCAAAACTAGAGCAGGATGTAAAAAATGCTTTGGCTATTGTTAAAAAGGTTAGAGGTTTTTAATCAGATTCCATCGTTAAAAACTTGTTAAACTTAAAAACCTTCTCGGGATTCGGGAAGGTTTTCCTTTTTTTACTCACTTTAAATTTGTTACATTTGGCATCGCGAAAAAAACAACTTTATAAAAACAATAATTCAAAAATGAAAATAATGAAATTTTTAAGTCTAGTGGCGTTCGTACTGATTATGGTATCATGTAACAAAAATGGTGTATCGAACGAACCATTAAAAACCGAGTTGGATTCTGTAAGTTATGCAATCGGTTTAGATGTGGCTAACAATGTTAAAAGGAGCTTTGATGAGTTTAATAACAAATTATTCATTCAAGGATTTATGAATGGTTCAGATTCTACAAACCTTCAAATTGACCAAGCAAAGGCGCAACAATTAGTTAGAGCCTACTTCCAAAAGAAACAACAGGAAGAAATGGCTAAAAGAAAAGAAGAAGGTGAAAAAAATAAAGCAGAAGGCGAAAAATTTCTAGCTGAAAACAAAACAAAAGATGGTGTTCAAACTACCGAAAGCGGTTTACAGTACATTGTTTTAAAAGAAGGAACAGGGGCGCAACCAACGGCAACATCCAAGGTAAAAGTACATTATCATGGTACTTTATTGGACGGTACTGTGTTTGATAGCTCGGTTGATAGAGGTGAGCCTACAGAGTTTGGTGTAAGTCAAGTTATAAAAGGATGGACAGAAGGTTTGCAATTAATGAAAGAAGGCGCAAAATATAAATTCTTCATTCCAGCTGAATTAGCATACGGTGCTAACCCTAGACCAGGCGGTGCTATTAAGCCTAATGCAACATTAGTTTTTGATGTTGAACTTCTAGAAGTAAAATAACATACCATATATTTAAAAGAGTTTAAAAGCAGGAAGTTTATCTTTCTGCTTTTTTTGTTTTCAATTTTTATGGAAGAATAAGTTTTTCAAGTTGTAAATTTGTACCAAATAAAATCAAGTAAATGAGCCATAAAGCAGGTTTTGTGAATATTATTGGTAACCCAAACGTGGGCAAGTCAACTTTAATGAATGCCTTTGTGGGTGAAAAGCTTTCCATTATCACTTCAAAGGCACAGACCACGCGCCATAGAATTTTGGGCATTGTTAATGGTGATGATTTTCAAGTGGTTTTAAGTGACACGCCGGGTATCATTAAACCAGCTTATGAACTACAAGAATCCATGATGGATTTTGTAAAATCTGCTTTTGAGGATGCCGATGTTTTATTGTACATGGTTGAAATTGGTGAGCAAGAACTGAAGGACGAAGCCTTTTTCAAAAAAATAACCAGCTCTAAAATTCCCATTTTACTATTGCTTAATAAAATTGACAAATCCAATCAAGAACAATTGGAAGAGCAGGTTCAGCTTTGGGCTGAAAAGGTTTCCAACGCTGAGATTTTTCCGATTTCTGCATTAACAGGCTTTAATGTAAAAGAAGTGTTTAACCGTATTCTTGATTTGCTTCCTGAATCCCCTCCGTTTTATCCAAAGGACCAACTGACCGATAAACCAGAACGTTTTTTTATTAATGAAACCATTCGCGAAAAAATCCTGCTTCATTATAAAAAAGAAATACCTTATGCTGTTGAGATAGAAACTGAAGAGTTTTTAGAGGAAGAAAAAATTATAAGGGTGCGAGCAGTTATAATGGTGGAGCGTGAAACCCAAAAAGGCATCATTATTGGTCACAAAGGCAGTGCGCTAAAACGTGTTGGGGTAGAAGCTAGAAAAGATTTGGAAACATTCTTTGGAAAACAAATACATATAGAACTTTACGTAAAAGTGAACAAAAATTGGCGCAGCAACCAAAACCAGCTGAAACGTTTTGGGTATAATAATTAATCTTCTCTATTTAAAACACCGTTCATAAAATCATTCAATGCTAGCATATCTTTTTTACTGGATGCCTTGCCAATGCTTCCCGCAAAATATAAGGCAATCCAGATAACGACCATCAAAAACATAACGCTCAATTGCACGGCATAACTTTGTTTTAAAGACCAATTGGAATATGCCCAAATGCCGAATGCTACAAAAACAAGGGCTACTACAAAGTGAAGAAACATAAAAAGTGTCCAAACTGTTGGGTTCGGGCCAAACAAACCATGAAGCATGCAAGATTCTTTTGATACTTCATTAATTTCCAAGTGCAACTGTGGTGACCAAAAATGCTGTTTTGCCGTCGGGAATTTTATAAAAACATGGTCGTCAATTCTACTAACAATAAAATCAGATTGTGCAGTTTTAGCTTCCTCAAAGTCCTTTAAAACCGCTTCATTGCTTTTGGGGAGTTCAAACTTAAAGCGTGGCCTTAAAACAATATCATTTGGTAATGCCATTAATTTAGTTTTAGGATAGTAAATTACTGTTTTTTATTCAAAATGTGGATATTTTATTATTCTTCATAAAAAGGACGGTGCATTAGGATATTTGCTATTTTTGCACCAGTTTTCAGGTAAGCTTGTTGATAGTCAGGTTGTCCAGAATCCATTAATTAAATATCATGAGCAATATTGTAGCTATAGTAGGAAGACCAAATGTGGGTAAATCAACGTTTTTCAACCGTTTAATTCGCCGTAGGGAAGCCATCGTTGATGCCGTTAGCGGCGTTACTCGAGACCGCCATTACGGAAAGACCGATTGGAATGGAAAGGAGTTTTCGTTAATTGATACCGGTGGCTATGTATTGGGTAGCGATGATATTTTTGAAGCCGAAATTGATAAACAGGTTGAAATTGCCATAGAAGAATCCGATGCTATAATTTTTATGGTAGATGTTGAATCTGGTGTTACCGGAATGGACGAGGATGTGGCTAAATTGCTGCGAAAAGTTAAGAAACCCGTTTTTTTGGTGGTCAACAAAGTGGATAATGCCAAACGTGCCGAAGATGCCGTTGAGTTTTATGCATTGGGCTTAGGTGAATATTTCACCATTGCCAGTATAAATGGAAGTGGTACCGGTGATTTGCTGGATGCTTTGGTTGAAGCCTTGCCTGAAAAGGAAGAGGTGATTGAAGAAGAGTTGCCAAGATTTGCTGTAGTTGGCCGCCCCAATGCTGGAAAGTCATCTTTTATCAATGCTCTTATAGGTGAAGACAGGTACATCGTCACTGACATTGCAGGAACTACGCGCGATTCCATTGATACCAAATACAATCGTTTTGGGTTTGAATTTAATTTGGTTGATACAGCGGGAATTAGAAAGAAGTCGAAGGTAAAGGAAGATTTAGAGTTTTATTCTGTAATGCGCAGTATTCGTGCTATTGAACACTGCGATGTGTGTTTGCTGGTTTTAGATGCCAACAGAGGTTTTGACGGACAAGTGCAAAACATTTTCTGGTTGGCTGAGCGTAATAGGAAAGGAATCGTGGTTTTGGTTAACAAATGGGATTTGGTGGAAAAAGACCATAAATCTGTTAAGGATTATGAAAAAGCAATCAGAAAACAAATGGAACCATTTACTGATGTACCTATTGTATTTATTTCAGCGTTGACCAAACAACGTATTTACAAAGCCATAGAAACTGCAGTTGAGGTCTATAAAAATCGAACCAAAAAAATAAAAACAAGTACGCTTAACGAAGTGTTTTTGCCGCTTATTGAAAACTATCCCCCGCCAGCATACAAAGGCAAATTTGTTAAAATAAAGTACATCATGCAACTGCCTACACCGCAACCACAATTTGCTTTCTTTTGTAATTTGCCACAATACGTTAAAGACCCTTACAAACGTTTTCTGGAAAACAAGCTTCGTGAGAATTTTGATTTTACAGGTGTTCCGGTGAGTGTTTATATGAGGAAGAAGTAACATTTTCACAATAAAATCATTTTAAAATATAGTTTAATTATCAAGTATATTGGTTATTTTTATTCGCAAACAACCAATATATGAGCCAGATTATAACCTTCGGTGAAGTGCTAATGCGCTTGTCGCCTTTCGGGAACAAAAAATTCATTCAAGCCAACACGTTAGAGTTTTATTTTGGAGGAACTGAGGTCAACGTTGGACTTTCTATATCCAATTTTGGGGGTAATGTAAAGCACATCACGGCCATTTCGGATGATTTTATTGGAGATACGGCCATAGCTTATCTCAATAAATTTGATTTGGATACAACGGCCATTGTGCGCTCCAAAAACCCGTTAGGTGTTTATTTTTTGGAGGTTGGTGCTGTAATGCGTCCAAGTTCTATTTCATATAATCGGGCACATTCTGCATTTTCTGAAATAAAACCAAGCATGGTAGATTGGGAAAAGGCCCTTAGAAAAGGCAGTTGGTTTCATTGGACTGGTATTACGCCGGCATTGACCCAAGGTGCTTTTGACACGTTAAAGGCGGGCCTGAAATTGGCCAGGGAAAAAGGTATGGAGGTTTCTGCAGACCCAACTTATAGAAGTGGTTTGTGGAAATATGGGGCAAATCCCAGAGAAGCTTTAACAGAATTGCTGCATTGCTCAACCGTTTTTATTGGTGGCATAAATGAAATTAATGAGGTTTTAGATACCAATTATGGCTATACCAATGAAGAATTTGTTGAGGCCAGTAAAAAACTTATGGAAACGTTTCCTACCATTGATAAGGTTTTTGATAAAATAAGAACTTCTATTAATTCCTCATGGCATAAAATCAGAGCCAGAATGTGGAATGGTAAAGAGTTTAGGGAAACCGAGGATTTTGATATTACCCATATTGTAGACCGTATTGGTACTGGAGATGCCTTCGCCGCTGGATTGATTTACGGCTTGCAGCACTACGACGATTACAAATCCATGCAATTTGCCAGTGCAGCCTGTGCTTTAAAACACACTTATGTTGGTGACGTTAATTACGCAACGACTGAGGAAGTTACAAGAATTCTTGATGGCAATATAACTGGGCGTTTTACGAGATAGTGAAATTCCTTTTTGATTAATTTTAGGAAGGTATTTTATGCACTTTTAAAAACCTCTTTCATGCATATTTAAGAAGGAAATTGGGTTTTACCAACCACCTGAAGCACCTCCGCCACCAAAGCCGCCGCCGCCAAAGCCACCACCGAAACCGCCTCCACCTGGAGTCCATCCGCCTCCGCCGGAGCTTCCGCCCCAACCAGATGAACCACGTCTGTAACTGCCACGTCCCATATTGCTTAAAATAATGGCTTCCAACAAATCCTGTCCTGTAGACCGATGACCACGATTGCCACCACCGCCACGTCTGTTTTTTGAAATGGATACAAGGATGATGATAAAAATAAAAATCAGAATGAAAATCAGCCCAAAAGGAAAATCGTTTTTGCTGGACTGACGCGTGCCTTTATACTCACCATTTAAAACCTCAAAAATAGCATCGGCACCTCTATTTAATCCGCCATAATAATCCCCTTGTTTAAAATACGGAATAATGTCGCGTTCAATAATACGTTTTGATAAGGCATCGGTCAATAAATGTTCAATGCCATAGCCCGTATTAATGGCAATTCTTCTATCGTTTTTGGCCAGTAAAATTAAAATACCGTTATCTTCTTTTTCTTGACCAATACCCCAAGCTTGGCCCCATTCCGCTCCAAGAAAATTTATATTTTCACCGTTGGTGGAATTAATAATGGCAACAACAATTTGGGTTGACGTCGTATCTGAATATTTTACTAATTTTTGCTCTAAGCTATTTTTTTGCGAAGAAGAAAGCAAGCTAACATAATCATAAACACTGGTTTGAAGACTTGGCTTTACTGGAATTTCAAACTGCCCATAGGAAACGTTTAAAAACAAAAAACCAACGAACAAAGAAAGAACAAGCCTTCTAAGTGATTTATACTGCGATTGAAAACTGAAAACTGAAAACTCCATGATGAAACCTAGCCTTTAGAAATTTCGTTTGGTAGTTCGTTGGTATCCGAATCCAAATATGGAAAGTGTGCTCTAAGTTGCTCGCCAGATTTTAAAATGCCTTCAATTAAGCCTTTTTTAAAGTGGCCTTTTTTGAAATGTGCTTGGATAACATCTTTGGTGCTGTCCCAAAAATTTTTGGGAATCACATTGTTGATGCCTTCATCACCATAAATTACAAAGGTTTTATCTTCAACGGCAACGTAAATCAATACCCCGTTTTGGAGTTTGGTATTGTCCATTTTTAGAAAATGAAAGACTTCCAAAGCACGATTTGTGGCATCGCCTTTGGCTGTTTTTTCAAGATGCACGCGTATTTCACCAGATGTATTTAACTCGGCTTGCCTTATGGCCTCAACAATTTCTTGTTCTTCGCCCTTAGTTAAAAAATCTTCAATTTTGGACATTTAAAATTCTACTTTTGGTGCATTTTCACTGCCTGAAGCACTTTTAAATCTGGCCATTTCTTCAAAACCAAATAGGCCAGCCAACAATTTTCCTGGGAATTTTGTAGTGTAAATATCGTATGTGTTAACGGCATCGTTGTAGCGATTGCGCTCTACGTTAATTCTATTTTCTGTGCCTTCAAGTTGCGATTGTAGTTCTTGAAAGCTTTTATCAGCTTTTAAATCTGGGTAGCGTTCAACGGTAACCAATAACCTTGACAAAGCACCGCTTAGACCTTGTTGTACTTGCTGGAATTGCGCCATTTTTTCCGGCGTTAAATCATTCACATCAATTGTAGTTTTGGTGGCTTGGGCTCGTGCATTGATAACACCTTCCAAAGTCTCTTTTTCATGCGCGGCATAACCTTTAACGGTAGCCACCAAGTTTGGTATTAAATCGGCGCGGCGTTGATAGGCACTTTCTACATTACTCCAAGCGGTTTTTGCATTGGCTTCATATTCTACAGCTGTATTGTTAAATCCTTTTCCCCAAGAATAGATTCCGAAGACCACTATGGCTACGATAATCCATGGTAAAAATCTCTTCATGATAATTTAGTTTAAAGATGTTTTTAAAAGTTATCTATAAGACACATTCTTTTTTGAAAAGTTACGTTTTAAAAACATTTTTTTCAAAGATTAAAGATGTTCCTTTATTTTGATAAGTTGGTTTTTTATGTCTTCGAGTTTGCTGACGATTTCAAAATTACTAAGGGCTTGTTTTTTTTCTTCCTTTAAATGGGTTTTTGCCCCTTCTAAGGTAAAACCGCGTTCCTTTACAAGATGGTAAATGAATTTAAGGTTTTTGATGTCTTCTGGAGTGAATTTGCGGTTTCCTTTAGCGTTTTTTTTAGGTTTCAGCACATCAAATTCCTTTTCCCAAAAACGAATCAATGAGGTGTTTACTCCAAAGGCTTTGGCAACTTCGCCAATGCTATAATATCGTTTTTCTGGTAATTCTATATGCATTAGTCTAAAGATTGGTTTTCAAGAGAAGCATGCTCCAATAGTTTGTTGAATTCTTCCGCCGTTAAACTTCCGTAGTAGAAATTAATTGGGTTGATACGGTTGTCATCCTTAAAAATCTCATAATGCAAATGTGGTGCTTCAGACCGTCCTGTGCTCCCTACAAAGCCAATAAGGTCGCCCCTTTTTACTTTTTGGTTCTTTCTTACATTATACTTGTATAAATGGGCGTACAAGCTGGTGTAACCATAACCATGGTCAATGCGAATGTGGTTTCCGTAACCAGCTGCACGGTTATCTGCTCTAACAACAACACCATCGCCACTGGCATAAACAGGAGTTCCGCGTGGTGCTGTAAAATCCATACCCCAATGCATTTTTCTTGCTTTTGTAAACGGATCCGATCGCATACCGTAGCCCGATGCCATGCGTGTTAAGTCTTCGTTGCTTACGGGTTGAATAGCTGGAATGGCCGCTAACAATTTTTCCTTTTCTGCGGCTAATACGGCAATTTCATCTAGAGACTTGGATTGAACAACTATTTGTTTTTGTAAAATATCCAAACGCTTGTTGCTTTCAATAATTAATTTAGAATTGTCAAAGCCTTCTAAGCTTTTATAGCGGTTAATACCGCCAAACCCAGCTCTACGTTGTTCTTCCGGAATTGGGTTTGCTTCAAAGTAAACTCGGTAAATGTTGTTATCTCGCTCAGCTACATTCGCCAAAACAGCTTCGGCCTGATCCATTTTTTTGTTGAGCAGTTCAAATTGCAATTTGGCATTTTCCAACTCTCTTTTCATAGCCCGCTCCTTTGGTGATTCTATATATTGGCCTGCAATAAAAACAAAGATAAAGGCAAAAAGTCCTGAAGCTAAAATAAAGAAAGACGCATACTTAAAAGTTGTTCTTTTTTTGCGTTCAATCTTCCGGTATGAAAGTGTTTCAGAATCGTAGTAATATTTTACCTTACTCATTACTTAAATTATACTATTTTTGCGCTTTGAAAACTTTAGTTGCAAAACGCGAATTTTGTAAAAAACGAACAAACCAATAAAATATTATAGAAATTGGTTTGGTTATTCAAAATTAGGGTGAGTAAAGATAAAAATTGTTTTGTAATTAGAGCCAAATAACCGAAAAGAGAATATTTTATATTTTATGAAGTCTCAAGACATCCGTTCTAAGTTTTTAAGTTTTTTTGAGGATAAAAAGCATACTATCGTGCCATCAGCCCCCATGGTTTTAAAGGACGATCCTACGTTAATGTTCGTAAACTCGGGCATGGCGCCGTTTAAGGAATATTTTTTAGGTAATGCACAGCCAAAGAGCAATAGATTGGCAGATAGCCAAAAGTGTTTGCGTGTTTCGGGTAAACATAACGATTTAGAAGAGGTTGGCTACGATACCTACCACCATACGCTTTTTGAAATGTTAGGAAATTGGAGCTTTGGTGATTACTTTAAGGAAGAAGCCATTGCATGGGCTTGGGAATTGCTTACCGAGGTTTTTGGCATTGATAAAGACATACTTTACGTTTCTGTTTTTGAGGGGAGTGAAGACGATAAATTGGGTATGGATACCGAGGCTTTTGAGATTTGGAAGAAATACATTTCAGAAGACCGCATTTTAAAAGGAAACAAAAAGGATAATTTCTGGGAAATGGGCGATCAAGGACCATGTGGACCTTGTAGCGAGATACATGTTGATATCCGTTCTGCTGAAGAAAAGGCAAAAATTTCAGGAAAGGATTTGGTAAACAAAGACCATCCACAAGTTGTGGAAATATGGAACCTGGTTTTTATGCAATACAACCGAAAAGCAAACGGAAGTCTTGAGGTTTTGCCCAACAAGCACATAGATACAGGAATGGGTTTTGAACGTTTATGCATGGTATTGCAAGGGGTTAAGTCCAATTACGACACCGATGTTTTTACGCCATTAATTAGAGAGATTGAAACCATTACCAATAAGAATTATGGCAAAAACGAAAAGACCGATGTTGCCATTCGCGTCATTGCCGATCATGTTCGCGCTGTAGCATTTTCCATTGCAGACGGGCAGTTGCCAAGCAATACAGGTGCCGGTTATGTAATACGCCGAATTTTACGCCGTGCCGTACGCTACGGATTTACCTTTTTAGACAAAAAGGAACCATTTATTTATAGATTGGTTGATGTGCTGAGCGAAAAAATGGGACAAGCTTTTCCTGAAATAAAAACTCAAAAAGTATTGGTTGAAAGTGTTATTAAGGAAGAAGAACAATCCTTTTTAAGGACTTTAGATCAAGGTTTGGTGCTTTTAAATGGTATTGTTGAAGAAACAAAAGGTGAAGTTGTTTCTGGTGAAAAGGCTTTCGAATTGTATGATACTTATGGTTTTCCAATAGATTTAACGGCATTGATTCTTTCTGAAAAAGGATTGAGACTTGACGAAAAAGGATTTAAGGAAGAACTTCAAAAACAAAAAAATCGTTCTCGAGCTGCCAGTGAAATGAGCACGGACGATTGGACGGTTTTAAGCGAAGATTTTGAGGAAGAATTTGTGGGCTATGACACGCTTGAGGCTAAAGTTAAAATAACGCGATATAGAAAAGTGACTTCCAAAAAAGATGGAGATATGTACCAATTGGTATTCAATATCACCCCATTTTATCCCGAAGGCGGTGGCCAGGTGGGCGACAAGGGCTATTTGGAAGATAGCCATGGCGGTGTCATTTATATCTTGGACACCAAAAAGGAAAATAACGTCATTATCCATTTTTCAAAAGAATTGCCAAACCATATCAACGAAACATTTAAGGCAGTGGTTGATGCCAAAGTCCGTTACAGAACGGAGTGCAACCATACGGCAACCCATTTGTTGCACCAAGCTTTACGGGAGGTTTTAGGAACTCACGTGGAACAAAAGGGAAGTGCGGTAAATGCACGACATTTGCGTTTTGATTTTTCCCATTTTTCAAAATTGACTACCGAAGAATTACGCGATGTTGAAGATTTCGTAAACCGAAGAATTGAAGGAAAATTGCCATTGGAAGAAAAGCGAAATATTCCGAAAGAGGAAGCCATTGCCGAAGGTGCGATGAGCTTGTTTGGTGAAAAATATGGAGATACTGTACGTGCCATTCGCTTTGGAAAATCAATCGAGCTTTGTGGGGGTACGCATGTTAAAAACACTTCAGATATCTGGCATTTTAAAATAGTTTTAGAAGGTGCGGTTGCCGCAGGTATTCGCCGTATCGAGGCTATAACCAATGATGCGGTGAAGGACTTTTACTTTGAAAATAACCGAGCGTATTTTGAAATGAAAGATTTACTCAATAATGCCAAAGAACCCGTAAAGGCACTTCAGAATTTACAGGAAGAAAACGCCAATTTAAAAAAGCAAATTGAGAGCCTTTTAAAAGATAAAGCTAAAAATATTAAAGGTGAACTTAGAAGTGAGTTGACTGAAATTAACGGTGTTCAGTTTTTAGCTAAAAAATTAGATCTAGATGCGGCAGGATTAAAAGATGTCGTTTTTGAATTGGGCAGCCAGTTTGATAATTTGTTTTTGTTGTTCGGAAGTGAACAAGATGGAAAGGCGCTTTTAACCTGTTACATTTCAAAAGAATTGGTTGCTGAAAAAGGTTTGAATGCAGGGCAAGTGGTGAGGGAATTAGGCAAGCTAATTCAAGGTGGTGGTGGCGGCCAACCATTTTTTGCAACGGCAGGAGGTAAAAATCCTGATGGTATTGATGCGGCTTTAAAAGAAGCCAAAAAATATATTTAATAGCAGTTTTAGGGATGCAAAGTTTCAAAGCTCAGTTTTTAATCTTTCTAACTTTGTGTCTTTGAAACTTTGCAACTTTAGACCAGTGAAACTCCAAACCCAAATACCGTTAGAAAAACAGTCTGAACATTTAATAGACTACAATTCTACTGTGTTGCTCTTTGGATCGTGCTTTACAGAAAATATTGGAGGTAAACTAAACTATTTTAAGTTTCAAAATCTTCAAAATCCGTTTGGGATTCTTTTTCATTCTAAAGCCATCCAAAATTTGATTTCCTATACCATTGAAGAGAAAAAATATTCAGAAAAAGACATTTTTTTTCATAATGAACAATGGCATTGTTTTGATGCGCATTCAAGACTGAGTTCGTCTTCAAAAGATGACTTATTGAATGAATTAAATAACCAAGTTGCGCAGACTAATAAAGGAATACAAAAAGCATCGCATATCATTATTACGCTTGGGACTGCTTGGGTTTACCGATTAATGGAATCTGGTGCCATTGTGGCCAATTGCCATAAAGTTCCCCAAAAACAATTTTCAAAAAAGCTGTTGTCTGTTGATGAAGTTGCAGAATCTTTGCAAGGCATTATCGATTTAGTAAAAGGTGTCAATCCAAAAGCGGCCATAATTTTTACCGTTTCACCTGTGCGTCATTTAAAAGACGGCTTTGTAGAAAACACACAAAGCAAATCGCATTTAATTACAGCCATCCACCAAGCTTTAAATCAAGAATCGTCAATTGCCAATCGTAATTCTCATTATTTCCCTTCCTATGAAATTATTATGGACGAACTTCGCGATTACCGTTTTTATTCAGAGGATATGATTCATCCCAACCAAACGGCAGTAGATTATATTTGGGAAAGATTTATTCAGGTTTGGATGTCTTCCAAAACATTAAAAACAATGGAAGAAGTTGATGCCATACAAAAAGGACTTCAGCATAGACCATTTAATCCAAATTCCTCGGCACACCAAGCCTTTCTTCAAAATTTGCAGGCTAAAAAATTTGAAATCCAAAGGCAATTCCCACAGATTGTGTTCTAAAAATACGTAATTCATCGTATTGATTCCATTTGTTTATTGTTTGAGCTTTGTTGAAGTATTAATCAACAAATATTCAACAATGAGAGATTTAAAAAAAATAGTGATACTGGTAACTGTAATGTTATTGGCTCACGTAGGATGGTCCCAAAAAACTACTCCGGACTACCAATATGCTTTTGATGGACAAGTAAAATGGTTGATTCTTCATGAATCAGGAACCTTGCTGGCATCAACAGGTGAAGCTTTAGCTGGGATAAGACCCAACAGCCATGAAGTGTCTTTTAAGCTTGAGCGACTTAAAAAAGTTAAAGAGGAAAACCTTGAGTTTGTTCCAGGTACACCCTATGTGATTATAAAACCACGCGGAATATTTATGCACACTGTGGTTGTTGACGTGGTTAAGGGTAAAATTGTTTTTGATTCAAAAGAAGAAAATTGGCAAAACGGTGTAACCAGTAGGTATTTTTTAGGGCCTGAGATGATGTTTGTAGTGAATGGAATGCATAAAGAAGAAGGCAATAAGTATACGGGTGGAGTTGGCCTATATGATTTAAAAACAGGAAAACTCGTTAATATTTTTGAACGTAAAGCAACAAATCCTATGGTTGGTGAGCCCGACATATTGGGCGATAATATTGTTATTCCAGGCATGAAAAATGTTGAGTGCTATTCTATAAGTTCAGGTGCTGTTAAGTGGACGGCAGACATAAAAAATGCTTCAAATATTGCTGCAAATGAAGACTCAAAGGAGATTTATGCATTTCAAACAAAGGGAGACAACACAGTAGTTCATAAAATAAATGCTGATACCGGTGCAGACATGTGGCCGGAAGGCAACAAGATTAAAGGTGTTATTTCAACTGTTGAGTTTACGGATAAGGGATTGGCTATTGTGACCAACATCTTAAGCGGTGGAAGCAAACTTATGAGTAAACTAAAAGGTTCAGGAACCTCAAAAGTATATCTTTTAGACTTGAACTCGGGCGCCGACCTATGGGATAAGTCGCCAAAAACCAAAGGTATCATCAATCATTTTTATGTTGAGGATGATGGTATTCTTTTTGGAGTTTCAGATGGAGGCATCAATAAAATTGGTTTTGATGGCACGCCACGTTGGAGAAAACCATTAAATACAGGACCTGCAATTCAAATTATGGCAACTGTGCCAACTGGTCTTCTTTATATATCCGAAACAGATGCCGATATTATTGATATGTCAACCGGCGAATCGGTTTTTGGAAAAGCCATTAAATACAGGAATTCTGAAGCGATAGCTTCCACATATGATAAAGCTCGAGACAGGTTCCTTATTACCTGCAAAGATGGTGTTTACGAAGTGAATGGAAATACTGGAGAGTACAATTTAATTGCCAACGGAACCAAATTTGAAGGCAAAGAAGATCCAACAGGAATTGAAGCGAGGGATAATGGAATATTGTTAACCGCTTCACAAAATTTAGAAATGTTAGGCTTTCAAGGAGACTCTAATTGGCATGTGTACCATCGTGCACCAGGCAAAAGTGCTTTTGGGCTTGCTATAGTTGGTGCATTGACATTAGCATCGGCTTCCGCATCAATTTCCCACTCGGCTACCGCCGGATATATGAAAGGTGCAGGTGTTCCATCTTATAATAGTTCGGTTCAATATCACGAACAACAAGCAGAAAGTTGGGCCAATGTAGCCGATGCAGGATTTCAGGAAATGGCAAAACGCTTTAAAGCTACCAAGGCTACGGCAAATTCTGCGTTTATCTTAACCAAAGTAGATGATGGAGTTGCACTGGTTAAAGTAGATAAAGACTCAGGAAAAACATTGAACGAAATTGTAATTAAAGATAAAGATCCTATGTACGAGGTGGATGATATTGCAGGTTTTCTTTATTTCAAAGACAAAGGAAATAACATAAGCGCATTCGATTTAAATAAATAAATCTTGTTGTTGAGGTTTTTTATGATTAAGTGTGGTATTAACACTACTGCGCTTAATCTTTTTTTATAACATTTTGTCGAAAATTTAGTTGAGGTTCAACATATTGGGTTAAATTTAATACTGCTATTAATCAGTTCATATCAAAAGGCACCAATATGCAAAAAACCTATTTGCTATTGGTGTTTTTTACTTTTAGGATTATTGGTATTGAATTGAAAAATCAAAAATGGAGTTTGATATTTTGCTTATTCACGGGTTGCTTTTGTTGGCATTGATTCTGGTGTGTTTTTCAGTTAAGGTGTTTTTTAACATAATGTCATTTAAAAGGAAAGCGCACAAGGAGAATTCTGTTTTAATGAAGGATTTGGAAGTGCAAACACAAAAACTTAAATTGAACAGTCAAAAAGTTCTAGTGTTTGATAATTTAACTGCTTTACTAATGAAAAGGCTTTTTAAGATAACCAAGGAATTGTTGGCAGTTCAAAAAATGATATTTATATCTTAATTAAATTTTATGAAGAAGAGGGTATTGGCCATCATCTTTTTAATATGTAACTATTTAATATTCTCTCAAAACAGTTTAAAGAGCATTGATAGTTTACAGCTCGAATATAATTCTTTGAAGGGCAAAAAATCCAAAAATGATATTCTTTATAAAATAGGCATTGAATATTTGAGCATCAATTTAGATTCTTCTTTACAAATCTTTCGTCGAGTCATTAAAAATTCTAAAATCGTTAATAATGATACACTTGAATTAAAAGGGTATTTGGGTATGGCAAAAGCTTTTACTGATAAGACTATGATTGACTCGGCCGATTACTATTTTGACGTTTCAGAAAAAAGCCTTGAAGTTATAAAGAGTCAGGAACTACAAAAGTCACTATTCAACAACAAGGGAATTTTGCTCTTTCATAAATCGGAATACAATTTGGCCGCTAATGAGTTTAAGAAAACCTTGGCTATAGCCGAAAAAGAAGCGGATTTAAATGCCCAGTCCAGAAGTTATAACAACATTGCTATTTGCATGTCTTATTTGGGAAAATATCATGCAGCACTGGAAATGCACATAAAATCAGCAAAAATAGCAGAAGAAATGAATGATAGAATTGGCTTGGCTAAATCCTATAACAATATGGGTTTGGTTTACAAAGATTTAAATGAACTGGAAAAGGCAGATGAGTATTTGTTGAAATCACTTTTAATAAAAAGGGAAGAAGGTAATCCAATAGATATCGTTGGCAGCTATTTAAATTTGGGCGCCAACCAGCGTGCCATGGGCGATAAACTAAAAGATTCTTCTATGCTGTTTAAGGCAAGGGAATATTTTCAAGAAGCCCTGAAATTGAGTATTTCTTCTGGATACCTTCGGGGAAAGAATAATGCCTACGTTAATTTGGCTTTGGTTGAAAGCACATTAAAAAATTATGAGAGCAGTATTGCCTATGGACAAAAAGCCTTGGAGCTAGCCGTTGCATCTAAAGATTATGATAAAGAGATGGTTGCTAGAACAAATTTAGGTGATGCATATAGGTTCAATAAGCAATTTAATCTAGCAAAACAACAATTGTTACAGGCATTGAAGATGGCTGAGGAAAGCCAAAATCTTTATGTAAAAAAAGAAGTGTTACTCATTTTGAGTTTACTGAGTAAAGAACAACAAAACTTTGAAAAGGCGCTGGGTTATTATGAGGAATACCACAAAGTGAATGATTCAATCTCGTCTTCAGAAGTAAAAAAGAACGTTGACCAACTCGAAGCCCAATACCAAAACGAACTCAAGGAAACAGAAATTCAAACCCAGCGGGCTGAATTGGCTGAAAAAGAATTAAACCTAACAAGAAAAAATACCCAAATAATAGGTTTGGGCATATTGGTCTCGGTGTTGTCGCTGTTGGGGTATTTGATCTATAAGCAACAAAAACTTAAAAACAAACAATTACAAAAGGACAGTGAGTTAAAAATAGCATTGGCCAAAATTGAAAGCCAAAACAGATTGCACGAACAACGCATTAGAATTTCACGCGATTTGCATGATAATATAGGGGCGCAGCTCACTTTTATCATATCTTCGATAGAAAACTTGCAATACGGATTTAAAATTGCCAACGAGAAACTCACTAGCAAACTTTTGCACATGAGTGCTTTCACTAAAGAAACCATATATGAATTGCGCGATACCATTTGGGCAATGAATAAAGATGAAATCACTTTGGAAGATTTGCAAGCTAGAATTTCTAATTTTATTGATAAAGCCGATTTATCTTCACAAGGAATAAAATTTGAATTCAATACAGATGAGGCTATTTCGAAAGATTTAGAATTCACTTCGGTAAAAGGCATGAATATTTATAGAATTCTTCAAGAAGCTATCCACAATGCTATTAAGTATGCCGAACCTTCTTTGGTGGAAATTGATATTAACAAAGTAGAACAAGGAATATTATTTAAGGTTGCGGACAACGGTAAAGGATTTTATATGCAAAATATAAAACAAGGAAATGGGCTTCAAAATATGAAAAAACGAGCGGAAGATATTGGTGCCGAACTAGCAATTGAGAGTAATTTAGATATGGGAACAACCATATCGCTGATTTGTTAACAGAAAATATATTTAATGAATATTAAAATAGCCATAGCAGACGACAATACATTTTTGGTTAACATAGTAACTGAAAAACTGTCTTTTTTTAATGACCTAAGTTTAAAATTAACAGCCATGAATGGCTCTGAACTTTTGGAAAAACTTGAGGCCGATCATAATGTCGATGTTATTTTGATGGATATTGAAATGCCAGTTATGGGCGGTATAGAGGCAACAGAAGAAGTAAAACAAAAATATCCGCACATTAAAATTATCATGTTAACTGTTTTTGATAATGACGAAAACATTTTTAACGCCATAAAAGCGGGAGCCGATGGTTATTTGCTGAAAGAGGTGAACGCTAAAGATTTACATACAGGAATTTTAGAAACCTTAAATGGAGGCGCTGCCATGAATCCGTCAATAGCTTTAAAAACACTGAAGTTGCTAAGAAATCCGTTAGAAATTGAAGACACAAATGAGAAAGATGATGTAAAACTGACAACACGTGAAGTTGAGGTTTTGGAGCAGCTGAGTAAAGGGTTGAGCTATAATTTAATTGCAGACAATCTTATTCTTTCGGTTGGAACGGTGAGGAAGCATATAGAAAATATTTATAAAAAACTTCAAGTACACAATAAACTGGAGGCTGTACAAAAAGCCAAAAAGAACAATTTAATTTAATGATTTGGTAAATTCAAGGTAATAATTCAAAAGTATTTCATTATTAATTTTACAACGAATTAGTTTTTGGTATTTAATCACATTAGTTAGGCTTCATATGTCGAAGGAAACTAATGTTTTTTTGTTTTTAAAAGGTTCGATTTGAATCAATATCTTCTTATCCTAGTAAATTTCCGGTAAAATAAAAAATTAAAGCTTCTCATAATATTTCTAACTTAGCGTATGCGAAAAATTCTTTTTGGTGTTGTAATTACCCTAATTGTCTTGTTCACCCTCAAGTATTGTGGCGATAAGCGTGAAGACAAGTTGGCCCTTCAGGAAAGCAGCGGGCTAATTCAGGAGCAAATAAGCAACGTCGGAAAACTTATTGTTACAGAAGGGCATTTTAGTGATGTGTTCAATTATAAAAACTCTAAGGAAATTTTTGGGGATTATTTCACTTCCGAGAAAAAAGCTTTGGTTGTAGTGAATGCGGATGTTACCATTGCTTACGATTTAAGTAAAATTGACTTCGAAATAGACCAAGCCAACAAAACACTCACCATTTTAAATATTCCGGAGGAAGAAATAAAGATTAGTCCAGATTTTGAGTATTACGATATACAAGCAGATTTTTTAAATCCTTTTGAGGCCAAAGATTACAACGATATCAAAAACAAAGTTAAGATATCCTTACAAAAAAAGATTGAGGCTTCAGATTTAAAGAAAAACGCCAAAAACCGTTTGGTTAGTGAGTTGTCAAAATTCTATATCCTCACAAATTCGTTGGGATGGACTTTACAGTATAACAACCAACCAATAAATACCCGTGAATCTTTGGATGGCTTGAACCTATAGTTGGTTTTTTAGACTAACCCAACCGCCACCGTTTACAGCCTCGATTCCGTTGCTTTTTAAAATTGATGCAGCATTTCCTGAGCGCATACCGCTAGCGCAACATGTAATTACAGGTTTTTTAAAACTTTTAATAGTCTCAATTTTGGAATTGATGTTTTGTAACGGAATGTTTTTTGAACCCTTAATGGCACCTTGGCTGTATTCTCCTGGAGTACGAACATCTATAATGATGGCGCCTCTGTTTTGATATTCTTTTATCATATTATTTTTGTTTCCAAATAAAAAATCTAATAATCCCATAAATAATTTTTCGGCAAATTAATTGAATAAATTTTAAAGCATCGGTAACATAAGTTGCATTAAAGTTCATTAAAAATTTACGTATATTCATCCCTTAAATAACGGCCGCCGAAAAATGGAAACCCCTTACGTTAAGCTTAAAGTTGAAAACAGAGTTGGTTATATTGAATTCTTTCATCCCAACAAAAATTCCATGCCAAGTGATGTTTTAAGCCAGTTGGGACAAACAATCATTAGTGCTGGAACGGATGACAAAATCAAAGTAATTGTCTTAAAAAGCGGGGGTAACAGAACATTTTGCGCAGGTGCCAGTTTTAATGAGCTCATTGCCATTGAAGATGCCGAAACCGGAAAACAATTTTTTATGGGTTTTGCCAATGTAATAAATGCTATGCGTAAATGCCCCAAATTAATTATTGGAAGGGTGCAGGGTAAAGCCGTCGGTGGTGGTGTGGGTTTAGCTGCAGCAACCGACTATTGTTTGGCTACTAAATATGCATCCATAAAACTTAGTGAATTAAGTATTGGAATAGGCCCGTTTGTTATTGAACCTATAGTATCGAGAAAAATGGGAGGCAATTCAATGGCGCAAATGACCATAAATGCCGAAACTTTTTTCTCAGCGGAATACGGAAAAGAAAAGGGATTATTTTCGGAAATATTTGAAACTACGGAAGCATTAGATGATGCCGTTAGCGCTTTAGTTGAAAAATTATCTGGCTATAATCCAGAAGCGCTTGCTGAAATGAAAAAGGTGTTTTGGAAAGATACTCAATATTGGGACCAATTACTTGCAGAACGTGCTGAAATTAGCGGAAAACTTGTTTTAAGTAAGTTCACGAAAAAAACATTGAAACGATTTAGGTAGCCGTCAAACCCTTACTTTTGAATTAATAATAGCTAACCCATCATCAATCAATTTTCCAACCTCAGGTCTGTTTTGCTTAACGATCTCCAAATGTTTTAAAATGTTATCGCATAGCATTTTTTCGTTTCCTTTATAAGCCAGCTCATAGAGCTCAACAGATAAAAGCCAATCGTTTGGATGTTTTTCAATAAGTTGCTCCGAAACTTTTGTTCTAGATATTGTTCGGTTTTTACCTTCTCTGTAATCTCGAATTTGTTGGTATAAAGTTTCGAGTTCCAATCGCTCATCCGATTTTTCCACATGAATGGTTTGCGATGATATTTTATGGGTCATTAAATCAAAACTGTTCAAATCTGCAGGGCCAGCAAATGCTGAAACAATTTCTTTGCCAACGGCCATATCGTAAACGCCCCATTGAGGTTTAAATAGAATAGTTTCGTTGTGGCTAACAGTGCAATTTTTAAAACTAATCAGGATTATTTTTCCTTGAAGATTGCGTTTTCCCGTAATAATTTCACCAGAAACTTTAATGCCACCTTCAAACTCCAAAGTAACTTGTTTTTCTTCGTAAATATTGTATGCGCTTAAATCACGCGGACTCATATCTTCAATGGCCAAATTGATGCCTTTCAGTTTTCCAATTGGCGAACCAAATCCTTTTGGATGGGTATTAGTTCCGTGTCCAACAAGTTCCTTTTCTCGATACGCCAATGCCGTTTTACCCGTGGTTTGAATGTAAATTGGGTTGCCTTCGTATTCAATGACCTCTTTAAAGGTACCTGAAATTTGAAGACCTGTGCTTAATTCCACACTACCCAAAGCTTCAGATTCAATGAGTTTGTTAATTCCAGAGAGCCCACCTTTACGCAGAGCCATGGTATTGGCAAATTCTTCCAAAACCAAACTTAAATGGGCAAAATCGGGCGTAACATAAAGTTGGGGTTGTGGTTTGGTGATATCAAAATCTTGATAGGCTGCATCAATTGTGTATGGTAATTTTTTAACGTCATCCATCAAACACCGAGCACTTTCCCCAATTGAAGAAAGAAGGCCGGCGCCGTAAATTTCAGGATTATCAATGGTGCCAATTAAGCCATATTCAACCGTCCACCAATGTAGATTTCTTATGAGTGCCATTTCACTAGCACTACCCATATTTTGCTGAAGCTCTTCTACTTTTTTTTCGGCGAAAGCAATGTCTTCTTCTTTCGTGTTGGGTGCTTCTTTTATAATGGAAAGATGCCTCACGGCTTCGTAAAGTTCGTAGTCTTTGGCAGATGAAATAGCTTTACAGCCAATTTCACCAAAGCGTCTTAAATATTCGGCATATTCTGGATTGGCAATTATTGGTGCATGGCCAGCCCCTTCATGGATGATGTCTGGGGCAGGAGTGTACTCAATGTGCTCCAACTGCCTAATATCGCTGGCAATAACCAAAACGTTGTAGGCTTGAAATTCCATGAAGGTATTTGGTGGAATAAAACCATCAACGGCTACGGCTGCCCAACCAATATCTTTTAAAATACGGTTCATGCCATACATATTGGGAATGTAGTCAATAGAAATCCCCGTTTTTTTCAACCCGTCAACATATGATTTGTGCGCTACGGTACTTAAAAAATCCACGTTTTTTCGCATGACATATCGCCAAACCGCTTGATCAATTGCCGAATATAAGTCGTAATTCTGTGGCTTAATAAATTGCTTCAGGTGTTTGGGAAGGCGATTTAAAATGTGGTTAGATTCTATATGTTTGGGCATGATAAAATTTGCTTTAGGCGATAAGTAAAAATACGAAATATTTATAAATTGTTCTGTTTTTCAAAGAATCATTTAATAATATGGTTTAAAATAGAATAATTTTAAAATCATTCGCGTATTTGTGTATATTTAATAATCAGAGAAGCGAACAATTAAAAAGAAAAAATGTACACTTATAAATCAAAAATTATTGATGTTTACGATGGGGATACAGTAACCGCCATTGTAGATTTAGGTTTTCTACATTTTCAAGAAATGAAGCTTCGCTTGTATGTTAGTGATACTCCTGAATTAAGGGGAGAAGAGAAAGAAGAAGGTATAAAAGTCAGGGGTATTTTAGGGAAATGGTTTTAGATAAAGAAGTCACTATTCGCTCTTACAACGGTAAACAGAGCAAATACTGCCGATACTTGGCAAATATATTTTGGAAGACGGACTGGAAGTCAACCAATGGCTAGTTGACAATGGCCATGCAAAACCATATTTTCCATAAAAAAAGCAGCTTTAAGCTGCTTTTTGAATTTTTATTGTTGTGCTCCAGGAGGATATTTCGCTATAATCTCGGCAACAAATTCCTTGATGCGTGCTTCTTTTTTCTCCATGTTTCTACTTAAGTAGCCTGTGCCCATACCTTGCCATACCAATTCCTTTTTATTGGCATCAATAAGGTCGATGTAAAGTGTGCCTTGTGTGCTTACCGAGGCAGTAGGTTGATTCCAGCCCCAGCCCCAACCAGGTCCGTAGCCGCCCCATGGGCCCCATCCGCCCCAACCCCAGGCACCATAGCCCCAGGCATTATTGTAAACATCAACACGTTGTTGCGATTTGGTAAACAAACTCACCAATAAGTCCGGATTTTCAGATTTTGAATAGCCTTTTGCCAAGAGTTCCGCTTCAATGGCTCTTAAAATACGGCGTTTGTCAAGGTCGCTAATTTCAGCCTTGTCAATTCCAGTTTTAAAAAAGGCGAACGTTCTATAATCGTTAAAGGTTGCATTTTTATCATAATCGGCAGCCACTCTAATCGAACTGCATGAAGTAGCAACAATTAGTAATGCCAAAATCGGAACGGTTTTTAAAAAATTTTTCATAGCAAATAAAATTAATGGTTCGTAGAATGAATTTTTTTAGGACAAAAAGGCTTTTTCTTATACGTTTTCATTGAATAAAAGCAGCAATAATCGTACCAAGGTCTGGTAAAAACAGGTGTAGTTAACTTTTTATACTGTTTGTTCTTTTATCGTATCCATAGGGGCAGTGTCTGCAACCACTTTCGCAACAATACCCACGTTTTAAATGATACTGTTCGGTAAAACAGCGGTAACCTTCGGGCGTTATATAATAATCGCCTTCTTCAATCGGGACAATTTTTTTCATATATAAGCAAAGATAAAGTAAATTGGATTGATTTTTGATTTCAAATATACATGATTTTCATCTCTAAATTTTTGGTGCCCAAAGGTTATACGGCAATGACCATTTTTCCGTTTGTTCTTTTAAAGTATGAACAATTAAAGGTAGACAAAGTATTGATTAACCATGAAAAAATCCATTTAAGTCAGCAAATTGAGTTGTTGATTTTTCCCTTTTATCTGATTTATGGTGTAGAATTTTTTTTGTGATTGGCACAATACAAAAATTGGCATTTGGCATATAGGAATATTTCTTTTGAGCGGGAAGCTAATGCCAATGAAAAGGATTCAGGATATTTAAACAAAAGACCACTTTGGGCATTTTTGGGTTATCTTCGCACAAATGGATTTCAAACTCGAAAATAGCATCAATCAGCATTTGGCATTACCTAAGAAATTTGGGGTTGAGCTATTTATAAAAAGGGAAGACCAAATTCATCCGTTCGTTTCTGGCAACAAATACAGAAAGCTTAAGTACAATTTGCAAGAAGCCGAAAAAGAAGGTTTTAAAACCTTGCTGACGTTTGGTGGTGCATTTTCCAACCATATTGCGGCTGTAGCCTCGGCGGGAAAGGAACTTGGTTTTAATACCATCGGAATTATCAGGGGTGATGAGTTGGAGGATAAAATTAATGAAAATAGTACGCTTCAGTTTGCACACCAAAATAGTATGCGGTTTAAGTTTGTTTCGCGTGATGTATATCGAAACAAAACTTCGAAAGATTTTTTGTCTGGTTTGAAAGAAGAATTTGGAAATTTTTACCTAATTCCCGAGGGTGGAACAAATGCTCTTGCCATAAAGGGTTGCGAGGAAATTTTAACCCTTGAGGATAAGCAATTCGATTATGTTTGTTGTGCTGTTGGAACTGGTGGTACCATTTCAGGAATTATAAATTGTTCAAAACCTAGTCAACAAGTTTTGGGTTTTCCTGCTTTAAAAGGCGATTTTTTACGACAAGATATTAGTAAATTTGTTACCAAGAGCAGTTGGAAATTGATTACCGATTATCATTTTGGGGGTTATGCCAAAACAAATGAAGATTTAGTCTCGTTTATTAATCAATTTAAAGCCGATTATAAGGTGTCATTGGATCCCATTTACACGGGTAAAATGCTTTTCGGAATTTTTGATATGGTCAAACAAGGATATTTTCCAAAAGGGTCAAAAATACTGGCCATTCATACCGGAGGTTTGCAAGGCATTGAAGGAATGAACGCTCTTTTGAAGAAGAAAAATTTACCGATAATTATCACAAATTAATGAACAGAATATTAATATTTTTATGTGTTGGATTCTTGCTTTTTAGTTGTAAATCTAAGAAGGCCATTGTAACCAAAAAAGGCAATGACACTGAAAGACAAATAGTAATAGATAGAACGGATAAGCAAAAAGAAGTTATAGAAGAAACGCCAAAAGTTTATACCAGTAACACTGAACGCTATATTGACAATTACAAAGAAGTTGCCCAAAATGAAATGGCTTTATACGGAATCCCAGCCAGCATTACCTTGGCCCAAGGGATATTGGAGTCAGCCTCGGGAAGTGGCCGACTTTCGGTTGAAGCCAATAACCATTTCGGCATTAAATGCCATGAATGGACTGGGGCAAAAATCTATCACGACGACGATAAAAAACAAGAATGCTTCCGAAAATATAAAGATGCTAAATATTCCTTCAGAGACCATTCTCTATTCTTAACAGAACGGAAACGCTATTCAGGTCTTTTCCTCTTAAAGAAAGAAGATTACAAAGGTTGGGCAAAAGGGCTGAAAGAGGCAGGTTATGCTACCGATAGAAAATACCCGCAAAAGTTGATAGACCTGATTGAACGCTACAATTTGCATGAATACGACAAAGCCGTTTTGGGTGATTCTTACACAAAATATGAACCTCAAGTTGTAGAGAATGAATTTGTTACCTACA
Source organism: Tamlana flava (assembly GCF_041287255.1). Classification (NCBI taxonomy): domain Bacteria; kingdom Pseudomonadati; phylum Bacteroidota; class Flavobacteriia; order Flavobacteriales; family Flavobacteriaceae; genus Tamlana; species Tamlana flava. Next base: position 158,125 of record NZ_JBGGTX010000005.1, read on the forward strand.
TCGTTTCTAAAGGAGATACATTGTATTCCATTTCAAAAAGATATAATACCACGGTAAAAGAACTTCAAAACATAAATGGTTTAAATGATACGGCACTTAGCATTGGACAAGTGTTGGTTGTTAAACCGGTATCAAACAATTAAAAAATGATTTATAAAAGAAGCAGTGCATTGTTTGCAGAAGCTGAAAAAGTAATTCCTGGAGGGGTGAATTCGCCCGTTAGGGCCTTTAAAGGTGTTGGTGGTACCCCAATTTTTGTAAAAGAAGCAAAAGGTGCCTATTTATATGATGAAGATGGTAATAGGTTAATTGACTACATAAACTCTTGGGGACCGATGATTTTGGGTCATGCCCACAAACCGGTTGTAGATGCAGTAATTGAAAAAGCCAAAAAAGGAACTTCGTTTGGTATGCCAACCGAAATTGAAACCCAAATTGCCGAATTGGCAGTTTCTATGGTGCCGAACATTGATAAAATTCGATTTGTGAATTCGGGAACAGAAGCCTGTATGAGTGCAGTGCGCTTAGCACGCGGCTTTACTGGAAAGGATAAAATCATCAAGTTTGCTGGTTGTTACCATGGACATTCCGATTCGTTTTTAATTCAAGCCGGTAGTGGTGCCAGTACCTTTGGAACGCCCAATAGCCCGGGTGTAACTCAAGGTACGGCAAAGGACACCTTATTGGCCAAGTATAATGACATTGAAAATGTAAAGGAGTTAGTTAAAGCCAACAAAAACAAAATTGCTTGTATTATTATTGAGCCTGTAGCGGGTAATATGGGCTGTATTCCACCAAAGGAAGGCTTTTTGCAAAACTTAAGAGCGCTCTGCGACATCAACGATATTTTGTTGGTTTTTGATGAGGTGATGACTGGTTTCCGATTGGCTAAGGGTGGAGCACAAGAACTTTTCAAGATAGATGCAGATATTGTTTGTTTCGGTAAAGTAATTGGCGGCGGTTTGCCGGTTGGTGCTTTTGCGGCTAGAAATGAAATTATGAATCATTTAGCGCCTCTTGGACCTGTTTATCAAGCTGGAACTTTAAGTGGAAACCCCTTGGCCATGGCAGCTGGTTTGGCCATGTTGACTGAGTTGAACAATGGTGCCAAAATTTTTAATCGTTTAGCTGAAAAAACGGAATATCTGCATAAAGGTATTGCAAAGGTTTTAAATGAAAATAATGTTGTGCACACCATCAATAGGACAGGTTCAATGATTTCGGTGCATTTTGATGAAGCTGAAGTTATGGATTTTAATACTGCTGCAAAAGGCAATAATGATACGTTTAAAAAGTTTTTTCATGGGATGCTCAACGAAGGTGTTTATATTGCGCCAAGTGCATTCGAAACGTGGTTTATTACGGATGCCTTAACTTACCAAGATTTAGATTTTACCATAGCCGCTGTAAGCAGGGTTGCTAAAAGTTTATAAAAAAAAGCGCATTTCAAAATTCAGAAATGCGCTTTTCTTCAACAAACTAAACTAAAATCAGTCAACTTTACTCTTTTTGCATATTTTTTTTGTGCATCTTTTTTCTAAGCTCTTGCTTTTTTTCTTTTCCTTTCATTCCCATTCTAGCTTGACTCTTTTCCCACTTTGCGTATTGGTCATCATTCAAAATCTTCTTCATTTTTGCCTTCACCGCAATCTGATGATCTAATCTCGCATTTTCTTTTTTAAGACGCTCATCTTTGGTGGGCTTTTCCATATTACCACTTTCTTTTTTGGCTCTCCATGCAGCCATCATTTCTTTTCGTTTGGTGGCATTGTCCAAATTGATTTTGTAAATCTCATCTTGTTGCGACTTGCTCAAATCTAAGTGCAAAGTCATTCTTTTTGTTTGTAAAGTGGCCGCTTCCTCAGGGGTTAAATCCTGCATACGATGCATTTTGTCTTTGGACATTGGTGGTTTCTTCTCTTCCTGTGCAATTCCTTGAATGGTAACCAAAGCAATTGCAATAATTAAAAGCTTTTTCATTTTTTGATATTTTTGATTTATACCAATAGGACTTTAAAAACTTGAAAAGGTTTAAAGGCCATTAGCTTTTAACTAGACGTTAACGTTTATGGTAAAGAAGATATTGGAGAAGCTACTTGACGATAGGTAATTTTATGCTGATGCCTGTTTGGAAATCAGGGGCATTATTGACCTCAAAATCTTCTTTTATATAGATAGATAGCTGAAAATTGGGTTTGCCGTAGGTGTAAACAAAATTCCAGTTTTGTATGGTGCTATATAAGGTGTAAACACCGTTTTGCCAACCAGCATTAATTTCTCGCCATTTGCCCAAAAGCCTAAAATAACCGAATTCTTCTTTTTTGTTGTATCGGGTTTGTGCCTGAAAGTTTACCCCAAAGGCATGGTAGTTGCCTTTTTTGGTATATTTTGTAATCTCTAAATTGGTTTCAAACGTGCCCAAATAAGGATTGTTCCCCAAATCCATAACCTCTTTAAAATCGATTATATTTTTTCTTAAAACATTGGCTCCCAGGGCTAAGTTCAGTTCATAATTGTTTTTTAAGTCAATCCTTTTAATGGCATTCGCCGACAGACCAAAATCCATGGAAGAATTAAATCTTGAAGTATTGAGCCCCAAATGGCTTCCAAAATTGATAAAAATACCTTGGGAGTCATTTATTGCAAGTTTTGGATAGTAATAATGGCTTAGCTCAATACCACCCATAAAGAAATTGTTCTGCCTAAGTTCAAGCGTGTTTCCATTGCGGTCGAGATATCTAAAGTTAACTTGGTTTAGACCGTAATAACGTCTTCCATAAGGGTCTTCACCTCCAGCAACATTGGAGTGGAACCACTCGATGCTTTCGTCGGCGGTAAAAAATGAAAAGGGATATTTCCCTTTAGTAATTAAATAAGACCTGAAATTTAAATTTAGTTCGTGCCTTTTGTTTAATGGAATCTCAAAATTTAGCCTAAACTCCTTAATAACCGCATCAACTACAATATTCATGTAATCGGCTGGTGTGGTTTCTTGGTCTAAAAAGGTAAACTGGCGGTCGTGCCATATGGTTTGACTGAGTCGTCTTCTTATTTCAGGGTCTTTTGGGTAATGTGCCTCAACAAACGGATGGAAGTTGTTCCCGCTGGAGTAATCAATGCTGAATCTTGGTTTTTGGTTTGGTAAATATTTAAAATTAGTATTTATTCTTGAACTGAAAATACCAAAATGATGAGTACCTAAAAGACTGGGATTACTTATACCATTTTTGTAAGATAGGCTATCTTTTTCTTGAGCGAAACCATTTATGTGGATTGAAAAAATAAAAAGTACAAACAGTTTTTTTAGCATCGCACAAAAGTAGAAATTTAAGTTTTGGCTACATTGTATTCTTAAAAAATTAACACTTCGAATAAACGTCTCTTAATGAAGTTATAAAACTGGCTCTTTGAGTGTTAAATATTTCAAAATTAATTTCCTAAGCGAAAAATATTGCGTCTCTTTGCATAGTTAGTTTAGTTAAGCACAATCTTCTTATTATTGTGCGAAAAAGTTAAAGTTTAGTTTGTTTAAAAAAAGCCAGCCTGCTAAGGTTGGCTTTTTTTGTTTTACAGCTTCCCAAAATTGTTTTCAACTTTTGTTGTAACTTAGTGTTCTAACAGGTTTTTAACATGCCTTATTGGTTGCATATTATTTTGATTTTGCTGATAGCCTATTTAGCAATAAGCGTGGCTTTGTATTATTTGCAGGACTATATGCTGTTTAAACCTGAAAAGCTTCCCAAGGATTTTGAGTTCCATTATGAAAATCAGGATACCAAAGAGTACAATTTAGAAACCCGAGACGGTGCCGTTATCAACGGACTCTTGTTTAAGCCAAGGGGAGAGCCCAAAGGCATTGTATTGTACCTCAAAGGGAATTCAAAAAGCATTAGAGGCTGGGGTAAATTTGCAGTAGATTTTACACGCCATAATTATAATGTTTTGATGGTAGATTACAGGGGCTTTGGAAAAAGCACCGGAAAGCGCTCCCAAAAAGCCATTAAGCGCGATTTGCAACAAGTGTACAACAGAATAAAAGAACGGACCACCGAAGACCGCATTATTTTATATGGCCGCTCATTGGGCTCGGGTTTTGCTGCGAAATTGGCTTCTATGAATAGCCCAAAAATGCTCATTTTAGATGCCCCATATTATAGCATGACCAAAGTCACGGCACGTTATGCCCCATTTATGCCGCTTTCGGTTTTGTTAAAATATCCGCTTCCAACGTTTAAGTGGCTCAAGTATGTGCAATGCCCCATTCATATAATCCACGGAACTAACGATAAACTGATTCCTTACAAAACCAGTTTAAAATTATCTAAAATCAACCCCAAACTCACAAAACTACATACGGTTATCGGGGGTGGCCATAAAAACTTAAATAATTTTGAATCCTACCATGAAATGATTCACGATATACTCAATTCAAAACCTCAAAATATCGATTTGTCAACCACAAGTATTCATGTCAAACACAGCTCCAAGGTCACTAAAGCAAAAGCTTAAAAGGCTAATTTTCGTTTTATTCGGTATTTATTTTATGATAACAGCATCGTTGTATTTTCTTCAGGAAAAAATATTGTTTTTGCCCACAACTTTGGATCAGGATTATCAGTTTGATTTTAATTATGATTTTGAGGAATTGAATTTTGAAACCAATGATGGCGCAAAATTGAATGCCATTCATTTTAAGATTGAAAACCCAAAAGGCATAATACTATATTTTCATGGTAATGCTGGCGATTTATTACGTTGGGGAACCATAGCTGAATTTTTTGTTGAAAAGCAGTATGATGTTTTGGTCATGGATTATAGATCCTATGGTAAAAGCACCGGAAAGTTAAGTGAGGAAGCTTTTTATAATGATGCCCAGTTGTTTTACGATTACTTATTGAAACGTTACGATGAATCTGAAATAACACTCTACGGCCGTTCATTGGGAACGGGAATAGCCACTTATCTGGCTTCAAATAACAACCCAAAACGGCTTATTTTGGAATCGCCCTATTACAGTATGGTTGATGTGGCCAAATCTAGGTTTCCTTTCTTTCCTGTTAAACCGCTGCTTAAATATAAATTTCCAACGTTTCAGTTTGTCCAAAATGTAAGTTGCCCTATAACGATTGTTCATGGAACCAATGATGATGTTGTTCCTTTTAATTCAGCCAGAAAATTATTTGAGGTTGCTCCCAAGTCACAAACTAAATTTATTACTGTTGAAGGAGGAAATCATAATAATCTTATTGATTTTGAAGAGTTTCGGACTGGAATAGAATCTTCATTAAAATAAAACACGAATTGTATTTCGGAATTTTTTGTTGCATTGTGGTTTTAGAAAAAAATCAATACTTAAAATCTAAGTCACACCAACGATAATTACTTTATTAATTTTTTCAACTTTGCTAATTTTTGACAGTTAATTCTCTGATTATCTCTTCGCATTTTTGTTATTCAATCCCAAGCCCTTTTTTTGAGATAATATTGATGCCACTTGGTGATATAATTTCGGTTCAGGAGGATTTTTATTTAAAAAAGGGAAATCAATCTTGATTCCTTTTTTTAAACTAGATTTTCATTTACTTAAATGCAATTCCGATGCGGCACTACCTGGTACAATAATTAATTCTCCTTCATTTATAAAGAAGTCGGTATAAAAAGGATCCTCCCCTTCATTATCTGTAGTTCCCGGATGAACATAGGCATTGGTTTTAGCCCATCCGGATGCACCTTTAAAACGGCCAGTACCTCCAATAAATAAGATATCGTCATTAAAATATAGTTGATACAGAGGGTTATCTCCTGAATATGGCCATATCTGGCCTGACTCAATTATACAATGCAGTTCGTCTCCATTGGCAGCGACAAATTTACCGGTTTCAATAAATGAATAGTTTACAGGAAAAATTACTTCCGGAGTAGGCGCTGAACAAAATCTCATAAAGAGTTCCTGTAGCTGCCCAAGGTGGGTCATTTCACCGTTTCCCTTCATTATCATGGTTTCACTAAAACCAGCATCGCATGGCTGGGAACCTGGAGCTTCTGCTCGCCACACTGTAAACGTAGCTTTAAAAGGCAGCTCTTTTTTATTAGTTGATTTTGAAGTTAAGTTGTTTTCTTCAAATAAGTTTTGTTCCGAATTGAATTCATCAGTGGTGTCCTCACAGCTCGTGTAAAGAAAAAGACTTAATAGGGCTAAACCTAATATTTTTATAGTTTTCATGATTAAATAGTTTTAGTGGTTATACAATATTTATAACTATAAAGATTGTTAAATACTACTTGTCATATAAAGAAACTATGTTGCAGAATGCTTAATTTTTTTTGAAAACTATGTTGTTTGGTCAAACTATGTTGCAGAAAACAATATACGGGTTATAATTCGATAGAATTAAGAACAAATTAAGGCAATGATGCTGGAGTGTAGGGCAGATTCATTTTTTTCTTTAAGGCAATAAAACGTGGGTGTTCTTCTAAACTGTTAGGGGAATACCAATAGGGTACATCAGGCAAACGTTCTCCTCTATAATAAAGCTCTTCAAGCCCATCCAATGCTTTTTCATTTTCACCTAAAAAAACCAGGGTTTGGGTCTTAACTTCTTTTGAAGTGGCTTCTGCACACCATCTCATTAAACCGTCTCTCCCCGAGGTGTTATGAATGCTGTCTAAAGTCTTACCGGTAGTAGTATTTTTTATTACGGTTCTAAGATTTTTTAAATTTTCTAAAGCTAGTGCATCATTCTTGAGCATATAATAACTCCAAAACTGATATAGCGGTGGTCGTATATGATCCTTGTTCAAATCTCCAGCAATTTTTGATTCCTCTATAGCTTTAAGAAATTGTCCGTTATTTAGGTGCAACTTCGCACTTACCTCGCGCACTATAAATGACAAAGGGTCTAATTCTAGGGCTTTGTTTATATGAAATCGGGCTTCTTTATGTCTGCCAATACAACTAAGGTATTCAGAATACCGGTGATGCAAAGTTGAATAGTTTTTACCAATTTTAAAGGCCTTCATAAATGCTTTATTTGATTTTTCCCATTCCCAGTCAATAAAAAAGTAAAGGGTTGCCAAAACGGTATGGGCTTCAACTAGATTTTCATCTAATTCCAAAGCTTTTAATGCGTAAAATTCGGCTTTCTTTCTGTTTTCTATAATCTCCTCTTGGGTTGAAGACGTCCATATTTTTAGAAAGTAAGTATCGCCCAGACCGGCATAGGCTAAAGCATAATTAGGGTCCTCGATGATGGCCTTTTTAAAATAACCTATGGCCGTTGCGTAATCTTCTTTTATTCTTTTGCCCCAATAGAATCTACCTAGTTGGTATAATTTATACGCTTCTAAATTTTTTGTTAGGTTCTTTTTAATCTCTAAAGTTTGTTCTTCTGAAAGTGTCGTGTTAAGACCTGAAGCTATCTGGATAGCTATCTCGCTTTGGACATCAAAAATATCAGATAGTTCTCTGTCAAAACTTTTTATCCAGACATGATCATCTTGAGTAGCATCAATAAGCTGAACCGTAATTCTAGCTTTGTTTTCATACGTCTGAATACTGCCTTCTAAAATATAGGACACGCCCAATTCAGTGGCAATTGTTGGAGTTGTCTTCGTTGTGTTATGTTTGTAGATTTCTGACGAGGTACGCGATATAACTTTGAAATCCTCTAAGGTAGCAAGCCTATTTAAAATCCCTTCAACTAGTCCATCTGCAAAAAACTGATTTTCTGCATCATCACTTATATTTTTAAACGGCAAAACGGCAATTGATTTATCTTTTGTAGATCGAACTTTATTTTTTGAAAATTGGTTAGTTAGTAAATAACCAGCAAAAAAGACAAAAAGCAAAACCTCAATAATCTTAAATGTTGTTTTTATTTGATTTTGAAAACTGAAAAGCTTTCTTTTTTCTGTCGTTTGCTTTAAGGTTTCATTATTAAGATGTTTTTTAGCTTCACTAGCTGGATAACCATAATATTCGTGAAAACACTTATGAAAGTATGAAGTGCTTCCAAAACCAACTTTATAGGCTATTTCAGAAATTGTATAGGCGTCCTGTTGTACTAATTTGTGTCCTTCTTGAAGTCTTATTTCTCTTATGAATTGACTTATGGATTGTGATTTTAACCTCTTTAATTTTCTGTGTAAATGTGAACGGCTTAGACCTACTGATTTTGATAATTCTTCAACGCCAAATTGTTCATTTTGAAGATTATCTAGAACTATTGATTTTAGTTTGGATATTAATTTATCGTCCTGAATCATTCCAAGTGATTAGCTTTTGGCTTGCATTTATGAATGAAAAGATAACTGATTTAAAGGTAATACTCGTAAAGTAAATTTACAATACTATTAGTTAAAACTTAATAAAAGAAAGACTAACTGTTTCGGTATGGATTTAATTAATGATGCATTGCAATTTTATGGAGAATGATAGGTATAATGATTAATTATTACGCATTAAAGTTTTAAGATGATCTGATAATCTAAGGCTTAGAGCCACCAAGTTTAGTGTTGGGTTGGGTGCCCCTGCTGTAGAGCAACAACCAGAGCCTGCAATGAAAAGGTTGCTTAAACCATGTATTTTGCAATTAGCATCAACCACTCCCTGTTTTGGATCATCATGCATTTTGGTAGTGCCCATATGATGCCATCCGCCACCAAGAGTTTTTAGCATCTCACTGTTGTTCGCTTTCCATAAGAAATCATACATTTTCACCCTGCCAATTCCAGATTTGCCAACGGCTTCTCCAAAGATTTCATAAATTTTCCTCATACTGTGTTTGTCTAATTCAGTTAAATCCCAATGCAGTTTGGCTCTTTGGACGCCAAGTTCATCCTTTTCTGAATCTAAGGTTATTCTAGAATTGGGGTTGGGAGCTTGTTCCATTCTTGTAAACAGTTCAAAGACATTTGTTTCATATGGATTTTTGACACTTCTATCAATCTTATCATAATCTTCGAAGTTCTCATATAATTTTTTCTCACTTTCTAAAGGGTCATCACTAGTCCAAACATCTATCATGGGCTTTTGACTTTTGGTTAAAGCCATGGGAGTGAAAGATATAGTGCCATTTAAAATTTGGTGTTTTTCTTGTATTTCTTCAGTTAATCCAATTTCGGCTCTTGGGGTTGTCCAGCTCTTGGGGTCAAATCCATAAAGATCCATAGCAAATGGTTTTTTTAGAAACATTTGAGCAGAAATAACTTCAAGATGTTCCATAAAATATCTGCCGACTAAATCGTTCTGGTTTCCCAGCCCTTTATTGGCTTGCTTGTTGGAAGCCAATAGCATTCGAGCATTTTGAATGGCTCCACAAGCCAATACATAATGTTTAGCTTTAACATTATGAGTTTTATTGGCATGATTTTTTAACTCTAACTTATCTATGGAGTTAATGCTATCATTTGCAATAATATTGGTGAGGTTCGCATAAGTATATAGGTGAATGTTTTTGGCATTTACAATGTCATCCCGATATTTTTTATTGAATCTTGTTGGTGGGCTAAACTGCCACATTTTATTCCATACGACTCCCTCGTCTAAAGGTAGGGTTTCCTTGTTGGGTCTTACTTCCTTTAAATATTCAATATCGTAACGATATGGGCCTAATTCTAATACTTTATTAGCTCTAGCATAAAATGGATCTAAATCGAGTCTGGTAATGGGCCAACCACTATGGGGAACCCAATCTCTTTTTTTAAAGTCAATAGGGTCGTATGGCGAGCACATACCAGCCCAATGGTTTGTAGTTCCACCAAAATAGTGTAAGCGGCTTGATCTTAATGGGTAATAACGTTGCCCTGTGTTTTTACCGGCATACAAATTTTGAACTTGATTGTCATATTCAAAACCACCCCCTTCAAGAAGAATAACTTTATAAGGAGTGTTTATCCATTCTAAAGCGAAGCTTATGCCTGCGGCTCCAGAACCAACAATGCAAATATCCCCTTCAATATTAGTGTGATCATCTAAATATCTGGCATCTATATGCATAACTTAATTTTTAGCTTGAGTGAGTGAAAATAATGCACATTGACGAGCTTCGGTTTTGGAAAGCACCCATCCATTAATTACAATGGTTTCTCCATTTTTGAAATCGGTTTCTATTTTTTTCAAAATCAAATTTTCTAGAGTTAAACTATCAGTTGTTTTTGAAATTAAACCGCCATTTGAGGAAACCAAAAGTTTGTCAATCAAATGTTCCTGGTTATTTTCATCTGGATTTTTATCTAAATAGGAATTTCCAATGTCAATTATTGTATTATGATCGTTGATTTTGGCTAAGGTCAATGGTAGGCTTAGTTTTTTAGCTATGGAAGATTCTAATTTTGAGCAACCTACTGTTGGGAAAAAGATGCTCAAGCCAGCTAAGAAGGACATTTCACAAAAGGTTTTGCGCAGCATATATGCTATTGATTTTTGAGTTCAAAAAAAAACAAATAAACCAAAACAAAAGGCTAAATCAACCTTGGGTTGTTAAAGATAGTGATTTTTAATTAATTAAAGTAATAGCAAATATTTTATGTTTTATGAATAAAATTACACTAAATGATATAAAAAAAGGATTAATTTAATTTAATCCTTTTGTAGTTTGAATAAAACCCAGAAGTTTAATTAATAATTTGAACTTGTAAACCTTCATCAGTCTTTTCAACTTTTGCCAGATTACTTTTGGTAAGTTCTTTAATAGTTTTATCCCATTTTTTGTTTGATAAACCAGATTGGTTTTTTAAGTCATCAAGTTCCAGTTTTTCAGCCTTTTTCAAGATTTCAAAAACAGCTTTTGCATCTTCACTAACCGCTACAGGCTTTTTCTCAGGTCTCATTTGTGGGAAGAACAGCACTTCCTGTATGGATTGGTTATTGGTTAAGAACATTATCAATCGGTCCATGCCAATGCCCATTCCCGATGTAGGAGGCATACCGTACTCCAAAGCACGTAAAAAATCATGGTCTATAAATTCTGTTGCCTCGTCATCACCTTTAGCGGCTAATTTTAACTGATGTTCAAAACGTTCACGTTGATCAATGGGGTCGTTTAATTCGGAATATGCATTGGCTATTTCCTTACCACAAACCATAAGTTCAAAACGCTCAGTCAATTCAGGATTATCACGGTGTTCTTTACACAATGGGCTCATTTCCTTTGGATAATCTGTAATGAACGTAGGTTGTATATAGTTACCTTCGCATTTTTCACCAAAAATTTCATCAATCAACTTGCCTTTGCCCATGGTGTCATCGACTTCAATGCCCATATCTACGGCAGCTTTTCTTATTTCAGCTTCGCTTTTTCCTGTAATATCAAATCCTGTAAATTGCTTGATGGAATCGGCCATAGTCACCCGAGCATAGGGTGCTTTAAAATCTATTTCGTGTTCCCCGAAAGTAGCTTTGGTTGTTCCGTTTACTGCTATGGCACAATACTCAAGTAATTGCTCGCAGAAGCCCATCATCCAATTGTAGTCTTTGTAGGCCACATAAATTTCCATCGCGGTAAACTCTGGGTTATGGGTTCTGTCCATGCCTTCATTTCTGAAGTTTTTAGAAAACTCGTAAACTCCATCAAAACCACCAACAATCAATCTTTTTAAGTAAAGCTCGTTGGCAATTCGCATATATAGAGGCACATCTAAAGCATTGTGATGCGTTATAAATGGACGTGCCGCCGCACCACCCGGAATAGGCTGTAAAACTGGAGTTTCTACTTCAAAATAACCAGCATCGTTAAAAAACTGACGCATGGCATTGAACAATTTTGTGCGTTTTACAAAAACCTCTTTTACATGTGGGTTTACAACCAAATCGGCATAACGCTGTCTGTAACGTTGTTCGGGATCGGTAAAGGCATCATATACTTTACCATCTTTTTCTTTTGGTAGCGGTAGCGGTTTTAGCGCTTTGCTAAGTACATTAAAGTCTTTTACTTTTACTGTTTTTTCGCCTACTTGGGTTTTGAATAATTCGCCTTCAATACCAACAAAGTCGCCAAAATCAATTAGTTTTTTAAAGACTTCGTTATATTTGGTTTTGTCATCGCCAGGGCATATTTCATCACGGTTAAAATATACCTGAATTTTCCCTTCGGCATCTTGTAATTGGGCAAAACTGGCTTTTCCCTGAACTTTAATCATCATCAATCGGCCAGCAATGACCACCTTTTTTCCTTCTTCAAAATGCTCTTTTACTTGTTTTGAAGTGTGGTCTACGGGGTATAAATCTGCTGGATAAGGATTGATTCCTAACTCGCGAAGTTTGTTTAACTTGACTCTTCTTACTATTTCTTGTTCTGAAAGCTGCATGCTAATTAATTTTGAATTCTGCCTTTTTTACAGACGCCTGCAAAATTACGTTATTTTCAAAAAATTAGCATACAACTTGTTGGTAGATTTTTGTGAAAAGAAATTCGAGGTTAATTTGCGGCCGGTTCCACTTCGGGCTTTAAAACCTCACCTTTGATTTTCAGAATTTTTGTAGGTTCTGATGCGTTTGATGTTAACGTAACCGTTTTTGAGAATTTACCAATTCTATTAGTGGCGTATTTTACTTTAATTTCTCCTTTTTCTCCCGGAGCAATCATATTTTTAGTGTAAGTAGGAACGGTGCAACCACAAGATCCTTTTGCATTTGAAATTACAATTGGAGCGTCTCCGGTATTGGTGAATTTAAAAAATCGTTCGCCATCTGCATTTTGTTCAATAGTGCCATAGTCTATTTCGGTAGTTTCAAAAGAAAAAACGCCAGTTTTTTCATTAGTGGCAGTTTCTTGTGAAAAGTTAATACCATAAACAAAAAGACAAAGAATTAATAAAACTTTGGTCTTTGAAGAAAGGAAAGCATTTTTAGATAAGTTCATAATGTTCGAGTTTTTTGGTTTATAAAGACACAAACATCATAAAATTTTTAGAAACATCAATAAAATTAGGGGTTGAAATGAGTACTAGTACCTAGGTTTAGATTTATTTAATTTGCTTTGAATAGTGATTTTGCCTCGTCTCTGGATTGTATATTCAGTTTTTTGTAAATGTTATTAACATGGGTTTTTACCGTACTTAAACTTATAAAAAGTTTGTCTGCAATTTCTTTGTTGCTCTTTTCTTCCAATAAAAGGGAGAGAATGTTTTGCTCTTGTTTGGTGAGTTGTTCTTTTGCTTTTGTTATGGTGTTAGGGTTGTTTTTCTTATTGGAAAACAAAAACCATAAGTTAAATGATAGTGATATGGCTAAGAAAAAATAAAGTAAGTAGTTCAATTTAAAATCAGAATCTGAAGCTCCATTAACAATAAATTTATCTGAATTTAATTCTGCCCTATACTGTTTGGTGTAGCTGGAATTTGGGTATTGTGTTTCCAGTCGACTCAACAAATCTGCGTAATAGGCGTTGTTTTTTAGGTCTTCTAAATAATGGCTATGAAGGTCGTTTCTTCTGTCCGATAGAAAGGAGTAAATATAAAGTTCAGCTAAAGGTTCATTGAGATTTTGACCAAAATCCTGTAAGGTTTTAAACCATTTTTTAGCATTTAATTTTCGGTTGGCTTCACTTCTGAATTCGCTAAAGGCAAATTTCATCTCTTCCCTTAAAGAGTCAATCTTAACAAAGGCTTTTGCTTTTTGGTTTGTAGATTTTATATCGCAAAATATTTGCTGCTCAAAAGAAATAGGGAATACAATAGTGTCGTTGTTTTTTGCAATAAAAATAACTTCTTTGCTTTCATCGCAATGGCCATCAAAATGGTTTTGGTTTTGTTCGCTTTCAAAACAATTGTCAACATGTATTCTGTAAATTCTATTGTCATTTTCCAATTGGTTCCCAGTAAACCTAAAATAGCCTAAACTATCGGTAGTTGCTTTAGCTATAATTTGTTCAAAATAAACACCGGAAATTTTTCGGTAATCCTCAATTATGGAAAGGTAAACATTATTATGCCATTCTTCATTGTCAACATGACCCGTAAACGAATATTGCGCTTTCATAGAAAACGAAAACAATACAAAAAATAAAAAAAAGGAACACTTTGCCATACCGCTAAACTACTATAATTTATTCAAAATGAGATGGAATATTTTCAACGAAAATCTTTGTAACAAAATGCTGGATATAACGTCAAATAGGCAATCATCAATCATTAAAATAAATCAAAATGAGTTTTTGGAGAGTTTTACTTTCAATTATATGTCCACCTTTGGCCGTATTGGATAAAGGTTGTGGCTCTATCTTTATTGTATTTTTATTGTGGCTTTGTGGTTGGGTGCCTGGGGTCATCGCAGCTTTGGTAATACTAAACAACCCTAACCGTTAGAACATAAATTTGTTGTAATTTTGCAGCCTATGAATAAGACCGTTTTACTGCAAGATTTAGGCTTTAAGGATTACAAGGAAACCTGGGATTACCAAGAAGAATTGTTCAAAGGCATTGTTGATGCCAAAATTAAAAACCGCAGGGAAAACTTAAATGATGTTACCCAAAACTATTTCTTGTTTGTAGAGCATCCGCATGTTTACACTTTAGGTAAAAGTGGTGATTTGGCAAACTTACTTTTAAACGAGAAACAACTTACCGAAAAAGGGGCAACCTTTTATAAAATTAATAGGGGAGGAGATATTACTTATCACGGACCAGGACAAATTGTTGGTTATCCTATTTTAGATTTGGATAATTTCTTTACAGACATTCATAAATACCTTCGTTTTTTGGAGGAAATGATTATTCTTACTTTGGCAGGGTATGGTTTAAAAGGAGAAAGGAGTGCTGGGGAAACCGGTGTATGGTTGGATGTTGGTACCCCTTTTGCCAGAAAAATTTGTGCTATGGGTGTACGTGCCAGCCGATGGGTTACCATGCACGGTTTTGCCCTAAATGTAAATGCCGATTTGGGTTATTTTGATAACATTATTCCCTGTGGTATCCGAGGAAAGGCGGTGACTTCTTTAAACGTTGAGCTTGGTGAAAGGCGTATCGATGAAGCTCATGTAAAAGAAAAACTGGTTAAGCATTTTTCTGAGCTTTTTGAGGCTGAATTTCAATAACAAAAATTGCCCATAATCTTGGAATTTTGTCGCTTATTTAGTTAATAAAATTTTGTTTTTGTAATCGATTACAAATTACTAATATTGTAAATGTTTTTGTAGCCGCAAAATCATTTTTCAACAAACCAAACAAACTTCTTATGAGATTTTTTAAAAACATTGCCATTCTATTTATTACACTGGCTTTCCTTAATGTTTCCAACGGTCAAAATTTTAGTCCAGATATTGTTGTAGATATCAATGGAACAGGAGACTTCACCACACTTCAAGCCGCATTTGATGCTGTGCCTTCCAATAGTTCAACTGAAACAATCATTTATTTGAAACGAGGTTTGTATGACCAAGAAAAATTGATTGTTCCTGCCAATAAAACCAATATAACTTTAATAGGAGAGAGTAGGGAAGAAACCATAATAAGCTACGATATTTACGATTGCGCGAGTGGAGGTGTTAATGGAAAGTGTCCTAGTGAAAAAGCCGCCTTGTGGGTTGGCAATGGCGCACTAATGGCAACTTCAGCAACTTTGACCATTCAAGCCAACGATTTTAGGGCCGAAAATTTAACCATTGAAAATACTGCTGGTCCAGTGGGGCAGGCACAAGCTATTACCTTACAAGCAGATAGAAATGTTTTTATAAACTGTAACCTCACCGGTTATCAGGATACAATTTATTTTTGGATGGCTGAAACATCCCGCGCATATTTTGAAACTTGTATGATTTTAGGGCGTACAGATTACATCTATGGTCGTGGTGTTGGCTTCTTTAACGAATGTGAAATTAGGAGTTACGGCGGGGCTTGGATAACAGCGCCTTCTACCACAATAAACCAAGATTATGGTTTTGTCTTCTACAAATGCAACTTAACTTATCAAAATAACAGCCCAAGAAACGGTGATGATGGAGCTAAGATAAAATTTGGTCGTCCATGGCACGAGTACCCTAAGGTGGCATGGCTTTACTGTTATATGCCAGCCGAAATTGACCCGTTAGGCTGGGGTGACAAATGGAATATGGATTATGCCGATACGAGTACAGACCTCCATCTATACGAATGGATGAATACGGGCCCAGGTGCAGATATGAGTGGTAGAGCTAACTGGGCAGGACTCAGATCTTTGGTTGACCAAAATGAAGCCGATTTATATGAACCTGAAATTGTTTTGGCGGGTTCAGATAATTGGGACCCTACGGCAATTCCACCAACGGTAACTGTTTATGATTGGGACGGTGGTGCCGGTACCAATGGATGGCTTGAAGCAGACAATTGGAATCCAAATGGGGTCCCCGCATCCGCTGAAGTAGCGAATGTTGACGGTAGTTTTACGGTAGCAGCAAATGGCGGAAATTTTGATGCCGACCTTAACTTGAAAAATGGAGCTGTAATTGACGTTACAGCAAGTAGTTCTGTTCAATTACTTACGCTTAATCAGTCAACCATTTCATCCTCCATAAGCGCATCGCTATCGGGTACAATAAAAAGTAAAAGTGATTTTACCGTTGATGTTTCTGGGAATTTAGATATTACAGCTGCTATAATTGGGGTGCATCAAATAACCAAAACGGGCACAGGAATATGTCAATTTAATAACGCTAACACAGGATATACGGGAGATTTGATTGTTGAGGCAGGAGGTTTACAGGCTAAAGTTGGAAGCTCACTTGGCGGTTCAGGCAAAATAACGGTTAAGACAAACGGACAATTAATCATTGATGTGAGCAATGCCATTGACCCAACAACGGCATTATATACCGAAGGCAGCGCATCAATAGTTCTTAACCAAGATATCACAATCAGCGAGTGGTATATTGATGGTGCTATTCAGCCCATAGGTGAATATAACTCCACAACGAACCCATCAACCATTAGTGGTTCTGGTAAAATAATTATCGGAAGACCAAGTCAGTTCATTTTTATCGGTGGTGCCAACGGAAACTGGGACAACCCAGACCATTATTCACCGGCATTATTGCCAGAGTTGGGCGAAAAAGTTATTGTTGATGGATTGACCATCGAGGCGCAAAGTGCTCCGTTTGCTGGAGATATGTATGTGCAAAACGGTGGAAGTATTCGATTAAGGCGTCAAGATTCTCAATGTTTAGGACCAATAAGAATGTTTCAGGGCACAAATATTAGCTACGCTACAAGTGGGTCAGGTTTTTATTTAGATGCCGATGTCATTGTAGAAGGAGATATTTCACTTTTAATGAACAGTGCCAATACGGGTGGTAGCGTTATGAATTTACCGGGAACTTTTTCTGGTGATTACAAAATAACCGTGCGAAACACTAGGGACGTGGCCAATAGCGCTACTGTAGACTTAGGAGGCGACAATAGCGGATTTACGGGTGTTTGGGATTTAACAATTGCAGCATCGAATGCCACTGGATTGTCGGCCATTAACGGATTGGTAGAAAATGCCTTTGGAAATGCTAAGATTGAACTGGCCGAAAATAACCAAGCCATTTTCAATCATGCAAAATGTGCTGGAAATGTTTTGAATATGGATATTTCTGGAAATGCCTCGGCTGTTTTAAATGTTGCCGTTATGGTTGCCAAGTTTACACTTAATGGGTCACCATTAGGAAACGGAACTTATGATTCAAGTACACACCCTGGATTGTTGTCAGGTTCTGGGTCAATCACTGTAGATTCCAGTTTAAGTGTAAATGATAAGGTGATTATAAAGCAAGGTGTTTTAGAGATAAGAGGCAGCTTAGAGAACCTCGAGATTTATAATATTATGGGGCAGCGTTTGTTTCAAACCAAAGGTGTACGAGAGATAAATTTAAATTGGTTGAAATCGGGCATTCACATGATTAAATATAATGTTGATGGCAAATTGGGAGCTTTAAAGATTTATAATCGCTAGATGAAATTATTCTTAAAACTCACTGTAAATTTAGGTAATAGTGAGTTTTATTTTTCTGTTAAACTTTTTTTCTCAAGGTGAAATAGGTCGGTCTTAAAATTTTTCCAAATGGTATTTTCAAAAGCAAATCTTTGTCTTGCACGGAATATTCCATAAAATCCTTAATTTTTTTATTCTGTCTATCTCTGTAGTTAAGAATTATAATTTTTTTAGAAGTTTTTAATTTATATTTCCCTTTCTGAATTATATTTCCATTTTCCTTCCTTAGGAACTTACCATTTTCATGAAATTCAAAAGAATTATTTGAATTATCCGATATTACGATAAGGTTGAGAGAATCTATGGTTTTAAGATTGTAATCCTTTATTAAGCCTGGAATCAATTCTCTATATTCATCAGAATAAGAAAGTGAATCCGTGATTGTGTTGTAATAAATGTTATGCGTTTGAGTGCAAATAATATCCCATTTTCCCGCAAAAAGTGAAGCTTTTTCTTGGGAAAAGCCAAAAGCACCTATAAAGAAAAGAATATAGATGATTTTTTTATTCATAATTATTTTCATGAACTTAAACCATGGTATTCGTTTTTAATACTTCTCAGGAACAAATGTTTGGTAGTTCATAGGTGGGCGTACATAGCCTTCATAATCTGGAAGCTCAGGAAGCTCAATAGGTGTAACGTCCATCTTTTCATAAGGAATCATACTCAAAACGTGGCTAATGCAATTTAGCCGAGCCTTTTTCTTATCATCTGAGTTTACAACATACCAAGGCACTTGTTTAGTGTCGGTATGTGCAAACATTTGGTCCTTAGCTTTGGAATATTCCAACCAACGTGAACGCGATTCTAAATCCATTGGGCTAAATTTCCAACGTTTTAAGGGATTGTTTATTCGGTTTTTAAACCGTCTTTCCTGTTCTTCATCGCTGACTGAAAACCAATATTTTAAGACAATAATGCCAGACCTGACCAACATGCGTTCAAATTCCGGGCAGGAACGGAGGAATTCACGATATTCCTCATCAGTACAAAATCCCATCACTTTTTCCACACCGGCACGGTTGTACCAGCTTCTATCAAAAAGAACAATTTCGCCAGCCGCCGGTAAATATTGAACGTAGCGTTGAAAATACCATTGGGTCTTTTCTTTTTCAGTAGGTACACCCAAGGCAACCACTTTACAAATCCGCGGATTCAAGGGTTCGGTAAACCGTTTTATGGTGCCACCTTTTCCAGAGGCATCTCTACCCTCAAAAACAATGACTACTTTTAATCCTTGTTTTTTTACCCATTGTTGCAGGTGCACAAGCTCGGTGTGTAATTTGGCTAATTCTTTTTCGTAGTTAAACTTTTTGGGTCTGGACTGGCTGTTTTTCATGCCCTACAAGTTAATAAAAAAACGAAATCGGGCTAGAGGTATTTGGGTATTATTTAGTGAACACCTTAAAATTGGCATATTGTGCCGAACGTGTGAACATATGGCGCAAACCTATACGTCCTTTTTTTACAGATCCGATTTTTGAAATATCCCAAGAAAATAATTTTGATTCATCTTTGCCCTCTACTTTAAAATACAATGTTTCATCAGTTTTTATAACTGTGATTTGGTAGGTTTGATTTGGCAAGAACAATCCCGTATCAGTAAAAGCAGGAGAAATTTCGGTGCTTGTATTAAAGTTTTCACCAGGTTTAACCGGATATTTTCTTGCCCTAACATATTCTTCGCCCGTATTATTGTTAAAAGCAGCATAGCTAATATGCAAGGCGTTCATATAATTATAATAAGTTTTCATGGCAGGAACAGTTCTAGCCTCTTTCCATTTGTAGATATCCTTTTTATAGGGTTCAACGCCAGTTGCTTGAAGGTATAAAATATTCACCCATTTTTGTTTGGTGTCTGTTCGGGTGTATTCGTATTCAATTTTTAGATCGCCTTTAAAAGATTTAGTGGTCCATAGTACGGCATGGCATGAGTCGTTTCTTTCAATGGGACCTGCGGTAAATGTCATGCCTTTTTCGTTGGTTTCAAGTTTTGCACGTTTGCCATCTAAAAACCAATGATCTTGCCAATTGTTGGTTAGGCTGTTTTCAAATTTAAGTTTCCATTTTTTTAAAGCCTTCAGGTCATTAAAAGTATCAATAGTATCTTGCCCAAACAGATTTATACAACACAGCAATATCGAAATGGTTAATACAGGTTTCATCTTAAAGGTTTTAGTCTTCGGCATTAAAAAAGACTTTGTAATAATGCATTTTCTTGTCTTCGTCGTAACCACGCTCCAAATATTCAGCCGAAGCATCTGGGGCATCAATGTCCAATTTTATTTGAATATGGGTATCAAGTTTTATATCGGTTTTTATCTTGCGTTTTTCTTTATTCACAATAGCTTCTGCTAAGTCGAACTGATTTCTGATGACTACATTTTGCTCGCTTTCAAATTCCTTTTTAAAGATATCGAATTCTTTTTTGTGCATGTCGTCTTCAAATATCTCGTCTTTAAAACGTTCTACATTCACCACTTCATTTTCTTTGAAAAAGTCGATGGTTTTAGTTAAAAAAGTATTTCTTTCCTTTGCGCCATAAGTGGTTTTTATGATTTCGGTGGAAAAATCCTTGCACAATTCAATATATTGCTGGGTGTGGTTATTGGCATCATCGGCATATTTTATATTCAAAAAATGATTGAGCCAATATTGGGCGTCATAACTGTTGTTGTCTACACTTAAAATAATATTGCCTTCGCTATCACTCTGGTTCAAGATTAAGCAACCTTTGTCCACTTTTTTTGAGCTGATACCTTTTTGAACCAAAACATCGTAGCTGTTATTTTCTAAATAGGTTTGAAAGAAGTTAACTTTGTTTTCAATTTTAAAAATGCCTAGGGCGTTGGTTGTGATGTCATTGAATTCTATACCTTCGAACATCACCACCAAAACATCACCTGTTTTAATGTTTGCCGAATTGGATTGCTCATACAAATGCATAACGATGTGTTTTGAAAACTCAATAAAATCATTGTCGTCATTAAATATTTGTGAGGTGTAGCTGTTTATTTCGTTTAACGAGATATTGGCGTGGTGATTAAAGCGATAGCTTTGCACAACACTAGAAAATGGACGCAATAAAAAGGGTAGCATAAGGTCGTAGCTGGCTTCGTCGAAATCGACTAATTTTTCTGAAAAGGCATTTTTTGTATCATTGAACTTATTGCCAACTTTATGAATGATGAATTTTGTAATTGAAGCGTTTTTCCTTGAAATCATGTTGTAGTTTTAAGTATTGCAATAGTAGTGATTTCAAAAATAATAAGCCCAAAAAAGAACGCCAAAGCCTTTTACTTTGACGTTCCTTGAGATTCGAGGACTTGCGATTTGGTTATCGTTATATTTTTACAAATTTAACCCAACAGTTTTGCGAGAATTAATTGTTTGGTTTACCATGGTGTATCGGTAAAATGAATAAAGAAAATCAGCAAAAAAAGTAAAGATTCCAAATACGTTTTTTGGTGATTTCATCTGTAATAGATTGATTAATAGCTGCTCTAAAGATAAAGATTACTTTTTTACCGACAAATTGCGGTTGAGAATTTTTATTAAACGGTTTTCAACCTAAATAAAACATAAAAACTAATTAATCTGGTACAAAATAATAGAATTACTTTCCCCTTTGGTTACAAACTCCAAATTCCTGTCATTATCTATATTTTCCAAATCGATGGTTGAATTGCCGTAAACAGGAAAATTGTCAATCATTTGTGATTGGCTATCGTAAAGATAAATTTTGTGCGATTGCAAATCGGTGGTAGTCACGTAAATTTTGTCGTAAATGTAGAAGATACGAGGTTGGGTGTAATTGCCATAGTCCAACTCAGATGTTCTACTTTTTAAGAATAGCTTGTTTTCGCTAAGTGCAACAAGTATTTTGCTGGTGGTTTCAATAGCATGGTTGGATGAAAGATTTAAGTTGGTTTTTGAAACATTGCCACGCGAATCAACAGATACTAAATCACCATCTGCTGTTGTGGTTGTAAATCTATCGTTGTACAAAAAGACGGGTTGATTGGAATATGTGCTTTCAGACTTTGGTTTTACACGTATTTTCCCAGTTCTGTCCAAAATGTAAAGTTTGTTTTCCGTTTTTATGGTTAAGTAATCTTTACTGCCAATTCTAAAATGTTTTGGCTGTGAAATAATCATTTCGTTCGCCGAACTAAAAGTAAAACCTTTTACAATTTGGCCTTGTACATTGTACATTAAAACATCTTTGCCTTGGGTAACCAAAAGGCGGTAGTTTTTCCGCTTATCATAATCAAAAACCGAAAGCGGTTGGGTTATTTTATCGTTAAAGTTTAACGGAAAAGGAGATACGTCTTTTCCGTTTCGGTCTAAAACATAAACCCTGTTTGGTGTCGCAAAAATAAGTTGTAGACGTCCGTTTTTGTAAATATCTATTTGTTCAATAGTGCCTAAAACAGGACCCTGCAGTTGTTTTGTCCATAGAATTTTTCCAGAATTGGAAATTAAATATAGGTTGTTGTTTACGTCTTGCACCACAATTTCTTTTTCATTGGTTCTGTGGTTTTTTACAAATTGAGGGTTGGTCAACAAATCGGCATCTAATTTTATGTTGAGTTCCTCTGAAATTGAATTTGCAGAAGCTTTCACCTTATTTTTGGAAATGATGCCATTTAAATGGGCGAAATCATGGTCATAGATAAATTGAATGGCTGAAACGTTATAAGTATTTAAGTCAAAATCTTCTTCAGTTTCTAAATTTTTGTTCAAAATATTTTTTAATGATGATGCGCTGCAAACTTGAAAAAGTGAGGCCGCACTGCTCAATTTTTCACTCATGTTTTTAAAATAATCCCTTTGTCCTAAAACCGTTTCATTTTGGTAATTGGCTATGATGCTTTGAAGCAGTTCAAGATTATCGGTAAAAACAAAAAAATCATCCAATACGCAATACATGCTTGCGTTACTATAGGAGACCAAAGGTGCAAATGTTTCGCTAAATAAATTGGGACGACTAAAGCTGAAAATGTCAATTTCTCGATACGAATCTATTGTGGTTTGCTCACCCAAAAGTGCATCATGGGTAGCAATAATGTCAATGGAATTTAATACAACAGCCCTGTTTTTATCTTCATAAAGTACGCCGACCTCAATAATGTTATCAAAAAGGGTGGAGGTATTTACTATAGAATCTTTTTTGTTGAATTTTTTCAGATTGGTTTCAAAAACTTTATAATTATCGAAAGTAAAACTCATAAAACCATCACTATTTGAAGGTGTTACATTTTGAATTTGGTTCCTTTGGGGAATAGTATTTTTAAAAATATTGACCAATCTTTCTGTAGAATCTGTGGCCTTAGTTATACCGTTAAAATATGTTTCGTTTTGGCTTAACTCGACGTCTAAAGCCAAATAATTTGTAAAGTTGGCCAAGGAAAGAGCGTCTTCTATGAACACAGATTTTACGGAGTTGTTGTTTGGTTTCACAATAACAGAAAATGTTTTGTCTTTGCTCGATGTGTTAAATATTTTGGACAATTGTTTGTCCAAGGGACTTTTGTTCAGCAATTCTTTTGTTGTTTCCAAAGAAGAAGATGCGAAAAAAGTACTGTCAATCACCAAACTATAAAAGGTGTTTTTATCTATAGTAGATTTTACAATGGTTTTACTTTTGAAAGGAATTAGCTCTTCCGTGTAGTTTGGTAATGAGTCTGTTTTAAACAAATTTTGGTTCTGTTTCGTCATTACAGCATATTGAAGACTGTCGTTGTCATCTTTCAAAAAACAAATCAAAACCTCGCCACTAGGGTTTAAATGAGAAAGATTGGATAAATTGTCTTCTATAGATTTACAGCAACTTGTATTCGATACGGTTTCCAAAAAGTCGCTATTTTTTATGCTATTTTTTAGGCTTTCGAGGTTTGGTGCACTTAGAATAATTGAAGCTTTTTCAGGAGCATAATCAATAAGTTCGGTGCGTTCGGTGTATGGATTGGTGCAATTAAAAACCGTTATAAGTAGGAGGGAAAGCCAAAAAAATTTCATGGATAGAATTAATTTTTACAAACCTAATGTTTTTTTAACTCATTAAAAATTTATAACTCCAACTTTAATTGTTCCGGTAACAACCTGAACGACTTTCTATGGTACTTTGTTATGCCATATTTTTTAATGGCCTCTCTATGCTCTTTGGTGGGGTAGCCTTTGTTCTTTTTCCAGTTGTACATCGGAAATTCTTCATGTATGGCATTCATGTAAGCATCTCTGTGTGTTTTTGCCAAAATGGAAGCTGCGGCAATGCTTAAATATTTGCCGTCTCCTTTAACGATGGTTTCGTGTGGAATATTAAGATAAGGTTTAAATTTATTGCCGTCAACAATTATAAATTCTGGCACAGGACTAAGTTGTTCAACCGATTTGTGCATAGCCAGAATAGAAGCGTTTAAAATGTTTATTTTATCAATATCTTCCTGAAAAATATGGGCAACGCCAAATGTTAATGACTGTTCTTCAATAATGGGCTTTAAAAGTTCTCTTTTGCTCTCGCTAAGTTGTTTGGAATCGTTTAAAATGCTATTTTCAAATTTCTCTGGTAAAATTACCGCAGCGGCAGTTACTGGACCAGCCAAGCAACCTCGCCCAGCTTCGTCTGTTCCACACTCTAAAATGTATCTTGAATGGTTAGATAATAGCATACAACGAAAATATAGATTAATTCAAAATCAGCAATAAGTTTTGCATTTTCATTTTTTTTGTAGATGTTTGTAAAAGACTAACTCAATAAATATACTTTATTCATCAGTTAAATGATGATAAGTAAAACTAAGAATGCCGGCATAGCTTACCGGCATTCTTAATTTAAAATATTTACTTTCACTTTACGTTCAAATAGTTACTTTTGTCGCGGAAATCTATATCTATGAGAGAAAAAGTTTTGGTCCTGTTGTTCACCCTTATATTTAGCTTAGGTTTTGCACAAAACAAGCCGAGTAGATTGGGTAGAGAACTCGGTTTGACCAAAACCCAAGATACCGCTAAAAAAGCAGGGGACTATGTTCCGAAGATATCAGACTATCTTATTATATCTCATGAAAACGACACCACTTTTGTAGATACTACTTTAACTATTCAAAAGGATTACAAGTTTAATTATTTGCGTAAAGACAATTTTGGTTTAATACCGTTTTCAAACCTTGGGCAAACATACAATAGTTTAACTTTAGATTTTCAGAACACCAATTTAATGCCACTTTTTGGGGCGAGGGCTAGGCACTTCAATTACATGGAGGTCGAAGATATAAAGTATTACCGTGTACCCACTCCGCTGACCGAACTGTTTTTTAGAACAGCCTTTGAACAAGGGCAATTAGTAGAATCGTTTTTCACCGTTAATACCTCTCCCCAGTTCAATTTTTCAATAGCTTACAAAGGTTTGCGCTCCTTGGGAAAATATCAGCATATTTTGACCAGTACGGGGAATTTCAGTTTTACGTCAAATTATCAATCAAAAAACAGAAGGTATTTGGCCCAAGGACATATTGTTACACAAGATTTGTTGAATCAAGAAAATGGCGGTTTGGATGAAAGCAGTGGAAGCATAGAAAATTTTGAAACCGGGGAGCCTGAATTTCTTGATCGTTCTATTCTTGAAGTGAATTTTGAAAATGCTGAAAGCATGCTTCGTGGAAAGCGTTTTTATCTAGACCACAGTTATGATATCTTCAATAATTTGGCAAAAAGCAAAAAAGGAAAACCAATTAATAAATCACAAATAACCGAGAAAAGCGATTTGGTTGAAAGGGGTTCTGTTGCAAATGATACAACATCAAAAAAATCTGTTCCAAGAAGGTTTGCAAGAAATGATTCCATTAAAAAAAATCCGTTTAAAAATGACTCTATTGAAATAAAACCAATTGTAAAAGATTCATTGGCCAATAAGCCCAAATTAGAAACTTCAATAACTGAAGAAAAGAAATTGAGCAAGTTTTCATTAAAAAACAAGCTAACTTTAAGGCATATAATTTCTTTTGAGGATAAGTATTACCAATATGACCAAACTGCTGCGGCAACAGCTTTTTTTGGTTCGGCTTTCAAAATAAGCAATCTAAAAGAACGGGCAACCCTAGAAAGTTTTTACAACAAGTTACAATTAGAATATTACAATCATTTATTGGGTAATTTCCAGTTTAACATCAGTAGTAATAATTATAATTATGGGTACAATAAATTGGTGCTATTAAATGGGAATACAATAACCAATAGATTAAAGGGTAATGTTTTTTCGGCTGGAGGAAAATACCAGAAACAATATAAAGGTTTTGAGCTACAGGGGGAACTTGGTATAAACGCGTCTGGTGATTTCGATGGTAATTTTCTAAAAGCAGACGCTAGTTTTAATTTAAATGAGGACATAGGCGTTGCAGCGTCCATCAACCATAGTTCGCATGCTCCTAATTACAATACCTTATTATATCAAAGTGACTATATAAATTATAACTGGCAAAACAATTTTAATAATACCGAAACCCAGCAATTGGCATTTCAGTTAAGATTTAAGAAATTAGCAAAGGTAACGGTGGACTTTTCAACTATAAACGATTATGTATACTTTAAAAAGGACGCTACAACTCAGCAAATAAGGCCTTATCAGAATAACAAAACTATAAACTACTTGCGCGTTAAGTTTGAAAACGAAATAAAGGTTGGTAAGTTTGCGTTGAATAACACCATAGAATATCAAAACGTTCAAGATGACAACAGCGTCTTGAATATGCCAGAATTCAATACCCGAAACACGCTGTACTTTTCAAGTCATATGTTTAAAAAAGCATTGTATTTGCAAACAGGCGTAACGTTAAATTATTTTACAAAGTATTATATGAATGGGTACAGCCCGCTTTTGGCAGAATTTTACATCCAAACGGATCAGAAATTTGGCGATTTTCCAAGGTTAGATTATTTTTTAAATGCAAAAATCCGTCAAACGCGAATCTATTTAAAAGCAGAACATTTTAATTCAGCCTTTACAGGTTACAACTATTATACTGCTCCAAACTATCCTTACCGTGACTTTATTGTACGTTTTGGTGTGGTTTGGAATTTCTTTTTGTAAATTTTTAGTTGTTCAGTTCTCCCAAATTTGCCCTACATTTTAGTTCTGTTCAGTTTTGTTAGTATTTTTTATTAGGTGTAATATACGGTAAATTAAGGTGTTGCCTTGTTCCTGAAAAAACATTTAAAAAAAAGATTAAAAAATCCATTGCGGTATTGAAAAAGGGTGTTATGTTTGCACCCGCAAAAAACGGCAAGTCCGTTGGGCGCCAAGTTCATTGTCCGGGTGTTTTTTCAGGTAT
>NZ_JBGGTX010000006.1:0-91865 GCF_041287255.1 Tamlana flava
CATAGCCACAGTTGTCAAGACCGCTCATATCGTCACTGTAGGTCGGTACAAGTGTACCGTCACAGTTGTCCTCTGCTGTTGCCATACCGGCATCGCCCAAGCTACATTCGAAGCTGGTGTCCGCTGGTAAGGTCAATTCAGGTGCAGTGTCATCGTAGATGGTGATCGTTTGAACACCACTTGAAGTGTTGCCCGCACAGTCAGATACTGTCCATGTTCTTAATATGTCACCGTAACCACAGTTGTCAAGACCTGATCTGTCGTCACTGTAGGTCGGTACCAAGGTACCGTCACAGTTGTCCTCTGCCGTTGCCATACCGGCATCGCCCAAGCTACATTCGAAGCTGGTGTCCGCTGGCAAGGTCAATTCCGGTGCAGTGTCATCGTAGATGGTGATCGTTTGAACACCACTTGAAGTGTTGCCCGCACAGTCAGATACGGTCCATGTTCTTAATATGTCGCCGTAGCCACAGTTGTCCAATCCTGAGGTATCATCACTGTAGGTCGGTACCAAGGTACCGTCACAGTTGTCCTCTGCCGTTGCCATACCGGCATCGCCCAAGCTACATTCGAAGCTGGTGTCCGCTGGTAAGGTCAATTCAGGTGCAGTGTCATCGTAGATGGTGATCGTTTGAACACCAGTTGATGTATTACCCGCACAGTCAGATACGGTCCATGTTCTTAATATGTCGCCGTAACCACAGTTGTCCAATCCTGAGGTATCATCACTGTAGGTCGGTACCAAGGTACCGTCACAGTTGTCCTCTGCCGTTGCCATACCGGCATCGCCCAAGCTACATTCGAAGCTGGTGTCCGCTGGTAAGGTCAATTCAGGTGCAGTGGTATCATAGATCGTGATGGTCTGTACGCCTGTAGAGGTGTTGCCCGCACAGTCAGATACTGTCCATGTTCTTAATATGTCACCGTAACCACAGTTGTCAAGACCTGATCTGTCATCACTGTAGGTCGGTACCAAGGTACCGTCACAGTTGTCCTCTGCCGTTGCCATACCGGCATCGCCCAAGCTACATTCGAAGCTGGTGTCCGCTGGTAAGGTCAATTCCGGTGCAGTGTCATCGTAGATGGTGATCGTTTGAACACCACTTGAAGTGTTGCCCGCACAGTCAGATACTGTCCATGTTCTTAATATATCGCCGTAACCACAGTTGTCAAGACCTGAAGTATCGTCACTGTAGGTCGGTACCAAGGTACCGTCACAGTTGTCCTCTGCCGTTGCCATACCGGCATCGCCCAAGCTACATTCGAAGCTGGTGTCCGCTGGTAAGGTCAATTCAGGTGCAGTGTCATCGTAGATGGTGATCGTTTGAACACCAGTTGATGTATTACCCGCACAGTCAGATACTGTCCATGTTCTTAATATGTCACCGTAACCACAGTTGTCAAGACCTGATCTGTCGTCACTGTAGGTCGGTACCAAGGTACCGTCACAGTTGTCCTCTGCCGTTGCCATACCGGCATCGCCCAAGCTACATTCGAAGCTGGTGTCCGCTGGTAAGGTCAATTCCGGTGCAGTGTCATCGTAGATGGTGATCGTTTGAACACCACTTGAAGTGTTGCCCGCACAGTCAGATACGGTCCATGTTCTTAATATGTCACCGTAACCACAGTTGTCAAGACCTGATCTGTCGTCACTGTAGGTCGGTACCAAGGTACCGTCACAGTTGTCCTCTGCAGTGGCCTCTCCGGCATCGCCCAGGCTACATTCGAAGCTGGTGTCAGCTGGTAAGGTAAGTACCGGTGCAGTGTCATCGTAGATGGTGATCGTTTGAACACCAGTTGATGTGTTGCCCGCACAGTCAGATACTGTCCATGTTCTTAAGATGTCGCCGTAGCCACAGTTGTCAAGACCTGAGGTATCGTCACTGTAGGTCGGTACCAAGGTACCGTCACAGTTGTCCTCTGCCGTTGCCATACCGGCATCGCCCAAGCTACATTCGAAGCTGGTGTCCGCTGGTAAGGTCAATTCAGGTGCAGTGTCATCGTAGATGGTGATCGTTTGAACACCAGTTGATGTATTACCCGCACAGTCAGATACGGTCCATGTTCTTAATATGTCGCCGTAACCACAGTTGTCCAATCCTGAGGTATCATCACTGTAGGTCGGTACCAAGGTACCGTCACAGTTGTCCTCTGCTGTTGCCATACCGGCATCGCCCAAGCTACATTCGAAGCTGGTGTCCGCTGGTAAGGTCAATTCAGGTGCAGTGTCATCGTAGATGGTGATCGTTTGAACACCAGTTGATGTATTACCCGCACAGTCAGATACGGTCCATGTTCTTAATATGTCGCCGTAACCACAGTTGTCCAATCCTGAGGTATCATCACTGTAGGTCGGTACAAGTGTACCGTCACAGTTGTCCTCTGCCGTTGCCATACCGGCATCGCCCAAGCTACATTCGAAGCTGGTGTCAGCTGGTAAGGTCAATTCAGGTGCAGTGTTGTCTTCTATAGTAATAATTTGTGAACAAGTCGCCGTTAAACCAACTGCATCTTCTGCTTGCCAGGTTCTAGTAACAGTTCCCAATCCGCACTCGTCCAAATCTTCAACTGTACTCAAAACAGTAACAGTAGGCTCACTACAATTATCAGAAGCAGAAGGTGCATCCCAAACTATTTCAGCCGGACATTCTATTGTTTTATCATCAGCACAATCTATTGTTGGAGGTAAATCATCAACTTCAACAGAAACAACAGCTACATCACTACCTTCACATTCATCTCCATTTATAACGGTATAAGTTACTTCATAGTTTCCTGCTACGCCAGGAGAAGTAAATAAACCAGTTGGGGTAACATACCCATTTGTATCACTCCAAGTTCCTCCTTCTGGACTTGCGGTAAGTTGTACAGAATCCTCATCACAGGCAATGGAAGCATCATTGGCCATTGGATCAGGCAAGGGGTTGACAATTAGTATACCAGTGGCATCTCCATCTTCTGGAGGACATCCAAAAGGACTAGTAACAGCAACCGAATATTCGCCTGCATCACTCAATTGAGCATCAGTAATAGTGATAGTTGGTGTACCTTGTCCTGTAAACAATCCTGGACCCGACCAAACAAAGGTATAGCCCGCTAATATCGGATCGGCAACAACTTTACCTTTCTGCGTTACTGTGGCTGATAACATGGCTTCACCACCTACACAAACCTCATCGCCCGTAACGTCTACCACTGGTGGTAAATCAAATCTTCCTCCTACGAAATCTTTGGAATCCGCTGTTATTTCATCAGAAGATCTTGTTTCTAACATCCATGTTGCTCCACAAATGGCAGATGGATTATTTTGTAAATCAAACACCTCTGTAATATCTATAACACCTTCGTAAAATTCATTCGTGTCATATTCTATTTGTCCTGCTGGAACGATAAAATTTGAAGGTACAGGAACAGGACCTGCATTATTCTGTCCAACTTGGGAATTAATACCAATTTCATATAAAGAATTATTATTGCCTCTATTCCCATTGCCAGGACCTACCCATTTTAGTACAGTAATGGCTGCATTTCGCCCACCACCAGTAAAATCGGCCAAAACCAAAAGGTCACCTATACAGGTATCAGCGTTCAATGGTGTTCCTGGATTACTGGGATCATCTTCACCAAAATTGGTATAATGATCTGGACTAAAATATTTGTCCTTTCCTCCATCAACAGCTGCAGAGCCATTTAACAGGAACCAAAAACCAATATATCCGGTACCATTGTTACTTTCTCTATCTCCCGCAAAAAATAGATACGTGTGTGTTGGGTCATAAGTATTAAATGGTGGATCCGCAGAACACAAAGGAGCCCCAGTAATGCCTGTGTAGACAACTGCAGCTGCATTCATGATATCACTCTTGGCCTGCATAGGGCTGTAGGTCCAATTACTGTAATCTGGTGTTGGAGAAACCTGCCCCCAACTCTTAAAATCTTTACCTCCTGTAAAGATGTCGTCTTGATTACCAGTAAAAACATCGTGTCGCAATTCGAACGAGGTTGCGCCTGTAACCGCAGTGCCATCCCATTCGCCAGAATCCCCATCAATACAAGGCACTCCCACTTGGGCATTTAAGCTAGCACTAACCAATAAAAAAAGCATAACAATGGCCAAACCGGTCATGCTTTTGGCTTGCTTCCTTAATAAACTAAGACGGCATGCAATCAAATTCAAACAGGCAATAGCCTTTGATTTTTTTGTAAAATTGTACATTAACATAACATTTTTAATTAATTAATAAAATACCATGTTAACATAAATAAGATATACAACGAACGCTTAAATGTATGTATGTTTCATACAAATAACCTTGTTGTTAAATTTTGGTAAGACGAGGGCATCTTTCAATTTGCTATTAATCAAAATATGCTCTAAATTCAAATAAGAAGGAAAGTGTAATTAGCAGAAACGAGGGCAATCAAAACTAGAAATTACATGCTCAAAACACAACGTAATTTCTCTACTTTTAGATTATCTGTATTAAAAATTAGACGATTTACTCTATTTTTTTTATTTTCTACTCGACGAATAGATTATCCACATTTTTTAACGATAACAGGTAATTTATTCTAAAAAAGGTCTAAAGCCTCTTATTTGACAGGTATTTTCGAGGTGCTTAAAAACCAAGACGGTGGCCAAAAATTATAGTTTTAATTTTAGCAATCTAAAAACCCCATAGAGCAAGAAGTAGAAACCATGGTGAAAAACCAAAACAACATATTCTCCTCTATCATTCTAGGTTTCAGAAGGTTCTTGTACAATTCAATTAAAAGTGTTTGGTCTAGATTATTTGCAATGTATTCCATAAGTTCGTAAGCCATTTTCAGGCTCTCAAATATTCCATAAAAAGCAAAAATGTTGAGCAAAAGTTATAGGGCTGGCATTACCATAATTTCTGCAATGATTTTGTACATTTGTGTTATTACCCTTAAAAATAAAATTTTATGACTTCCATTCCGAGTGTCAATTTAAACGACTTTCTTTCTGATGATCCTAAACGAAAACAAAATTTTGTTGATGCCATTGGTAAAGCCTATGAGGAAATAGGTTTTGTGGCTTTAAAGGGTCATTTTTTGGATGACAATTTAGTTGACAACCTTTACAGCGAGGTAAAGAATTTTTTCAGTCTTCCTGTTGAAACCAAACAGAAATATGAAATCCCAGGAATTGGAGGTCAGCGTGGTTACGTGTCCTTCGGAAAGGAAAGTGCCAAAGGCAAAAAGGAAGGTGATTTAAAAGAGTTTTGGCATTTTGGCCAATACGTTGAAAATAACGACAAGCTAAAAGCCGAATATCCCGATAACGTTTTGGTTGAAGAACTGCCAAATTTCAATAAAGTTGGAAAAGAAGCCTATAAAATGCTTGAGAAAACAGCAAAATATGTTTTGCGCGCTCTTGCTCTCCATTTAGGACTGGAAGAAACCTATTTTGATGAATATATCCACAACGGAAATTCTATTTTGCGCCCCATCCACTATCCGCCCATTAAGGAAGAACCAAAAGAAGCTGTTCGGGCTGCAGCGCATGGTGATATCAATTTAATCACTTTGCTGATGGGTGCCCAAGGAAGAGGACTTCAAGTTCAAAACCACAAAGGAGAATGGATTGATGCCATTGCAGAACCCGATGAATTGATGATTAATGTTGGTGATATGCTATCTAGGCACACCAATAATAAATTGAAATCCACCATTCACCGTGTGGTCAATCCGCCTAAAGAGTTGTGGGGAACATCACGATATTCCATTCCATTTTTTATGCATCCCATTAGCGACATGAAGCTAAACGTTTTGGAAGGGTGTGTTGACGAGAGCAACCCAAAACAATACGAGGATATTACGGCAGGAGAGTTTTTAAACGAACGATTAATAGAATTAGGACTCATAAAAAAGTAACCCACAAGTCTTAATTTTTTGAACACAGAGCACATGGACTTAAAAGACCAATTGAAAAACTTATTTCCAGAACATGTTGAGGAAGAAACCCCATCTGAAACGAATGACGCTCCTGAGATTTGGATACAAGACGACCCCATAATTTGCAAATATGAAAAGCGAAAAGGAAAGCCAATAACCATTCTTGAAGGGTATAACGGCGCACAAGAAGATTTTAAGATTCTGGCCAAAGAGATAAAAACCAAACTAAGTGTTGGTGGAAGTTTTAAGGACGAAAAAATAATTATTCAAGGGGATTATAGGGATAGAATCATGCAAATACTCAAGGAAAAAGGGTTCAAAGTAAAACGAGTTGGGGGCTAAATCATGGAAAAAAAACCACTTCATATAACCAATGGTAGCGTTTTAACAAACGTTTTAACCGATTTAAAAGTTGAAGGTGACATGTTGACCTGGCAGGAAATGCTTTGTGAAGGCCCAACAATAGAGCATATAAATTCTGAGGAATTTCTTGAAATCCGAAAATCTTTCCTAAATGAATTCTATGAAATAGAATTGAATATAGACGAAATTAAAGAAGAGCTTGATAAACTAAATCACGTTGAAAACTATTCAGAAATTGTGCTCTGGTTTGAATACGATTTGTTTTGCCATATTAACATGGTGGCGGTGATAAGCCTGCTTCATCAGAAAAAAATAAACCTTCCACTTTATTTGGTGTCCAGTGGACGAGGCGAAGGAAGTAAAGGACTAAAAGGGCTTTCTGAGCTTTCTACACAGCAACTTATAAAGCATTACAAAAAGAAAGTTCGCCTAACTGATGAAGATATTGAAATAGCCACTACGGTTTGGGGCATCTATTGTGGTGTTGACCATAATTTACTAAAGCCCTTTATTGTGAAAGCATCTTCTTTCGACTATTTGAGCAATTGCCTGAAAGCGCATCTAGAGCGATTTCCAAATTCAATTGACGGCTTAAATGTCATGGAAAGAAATATTTTGGAAATCATCAATAATTACGGCATAACATCAAAAAACCATTTATTAGGCTATGCCCTGAATTATCAGGGATACTATGGATATGGCGATTTGCAACTTTCCCGAATTATTGATTATCTGGAAGTATTTTATACGGTTGAAGAGGATGGATTAAAACTAAACAGAAAAGGTCATGAGGCACTTTTACGGAGCCATAATTTTTCTAGAGACATTGATAGCAATATGGTTTTTGGCGGTGTTAAAAAGTCTGATTTCTTTTTCAGCGTAGAGAAAAATAAACTCATAAAGTCTGTTATAAATGCCGATTAAGGATTCTGAGCTTATTTTAAATGCCGATGGCAGTATTTACCATTTGAATTTAAAGCCCGAGAACATTGCCAATACTGTCATTCTTGTTGGCGATCAGGATAGGGTTGAAAAAGTGACTAAACATTTTGAAACCATTGATTTTGAAACTCAAAAACGTGAGTTTAAAACCCAGACCGGAATTTATAAAGGAAAACGCCTAAGTGTGATTTCAACAGGCATTGGCCCGGATAATATTGATATTGTTTTAAATGAATTGGACGCTTTATTGAATATAGATTTTAAAACCAAAGAAATTAAAAACCAGCTTAAAAGTTTAAACATTGTTCGAATAGGAACTTCCGGTTCATTGCAAAAAAACATTCCTGTAGATTCTTTTTTATCAAGTAGTTATGGCCTAGATATTAATGGAATGCTTCATTCTTATAAAATAGAATCCATTACGAATCCAGATATTGAAAGCGCATTCATAAACCATACCAATTGGAGTAAGGATAAGGCTAGACCAATTGTTGTTAAAGCTAGCGAAAAACTGCTCGAGGTTTTTAGAGGCAGTCAAATGTTTGAGGGCCTCACTGCAACCGCAGGAGGGTTTTATGGTCCACAAGGCAGGGTTCTTCGTCTGCCAATTCAAGACGAAAATCTGAACTCTATAATGGGTTCTTTCAATTTTAAAGGTACCCAAATTACAAACTTTGAAATGGAAACATCTGCCATATACGGCTTGTCAGAGTTGCTTGGGTATCATGCAGTTTCATTAAATGCAATCATAGCCAACAGGGCAAATGGAACATTTAGTAAAAACACATCTAAAGTCATAGACGATTTAATTGTTTATGCTTTACATAAAATAGTGGAAAAAATTACAGATTAATGAAGAAAGTGAAAATAGGTGGTGTGCCGGAACATTTTAATTTGCCGTGGTACTTAACGTTAAAGGATGGCGAATATAAAGACAAGGGTATCAATCTAAGGTGGATTGATTATCCGGATGGGACCGGCGCCATGTGCCATGGACTAAGAAATGGTGATATTGATATGGCCGTTATTTTAACAGAAGGCATTATTAAAGACATTATTGCTGGTAATCCTAGTAAAATTGTACAAACATTTGTTGAGTCGCCTTTGGTTTGGGGCATTCATGTTGCACACAAATCAAGTTACAAAGCCATTGAAGATTTGAAGGGCACCAAAGCCGCCATTAGCCGATATGGCTCGGGGTCACATTTAATGGCCTATGTAAATGCGAAGAACAATAATTGGGATTTAGAAAAAGACTTGGATTTTGAAGTCATTAAAGATTTGGAGGGTGCCGTCGAAGGCTTAACCAATGGTGCTGCAGATTATTTTCTTTGGGAAAAATTTACAACCAAGCCATTGGTTGACAAAGGTGTTTTTAGAAGTATTGGCAATTGCCCTACTCCATGGCCATGTTTTGTAATAGCCGTACGTGAGGATTTTATTCAATCAAACAAAGATGATTTAAAAACTATTCTGGAAATCATCAATAACACAACTACCGATTTTAAAAACATACCTAGCATAGACAAAACCATTGCCAACAGATATGAGCAAAAGCTTGAAGACGTTCAGGAATGGCTCACAATTACAGAATGGTCACAAGAGTTAATTGATGAAGAAACCATCAATACAGTGCAAAATCAATTATTTGCGTTAAACATTATTCCAGAAATTGTTGCTTATAAACGATTGACTCACAAATTATAATGCAAAGTCTTTAAATTCTGGACATCCTCTAAACTATTGTTAAAATTTAACGTTTAAGTCTGGTATTGCTTATTTTTACCAAAAATCAATATAGAAAAATGAAGAAGCTTCTTATAGTTGCCTGTGCAGTGGCACTAATGAACTGCAATGAAAATCCAAAATCCGGTTACGCCATCATATCAGGTAAAATCAGCAACAAAATCCCTAATGAGCTTTCTATCAATAGCTACGACCAAAGCTTCAAGGAAGTTCTTGCTGTTTCTGCTGACGGAACTTTTTCAGATACTTTGAGTACAAATAGAAGCAACTACGTACTTTTCGATGGTAAGAACCCTGTATTTTTGTATGTGGAACCAGGTTTTGATTTGAATATAAATTATAACGCCCAGGACTTTGCCAACACACTTAATATTACAGGAAACGGCGCTGAAATAAGCAATTACCTTTCTGAAAAAAGAAAAGAGGAACAAGAGCTACTAGGAAACTTGAGAACTATTTATGCACTTGATGAAGCTGAATATTTAGACAAGCTCAATTCTTTTAAAGCTAAGCAAGAATCATTGTTGCACAATGCCAATAATATCCCTGAAAATTTTATTAAAAAAGAGGAAAGAAATATCCATTACAACTATTTAAGGATGCTTGGTGTTTATGAAATGGCACACATACAGTTGGCACAAGATGCAAACTTTAGGGTCTCAGAAGATTTTCTAAAAGAGTTGAATGAAATAGATTATTCAAATGAAGAGGATTTTGAATTTTCCCATCATTATAAGGCCTTGGTTTCAGAATATTATAAAAAGAAAGCGGACAACCTCTCAAAAACGGAAGGTATGCCTTTTGATTTAGCCCTTTTGAAAACCCTTGGTGAGATTCCAAATAAAGCTATAAAAAATGGTCTTTTGTTTGATTTCGCTAATTTCCATTTGGTTAAAAGTGAAAATGTAAAAGAGTTTTACAAACTGTATTCTGAATATTCTACTGATGAGGAAAACAACAAATTAATCGCCGATAAATACAAAAAACTAACCGCTATAGAAATTGGGAAAGCTTCGCCAAAATTTGTTGATTATAAAAATCATAAAGGTGGCACAACTTCACTGGACGACCTTAGGGGAAAATATGTTTATATTGATGTTTGGGCAACATGGTGCGGCCCTTGTGTTAGGGAAATACCTGCTTTAAAGAAAGTTGAAGCCCAATTCCATGACAATAACATTGAGTTCGTTAGTATTTCAATTGATAAGGCCTCAGATTTTACAAAATGGCAAAACATGGTTGCTGAAAGAGAACTTCAGGGTATCCAGCTATTTGCAGATAACGATTGGAACTCTTCTTTTGTTAAAGACTATGGCATAAATGGTATTCCACGATTCATTCTTTTGGATCCGAATGGGAACATTGTAAATCCAGATGCGCCAAGACCTTCAGACCCTAATCTTGTGAAGGTTTTAAGCGAATTGGGCGTTTAAAATATTGACATGGCCTGGTTTTTTTATCTAAACTGAAGCTTTCGTTACCTTTTTTTAAAAATTGAGGTTTTGTTTCGCCAAAACCATTCTAGTTTATAATATTAATGATAATTCATTTTTATCTTGTTTTGACTTAAAATAATGCAGCCAAAATAAAATATAATTTGTTTTTCATTAATTGCAAAGGTTAAAATTTTGTCAGAATAATTCAGTTTTATTTATATTTGAGAACCTAAAAAAATTGTAATGCTAAAAAATTATTTTAAAGAAAGCCTGTGTGCGGTTATGTGCATGCTTTTCGTTTCCGTTGGTTTCTCGCAAACCCAAAAGGAACTTAAAAAAATCACCCAAGATTATAATTCCGAAAAATTAGAAAAGCTTCAAACTAGATTTGAAACCACTTTCAAAGCTAAGTATAATGCGGCAATCAGATTGGCAAACCAAAATGGTTGGCCAATTAGCTTCAAAGAAAACGCTACAGCTTACAGATTAAAGGAAGTTGTAAAAGGAAAGCCTATTTATTGGAAAACAGATAATGCCAATGCTGCCATATCAACTCGAACAAACTTTTTGCATACTGGAGGCAGTTTAGGTTTAGATTTGGAAGGCCAAAATATGACCGTTCATATTTGGGAGGTTGAAGGTGTTGGACTTGTAGAACATAATGAATATGATGGAATTGGGGGCGAAAACAGGTTGTCTATTGGAGATGATGAAACTGCATTAAGCGACCATGCTGCCCACGTTACCGGTACAATAATTGCTTCTGGTTTACAGGCAGCTGCCAAAGGAATGGCACCTCAAGCATACGCCATAAATTACAATGTAATTAATGATTTGGGAGAAGCCACTACCGCGGCAAACATTGGAATGCTGCTCTCTAACCATTCCTATGGTGTCGACCCTCAAAACTTAACTGGAGACCTTAGTTTTTATATAGGTGCCTATACCCAAGATTCTAGGGATTGGGATGAATTAATGTATAATGCACCTTATTATTTACAAGTTACGTCCGCAGGTAATTCAGGAGACGATAATACCTCAAATACTTCTCCACTTGGAGGAAATGCCAATTTTGATAAATTAACTTATAATGCTACTTCCAAAAACAATTTGGTTGTTGCCAATGGAGAGGACGCTTCCATAGATGATGATGGCTCATTAATCAGCGTTATTCGGAATTCAAGTAGCTCTGAAGGCCCAACGGATGACTTTAGGGTTAAACCAGATATTATGGGTAACGGAACGGCTCTTTATTCTTCATTTAGTAGAAGACCTTTTTCATACGGTACGACTACTGGAACATCCATGTCCTCCCCAAATGTATGTGGTTCTTTACTATTGTTACAACAGCATTACCACAACGTCAACAATAAATATATGAAGGCCGCAACCTTGAAAGGTCTTGCTTTGCATACAGCAGATGATACCGAAATGACAGGACCAGATGCGACAACAGGATGGGGCTTGCTTAATGCCAAAGCAGCTGTGGAGACCATTTCTGAAAATGGTTTTTCATCTTGGGTTTCTGAAGAAGTCTTAGAGAATGGGGAAACATTTACATTAGAAGTTGAATCTGATGGAACCAGTCCATTATTGGCATCCATTTCTTGGACGGATATGCCAGGTGAAGCAATCACAAATACTGGAATTCCAAATGACGGAACGCCAGTTTTGGTAAACGATTTGGATATAAGAATTAGCCAATCAGGAACTGCTTATAGACCTTGGAAACTAACAGGGGTTGATTCAAATACCCAAGCAGATAATATTGTTGATCCCTTTGAGCGAATTGATGTTGTAGGTGCTTCTGGAACATATACCATCAGGGTTACACACAAAGGAACACTTGTAGGTGGTTCCCAGAATTTTTCCTTGATTATTACAGGTTTGTCCTCAAACTTTACATTTAACACCCAAGAATCAGCGCAAGCAATATGCTCTCCAAATGAGGCAACTTATAGCTTTGATTATTTGCAAACTGGTGGAGGTACTACTAATTTCTCATTGAGCAATGTTCCAGCTAACGCTACGGCAAATATAACGCCAACTTCTTTGAATGCTGATGGAAGTTTTGATGTTACTTTTGGTAATCTATCGAATGTACCTGCCAATACTTATCTTATCGATGTCATTGGTGATGATGGCAATGAAACCGAAACCAGATCAATCGAATTAAGGGTGTTGCATTCTGATTTTTCGCCGTACCCAATGATTTTGTCCTATCCAGTAAATGGTAGCGCTACATTGCCTTCATCATTATCCTTGGAATGGCAAGAGAATTTAAATGCAGAAAATTATTTGGTTGAAGTGTCTACAAGTCCGTCATTTTCATCAATCGAATTTTCAGGCACCGTAAGTAATTTAAAATTTGATCTGTCTGGGCTTGTTGGACAAACCGTTTATTATTGGAGGGTTAAACCAAGTAATAGCTGTGGTAATGGCACTTATTCAGAAATATTTAGTTTTCAAGTTGGGACGATTGATTGCGGCAATAATGTGTTTAGCGCCACGGATTTTTCAGATGCCAATATCCTAACAACACCAAACGATGCGGCTTCTGTGCCTGTGACTGTGGATACAGGAGGATTGACTGTTAATTCCATTGAAACGAGCTTTGAAATCAACCATACTTGGGTGAACGATATTTCCATTGCTTTAGAAGGCCCAATCAGCATAGGTAATGCCAATGTGTTGCTTTTTGATAGTTCATGCGACACTGATACGGGAGGTGACACCACTAATCCTGGAGATGGTGATGATTTTAACGTTACTTTCTCAGATAATGGCGCAGCTTTATATTGCGATGATGCTGCAATTCCAAGTATCAGTGGTACGGTTTTGCCTCTGGAAAGTCTATCGTCCTTTAGCGGAGTGGCTGCGGATGGTGTTTGGACACTTAGAGTTTTTGATCCTAATAATAATGACGGTGGAGATATTATAGCATTTAGTGTTGATATATGTGTTGTAGAGGCTGTAAATTCTATTCCTAATTTTGAAAATAATGGGTTTAATGCACCATTAAATAGCACATACACCTTTTTGAGCTCAGACATTGAAGCAACATCTACAAGTGAGACCGCTTTACAACAAATATATACTGTAGTGACATTACCAAACGGAGGCACACTTGAAAAGGAAGCTATTGTTTTATCGGTTGGAGATACCTTTACACAAGATGATGTAAATACAGGGAAATTAGCCTATAAAAACAGCAACACAGTTGCTTATGCCGATAGTTTTAAAGTCGACATAAAGAACGGTGCAAACGGATGGTTACCTAACCAAGTTGTCAATTTGAATAGTACTTTAAGCACAAACGAGTTTGAATTGGCCAATGTTTCCATTTGGCCAAATCCAACAAATAGAGATATCAATATTAAACTGGATAATTTATTAACTAATAATAAGGTTTCCGTTAATCTTTATGATATCCAAGGAAGGTTAATCAATAGCTTTGAATACAAAGTAAACTCCAAAGTTCTTTACAAAACCATTGAATTGGACGATATCCAAAATGGCTTATACCTAGTTGAAATAAGACAGGACAATTTAAAAGCCACAAAACGAATTATTATTAATCACTAATAAAAGAATACTAAAAATTAAAAGCCACAAATTGCGGCTTTTTTTATTTACCATCAGCTTGTTCTTCCTCTTGCTGTGGTGGCTCGGGTTGTTTAAACAAATCTAAATAAGCCTCGCCCAAATATTCAATAATATGGCTTGCAATCAAACTTTGATAACCAATGTCTTCAACAGCAATATCGGCCGACTTTCCGTGCAAATAAACACCAAAAATAGCTGCAGCCAAAGGATGATAGCCTTGTGATATCAATCCGGTTATAATACCCGTTAACACATCGCCACTACCCGCTGTGGCCATTCCCGGATTTCCTGTGGTATTTACATAAAGTTTTTCTTCAAAAACCACAATGGTGTGTGCTCCTTTGATAACTACAATAACATGGTGTTTTTTTGAAAATGCTTTTACCTTTTTAAGTTTATCAAAATCGTCTTTCCATTTACCAATCAGACGTTCCAATTCATTTGGATGGGGTGTTAAAACGGTTGGGGGTTCAGGTAATAATTTTAAAAACGCTTTGTTTTTGGATAATATGTTTAACCCGTCTGCATCCATAACCAAAGGTGCATTATTGAATTTTAGGAAACCTTCTAAGGCTTTTGTTGTTTCAGGATTAGTCCCCAAGCCAATTCCCAGCCCAACAACAGTGGGTTCAAAATCCAGTTTTATTGATGTTATTTTTTCTTCATCGGTATCCGTTAAAATCATGGCCTCTGGAAAAGACGTTTGCAAAGGCACATAACCACATTTAGGAATATAGGCAGAAACCAATCCTGCTCCCGATGATAACGCTGCCCTGCTTGCTAAATTCACTGAGCCAATTTTCCCATAACTGCCACCAATAATTAATACATGACCGTAAGTTCCTTTATGGGCGTATTTTTCTCTTGGAATATAATTTGGTAGAACTTCAAGTTTTCCAATAAGTTCAGATTCTGTTTCCGTGGTTTGCAAAAATTCCTGATCTAATCCAATATCCAAAACTTCCCATTGCACCGTGTATTTTGCCGTTTCGGGTAAAAAGAAGACTAACTTTGGCGAAGCAAAACTCAAAGTAAATCCAGCCCAAACCACCGCGTTTTCATCTTCCACAGCCTTATCCGTGTACAGTCCAGAAGGGATGTCAATTGAAAGTGTAAAAGCTTTCGTTTCTCTGAAATGCACAAACAAAGCTTTTACCCAATCGTCAACGGGTCGATTTAAGCCAATACCAAAAACGCCGTCAACAATAATGTCCTCTGGCTGAATTACTGGAAATTCGTCCTCATCCTTCAATAAAGTTGGCCAATGCTTGGTAACATTTTTTATTCTATCATAATTAATTAAAAAATCCTTGGAGCGCTTGTCACTATAATTTACCACATAGGTTTTCACATTGTAACCATGCGTAATGAGGTGTCTTGCAATGACCAATCCGTCTCCACCATTATTACCAATGCCACAAAAAACATGAACAGGCACTTGGGCACCTTGCATTCGCATATGCATCCAATTGAAAATTTGCGTTCCGGCACGCTCCATTAAATCTGTCGACGAAATATTTTGTCTTTCAGTGGTAAGTTTGTCGCCTTCGTATACTTGTTCTTTGGAAAAAATCTTCATTTTAATCGATTATAGATTTTTCAGTTCTTATTGGGGTTTGCCGTTTATTTTCTACAAAAGATGCCTCAATATAAGAATACTGCAAAAAAAATATTTTAGTTTTTTTATTAGCTTAAAAGTAATACTTTTGAGGTGTATTATTCACTACAATGAGTTATTTAAGCCAAAATATTGCAACTGTTGTTTCTGTTACTCCTAAAGGAGCTGCATCTTTTTTTGGTACAATCACAAATATTACAACCCCTTGGGGTTGCTAATTATATACTCTTCAGGCTATCTTTGTAATTTTAAGAATTACAATATTTCAAGTATTTTTTCAATTATTCAACATATTAAAACATGAAAGTTTTAAAATTTGGAGGAACTTCAGTAGGTTCTTCAAAAAACATAAATAACGTCATCAACATTTTAGAAAATTATGGTAAAAGCGGCAATATAGCTTGTGTTGTTTCTGCCGTTGGTGGGATTACCGACAAACTGCTTTTGGCCGGAAAACAGGCTCAAAAGAAAGATGATGCTTTTATTGATACGTTTAATTTGATAAAAGACATCCATTTTAATATTATAAAAGAATTAAATCCTGGTAAATACGAAGCTATCATCAATTATACTATTGAAAAGCTTAATGCATTAAAAAGTTTATTGGACGGTATTTATCTGATTAACGAATTGTCGCCCAAAACATCTGATAAATTGGTGAGTTTTGGCGAGATTCTTTCATCGTTCATTATCGCAGAAACTATGAAAAATAGAGGCTTATCTGCGAACAGAAAAAATTCTCAAGAATTAATTACCACAAATTCAAACTTCACTAAAGCGGAAGTTGACTATAAAATCACAAACAAAAATATTCAAGAGTATTTTAAATCTGCTTCTGAAAAGATAATCATACTCCCAGGGTTTATTTCTAAATCAAAATCAGGGGAACAAACTACCTTAGGCCGCGGTGGTTC
Organism: Tamlana flava; assembly: GCF_041287255.1. Taxonomy (NCBI): domain Bacteria; kingdom Pseudomonadati; phylum Bacteroidota; class Flavobacteriia; order Flavobacteriales; family Flavobacteriaceae; genus Tamlana; species Tamlana flava. Next base: position 16,545 of record NZ_JBGGTX010000006.1, read on the forward strand.
AGACTTTACAGCAGCCATTGTTGCCGCAGCATTAAACGTTGAGCAACTTGAAATCTGGACAGATGTAAGTGGTATGTTTACTACCAATCCGAAAATGGTGAAACAGGCCTACCCTATTGAGAAAATATCTTATCAAGAGGCGATGGAACTTTCGCATTTTGGTGCCAAGGTTTTATATCCACCAACTGTACAACCTGTATTGAGTTTGGGTATCCCCATCCATATTAAAAATACTTTGGAGCCTGAGGCTGTTGGCACCATCATTTCTAACGATCCTGTTAATACAAACGGACCTGTTAAAGGCATAAGTAACATCAACAATATTGCTTTACTTACTTTACAAGGAAGTGGTATGGTTGGCATTCCTGGTTTTTCTAAGCGTTTGTTTGAAACCTTGTCACAGGAAAAAATCAATGTTATTCTAATTACCCAGGCTTCTTCAGAACACTCCATTTGTCTTGGTATAGAAGCGAAAGATGCCGAATTGGCCAAAAGCTCTATTGACGCTGTTTTTGAAAATGAAATTGCATTAGGCAAAATCGACCCCATTATTGTTGAAACAGGATTGTCTATAATTGCGTTGGTTGGTGATAATATGAAAAACCATCAAGGCATAAGTGGCAAAATGTTCAGTAGTTTAGGAAAAAACAACATTAATATTAGAGCGATTGCCCAAGGTGCTTCTGAAAAGAATATTTCTGCAGTTATTTTAGAAAGTGATGTAAAAAAAGCGCTAAACACATTACACGAGCAATTTTTTGAGTCAAAAACCAAACAGTTGAACGTTTTTATTACAGGAGTTGGAAATGTTGGTGAGCGTTTGGTTGAACAGATAAAACAACAAAGAAAGTACTTAAAGGAAAACTTAAAAATAAACTTGCGCGTTATTGGGTTGTCAAATTCCAGAAAAATGGTTTTCAATGAAGATGGCATCGATTTAAAAACTTGGAAAGAACAACTCGAAAATGGTGAAAAAGCTACTTTGCAGGGTTTCTTCGATAGAACAAAATCCTTGAATTTACGAAACAGTATTTTTGTTGATGTAACCGCAAATAAAGATGTAGCTGATTTATATGCCCAATATCTAAAAGAAAGCATCGGCATTGTTGCTTGTAACAAGATTGCATGCTCAAGTGATTTTGACAATTATAAATTGCTAAAGCGTTTATCGTTGGAATATAATGCGCCTCTTTTATTTGAAACTAATGTTGGCGCAGGTTTGCCTATTATTGATACGCTTAATAATTTAATAGCCTCTGGAGATAAGGTGACGTCTATTCAAGCAGTATTGTCGGGTAGTTTAAATTTTGTTTTCAACAATTTTAATAATCAGACAAAATTTTATGATGTTGTGAAACAAGCAGGAGTTGAAGGCTATACTGAGCCTGACCCAAGAATTGATTTGAGCGGTGTTGATGTGGCCAGAAAGATTTTAATTCTCGCCAGGGAAAGTGGAACACAAATGGATTTGGAGGATATTGAAAACACATCTTTCCTATCTGAAGCCGGCTTAAAAAGTGACACAGTTGATGATTTTTATAAAACGTTGATTGCCGATGAAGCGCACTATCAGAGCTTATATACTTCTGCAAAAACAAAGAATTGTCAATTAAAGTATGTTGCCCAATTCAATAACGGTAAAGCAAGTGTAGGTTTACAGGAAATCCCAGAGGGACATCCATTTTACAATCTTCAGGGGAGTGACAATATCGTGATGTTTTACACCCACCGTTACGTCAACCAACCCATGATTATTAAAGGTGCAGGTGCTGGAGCAGACGTTACGGCATCAGGTCTGTTTGCTGATATCATTAGATTAGGAAATGATTAAAAACTTAATTGATGACTTTGCTTAAAAGAAGTTCCAGCTACTGTTCGAGTGCCGCCGAGAACTATTTAATAGATAAAATGAACGAAATAAAAATATTTTCACCAGCTACGGTAGCCAATGTGGCTTGTGGTTTTGATGTTTTAGGATTTTGCCTGGACAGTGTTGGTGACGACATGGTTATACGCAAAATTGATAAAAAGGGAATCCATATCACTCATATTGAAGGTTTCGATTTACCTTATGAAGCTGAAAAAAATGTCGCAGGTGTTTCGGCTCTTGCGATGTACAATGCGATTGATGTCGATTTTGGTTTTGAAATAGAAATTTACAAAAGAATTAAACCAGGAAGTGGAATTGGAAGTAGTGCGGCAAGTGCTGTAGGCAGTGTTTTTGGGATGAATGAATTATTGGGAAGACCTTTCAATAAAACCCAACTGACAGAATTTGCCATAAAAGGGGAGGCTTTAGCTAGTAAATGTGAGCATGCCGACAACCTCGCTCCTGCTCTTTTTGGTGGATTTACATTGGTAAAAAGTGTTGCACCTCTAAAGGTTTTGGAAATTCCTTGTCCAAATGATTTGTATACCACTATTATTCATCCTCAAATTGAAATAAAAACATCTGAGGCTAGAGCTGTTTTGCCAAAGGAAGTCCCTCTCGCCGATGCTATTACGCAATGGTCTAATTTAGGAAGCTTGGTTCATGGCTTGCATACAAGTGATTATGATTTGATAAAAGATTCCCTTAAGGATGTAATTATTGAACCTCACAGAAGCAAGCTCATCCCTTTTTATAATGAGGTTAAAAGTGAAGCCTTAAAAGCAGGGGCTTTAGGAGCAAGTATTTCTGGTTCAGGACCTTCAATTTTTTCTTTAAGCAAAGGATTTGAAACTGCTAAAAACGTGAAAGATGCGATTGAATATATATATGAAAAATCTGCAATTGATTTTGATATACATGTTTCCAAAATAAACACTAAAGGCATAAAAATAATCGACTAAACAAAAAATGAATTATTACTCATTAAACCATAAAGCGCCTAATTCAAGTTTTAAAAATGCTGTTATAAAAGGGTTAGCTCCAGACAAAGGCCTATACTTTCCTGAAAATATAACACCATTACCCAAGTCATTTTTTGACAATATCGATAATTTGCCATATTCTGAAATTGCATTTGAAACCATAAAACAATTTGTGTCGCCGGAAATTCCAGATGATGTTTTAAAAACGATTGTTGAAGAAACCTTGTCTTTCGATTTTCCTGTAGCAAAACTTAGTGATAATATTTCCACTTTGGAATTGTTCCATGGGCCAACTATGGCGTTTAAGGATGTTGGTGCGCGCTTTATGGCACGTTGTTTGGGCTACTTTAATCAAAATAACGATAAGGAAGTTACCGTTTTGGTGGCCACTTCTGGCGATACCGGAGGTGCTGTAGCCAATGGCTTTTTAGGCGTAAAAGGGGTTAATGTCGTCATTCTATATCCTAGCGGAAAAGTTAGTGATATTCAAGAGAAACAGCTAACTACACTGGGGCAAAACATCAAAGCCTTGGAAGTTAATGGCACTTTTGATGATTGCCAAGCAATGGTTAAAACTGCATTTTTGGATGAAAGTTTAACAAGCAAAATGCAGTTGACATCAGCTAACTCTATTAACGTAGCACGTTGGCTACCACAGTTGTTCTATTTTATTTTTGCTTACAAACAATTGCATAAACAGCATAAAGACATTGTGTTTTCTGTACCTAGTGGCAATTTTGGTAATATTTGCGCCGGTATGATGGCGCAACAATTAGGTTTGCCTATTAATCATTTTGTTGCTTCAAATAATGTAAATAACGTGGTAACCCGTTACTTAGTATCACAGTTATACGAACCAAAACCATCTATACAAACCATTAGCAATGCTATGGACGTTGGAGCACCAAGTAACTTTATACGCATCCAAGAAATCTACAGAAACAATTTTGAAACCTTAAAAAATAATGTTTCTTCTTACAGTTTTACCGATGACGAAACGAAAGAAGCTATGTTGGAGATTTACAACAGCTATGATTATGTGGCCGATCCCCATGGCGCTGTTGGCTATTTAGGTTGTAAGGAATATTTAAAGGAGAATCCTAATGCGCACTGTGTGTTTTTGGAAACAGCACATCCAACCAAATTTTTGGATGTTGTAGAGGAAGTTATTAACGAAAAGCAGCCTTTGCCCGAACAAATACAATCAGTTATGGGAAAAGATAAGGAAGCTTTTGTTATTTCAACATACGAAGACTTAAAAGGCTTTTTGTTGCGCAGTTAACGGTTCATTTCCAATGATAAACAGTAACTTCTATCTGAGCAAAACTGAACTGAACAAAAGCTGTTTGCTCACCCTCAGAAAGTTATTCTGAATCAAGGCTAAAGCGTTTCGGAAACAACAAAATATGGCATGCCATGTTTTTGCTACAGGAAAAAAATGTTCTGCTACCTTTGGATCGATAAAGAAACAGATGAACCTTATCTGCTTTTTGTTGAAGGCAGCTATTTGAACCATCAAAATTGGAAGCAGGCAACCGAAATAGAATGAAAATTTTCAGGGTGAACCCCAACAAAGATATTCCATTAAATACTATAGAAAATTTGTAGAAGAAAGCGTTAGACCTTTATAGAAGTGGTGCTATAGCTATCAAGTAGAAACATAAAATCCTCCCAAATTTATTGAGAGGATTTTACTCCAAAAACTAATGTTAATAACGGTTAAGTTATCAATAATTACCAGTTTAATTTAATCTTGGCTATTAATCAGTAAATCAAATGGTTAATTTTAATTGTTTCAATGCGAAATAATTTTATTTTTTTATAAAGATATTGGTGTAATACCATCTACCTTCTTCGTTTTTTTCAGCGGAAATATCAAAGTTTGTGTAATTTCCTTCTAAATTTTCTTTATGTGCTTCACTTTTAAGCCAGGCGTTTACAACAGATTCTGCCGAGCTATAGCCATAAGCCACATTTTCAGATACACTCTCTGCTCCGGCATGTGACTTTAAGTAATTGCTTCTAGTATAGAAGTTAGCGTGCGATACTTCACCCGTACCCACCATATAGTCGGTATGACTGAAAGCAACAGATTTTATAATATTCATGCCTTCAAGAGGACTTAATCCTTGAGAAAGTCTATGGTCGTTGATAAGATCAAGAATTTCAACTTCAATTGATTTGGCCTGAACGGAAACAAGATTCATTTCCACAGCTTCGGCCATGTCGTCTAGGTTGTCTGTTGAACATGAAGAAAATGTCAACACAGCCAATAGAGCCAATAACGGCAGTTTGATTGGTAACTTCATAGGTTAAGTCATTTAGATTTGGGATCATAAATTTATTTACCCTAATGACTATTTGAACTATTGAAGCTTTACAATTCGATGAACGACAAGCTTAAAATCGATGAAATACACAATACATCGATGTAATGCATTATAAAATTAAAATATGAGTATTTTAACGGTGTTTTATGGAGATAGTCGATTAATCAACCAATTATAGTCTTTTTGTAAAGTATACAGAATTCTATCGTGTAGCCTATTGGGGCGCCCTTGCCAAAATTCAATTTCAACAGGCTTAACAATATAGCCTCCCCAATGTTTTGGTCGTGGAATGTCCTTGCCTTCAAATTTAGTTTCCAATTTTGACAATTCCGATTCAAGGTATGCTCTATTCTTCACCACCTCACTTTGATTGGAAACCAAAGCACCCAATTGGCTTCCCCTAGGTCTCGACTCAAAATAGCCATCGCTTAAATTCTCTGCTATTTTTTCAGCCGTACCCTTAATTATAACTTGTCTTTCAGCCGCATGCCAAAAAAAGGAAAGACAAACGTTTGGGTTCGCCTCAATAGCTTTTCCTTTCTCACTTTTATAGTTGGTATAAAAGATGAAACCCTCATAGGTGTATTTTTTTAACAGTACTACCCTATTTTTCGGGTAACCGTCTAAACCTATTGTTGCTAAGGTCATGGCATTGGTTTCATCTTCACTAAAATACATATCCACTTCATAAAACCACTTTTGGAACAATTCCAATGGGTTTTCGGGTACTTCATGTGCACGCAACTCTCCTTTTTGGTAAGTTTTTCGGTAATTGCTTAAATCCTTATCCATACTTTAATCTTAGCAAATTATTGATGCTTTAGTGAAACCACTAATTTACTTAAAATGATTTATTAAATCTTTTTAGCAAGCCTTGAATAACTCATAAGTTTTGTAAAAATAAGTTAGAAGCTAAAACTCAAAAAACTTACCATCTTCAGCCAATTCAACGTTTTCAAATACTTCCTGGGCTTCTTTCTTGAACAAATTTAAGCTATCGTATCGTGTTGAATAATGCCCAAGAATCAATGTGCCTACATGCGCCTTTTTTGCAATTAATGCCGCTTGTTTTGCCGTGGCATGCTTGGTTTTTATAGCCAAGTGCTTATGTTGGTTTAAAAATGTGGACTCGTGATATAATACATTCGCATTTGCTATAATTGGAACAATATCCTCTTTATACATCGTGTCACTGCAAAACGCATAACTTTTGGGTTTTGGCCCTGGTTTTGTTACTGTTTCATTTTTTATCAGAATGCCATCTTCATTTTCAACATCAAAACCTTGAGTAAGTTTTCTGAAGTAGGCCACATCAATATTGGCTTTTTCGGCTGCTTTTCTGTTGAGCTTTCTCAGTCCTTCCTTTTCCTTAAACAAATACCCATTGGTATAAATTCTATGATCTAAAGGAACGGTATACACTTCAACCTTATCATCCTCAAATATCAATTCAGATTGCTTGGAAGTCAATTCATGAAATATCAAATTATAATTTGTCCATGAATCAGACAATTTCAATTGAAGCGTAACTACTTCCTTAATTCCTTTAGGCCCATAAACATGCAAGTCCGCTTCGCGCGTGAGTAACCGAAATGTAGAAATCAAGCCAACCAATCCAAAAAAATGGTCGCCATGAAGGTGCGAAATAAAAATATGCTTTATTCTATTGAATTTTATTTTATGTCTGCGCAATTGCACCTGCGTACCTTCACCACAATCGATTAAAAACATGTGATTATTAATCTCTAAAACCTGTGCCGTTGTATTGTTTAATGTTCTTGGTGTGGCACTATAACAGCCTAAAATGGTTAATTTCATAATATTGTATGTTGTAAAGCTGTTAAGTTGTTAAGTCGAAAAATCTACCAAACGACAAACAACTAAGCAACAAACATTAGAACCCTAAATCACGCTCCATTTCTTCCATTTCTATAATATCGTAAGCTTCTTGGGTGGTAGGAACAACAACAATTTCATCTGGAACAATGTCAAGGTCTATCTTGTCTGAAACGATTACAAAGGAATGCTTTGCGCCTCTGTGTTTGTTTGAAATTTGTAAAAACTCAACAATATCATCTAACCCCAAAGGTTTTAAGGAGGTTAAAGAAACAATAACATTATCGTTTTTAAACTTTGGATATAACTCTTTGAGTTTTTTAACCAGTTCTACAATCGTGGCTTTTTCTTGCGTGATTGTGGCTATATTTCCGTCTTGGTCTAAAATCATAATCTACTGTTTTATTTTTGACGCCAATAAGTATATAACGGCCATTCTAACGGCCACACCATTTTGAACTTGGTCTAGGATTATGGATTGTTTTGAATCGGCCACATCACTAGTAATTTCAACACCTCGATTTATGGGACCAGGATGCATAATTGTAATTTCCTTGTCCAAAGAATCGAGCAGTTCTTTGTTTACACCAAACTGTTGCGTGTATTCTCGTGTTGATGGAAAATAACTAATATCCATTCGCTCATTTTGCACACGTAACATGTTAGCTACATCACACCAATTTAATGCTTTACAAAGATTTGTTTCAACCTTTACTCCAAGCTTGTCAATGTATTTTGGCAAAAGTGTTTTTGGCCCACAAACCATAACTTCAGCACCTTGAAGTTGAAGTGCGAATATATTGGATAGCGCTACCCTACTGTGCAGAATATCGCCAACAATAACCACCTTTTTTCCTTTCACCTCTCCCAGTTTTTCCCTTATAGAATATGAATCCAGCAAGGCTTGCGTGGGATGTTCGTGGGCGCCGTCACCAGCATTTATGATTCGGGCATTGACATGTTTTGACAAAAATACTCCTGCTCCAGGGTTTGGATGGCGCATCACAACCATATCTACCTTCATGGACAAAATATTGTTAACCGTATCAATCAAGGTCTCTCCTTTTTTAACTGATGATTGTGCCGAAGAAAAATTAAGCACGTCAGCGGACAAACGTTTTTCAGCCAATTCAAAAGATAATTTTGTTCTGGTAGAATTTTCAAAAAACAGGTTGGCAATGGTAATATCCCTGAGCGAAGGCACTTTTTTAATGGGTCGGTTAATCACTTCCTTAAAATGATCGGCAGTTTCAAAAATAAGTTGGATATCCTGTTGGTTAAGATATTTAATTCCCAATAAGTGATCTACACTTAATTCGCTCATTCTATTTTATTTTTCAATTAAGTAAACCGAATCTTCTTTGTCGTGTTCTGCCCAGTTTACTTTTACTTTTTCGTTATTTATAACATCTACTTGACGACCTCTATAATCTGGCTGAATAGGTAAATGTCTACTAAAACGTCTATCTATAAGGGTTAATAGCTCAATTTCATTCGGTCTACCAAATGATTGTATGGCTGTTAAAGCCGCCCTGATACTACGTCCCGTATACAAAACATCATCAATAAACACAATGTTTTTATTTTCCACCAAAAAGTTGATTTTCGTTTTATTGGCTTCAAGCGGTTTGTCGCCTCTTCTAAAATCGTCGCGGAAAAAAGTAATATCCAAATACCCCAGTTGGATATTTTTCACTTTATAATCTTCCCGTAAAATTTTGGCCAAACGGTCTGCCAAATAAACTCCACGGGGCTGCAGCCCAATTAAAACAGTATCTGAAAAGTCGTTGTGTTTTTCAATAAGTTGACAAGCCAAACGGTGTAGAATGATGTTTACCTCTTTTGCGTTAAGTAAAACTTTTTGACTCATATAAATCCAAACGTATCTGGAAAACAAAGGTAATGTAAAATTTTAGAAGTTGAAAGATGTTTAGAGATATAAAGTTAATACGGATTTTTAACGAACCCATAGCTTCGCAACACTTGCATTGATAAACAAAAAGCCCCGCAAATTGCGGGGCTTTGTTCATTTAGGATGAATATAGAATCTAATTATTTTTTAGATTTCTTTCCGTCCATTTTATCCTTAAGCGCTTGTAAAGCATCGTTGGCATCTCCTAAAGTTGGTTTAGCTTCTGCTGCTTGAGCTTCAGCTTTTTTAACAGCTTGCTTCACTATTTTTGCTTCTTCAGCTTTAAACACAGCAGTATGCGAAGCTACAACACGTTTAAACTCTTTGTTGAATTCAATGATTTTAAACTCAGCTTTCTCTCCCTTTTTAAGTTTGCTTCCGTCTTCTTTTTCAAGGTGACGAGATGGTACAAAAGCAACGATGTCTTCATTAAACTCTACAGTAGCACCTTTGTCAACTATTTCAGAGATTTCAGCTTCGTGGGTTGTATCTAAAGCGAATTCAGTTTCATATTTATCCCAAGGATTGTCAGTAGTTTGTTTGTGACCTAAACTTAATTTACGTCCTTCAACATCCAACTCTAAAACAACAACATCTAATTTGTCGCCAACAGCGCAGAATTCAGATGGGTGTTTGATTTTCTTAGTCCAAGATAAATCTGAAATGTAAATCAATCCGTCAATACCTTCTTCCAATTCAACAAAAACACCAAAGTTTGTAAAGTTACGTACAATACCCGAATGTTTAGAACCTACTGGGTATTTACCAGTAATGTCTGTCCATGGATCCGGTGTCAATTGCTTGATACCAAGAGACATTTTTCGGTCTTCTCTATCTAAAGTCAAGATAACTGCTTCAACTTCATCACCTACAGAAACGAAATCTTGAGCAGAACGTAAGTGTGTTGACCATGACATTTCAGAAACGTGGATTAAACCTTCAACGCCATCAGCAACTTCAATAAATGCACCGTAATCTGCTATTACAACTACTTTACCTTTTACTTTGTCACCAACTTTTACCTCGTCTGCAAGAGCTTCCCAAGGGTGTTTGCTCAATTGTTTTAATCCTAATTGGATTCTTGATTTATCTTCATCAAAATCAAGGATTACCACATTAAGTTTTTGGTCTAACTCAACAATCTCGTTCGGATGATTGATTCTAGACCAAGAAAGATCTGTAATATGGATTAATCCATCAACACCACCAAGATCAATAAATACACCGTAAGATGTGATGTTTTTAACAACACCTTCCAATACTTGACCTTTTTCTAATTGGCCAATGATTTCTTTCTTTTGTTCCTCGATATCAGCCTCAATAAGTGCTTTGTGAGAAACTACTACGTTTTTGAATTCGTGGTTGATTTTAACCACTTTAAATTCCATTGTTTTATTTACGTACTGGTCGTAATCTCTAATTGGCTTAACATCAATTTGAGAACCAGGTAAGAACGCCTCGATGCCAAATACATCTACGATCATACCACCTTTAGTTCTGCATTTCACAAAACCGTTTACGATTTCGCCAGTTTCGTGTGCTTTGTTTACACGGTCCCATGCTTTAATTACACGCGCTTTTCTGTGAGATAATACCAATTGACCTGTAGCGTCTTCGCGTACATCAATTAATACCTCAACTTTATCGCCTACTTTTAAATTAGGGTTGTAACGGAACTCGTTTAAAGAAATAACACCTTCAGATTTTGCGTTGATGTCTATAATGGCATCGCGGTCTGTAATATGCACCACTACACCAGTTACAACTTCATCATCCAATGTGTCAACAAAGTTTTCCGCTACTAATTTTTCAAATTCTTTTAATTGTTTGTCATCAACTTCATCAATACCTTCTTGGTAGTTATGCCAGTTGAACTCTTTTAAGAATTTTTCAGGATTTGCTTGAGCTTCAGATACTTTTGGAGCTTCGGCAGCTTGTGCTTCAGTTGCTACAACTTCAGCTTGGTTTTCGTTTTCAGCCATGTGCTGATTAATAATTTGTATTCTGTATGCCTCGGAAGTTTTAAGCGATTAACACACAGAAGTGTTATTTTTAGTTTAAATACTGCTCCTTCTATTTTTCCGACGATTCGCTAAAAGGAGTGCAAAATTAAACAATTTTATTATAATTACCTAAAAACGAGAAAATAAAAACAATTGTGACTTTGTATTAATTCTTGTGTCTTAAAATTGAAAGAAATCTTAATATTTTAATAAAACTTTTAATACAAGAAATTAATATATTTAATACTCATTAAAAAATTAATAATTATGGCAGTAAAAGAAAAATATCAGCCTGTTTTAGATCTGGGGGAACAATTGAACATTCAAGATGGTGACGTTACGGTTGAAGGCGACATCCTTAAAATTAAAGGCACCGCTAAAACACAGTACGAAAAGAATATACTTTGGGACAAAATAAAGGAAATTGGAGGCGAAAATCCAAGCGACATCAAGGCTAACATTAAAGTGGCAGACGAAAGTGTTTATGCCCGACATATTGTTAAAAAAGGTGAAACCTTAGGTAAAATAGCCAAGCACTATTACGGTAATGCCGCAAAATACCAAGCCATATTTAAGGCCAACACCAATATTTTAAAGAACCCAGATTTAATTTATCCGGACCAAGAATTGGTTATTCCAAATCTATAAGATTCAAAAACATTGAAGCATCAAGCGAAACTGCAAAAGTTTCGCTTTTTTTATTTTATTACATTTGAAAAGCATTCTTTTTAAACCTTATGGAAGCACCAACCCTGGAAAATCATCGTGTAAAACTAACGCTATTCGGCATGGGCAATTACAAGCATTTAACCGATATTGCCAAAGAAAGCAATTTAGTGCAATACTCCCCTAGTAAAATTAATACGCCTGAAGATTTAAAGGAATACGTTCAAGAAGCTGTTGACGCCTATTACCATAAAACTGCCATACCCTTTATTGTTTTTGATAAGAAAAGAAAAGCCTTTGCTGGTTGCACTCGTTTCGGGTTAATCAATTGGCACAATAAAGTATTACATATTGGCTGGACATGGATCGGCGACGCATTTCAAGGTACGGGACTAAATAAACACATGAAGTTTTTAATGCTGCAATATGCCTTTGAAACCCTGAAATTTGATAAAGTTGAATTTCGGGTTGATGAGCGCAACATAAAATCTAGAAAAGCCGTTGAAAAACTGGGTGCCAAACTGGAAGGTATTTTACGTAAAGACACGTTGATGTTGGACGGTTTTAAACGAAGCACCTGCTGTTACGGTATTTTAAGCGAAGAATGGGCGAAAATTAAACGCACTGTTTTTGGTGGGTTTTAGGGTATTGCGCTTATCAATGATAATTAAAAACTAGTTATCAACAATTTAGCCCGTAAGCATATTTTTTCTAATTTTAAAGAAACCTAAACAGTTATGCAAGTAGATATCCAAAAGCAATTATTAAAACAGCGCAACAAGCACAACAAGGGCGTAGATATTTTACAACAGGTGCAAGAGGTTTTGGCACAAGATTTCGCCCACGAAACTTCTATTCAAAACGCTTTGGCAGATAACACAACTAACCTTGAACACAACACCTTGAACCTAGATTTGCTGGAAACCAACAGGATTTTCCATATTGAGGATATTAAAAATATTTGTATTACCTACCGTTTACGTTTTTTGGAAAGCCATTTGTTTAAAAACGATATCCCAGCTGAAGCTATTCGTAAAATAAAACAAATGGAAAAAGCGCACAACACTACCCTAGGCGGTTTTAAAATTATGGCACCCAGCAAATTGTTCCGTTTAGAAAACTACGACGACCCTTTACTTTTTGCGCCCATTGGCAATGGCTATTACTATTTAATCCACAAATGGGGCAAAGATTTAAGCGTGTGGCGCAAATGGCTTATGTATCCGTTTAGAAACCTGGATACCATTATTGTAAGTACCGTTGTGGCGGCCATTTTAATTGCCCTTAGTTTTCCAGAAAGCTATTACCACCCCGATTATAAAACCACGCAATTTATCTTTCTGTGCTTTTTTTGGTTTAAGGTTATTGGGTTCTGCCTCATTTTCTTTGGGGTAAGCCGTGGCAAGAATTTTAATTCCGCTATTTGGGATAGCCGATATGTGAATCATTAAAGAACAGGAGACCTATATTCTATTTTCGGTTTTTTTATACATACATTCGGCCAAAAAGCACACGAAAACAATAGCTGCAGAAACCACGACTCCTATGAAATTTGAGGCATATTGTTGGTTTATTAAAACAATTGAAGCCACAATACACAGTACAAAACCAATTAAAGGAATGGTTTTATTGCTTTGTGTTTTCTTTGACAATCGATAGCCTGCTAAATTAACTATGCTAAAAATGATTAAAAAACCAACACTTCCCGCCGTTGAAATACTTTCCAAGTCAAGCGTATTCACCAAAATTAAGGTCGCTACTGAGGTAATCAACAAGCCAATGGGTTGGTTCCATAATTTAAAGGTGAAATGTTCCGGTAGTTCGTCGTCTTCAGCAATCTCATAATTCACCCTGCTGCCTCCGTAAAGCGAGGCGTTAATGGCTGAAAACGTTGAAATTAATGCTGCAATGGTGATAATGGTAAATCCAATACTGCCTAACATCGGTTTTGCGGCTTCGGCCAAAACATAATCTTCGGCTGTTTTAATTTTATCAAAAGATAACGAACCTACCGTTACCAAAGCAATAACAACATAAAGTACAATTACGAAGATTACCGAATAATAATAGGCTTTTGGAATATTTTTATCGGGATTTATTAGATTTCCGGCAACATTTGCTATTAGCTCAAAACCTTCATAAGCAACAAAAATAACCATCCCACCAGCAAACAATTTTACAGGTGCTTGCCAATTAGAAATTGCCAACTGCGTTAAATTAGGATTACCAAACAATCCGTAAACACCAATGGCCACAAAAGCCAAAAGAATAATTAACTTAATGATTACGGCAAAGGATTCTATTTTCCCAACAACAGCAATGCTGTAATAGTTGATGGCTGTAGCAAAAATAATGATGAAGCTGCTGTAGATATGGAAATCGACACTTTTATCCTGAGTGATTTCCCATAAATTGGGCGCATATGAGCCAAATGCCGAAGCATAAAGAGATAACATAATCATGTAACTGACCCACAGCAGATTGTTTATACCACCACTAAAGACAGATTTTCCAAATCCTTGGTTGATAAATTTAACCGTACCACCACTTTCAGGATATTTTTTGGACAAATGAACATAACTGTAAGAGGTAATCAATGCCAAAAGACCCGCCAATAAAAAAGCGATTAGTGTACCGCCCTGCGCTAATGAAACGGCCAACCCCAATACGGCAAAAATGCCACCGCCAACCATGCCACCAACACCTATGGAAATGGCATCCTTTAGTTTTATTTTATCGCTCGTTTATACTGCAATTATAGCTTAGATCAATACCCACCACGTATATGTTGGTGCACTTGGGTTTCATAAAGTTTCTTTAACTGTTCGTGTATTTGAGGTGATAAATGCTCTAAATTTGAAACCACGGCATTACCAATAACTTGTTTTGGCGAGCTTGCCCCAGGAATGATGGTGCTAACCGCATCGTGGTCCAATATCCAACGCAAGGCCAATTGCACCATAGTTAAGTCATCAGGGAGGATGTCTTTCTTAATAGTTTCAACAAGTTCTAAACCTTTTTTAAAAGGCAATCCGGCAAACGTTTCACCCACATTAAAAGACTCACCATCTTTATTGAAATTTCTATGGTCGTTTTCTGGAAATTTAGTTTCAGCATCAAACTTCCCGGTCAGCAAACCACTGGCCAATGGCAGTCGGACAATAATCCCAACTTCCTTTTCTTTTGCTTGAGGCAATAACTCTGAGACTAATTTTTGCCTAAAGATGTTAAAAATAACCTGCAAGGACAGCAAGCCTTCTTGCTTCATACAAATTAGTCCTTCCTCTACCGTTTCAACACTGGCACCAAAATGTTTGATGAGTCCTTCAGTTTGTAAATCGCGCAGCCAATTAAAAACTTCTCCATCTTTTAAATATTGGGTAGGAATGCAATGCAGTTGCAACAAATCCAAAGCATTCACCTGTAAGCGCTGTAAAGAACCTTCCACGGTTCTTCGCAAAACATGTTTTGAATATTTATCGGGATAAGCATTTCCTGCCCTTCCAAACTTGGTTGCCACGCGGATATGCGCGTCGCATGTTTTTAAAAATTCGCCAATAAGGGTTTCACTTTTGCCGTTACCGTAAACATCGGCCGTATCAAAAAAGGTGATGCCATTATTAACAGCTTCATCTAAAATATCGAACGCTCTATCTTTGGAAATAGCTTCGCCCCAATCAGCTCCCAATTGCCAGCAACCTAAACCGACTTCACTCACTTTAAAACCTTTTTCACCTAATATTCTTTTTTTCACACGTTTGAATTTTATTAATTACCTGATTATAAATTAATTATAAAATTAAGAACATGTGTAACCACCACGTTCTCACATTAAAAATTTTAAACATTCCCTTTTGTGAATGTACTTTTAAAATTTATTTATGCTCGTTTTATCTATTTAATTTTTTGCAGCAACTTATTTTTCAGATATTCTAAATCGTATTGATAAAGATTCATTAAAATTACATTTATTAAATTGAAAATATCCTTTAAAATGAAAATGTTTGTCTTAATCATGACTTTGTGTTTTAGTGGTTATTGTCAGGCCCAATTCATATCCGTGGGCGATGAATTGCTTTTTGGAGCAGCATATTAATATCGGGCACCACCTATGGTGTAGTGTACACCGCAACAAAGGACAAGAAAAAAACGTTTTAGTATAGTTTTGGTGCTTCGGTACTTACTGGTGTTGCCAATGAAGCTGTGGATAGCCAAGAGGAAAATAATAAGTTTTATACCGGAGAGGTCATTGCCACAGGAATTGGCGGACTAGTGTAAGCACAACTTTAAGCCTATTTGTTGGGAAAAAGAAAGACAAAAGACGTGAGGAAATTGCTTTGGTTAACTAAATAATATTTTAGTTTGGAATAAGTTCATAATAATTTTTATTTTGAGAATAAAAAAGCATGATTGTTGAGTTTAAAAGTTCATCAATCATGCTTTTCGCTATTAATCTTACACCATAAATTTACGGTGTTAATACGGCTGTAATTACATGAATAACACCATTTGTAGCCTGAACATTTAATAAACCAGGAACTAGCATGGCACTGTCGTTGATAGTTAAGGTTTCTAAATCCAAATCAAAATCTCCGTTAAGGGTAGTTACAGAGCCGCTAGATAAATCACTTGAATATACACGACCTTCAACAACATGATATAATAAAATAGGAGCTAAATCATCAGCTGTTAAGCTATTAACCACTTCTATGGCCTCATCAACAGTTGAAACCCCAAGAAGATCTATAAAAGCTTGATTTGTTGGGGCAAAAACAGTTAATTGGTCAAATGGACCGTCACCCATAAGTACTCCTGCTAAATTAGCCTTTGTTGCTGCAGCTAACAAAACTGAAAACTCAGGGGCAAAACTACTAGCCAATTCAACTAAATTTTGAGTTGGAGGAAATAAAATGTCGTCAATCGCATGAATCACTCCATTACGAGCTTCAATATCTGCTATAATTACATTAGATGAATTAATCATAACGCCAGAATCCAAATTAACTTCAATAGCGGCACCATTTAATGTTGGCACTAATCCGTTTGATAAATCAGTACTAAAAACCATACCTGCAACGACATGATATAATAGGATATCTTTGATGCCCGGAAATGAACCTATGTTCTTTTGGTCTAGACCATATTTTGCAAATGCAGCATCGGTTGGTGCAAATACAGTTAATTGATTTGATGATACCGTTCCTGCCAATTGGGTTTTGGCCAAAGCAACGCTTAAGGTCTTAAAAGTCGGTTTCTTCTCTATTTTTTCATTTGATTTTAGAGAACCAGCAGATGAAGATTCGTAATTTTTTAGTACATCAACGATTGATGGCTTTTCTATTGAGTCATTTTGAGGCACGACTGCTTCGTTACTACAGGAAAATGTAAAAATTGATAAAACAAAAATAAGTATCATGGAAAGCAAGGTGGTAGAAGTCTGGGGTTTCAAATAATGGACAGTTGTTTTCATTTTATTGTTTTTTGTTTAATGTTATTTAATTTTAGTTAAACATAATAATATTGTTTAACTTTATGAAATATTTATTAAACAAAAAGACGAACCGTATAATATAATCCACCAAAAACCTAATTTGTGAGAAAAAAGAAAGAGTCAGCCAACTAAACGACTAATAATCTGTTTTGTAGGAAGAATTCGGGTCGTGTATTCTATACTTGGACCAGCAACCCAAACGGTCTTGTATGTTGCTTGTTTTGCAGCTTTTTCGGTAGCCCGCATACCAATTGAAAACCGAATCATCTTCACCCATTTTTTAAGCTTCTTGTTTTTATTCAAAATAGATTCAAGCCACGTTTGTTTCGTTCCTATTTTTTGCACGTAAGGTGTGTTTATAACGGTGCAAGGCGTGCCTGAAATGCGCTCGGTCATGACAATATCATCGGCTCCATAATCCACACAAGCTTGTTTGTATTCTTCGGTAACATTGGCTTCCTCCGAGGCTATAAACGGACTTCCCACAGAAACCCCGGCTGCACCATAGCCCAACATTTTATCAACATCGGCCTTGCACCCTACACCACCAGCAGAAATAATGGGAATATTGCAATGAACCTTTAATTCTTTGATTAGTTTTTCAGGAGCAATGTTTCCACGATGTCCTCCTGCCTCATTGTTTACAGCAATTATGGCATCTGCCCCCAAATCTTCCACCTTTTTGGCAAAGTTTAAATCTACCACATCACAAAACACCTTGATACCAACTTCATGCGCGCGATTAATGGTTTCGGCAGGATTGCCCAATGACGTAATGATAAAATCACAGCCTTCTTCACAAATCACATCCAACTGCCCTTTATATTTTACGTTGGATTTGTTTACAATGAGATTAAACCCAAACGCCCCTCCTTTTGGCTTGGCGGCTTTTAACTCTCTCAAAGCTACTTTCAATTCATCGAGTGTTCGGTAATTCAGTGCAGGAATACAACCCGCAATACCACTATTCATGGCTTCTTTTACCATGGCCACATTGGAAACCAAAAACATGGGCGCTTGAATTATTGGATGCTTAATTTGGAGTAATTTAGTTAGTTCGGTTTCCATAGTGAAATTGATTTCAACAAATATATAAAATATTATGCGTGCATAATACTTGATTATTAATTAGTTGCAAAATTATACTATACAAATTTATAAATATCTGATTGCATGATATTTATCATGTTTTTATTATGCGTGCATAATTATTTTTGACAATCAAATTTATTAATTGTATTACCATGAAAAATCTATTTTTAGGTGTAATGACTTTAGTTGTTGTCATTAAAGCCTATTCACAAACTATTAACTTGCCTGAAACAATAATTACTATTAATTCAGATTATTTAAACGCCATAAATTTAAACGATTCTAACTTTTATGTAGCAAAGTTAGAACAGGCTTTGTTGAATTATAATCATTCTGACATATCGGAGCTTTATGATGATAAAAATGATATCTATAATGTGTCATTTAAACTTCCTGAGGCTGAAATAGTTGCTTCTTTCAACAAAGATGGAAAAATAGTAAAAACCTTTGAAAAATATAACAACATGCCTTTACCACTTGTTGTTATGAAAACCATTGCCGAAAAATATCCCGGTCATGGTATTATAGAGGGTGTTTACCTTATTAAATACTACAGCCAAAAAGAGATACTACAACAAGAGTATAAAATTAAACTCAAAAACAACGATAGTATTCTTACCGTTAAAATCAATGAAAAGGGAGAGTTTATCTAGTTGTCAAAACGGTAATACCCACATTTTAAATAGGCCCCTTCAAGAAAACCGATGGGGTGGTCAATATCATGAAAGGTTTGCAGAATAAGGTCAAATCTCCTGTTCGTGCTATTTAAAACTTGATGATTAATATCAAAAAATTCTTGTGAAACCACACGGGATGAACAAGACGCCAAAACCAATAAACCATCTCTTGCCGTCAGTTTTTCACCCAATTCAGCCAATTGAGCGTACTTTTTTTTTGCCAATTCTATTTCCGAAGCTTGTTTGGCAAAACTAGGCGGATCAATCACAACCACGTCAAAAGTAGTTTTCGTTTCAATAAGCTTATTGAGTTCCTCAAAAGCGTCGCCAGCAATGGTTCTATGGATTCCTGAATAATCATTTAATTTTCCATTTTCAATGGCAATTTCCAAAGCTTGTTTGCTGACGTCTAAACTGGTCACTTCCTTTGCCCCGTTTGCCAATGCATGCACCGAAAAACCGCCTGCATAGCTAAATACATCCAAAACTGTTTTGTTTTTGCTCCACTCACCCACTTGCCTTCTGTTGGCCCGATGATCTAAAAAGTAACCTGTCTTATGGCCCTTAATTACATTGGCTGAAAAGTTTATGCCGTGTTCCACAAACTCCACAACCTCATTTTCAAGTATTCCGTAAACAACCTCCCCGTCTTTTAATTGATTTGATTTCGAGTTTTCTAAACTTCGACTTAACCGAATAACTACCGTTTGGGCTCTGGATGTTTCTTGTAAACTAGGAAGAACAGTTTCTAAATAAGGTAACCAAATTTCAGAATATAGTTTTACCACCAAAACAGAGGCATAGACATCGGCTATTAATCCAGGAAAGCCATCGTTTTCACCAAATATTAAGCGATAACTATTGGTGTCTGTTTTTAATAAAGGTGCCCTTTTATTGAAGGCTTCCTTAATTTTCCTTTGAAAAAACGTGGCGTTGATTTCAACTTTTTCAGCTCCACTATGAAGCATTTTTATTTGGATTGGCGAATCAGCATCATAAAAACCCAAACCAATTACCCGATTTTTGCTTTTACTAAATATAATGGCTAAATCGCCAGTTTTGGCATCTTCATTTATTTTGGTAATGCTATTTGAAAACACCCATGGATGACCTTTTAACACAAATTGTTCGCCCTTGGCATTAAGCTTAATAGCCAGTCGCTTTGGGATGTATTGAGATTTAATCTTATCTGAAAAAAGCATTACAATATTTTGCTTGCAAAGAAACTAATTTATTTGCCATTTCTCCATCCCGCTGATATATATCATTGCGAGTGCCGTATTTAACAAATAAATTTAGACTATTAACCTTAAAATCTTTGTATCATGAAAAAATTAATTTTTAGTCTGATTGGTTTTGGCCTTTCTCTAGGAATGTATGCACAAATACAATTACCTGAGGTAGAAATTACGGCCGTAAACTACAAATACCTGAACAGCGTTGATAGCGGAGACAATGATTTGTCGGTTCAGATGTTGGAAGAACAAGTAGCCATGTATGATTTGAAAAATTCTGATCTTTATAGTGATGAATATGATACTTATACGGTATCGTTCTATATTCCACAAGGAAAGATATTGGCTGCTTACGATAAAAATGGAAAAGTAATACGCACCATTGAAAGATTTAAAAATATAAAACTTCCAAAAGATGTACGCAATGCACTTGCCACCCGATTCCCAAATTGGGATTTAGACAAGGATGTATATTCAGTTACTTACCATACCGTAGGACCTAATGTAAAAAAACAATACAAGGTGAAACTTACCAACGGCGATGAAGTTGTTAGAGTAAAAATAAATGAAGAAGGTGATTTTCTTTAATTAATTAACACCTTGAAAACAAAAAGCTCAACCATTTTGGTTGCGCTTTTATTCACTTATCAAAACCTAGACATACAAAAACCAATTTATTTCTCTGCTTATTGATTAAGTGAAGGTTTAATCATCCCTGATATATCATTGCTGGGGCTGTTTAAAAAAATAAATTTAAACTATTAACCTAAAAATCTTAAATCATGAAAAAATTAGTTCTAAGTCTGATTATTTTTAGCTTGACATTTGGGATGTATTCTCAAATAGAGCAACTATCTGAAGTGATTATTGCGCCATTAAACTACAGATACTTGAATGCTGTAAACACTGAAGACACAGATTCGGCTGTTAAGTTGTTAGAAGAAAAAGTAGCGATGTACGATTTGAAAGGCTCTGAACTTTATGATGATGAGTATGAAACTTACACTGTATCTTTTTATATTCCTGAAGGAATAATTTTAGCAGCTTATGACAAAGATGGTAAGGTAATAAGAACTATTGAAAAATTTCAAAATGTAAAATTACCAATAGCCGTACAAAATTCTATTAATAGGAGATTTCCAAATTGGAAGTTAGAAAAGGATATATACTTCGTTACTTATCATTTGGACAATGATGATGCCAGCAAGGTAAGAAAACAATATAAGATGACACTTAGAAATGATGATGAAGTTATTAGAATAAAAGCAAATGAAGATGGTGATTTCCTTTAATTAATTACCATCTTTAAAACAAAAAGCGCAACCAAAATGGTTGCGCTTTTTTCTTTTATCATAAATCTTTAGATATTAAGCTTATTTTACTTCTTCGAAATCTACATCTTCTACATCACTGCTCTCTCCTTGACCATTTTGACTGGCATCAGGTCCTGGTTGAGCTTCGCCACCAGCTTGTTGTGCTTCCGCTTGTGCTTTGTACATTTCTTCTGAAGCTACTTTCCAAGCTTCGTTTATTTTATTTAAAGCAGGCTCTATAACTGCAATATCTTTGCTTTCATAAGCTTTTTTCAATTCTTCCAGAGCATCCTCGATTGGTTTCTTTTTATCATCTGATAATTTATCGCCAAACTCTTCCAATTGCTTTTCCGTTTGGAAAATCATAGAATCTGCTTCATTCAATTTTTGAGCTTTTTCAGCTGCAGCTTTATCTGCTTCTGCATTAGCTTCAGCATCTGCTTTCATTTTTTGAATTTCTTCCTCAGTCAATCCAGAAGAAGCCTCAATTCTGATATCTTGTTTTTTACCAGTTGCTTTATCTTCGGCAGACACTTTGATGATACCATTGGCATCAATATCAAAAGTTACTTCAATTTGAGGTGTACCACGTCTTGCTGGTGGAATACCATCTAAGTGGAAACGTCCAATAGTTTTGTTATCGGCTGCCATAGCTCTTTCACCTTGTAACACATGGATTTCTACAGAAGGCTGATTATCGGCCGCAGTTGAGAAAACTTGTGATTTTTTAGTTGGGATGGTTGTATTTGCCTCAATTAATTTGGTAAATACGTTACCCATAGTTTCAATACCAAGAGATAGTGGAGTGACGTCCAATAACAATACATCTTTTACATCTCCGGTTAATACACCACCTTGGATACCAGCGCCTAAAGAAACAACTTCATCTGGGTTAACACCTTTGCTTGGTGCTTTTCCGAAGAATTTCTCAACCGCAGCTTGTACCGCAGGAATACGCGTAGAACCACCTACCAAGATGATTTCATCAATATCACTTTTGCTTAAACCAGCTGCTTTGAGTGCAGATTGGCAAGGCTCAATAGTACGTTTCACTAAATCGTCAATTAATTGTTCGAATTTAGAACGTGTTAGCGTACGTACCAAGTGTTTTGGTCCACTGGCTGTAGCCGTGATATATGGTAAGTTGATTTCTGTTTGAGAAGAAGAAGATAATTCAATTTTGGCTTTTTCAGCAGCTTCTTTTAAACGTTGAAGAGACATTGGGTCTTTTCTTAAATCCATACCTTCTTCAGCGTTGAACTCATCTGCCAACCAGTTGATGATTTTTTCATCTACATCATCACCACCTAAGTGTGTATCACCATCGGTAGATAATACTTCAAAAACGCCATCACCTAATTCAAGGATAGAAACGTCGTGTGTACCACCACCAAAGTCGAATACCACTATTTTTTGGTCTTTTCCTTTTTTGTCCAATCCATAAGCCAATGCAGCAGCAGTAGGCTCATTGATAATACGTTCTACTTTTAAACCAGCAATCTCACCAGCTTCCTTTGTAGCTTGACGTTGACTGTCGTTAAAATAAGCAGGCACAGTAATAACAGCTCTAGTTACATCTGTTCCTAAGTAATCCTCAGCCGTTTTCTTCATTTTTTGAAGAATCATAGCTGACAATTCTTGAGGCGTATATAAACGTCCGTCTATATCCACACGAGGTGTGTCGTTGTCACCTTTTACTACTTTATAAGGAACACGTTCTGCCTCTTTTTTAGATTCAGAATATTTATTACCCATAAAACGTTTAATAGAATAAACAGTTTTTAAAGGGTTGGTCACTGCTTGTCGTTTTGCTGGGTCACCAACTTTAATTTCGCCACCTTCCACGAAAGCGATTACAGATGGTGTTGTTCTTTTACCTTCAGCATTAGGAATAACTACAGGCTCGTTACCTTCCATTACCGAAACGCAAGAGTTGGTTGTTCCTAAATCGATTCCAATAATTTTACTCATAATATTTTTATTAATTGTGTTGAATGTTCGTTTTAATTGTCGGTTTGTATAAGTCAATCATTATGCCAACAAAAAAATGCTGACACAGTGTCAGCATTTTGATATAAAATATATAATAGTTCTTTATTTTTCACAGGTTGAACGTCGCCGCGTGTCAATTAAATAAATGATTTTCCATTGTTCACCATCTTTAAACAGTTGAAACGAATTTACCCCACAATGACTAAAAGTGTCATTAAACCAAAACTCATATGGTGTCCAAGCATTGGCCATATTACCATCTACTTGAATGCTATAATCCAATAAACGTTCATCCCATTTTTGGTCATCTGGTCTATTAGCAATGGCATTAATGAGTTTTTCAGGTTCGTCCGTAACTAAAATAGCTTTGCCTTCCTTGCTTTTATAGGCTGTTTGTAATAGAACTTTATCCATCATAACCGATTTCATTAACGTTGTATCGCCCTTATGAAAGCCTTCAAAAAAGGTATCTACTGCTGCTTTAACTTCAAATTCCTGACTGGTTTGACCAAAAATTGCTGAGGTGATTAATAGTGCCAAATAGAATATTGCTCTTGTCATCTTATTTAACTTTTGGACTAAATTAATTGATGTACAACGATATAGAACCCTTTTAAAGAAAAGTTTAACAGTATCTTCTTATTTTAGTACTTTTACGGTCAACCAAGAACTAAACATTTCCTGAAAAATGAAGCATTTTTTCCTTTTACTTACTCTTGTCGTATTAACTTCTTGCCAGCAAACCACCAAACAAGAAACTAAAAACAGCAATACTGATTTATTTCCTGATGGCACCGAAATCCCAGAATGGTTTAAGGATGATTCAAAAATAGACCCAACTTCTCTCGGAAAACAATATATCATTACGGACTATGAAGTAAGTACCGATAGCACTGTGGTTCAAACAAAAGCCATACAAAATGTCATTGATGAAGCGTATAGAAATGGCGGAGGCGTTGTGGTTATTCCAAAGGGCACTTTTTTAAGCGGTGCGTTGTTTTTCAAGCCCAACACACATTTACACGTGGTAAAAGGCGGAACTTTAAAAGGCTCGGACAATATTGAAGATTATCCTTTTTTGCCATCAAGGATTGAAGGTCAAAGTATCGAATATTTTTCTGCATTGGTTAATGTCAAAGCCGTTGATGGTTTTACTATTACTGGTGATGGTATTATTGACGGTAATGGTTTAAATTATTGGAAAGCCTTTTGGCAAAGACGTAAAGAAAACCCAAAATGCACCAATCTTGAAGTGTCACGCCCACGTTTGGTGTTCATTTGGAAATGTAATAATGTACAAGTGCAGGATGTGCATCTTCGCAATTCCGGGTTTTGGTCCAGTCACTACTACCAATGCAATAATGTAAAAGTGCTTGATTTACGCATTACATCACCACATGAGCCCATAAAAGCGCCAAGCACCGATGCTATTGATATTGATGTGTGCTCTAATTTTTTAGTTAAAGGTTGTTATATGGCTGTTAATGATGATGCCATTGCACTTAAAGGCGGTAAAGGCCCTTGGTCTGACAAAAATGCCAGCAATGGAGAAAATACAAATATCATCATTGAGGATTGCGAGTTTGGTTTCTGCCATTCTGCCCTAACCAACGGTAGTGAATCTTTGCACAATAAAAATATTGTTATGCGCAATTGCAAGGTTAGTGAAGCAAAACGATTATTGTGGCTTAAAATGAGGCCGGATACA
Organism: Tamlana flava; assembly: GCF_041287255.1. Taxonomy (NCBI): domain Bacteria; kingdom Pseudomonadati; phylum Bacteroidota; class Flavobacteriia; order Flavobacteriales; family Flavobacteriaceae; genus Tamlana; species Tamlana flava. Next base: position 41,653 of record NZ_JBGGTX010000006.1, read on the forward strand.
CCCCAACATTACGAATATATTACTGTTGAAAACATTACCGGGCAAGCCCACAGCTTCATTTATATTAAACCATGGACACAGTTTTTCGACTTGAAAGGCCGTGAAGATGTGCCACTATCCTATTCCGATCATATTACCATGAGAAATATTGATTTAAAATGTGATATTTTCTACGATATGAAAATCACGGAATACGACAAACTTTCCGATTTCACATTTGAAAATATAAACGTTGAAGCCGAGGATGGCACCTATGATAAAAGTATTATTGATGGCCTAACCTTTAATAATGTTAAGGTAAATGGAAAGCTTATTGAATAAAATTGCATTCAATCATAATCACAAAAATCAAGACATATGTCAGTAGCAAATAAAGAGTACAAGCGCATCACCGTAAAAACATTGGTTGACATGAAAGCCAATGGCGAAAAGATTTCTATGCTAACGGCATACGACTATAGCATGGCCAAAATTGTTGATGGAGCAGGCATTGATGTGATTTTAGTTGGTGACTCGGCCAGTAATGTTATGGCGGGGCACGAAACCACATTGCCCATTACGTTAGACCAAATGATTTACCATGCTTCCTCGGTCATTAGAGGCATTGAAAGATGCTTGGTAGTAGTCGATTTACCCTTTGGAAGCTATCAAAGTGACCCTAAGGAAGCGCTTCGTTCGGCCATTAGAATTATGAAAGAAAGCGGTGCGCATTCGGTAAAAATGGAAGGAGGTAAAGAAGTTAAGGACTCTATAAAACGTATTTTGAATGCAGGTATTCCTGTTATGGGGCATTTGGGTTTAACACCACAATCCATTTATAAATTTGGCACATATTCCGTTCGTGCCAAAGAAGAAGAAGAAGCTGAACGTTTATTGGAAGACGCCAAAATGCTTGAAAAAATTGGCTGTTTTGCCATTGTTCTTGAAAAAATTCCAGCGGCTCTTGCTGAACAGGTTGCCGATAGCGTTAGTATCCCAATCATTGGTATTGGTGCAGGCCCTGATGTGGATGGCCAGGTTTTAGTGCTTCACGATATGCTTGGGATGACCCACGAATTCAATCCAAGGTTTTTAAGAAGATATTTGCACTTATATGAAGATATGACTAAAGCTATATCTCAATATGTTGATGATGTAAAATCTAGGGATTTTCCCAATGAAAGTGAGCAATATTAACTTTAACAGATTTGACTATAAAAAGGAGGTGTGAAAAATTAAAATTAGTAAAAAAACATATATTTAAATGTTAGCTATCTAACATTTAAATATATGTTTTTAAGATAGTTTTGATGTCATTAATCATAAACTATGTATCATGAAATCAACAATCTCATTCTTTTTATTAATAGGATTATTAATGACCAGTATTGGCTGTTCAAGCGAGTTAGAAACTACTACCCCTACTGCCAAAATCAGCAATCAAGAACTTATTCAATATTTAACAAAAGTTTCTTCAAGCAATGGCTTAGCCAGTAAATCAAATAATGCCGAAAATTCAAAACTTGATGAACCTCCAATTTGGGGCGATTGCATTTTGTATTCAGGACTTGTTGTTCCTGCCACATTTAAACCAACAAGTGGAAATTTTGATGAATTATATGTCATGCCAGAAGCAATGTTTTATGGAGGCATCCCATTAATTTCTGATTCCAAACCTGGCGATAAGGACTATAATGGAGGCCGTTGGCATTTAAATGTTTTAAAAGCAGGAGTTGACCCAACAAAATATTCCGAGGCGTGTTCTGTTGAATCTTTAAATGTTACAGATTTTCATTCAACCGACATGTATTTTGAATGCCCTATGCGGCCAAGAAAAAATTAAATATAACATTACGTTTTCATTGAAACGAGAATGCCTTAGGTATTCTCGTTTTAATTTAGAATAATAACCCTTTAAATTATTAAATGATTATTTTTACGCGCCAACAAAACCAGAATATTTCAAAATATGAAAGTGGTCTCCAATAGTTTCAACCTGCAAGTGCTATATGAAGACAACCATATCATCATTGTAAACAAACGGGCAGGCGATATTGTGCAAGGTGACAAAACAGGTGACAAACCCTTAAATGATGTGGTTAAAGGCTATATAAAAAACAAATACAATAAACCCGGAAATGTTTATCTGGGCACTGTACACCGCTTGGACAGACCAACTACAGGCCTGGTTATTTTTGCCAAAACAAGTAAAGTCCTACCGCGATTAAACAAACTATTTTTATCAAAAGACATAAAAAAGACCTACTGGGCGATTGTAAAAAATGCGCCACCAAAAAATGAAGATACCCTGATTAATTGGCTAAAAAAGAATCCAAAAAACAACAAATCTTATGCACATCCAAAAGAAGTTGAAGGCAGCAAAAAAGCCATTCTGCATTACAAACTATTGAAAAAGTTAGATAATTATTTTTTGCTTGAAATTAACTTGGAAACAGGTAGACACCATCAAATTCGATCTCAACTTTCCCAAATTGGATGCCCAATTAAGGGTGATTTAAAATATGGTTTTGACCGGAGTAACAAAGATGCCAGCATCCATTTGCACGCCAGACATATTGAATTTATTCATCCTGTAAAAAATGAACCCTTGACAGTTACGGCACCGTTACCAGACGACGCAATTTGGAATGCTTGTTTGGTTTAAATCCTTATATTTATAAAAAACTCTCCTTTGAATTCCATTCCCAAAATCATTGCTGCCCAAAAAACATTTTTCGCATCCCAAAAAACCAAGGATGCTAATTATCGACTTAAGTTTTTAAAGGCATTAAAAGATGAAATCTTAAATAATGAGCAAGCGGTTTATGATGCACTGAAACAAGATTTTAAAAAGTCAGAATTTGAGGCCTATTTAAGTGAATTCGGTTTGGTAATTTTAGAGTTAAATTTGGCTATAAAAAACCTCAAAAAATGGTCAAAGCCAAAACGGGTAAAATCGTCCATGCTAACCTTTCCTTCTTCAGATTTTATTTATAAAGAACCTTACGGGAATGTGTTAGTGATTGCTCCTTGGAACTATCCTTTTCTCTTGGCGATGGCCCCTTTTATTATGGCGGTTTCAGCTGGAAATACAGTAGTTTTAAAACCGAGTGAACTTACCCAAAACACTTCAAAGTTATTGGTAAAAATCATAGAAAATATTTTTCCTGAAGATTTGGCGAAAGCAGTTGAGGGTGATGCTGAAATTGGTACTGAATTGCTCGCACAAAAATGGGATTATATATTTTTTACAGGCAGTGTTGAAGTTGGTAAAATAGTTGCGAAAGCTGCAGCTAAGAATCTAACCCCTATTACACTTGAATTAGGCGGAAAATCACCATGTATTGTAGATGATTCCGTTGATTTAAAACTCATCGCGCGTCGAGTGGTTTGGGGGAAATTTTTAAATGGTGGGCAAACCTGTATTGCACCAGACTACTTATTGGTAAAAAGCAGCATTAAAAATGAACTTATTGATGCTTTGAAAACTGAAATCCTGATGCAATATGGACAAATCATTAAAAAATCAGAAGATTTTCCTCGGATTATAAACCATAAAAATTTTGAACGATTAAAGAGGCTTTTAAACAATGAGTCTATTGCCTTTGGTGGCGAAATTGACGAAAATGAAAAATTCATCGGTCCAACAATCATAGACCAACCCGATTTGGATAGCTCAGTTATGAGTGAGGAAATATTTGGGCCTCTACTGCCCATTTTAACTTTTGAGAATGAAGCTGACATTGAAAAAGTCATTTGGTATTTCCCAAAACCACTTTCGCTTTATGTATTCTCCAAAAACTCAAGTTTTGTAGAGCACATCCTTGGAAAATATAGTTTTGGAGGCGGCGTTGTTAACGATGTCTTGATTCACTTTGGAAACCAGAATCTGCCTTTTGGAGGTATAGGCGCCAGTGGTATGGGCAAATACCATGGTAAATATGGCTTCGATACCTTTTCGCATCAAAAAGCCATTATAAAGCGCGGCACATGGGTTGACCCAAAATTAAGGTATGCACCAAACAAAGGCAAACTGAGTATCATTAAAAAAATGTTCAAGTATTTTGGTTAGGCTTAAACTATCTCATACTTCTTCAAATTAAGTTAAAATATGTCCAGTTTTGCATGGTTCATATTTCAATAAAAACTACTTTCGCAGGCGCTAAAAATAAAATACTTTGTATATTAACCTTGATTTTAAATAAACAGAATGCCAAGTAAAACATACAAAATTTCGGTTATCCAATTAAACTTGAATAACACCCCAGAAAACAACTTAGAAAAATGCATTAAATGGGTAAAAGACGCTGCCAAACAAGGTGCAGAAGTTATTTTATTGCCCGAATTATATAGTAGCCATTACTTCTGCCAAAGTGAAGACGTGGACAATTTTGCTTATGCAGAACCTCTCTACAGCACCTCCTTCAATGCGTTTAGTGCATTGGCCAAAGAATTGGGCGTGGTTATTATTGTTCCGTTTTTTGAAAAACGTATGGCTGGCGTCTACCACAACAGCGCTTACATTATTGATGCCGATGGTTCCGAAGCTGGATTATACCGCAAAATGCACATTCCGGACGACCCACATTTTTATGAAAAATTTTATTTCACACCTGGTGATATCGGTTTTAAGTCCTTCTCTACCAAAAAAGGAAATATCGGTACGTTGATTTGTTGGGACCAATGGTATCCGGAAGCAGCACGATTAACGGCCCTACAAGGTGCCGAAGTGTTATTTTATCCAACGGCTATTGGTTGGCACCCTCAGGAAAAAGCGGAGTTTGGCAAAAACCAACAAAGCGCTTGGATGAACGTGATGCGTGGGCATGCCGTAGCCAATGGCATTTATGTGGCTGCTGCAAACCGCATTGGATTGGAAAAATATCTACCAAATACAAATGGCATTGAGTTTTGGGGCTCGTCGTTTATTGCTGGTCCGCAAGGTGAAATTTTAGCGCAGGCCTCAGAAGATAAAGAGGAAATTTTGATTGCTGAAGTCGATTTAAACCTTCAAGAAAACGTACGCCAGAATTGGCCATTTTTACGCGACAGACGTATTGATAAATATGGTGAAATCACTAAACGGGTTATCGATTAATGAAGACCGAAAACTGGATATTTCCTGCCGAATGGGAAAAACAACAGGGCATTTTATTGTGCTTTCCGCATAACGGAAATGACTGGCCAGGGAAATATGGCGCCATTAAGTGGGCGTTTGTTGAGTTTATTAAAAAAATAACAGCCGTTGAATCCGTTTTTTTAGTTGTTGCTGATAGTGCCTTAAAAAATAAAGTGACTACCATGCTTGATTTGGCTGAGGTCAATACAAAAAACGTAACCTTTATTATCCATAAAACCAACCGCAGTTGGATGCGCGATTCGGGACCAATTATTGTTAAAAATGTGAAACAACGCAAAGCGATAAACTTCAATTTCAATGGTTGGGCAAAATATAGTAATCACCGTTTGGATAAAGGCGTTCCAGTCAAAGTCGCTGAAACTTTAAATATTCCAGTAGAGCAAGCCATGATTAACGGCAAGCCCTTTGTTTTGGAAGGTGGCGCCATTGATGTCAATGGAAAAGGCACGCTCATTACTTCGGAGGAATGCCTACTCCACCCTAGCATTCAAGTTAGAAATTCCGGTTTTACCAAAACCGATTATGAAGATGCTTTTAAAACATTTTTAGGCGTAACCAACGTGATTTGGTTGGGCAATGGCATTATTGGTGATGACACCCACGGACACATTGATGATTTGGCACGTTTTGTAAACGCAGATACCATCATTACCGTAATAGAAACCAACACCAAAGACCCTAATTACAAACCCTTGCAAGACAATTTAAAACGCTTGCAAAATGCGGTTTTAGAAAACGGAAAAGCACCAAATATAGTCACCTTACCTATGCCAAAACCACTTTGGTTTGATGGTATTACATTACCGGCAAGTTATGCCAACTTCTTAATTTTAAACAAAACGGTTTTAGTGCCCACCTTTAACGATGCTAACGACCGTGTGGCTTTAAACACCATTGCCGATTGTTTCCCCAAGCATGAGGTTATTGGTATTTCTGCTATAGATTTTATTTGGGGTTTTGGCTCGTTACATTGTTTAAGCCAGCAGATTCCTGAGTAGTAAAAAAAGTATAATTACTTATATACTACTTAACAAAAAATCTCGAACTTGCTCATTGTCTGATATAAATAACTTAAACGACGTCATATAATTAAAGTTAAATGTAATTAATAGATGACCTGGCTGAAAAGAATATTAATTCTTATTTGTGCATTAATAACAGTTTATGTGTTATTCATAACCTTTTTAGTATTCTCACCAACAATTTCGGATTATTTTAATCGGAATGATTTCGATAGTCAAACTTGGATTGAGTGGAAAGAAGCTGAATCTAGTATGAAGGTTCGATGGAATATGACTCATGATTTAACTAATAATTATAATCTTATCGGGAAAAAAGCATCGGATTTAAAAATGTTATTAGGCAAACCATCAAGAGAGAATAAGAATGAAATTAGTTATTATTTAGGAATGACAGGACATGGAATAAATACTGGTTCTATAACTTTTAAAATATTGGAAGGAATTGTGATTGAATATAAAATCTGGCAAGGATAAATAACATTAATACTTAAAGATAAAAGCTAATTAAACTTAGCTTTCTTACTCCCTTCATAAATCACGTACTTAACCAACCGCGACTCCAATTTGGCATTGTACAAAGGTATTTTTCTTGAGGGGCGTAAACCAACATGTTTTAAAGCATCCAAATTGCTAGTAATAAACCAGGCATCAGTACCGGGGTAGTTTTGCTTTAGGGTATCGCCAATATTTTTGTAAAACTGTTCCATGTCAATGTTTAAACGCTCTCCGTAAGGTGGGTTAAATACCATATGCAACTTCGCTTCACCTGCTTTTTGGGTTTTAAAGAAGTCCTCGTGCTTTACTTCTATAAAATCCTCCAATTGGGCATTTTTAACATTGTCCTTGGCCTTAAACACGGCACTCGGGGCTTTATCGTAGCCTATAATTTTATAATGAAAATCGCGTGTTTTTTTAAGCAGTGATTCTTCAATTTTCTCAAACAAATCCACATCCCAATCTGGCCAGCGTTCAAAAGCAAATTCCTTACGCATTAGGTTTGGCGGTATGTTGCAGGCTATCATGGCTGCCTCAATAAGAATGGTACCCGAACCACACATGGGATCCATAAAATCGCATTGACCATCCCAACCCGAAACCATAATCATACCTGCTGCCAATACTTCGTTTATGGGTGCAATATTGGTAGCCATTTTATACCCACGTTTATGCAAGGAATCACCCGAAGAATCTAAAGAAATGGTACAATGTCGCCTATCAATATGCACATTGATTTTCACATCGGGGAATTTTAAATCCACATCGGGGCGTTGCCCTGTGGTATCGCGAAACTTATCTACAATGGCGTCCTTGGTTTTTTGGGCAATAAACAACGAATGAGAAAACAAATCGGAGTGAATGGTAGCATCTATAGCCAAAGAACCTGAGGGCTTCAGGTAATTACTCCAATCCATAGCATATATCTTATTGTACAGGTCTTTTTCGTTGTTCACATTAAAACCATGTATGGGCTTCAAAATCTTGATGGCCGTACGCAAGCCCAAATTGGCCTTATACATAAATCCTTTATCCCCCACAAAGGAAACATTGCGTACACCCTTGGTTACCTTTTGCGCGCCGAGTTGCGTGAGTTCGTTTGCCAATAAATCTTCAAAGCCAAATAAGGTTTTGGCCACCATATTAAAATTTTCTTCCATAAAATCGCTCCAATAGATTGCAAAAATAATGTAATTTTACGGCATACATTAAGTATATTGATATTTAGGTTAAGGATTGAACGATTTGTTTGAGTTCTTTATGTTTTGTCTCCTTGAGCATTGGTTGAGATAAAATATATTTTATTGAAACCACGCTGCATGGCAAGCAGAAAGGTTGTCAAAACAAAAAAACGAGTAGTGAAAGCCTGACCACGCCCAAGCGTGGGAACCTCCAAAAACATCTATGACAAAGCATACTACAACTTGGTTTACTTCTTGGTTTGATACACCATTTTACCACATTTTATATAAGGAAAGGGATGAATCTGAAGCGCATGCCTTTATGGATACCTTAACGGATTATTTGAATGTTCCGGAACATGGCACCATTCTGGATTTGGCCTGTGGAAGAGGACGTCACGCTCGATATTTGAACAAAATGGGCTATGACGTAACAGGTGTGGATTTGAGTGAAAACAGTATTAATTTTGCGAAAAAGTTTGAAAACCACCGACTGCATTTTGAGGTGCATGATATGTGCAAACCCTACCGCAAACAGTTTGATGCCGTTTTTAATTTATTTACCAGTTTTGGGTATTTTGAAGACGATGCCGATAATTTGAATACCATTAAAGCGATTAAAGCTAGCTTAAATGACAATGGTTTTGCGGTGATTGATTTTATGAACAGTGAATTTGTGATTGACACTTTGGTGCCAGAGGAAGTAAAAACCGTTGATGATATTGAATTTAACATAAAACGCTATGTAGAAGGCGCATACATCATCAAAGACATAAGGTTTTCTGATGATGATAAAGATTATTATTTTCAGGAGCGTGTACGGGCGTTTACTTTAAAGGATTTTGAGGAACTTTTTGAACAAGCTGATGTATATTTATTGGATGTTTTTGGCGACCACAAATTGCGTAAATTTAGTCCGAAAACCTCCGAGCGTTTAGTTATGATTTTTAAATAAGTCGGTCGATAATCAACATTTAATTAAACCCAATTTTATGGGTTATTTTATCAATAAATGAACAAATTTTTATTTCCCATTCTTGCCGTTGTTTTAGGTTTTGTCTTGGCCTTTTGGACCAAAAAACACAAATCTTGGAACACCAAGCTCCTACTCTCTTTTAGTGGGGCATTTTTATTGGCTTTAACGCTTTTTGAATTGCTTCCTGAGGTTTACAGCCATTTAAAAACAAAACAAACCGGACTGCTTATTATGTGCGGTATTTTGCTCCAAATTGTTTTAGAGCTGTTTTCAAAAGGTGCAGAACACGGCCATGTTCATATACACAAGCATGATACCAAGTTTCCTTGGTTATTGTTCATTAGTTTGTGCATCCATAGTTTATTGGAAGGCTTTTCCATTCACGACCATAACGATATGGTTTACGGGGTTTTGGTGCATAAAATTCCCATAGCATTGATTATTACTTTATTCTTGATGCAATCCAATTACAGCAAATTACAAATGGCCAGTTTTTTAATTGTATTTGCATTAATGACGCCTTTGGGAACCTTTATTTCGCATGAATCGGTCATGATTGGCCATTACGGTCATGCTATAAATGCCGTAGTTATTGGTATATTTTTTCATATTTCTACCACCATTTTATTTGAAAGTGGTGAAGGTCACAAGTTTAATCTATCTAAGTTTATATCCATTATTTTAGGGGTTGGCATTGCTTATTTGATATAATTGCCAAGGTCGTCAACTTTTATATAATCAGTGTTTAGCAAAGAAGAATCGTGCATATTACGACAAGAGTTCTGGACCAGTTTTGGAAAATCATTTCCACGCAAATGGATTTTGTACGATACTAAACTGAAGGGTTTCAGTTTTAAATTTCATTTTGACACCAAAACAGCTTTAGTGGCTATAGATTTGGAAGATGACTTGGAAAATCGAATTAAATATTGGGAAAAACTGCTGGCTTTAAAATCTATTTTGCTTGATGATTATCTTCCTGAGGCCATTTTTGAAGAAGAATATTATTTGGACAACAAAAAGGAAATTTCAAGGATTTATGTGCTATTAGAACAAAAGGTTTCCATTCACAACAAAAACTCTTGGCAAATTGTCATGGAATTTTTCAATGAAAAGATGGGCCTATTCGAAGCTTTCTTTGAAGAATATAAAGATATTATTGAGGGTTAATATACAACCTCTTTTACCATCACAAAATCATCCATTACAAAACCATTGCCAATATCTATGACTATTGCTCCATCTTTAATAAAATCCAGTTTCTCATAAGCTTTAATGGTTTTTGAATTGTTTTTGTTGACGGTCAACCTAATAATTTTTAAACCATAATCTTTGGCTTTTTCTTCAACAAAATTCATAGCTGTTTTGCCTATTTTTTTTCCTCTAAAATCATATAAAATATAGATTTTGCTCAAAAACAGTTCAGTCTCTTCAGCTTTTATAGAAATGTAGCCCACAGGAGTCTCGTCGAAATACAATAAAAAATATTCAAATCCGTCCAATACTTGATTTTCAACAGCTACAGCCGATTGGAATTTTTCTAGCATGTAATCAACTTGGGGTTTACCAATAATCGGAATGTAATGTTCGCGCCAAATGGCATCCGCCAATTGCTTAATGAGCAAATAATCCTTTTTTGTTTTGGCTTGGCGTATTTCGATCATAATTAAATCACAAACAGGTAAATCATAAAAAAGTGGAATATTGCACCCGCTAAAACAAATAGATGCCAAATAACATGGTTATAAGGTATTTTGTGAATAGCATAAAAAACAATGCCAACCGTGTACGCCAAACCGCCGGCAAACAATAATAAAATCCCATTGGCACCTAATGCATTGGAAAGGTTTGAAAAATCAAATACAATGAGCCACCCCATAATCAAATACAGAAGCGTTGAAAAAACCTCAAATCTTCCTGTGAAAAACAATTTTAAAATGACTCCAAAAGCGGCAATACCCCAAACAATATAAAACAGAAGCCAACCATTACTCACTTCCAGCGAAATAAGCAAAACGGGCGTATATGTTCCAGCAATCAAAAGGTAAATGCTAATATGGTCAATGACCCTAAAAATATGTTTGCGGTTCTCCCCTTTTACGGCATGGTAAAACGTGGAGGCAGTAAAAAGCACAATTATTGAAATACCGTAAACAATAACACTAAACAAACTCCAATCCGTTTTATGCGTATCACCAATAATTAAAAGAATAAGGGCTACAATACCAAACAAGGCGCCAAAGGCATGCGATAAAGTGTTGAGTTTTTCTTCAAGTGCCGATTGATTCCGCATTAATTTGGGTTTGGATTTTCAGAATAAACCCATTTATTGGTCAATTCGTAAAAATCAAATTCTATGGCAGGTTTTTGCTCTTCCAGCCTACCACTTTGAAAATTACGCTGTAAAATATCCTCGATTAAGTAATCTTCTTTTTCATTCATGGGGTCGAACTCCCGTTTCAATGAAATATCAAACATACTGGCCGTAGTATTGTACCAAAAGGCTCGCCAACCGCTGCGGAGCTCCTTAACCAAGTCAAATGCCGTTGTTCCCGTTTGTCGGTGTATCAATTTTACCAATATTTGCCCTTCAGTTCGGGTCATTTTTTTGAGTTCTTCAGAAAACTCACCCTCAATATATTTCTGTACCTGTTTGGTGTAGCGTTTTTTATCTCTGTTTCTGGTTAGTTTGGCCATGCGCTGGTTCATGGAATCCAATCGTTCCGCAGCCAGTTTTGCATACGGATATACCTTTATGGTTTTTCTTCTTAGAATTAAGTATCTAATTCTATCTTCCTTGCTATTGAATTTTAATTTATGCAACAGCATCACTTCATCCAAATTAATGGCCGTTCTTGGTACCGAATCACCTTCAATAATAAGATACTCCACATCAGTAGAATCCTGCTCAAAATCATTCACTTGGGCATACAGCAATACAGGAAAAAGAAGGATTATAAATCTTAAATAGTTCATCTATAAAACATTGGAGCATATAGCATGCCAAAATTAAGAATTTACAAGGTTTAAAACATTTTTTTCTATAGATATTATTATTTTAGTGCAAAACTTTTACACATGGCGAAGAAGAGCATTCTGAATAAAAAGTCGATGGACTTTTTAGAAAAATATTTAAACAATGCGGCCCCAACAGGATATGAGTGGACGGGGCAAAATTTATGGATGGATTACCTAAAACCTTATGTAGATGAATTTATTACAGATACTTATGGCACTGCTGTTGGCGTAATAAACTCAAAAGCAAAATACAAAGTGGTAATTGAGGGGCATGCCGATGAAATTTCATGGTACGTCAATTATATCTCAGACAATGGGTTGATCTATGTGATTAGAAATGGTGGTAGCGACCATCAAATAGCTCCGAGTAAGGTTGTAAATATCCATACCAAAAAAGGTATAGTTAAAGGTGTTTTTGGTTGGCCGGCAATCCACACAAGAGATAGAGCAAAAGAAGAAGCTCCGAAACCAGAAAACATTACCATTGATATTGGTGCAAAGGATAAAGCCGAAGTTGAAAAAATGGGGGTTCACGTGGGCTGTGTGATAACTTATCCGGATGAATTCCACATTTTAAATGGCGATAAATTTGTTTGTCGTGCACTAGACAACCGTATGGGTGGTTTTATGATTGCCGAAGTAGCCAGATTATTGAAAGAGAACAAAAAATCATTGCCATTCGGACTTTACATTACTAACTCCGTACAAGAGGAAATTGGATTGCGTGGTGCCGAAATGATTACCCAAACCATAAAACCCAACGTGGCCATAGTTACCGATGTAACGCATGATACCACAACGCCAATGATAGAGCAGAAAAAAGAAGGTCATTTAGAAATTGGTAAAGGTCCAGTTGTAGCCTATGCTCCTGCTGTACAACAAAAATTACGTGATTTAATTACAGATACGGCTGAAAGCAAAAAAATACCTTTCCAACGTTCTGCATTATCAAGGGCCACAGGAACAGATACGGATGCTTTTGCCTACAGCAACGGTGGCGTAGCTTCAGCATTAATTTCCCTGCCCTTGCGTTATATGCATACCACAGTGGAAATGGTTCATAAAGATGATGTTGAAAACGTCATTAAACTGATTTATGAAACATTATTAAATATTAAAGACGGCGAGTCTTTTAGTTATTTCGATTAAATATTGATTCCCGCTTGTCGGGAATCTTTTTTTAAATTAAAATATGGACGAATATATAGACGTAGTAGATAGAAACGGTAACCCAATTGGAGTTTCAGAATTGAAATCCGTTATCCATCAAAAAGGTCTCTATCACCATACTGCACATCTTTGGCTCTACACCAAAAAAGGTGAAATTCTACTATCCCAACGTTCAGCAAAAAAGGCCATTTGCCCATTAATGTGGGATGTTTCGGTTGCTGGGCATATTGATGCTGGTGAAACAGCAAAACAAGCTGTATTAAGAGAAACCAGCGAAGAAATTAGCTTAAAGCTTTCTAAAACAGATTTGAAAAAAATTGGCGTTTTTGAGTGCTTTCAAAGTTATGATAATGGCATTCAAGACAATGAATTTCACAATACATTTATCGCCGAATTAAACGTTTCGGTTTCCGAATTAGTGCCACAAGAAGAAGAAGTTGAGGCTTTAAAATTGGTTACGCTTCATCAATTTCAAACACTTATTGACACAATCGGCAACAACAACAATCATTTTGTGCCTTCTAACAAATCTTATTATGAGTTTGTATTACAAGAAATTCAAAATAGTTTTCATCTATCCAAAAGTTAGTCAGCATTGGTATGGAATAATTGAAAATGCTGTTTAAAATTCCTATATTTACTTCTACCAATAGTTTTGTAAATGAGTGAAAAATTTAAGGTGAAAGTCAACAGTTCTTTTGATTTTGACATTTCTGGAGACCAGATTTCAAATCTAGATGCACTTCAAGTTTCAAAAAACAACTTTCATATACTTCAAGAGAGTAAATCGTACAAAGCGGAAATCGTTGCTTCTAATTTCAACAATAAATCATATCACATAAAGATCAATAATAATACCTACATGGTGAATATTATGGACAACTTGGATTTATTGATTAAGAAAATGGGGTTAGGCACTAAATCTTCAAAACTAGTAGATTCCATAAAAGCGCCAATGCCTGGCTTAATTCTAGAAATGCATGTTGCAGTTGGCCAGGAAGTAAAAGAGAACGATTCACTATTTATTCTTGAAGCCATGAAAATGGAAAACAGTATTTTATCGCCAAGAGATGGTTTGATTAAATCCATTTCCGCAAAAAAAGGTGATGCTGTTGAGAAAAATCAATTGTTAATTGAATTTGAAAGCCCATAATGGACATTTTTCAGACCGTGAACGTTATCCACTAATATAATTAAATTACCGAACCACATGTTCTTGAAAAGATTTAAACAAATAAAATTTAAAAAATCTTCCCTTTGGGAAGGTTAATATGGGAATGAAAAAAATATTAGTTGCAAACCGTGGTGAAATTGCTATTCGTGTGATGAAAACGGCAAAAAAAATGGGCCTAGAAACCATTGCTGTTTTTTCTACTATTGATAGAAATGCACCGCATGTTAAATTTGCTGATGAAGCTGTTTGTATTGGTGAACCACCTTCTAATCAATCTTATTTGAGGGGGAATAAAATTATTGAAGTAGCTAAAAATCTAGGCGCTGATGCTATCCATCCAGGCTACGGCTTTTTGAGTGAAAATGCTGCTTTTGCTGAATTATGCGAAACTAATAAAATCATTTTTATTGGTCCGCGCTCCAAAGCCATAAAAATTATGGGAAGTAAATTGGCTGCCAAAGAAGCAGTTAAAAAGTACAACATCCCCATGGTTCCTGGAATTGATGAAGCTATAACCGATGTGAACAAAGCAAAATCCATTGCCTTGGAAATTGGTTTTCCCATTCTTATTAAAGCATCTGCGGGTGGTGGCGGAAAAGGTATGCGCATTGTTGAAAGAGAAAAAGATTTAGAATCTCAAATGAACCGTGCCATAAGTGAAGCCACTTCTGCATTTGGCGATGGATCCGTTTTTATCGAAAAATACGTGGCCTCGCCACGACATATCGAAATTCAGGTTATGGCAGACAGCCACGGTAATGTTCTCCATTTTTTTGAACGTGAATGCAGTATTCAGAGGCGTCACCAAAAAGTAGTTGAAGAAGCACCTTCTTCTATTTTAAGTCCAGAACTTAGGGCAAAAATGGGAGAAGCGGCTATAAAAGTCGCTAAATCTTGTGATTATTTAGGAGCAGGAACTGTGGAGTTTTTGTTGGACGCCGACCATAATTTCTATTTTTTGGAAATGAACACACGACTGCAGGTAGAACATCCTGTTACCGAACTTATTTCGGGTGTGGATTTGGTAGAATTACAAATAAAAGTAGCGCGCGGAGAATCATTAAGCATAAAACAAGAAGATTTAAAAATAAGCGGTCACGCTCTGGAACTTCGTGTTTACGCGGAAGACCCTTTGAATGATTTTCTACCTAGTGTTGGAAACTTAAACATATACAAAATACCAATTGGCCCCAATATTAGGGTGGATAATGGTTTTGAACAAGGCATGGATATCCCTATTTATTACGACCCCATGCTTTCAAAATTAATCACCTATGGAAAAACACGTGAAGAGGCTATTCAACTTATGATAGAAGCCATTAATAATTACGTAGTAGAAGGAGTTGAAACCACGCTCCCATTCGGTAAATATGTTTGTGAACATGAAGCATTCCGCTCAGGAAATTTCGATACGCATTTTGTTAAGAATTTCTATACACCAGAGACTTTAAAATCAGAGATACAAAACGAAGCAAAGATTGCCGCGCTCATAGCTGTAAAGCAATATTTAACAGATCAAAAACTTTTGCGCTTACCCTATTAACAGATATGGATTCAAAACAGGAAAAAATAAATAAATTGAATGAGCGTATTGCACTTGCCAAATTGGGCGGAGGGCAAAAACGTATAAACAAGCAACATGCCAACAAAAAGCTTACGGCACGAGAACGCATTGAATACCTTTTGGACGAAGGGTCCTTTGAGGAGATAGGCGCTTTGGTAACGCATCGAACAACAGATTTTGGTATGGAAGACCAAATATTTTTTGGGGATGGCGTAGTTACTGGTTACGGCACAATCAACAACAGATTGGTATATGTTTATGCTCAAGATTTTACGGTTTTTGGCGGTTCACTTTCTGAAACACATGCCGAAAAAATTTGCAAAATCATGGATTTGGCTGTTAAGGTAGGCGCACCCATTGTAGGCCTCAACGATTCTGGTGGCGCAAGAATCCAGGAAGGCGTGCGCTCCCTTGGCGGATATGCTGATATTTTTTACAGAAACGTGCAAGCCTCTGGAGTCATACCTCAAATTTCGGCAATCATGGGTCCATGTGCTGGTGGCGCGGTGTATTCTCCAGCAATGACCGATTTTACCATAATGGTTGAACATACGAGCTATATGTTTGTTACAGGCCCTAACGTTGTAAAAACGGTTACCAATGAGGAAGTTACGAGTGAGGAATTAGGTGGAGCCTCAACACATGCCACAAAGTCCGGAGTAGCGCATAAAACATCAATCAATGATGTGGCTTGCTTGGATGATGTAAAAAAACTACTGAGCTATTTACCGCAAAACAACACCGAAAAACCAAAAAAGCTAAAAATAGATTTACAGGATGAAGTTAGGAATGTTTTATCCGATATTGTTCCTGACAATCCCAACAAACCATACGATATGCACGATGTAATCAAAGGTATTATTGATCACGATTCGTTCTATGAAATACATAAAGATTTTGCCGGCAGTATTATTGTTGGATTTGCACGATTAGGAGGCCAAAGCATTGGCGTAATTGCCAATCAGCCTATGGCTTTTGCGGGTGTATTGGGCGTTAACAGTTCCAGAAAGGCTGCACGCTTTACACGGTTTTGCGATTGCTTTAATATTCCTCTTTTGGTGCTGGTTGATGTTCCAGGATTTTTACCTGGAACGGATCAAGAATGGAACGGCATCATCGTGCATGGCGCAAAATTGTTGTATGCCTTGAGTGAGGCCACCGTGCCAAGGATTACGGTAATAACGAGAAAGGCCTATGGTGGCGCTTATGATGTAATGAACTCCAAACATATTGGAGCCGATTACAACTTTGCTTGGCCAGGTGCAGAAATAGCGGTTATGGGAGCCAAAGGTGCAAGTGAAATTATTTTTAGAAAAGAAATTGCAGTTTCTGATAACCCAACTGAAAAATTAGCTGAAAAAGAAGCAGAATATGCAGCAAAATTTGCCAATCCCTATAGAGCTGCAAGGCGCGGATTTATAGATGAAGTTATCATTCCAAAAAACACCAGAAGAAAATTAATAAAGGCATTTTCAACTTTAGAAAATAAGAAAGTAAATAGTCCAAAAAGGAAGCATGGCAATATTCCTCTTTAACTTAAAAACACCAAAATAAAAAGGAGTCTGAATAAGACTCCTTTTTTACCCTTTAATCGAACTATTACGTATTAATAGCGGATTGTTTATCAATTAATCCTGTCAGTTCTTTTGTGATAGATTATTACTTTGATTACAACCAACGCAGTCATCAAAACAATATCAGCTTAAACATCACAAGAGCTTAACACAACCAATTGTTGATAATAGCATATAACAAATATCATAAACAAGGGTGATTTTCCGCAATAATCAACTACGCATCTACTACGCACTTTGGTAATTGTTTTTACATCAACGAGTTATCTAATCGTTAAAAAACAAAAAGAAATTTAGTTTTGCGCTTAAATATTGCCAAATGTTTCTTGAAGATGATTTACCAAAGTAGTTTCATCTTTATTGAAATCAATTTTCTTTGAAATTCTATAGCGCTTACTTTCTACCGACCTGACTGATACATTTAAAAACACTGCAATTTCTTTGTTGCTAAATCCCATAAACAAGTAGTAACAAATAATGACCTCTGATTTATTTAAACTTGGATAACGCTCTTCAATTTGTTTGAAGAATTCAATATTAAGGTCGTTTACTAACTCTAAATGATTTTCAGATTTGTTTAGTAAAGTGGAAGAATCAATATGCAAATTTTTGTAAAGTGACTTTATTCTTTCTTTTTGGGTTTCAGTGTTTTTTGTAGACGAAATTTCCCTAATCTCACTCTTCAAGTTTTTGATATATTCTTCAAGTCCATGGACTTTAACCGCTAACTTTTCATTATTGGTTTTTAAATAAGAAAAGTTGCTCGACTCTTTGCCTTGTTCAACAATTTTCACTATTTGGTTTTTATAAAAAGAAAAATACAACAGACTCAAAACAACCAAAACACCAGAAAAAATTATTATCAACCCTATACTTAACATATTGTTTTGCTTTGTTTCGGCCAATTCAGTTTCCGCTTTTAATAATGAATCATTTATCAATATACTGGCTTCAACATTACTCTTATAGCTTTTTTTGTCAATTTCCATTAGTGTATCTATGTAAGCCTTTGAATTTTTAATATCTCCTGATGCCTTGTAAATATCGGCATACAATCGGTAGTAGTCTTTTAATATATTCTCTGGCATGTAGGACGCAAACTTTTTAGATGCCTTAAGATAGTATAATGTTGAATCCAACGCATTTGACTTAAAATGCAATTTGGCCAATTGCATTTTTAAGGTAGATACGAATGAATAATAGTTGTAATCTGTTACGCCCGGCGCATTTTGCAAGGCTTCAAGTTTATTAAAGTAAATGTGTGCCTTCTCATATTTGCCTAGCCTAAAATAACTGGAACTCAAAAGGTAATTGGCAAACAAATTGAAGTATTGGTTATCCTCTACTTTTGCAAATTTATCAAGGTTACCTAAAAGCAAGTTTATGCATGACAGGTAATCGTGGTCTAAAAACTCGGCATATGCCCTCATTTGTTGCACTTCCAAAAGTCCATTGGCATAGTTACATTTTTCATAATATTCAATTGCCTTATCTAAATAATTATAGGCAGTAGTGTCCTTTGAAACAAAATATAAATTGCTAAACAAGTTTAGGCAAGCGTTTCCGGCAATCTGGTAGTTCTCTTCTTTGTCAGCATATTTTAAGGTAAAAATAATGCTTTGTTGCATTTTAGAATACTCGCTATATTCATCATGTATCAATGTTTTAATGGAATAATATTCAGATAGTCTTCCTTCAATATTCTTTTCTAAAGGTTTAGGAATAGAATCTAAAAATGATAAGGCTTTTTGTGTGTTATGGTCTATGTGTATATCGGCTGAATCAATAAAGCGGTAGTAATTTTCATTTGCTTGGCCCAAAGCCATCAAATTAAAAAATAGAATAAAAACACAACCTATTTTGAGAGAGAGGACGTACCTAAACATTGTTGAGGGTCAATAGAATTTAATTGATTAACATTCAAAATATACAAATAATTAACAGAAGAAGTAAAAAGTTTACAAATAAAACAATAAAGCAGATGTATACTACTTAATTACCAAAGACTAATTAATACTGAAAATTCTATATTTGTGGTATTATGCCCACTGTTAGGAGGTCTCATTTCTAAATTGGAGATATGCCGTACAGAATATCTAAAATCCAGCTGAAAAGGCTTTATCTCATAAGAAAGGCCTAAACCAAACACATCTGAAAAAGCATAACCTTTGGCAAGTCGTTCAGTTGCCTTGTCCGATATCATTGGCCCAACACCTGCAATGGCATACGTGCTTAAATCCCCATAAATATTGTATCGTAAAATAAAACCAAGATTAAGCACATATTCCCTAATGGATCTTTTTTGGGTGTATAACTCTCGTTTTTCTAAATAGTCCTCATAATCTGTTTCCTTAACAAACCATTTGTTCAAAAGTTGGTGCTCGGCAATATTGTAACTCGGTTCAATAGTAATTTCATAGGCCCATTTTCTCTTTTTAGAAATACTATAGTTAAACAATAGTTTATAAAAATCGACCTCGCGCGTATAATCCTTTAAATTAAATGGCCATTTATTTTGAGAACCCGTGCCATAGCTTAAACCTAGCTTCAGGTTTTCCTTTTTTATTTGAGAGTAAGCGGAAAAATTATTGACAAACAACGTTGATGCAGAAAATACAATAAAGAAAATATTCTTTCTCATTTAAAATAAATAGGTTAACTATATAAATGTTGGTTGAATAAATTATGAATAAAACTCAATTTTTGAAAAACAGGTTCGGGCACTACAAATGGATAAATATCTGGCAAACCCATGGAGCGATTTAGGCTGTTTACCGCAGATGTTAATGCAATACTGGTTTCAAAAATAGTTTTAAAATCTCCGGTTAGGTATGGGTTAGAGCAACGCGTTACATGTATTTCCTGATTTTGTGTTTGATTGGATGAAAATGAAATACCAATGGCATTACCGGTTTCCAAGGTGTCCATAATATGAAGGTAGTGTGCCCAAGTTTCAGCCCAATCTTCCCAAGGGTGCGATGTGGCATACTTACTAATAAAATTAAGGTTCCAATTTAGGGGAGCACCATAGCAATAATAATGATTAATTGCTTGGTTGTAATCTTGCCTTTCATCACCAAAAAGGTTTCTAAAATTGAAAATATTGTCACTGTAATCAAAAAAGAAGCCCCAATAATAATGACCCATTTCGTGCCTAAAATGTCCCAGCAATGTTCTGTAAGGCTCATCCATTTGCATTCTTATCTGTTCTCGATGAACGGAATCTGCTTCTGAAAGCAAAATGGTTATTACCCCGCCAGCATGACCTGTTACCATATTGTCACTATTATTTTCTGAAAGAAAATCGAACGCAATGCCTTGGTTATTTTTAATTTTCGACTCTAAAGGAAGATTCAATTTTAAAAGTTGATATACCAACCTATGTTTGGCTACTTCAAGTTTTTTCCATTTTTGAAAATTTTCAGTGTCCGATTCAGCTGGTACTTTTCTGTTAAGTTCGCAAGCTTTGCAAAATATGTGGTTACCATCATCCTCAATTAGCCAATTGCAAATGCCATATTTATGGTTGTCGCAAAACTTAAAGTTATTGTTGTAATACGAATTGTAACTATTGGGGATTATAAATCCGTCAGAAACCGCTTCATAGCCCAATACATTACCACAGTTAACGCATCGAGAATTTTCGAAAAAAATAGTGGAAGCACAATTTGGACACTTAAAAATCTTCATAAGGTTCAAAGATAAATCTTTAAGGTAGGTTTTGATTAATTTATAGCATAAAAAAAGCACTCATCGCTGAGTGCTTAATTTGCTATTACTGTTCTTACATTTTTCTTTTTCGGGCAATATCTTTATTACTAAAACTGTAAATCTGCTACTAAGTCAAATTCGTCGTAAATGGCTTTGTCTTTTAAATCATTGAAAAAGCTTGGCGAACCATAACGCACGTCGTAGTTACTTCTATCAACTTTAAGTGAAGCAGTTGCTTTACTACCATAAATTGAAATTTTAAATGATACGGGGTGTTTAATCCCTTTAATGGTTAAATCACCAGTTACATCATAAGCGTTTTTTCCAGAGGCAGTCACTGATTTAAAAACTAAACTAGCTGTTGGGTGATTTGCTACACCAAAAAAATCATCAGATTTCAAATGACCATCTAATTTTCCTTTGTATTCACCTTCTAAATCAGTTGAACCAATAGTCGTCATGTCTATTACAAACTCCCCTCCTACTAATTTGTCATTTTCAAAAGCCAATGAACCAGATTTAATCTCAACAGTTCCCTCATGAGAACCAGTTACTTTATAACCTTTCCATACCACTTTACTTTCAGTAATTTTCACTTCTTTCTTTTCAATTTCTGTGAATGAAAATGATGTTACTGCTACTAAAGTTATTACTGCTAAATTTTTAATTGTGTTTTTCATGTTTATTCTTTTTTGTTTTTGATTTATTTATGATCCGTAATAAAATTTTTCTTTTATAATTTTTCCGTCTTTCCATTCTTGAACAGCAACTTGGTTATATTTTCTAACGCCCCAATCTTTATGGGTGTAGTCAAAATGCCATTCTACCATGGTGGTATTTTCACCAACACTAACTTTTAAGGGTTTTGCTCCCCTAAATTCTGTGATGCAGCTGAAGAACTCTTCTTCTCTTTTTCTATTCAGTTCCTTTCCAATAAATTCGGGGCTATCATTCTCTTGCATCACCACGTCATCATGATAGAATTCATCAAAAGCCTCCAAAGCTTTACCTTGAAGTATCATATCATTTACTGTACTAATTTTTTCTATTAATGTATTCATAATTATATGTTTCAAATATTATGATACAAAGATCTGAAAGAAGTAAAAGTTGGGAAATAAAGTAGTTTATTAAATGATGTTAATCTAGTTTAACATTTATTGTTCTTGGATGATTTGGCTCTTTATTTTACTCAGGAATTCCTTAGTTATGCCCAAATATGAGGCAATCATATATTGTGGAATGCGTTGGTCTATTTCAGGATATTGGTTTTTAAAGTAGATATACCTATCCTTGGCCGTAAGGCTAAAATTTCTGATGATTCGTTTTTGGGCGGCAACAAAGGCACGTTCTATTATTTTTCTAAAGAACCGCTCCAACTTTGGTATTTTGGCATATAGCTCTTCAATGGAATCATAATGGAACAGAATCAATTCTGTGTTTTCAAGACACTGCACGTTAAAATCTGTTGGCGTTTGTGTTATAAAGCTTCCCATGTCAGACGTCCACCAATCTTCAATGGAAAACATGATGATATGTTCTTGGCCGTCGTCATCTACATAAAACATCTTGGTACATCCCGAAACCACAAAGCACTCATGTTTGCAAATATCACCTTGTTGAACAATATACTGCCCTTTTAAATACCTTCTGTAACTTACCTTTGAAGCCAAAAAGGTCTCTTCTTCCTCAGTTAAGCTAACAAACTTATTTATATAATCTAAAAGGGGTTGAATCTTCATTTTAACATAAATTTCACGTATCAAATTTAACAATAATAACATTGTATTATTAAATGGTTAATGGGTTTTTGGAGAAATTAATTGCCTTACTTTTGCAACATGGAAAAACCCCAACATTTTAAATTCGAGTTTGTGGCCCTAATGGCCTCATTAATGTCTATTGTTGCGCTATCTATTGATGCTTTGCTACCAGCCTTGCCAGAAATTGGGGCGTCTTTGGGTGTTACTAATCCTGAGAACAATCAATTTTTGATCACGATGATATTTTTGGGTATTGGTTTTGGGCAATTGATTTTAGGTCCGTTATCTGATAGTTTTGGAAGAAAGCCCCTTGTTTACGTAGGTTTTTTGATATTTATCTTAGCAAGTATTATTTGTGTTACTACCAAAAGTTTTGAAGTCATGATTGCGGGCAGAACCCTGCAAGGTTTTGGTTTGGCATCTGCAAGAACAATTAGTATATCTATGGTCAGGGATGAATTTAGTGGCGATTACATGGCCAAAATCATTTCAATAATCGTCATGTTTTTCTTATTGGT
This sequence comes from Tamlana flava, assembly GCF_041287255.1. Taxonomy (NCBI): domain Bacteria; kingdom Pseudomonadati; phylum Bacteroidota; class Flavobacteriia; order Flavobacteriales; family Flavobacteriaceae; genus Tamlana; species Tamlana flava. Next base: position 64,938 of record NZ_JBGGTX010000006.1, read on the forward strand.
CCCAGTAATTGCACCAACATTGGGACAATTCTTAATCAACTTTTTCAATTGGGAATCCATTTTCCATTTCAATTTGGTTTTTGGCGTATTGATTATATTATGGTTTTGGTTAAGACAACCTGAAACGCTTGCCAAAGAAAAACGAATTAAATTCTCATCTCACTTATTTATTGATGGTACAAGAGAGTTTTTTAAAAGTACTGATGCCATAGCATTTACGCTAATTTCAGGTTTTATAACCGGATCGTTTATGGTGTATTTGAGCACATCGCAACAAATATTTCAGGAACAATATAATTTGGCTGACATGTTCCCATATATATTTGCCAGTTTAGCCATTTCAATTGGCTTAGCTACTTTTCTAAATAGTAGATTGGTGGTTAAATACGGTATGTTACGTATAGCATTTGTGGCCTGTACTGCCTATGCGTTTATTTCGGTTTTATATGTACTTTTATTTTGGTCGGGACATAACCCTAGCATCTATATCCTATTAAGTTTTTTCGCTTTGCAATTTTTTGCAGTTGGTTTTCTTTTTGGAAATTTACGAGCCCTAGCTATGCAACCGCTCGGCCATATTGCCGGTATAGGTGCAGCTATAAATGGTTTCCTATCAACGGTTCTTGCAGTACCAATTGCTAATTATATAGGTAGTTTTGTTAAATCTTCAGTTTTACCTCTTTTTGTTGGCTTTTCTGTTTTTGGTATTCTGGCACTTTTAGTGTTCCTTGTAATGAAAAGGAAAACGAAACTTATAACCGCATAGCCTAAATTTTAGCTTGATAGGTATATAAATCGAAATACCTTCCTTTTTTGGCTATTAAAACATCATGGGTGCCCCGCTCAACAATATACCCTGCTTCGATGACCAAAATTTGGTCTGCTTTTCTGATGGTACTTAAACGGTGTGCTATGACGATTGTGGTCCTATCCTTGACCAACTCACCTAGACTTTTTTGAATTAGGGCTTCACTCTCGGTATCTAAATTTGAGGTGGCCTCGTCCAATATAATAATTTTTGGATTTGCCAAAATAGCTCGGGCAATTGCCAATCGCTGGCGTTGCCCCCCAGAAAGTTTCACGCCCCTTTCGCCAATTAAGGTTTCCAGGCCATCTTCAAATCTATCCGTAAATTCGTTTACGTAAGCTGCCTTCACCGCATATTGCAATTCGTTTTCGGAAGCATTCGGTCTCGGGAACATAATGTTTTCCTTAATGGTACCCTCAAATAAAAATTCATCCTGCAAAACCACGCCCAAATATTTTCTGTAGCTGGTCAGTTTAATTTTTGATAAGTCCTTATCGTCAATGGTGATTTTACCCGATTTTGGATTTAAAAACGTTGCCGATAATCCCGCAATAGTTGACTTACCCGAACCTGAACTACCAACTAAAGCCGTTACAGAACCTGCAGGAGCATTGAAACTAATGTTGTGAAGCACTTCCTTTCCTTCCTCATAAGCGAAAGATACATCGTCAAATTCAATATCGCCTTTTAAGTTATCGAGTTCAATGTCACGTTCCATATCATCAGCCTCAGCTGCCATATTCATCAACTCTTCTGTTCTATCCAATCCGGCTAAAGCCTCAGTAAGCTGGCTTCCAATATTGCTCATTTGTACTATTGGGGCAATCATGAAGCCAAGTATCAGCGTAAAGAACAAGAAATCCCCTGTTGTCATTTCACTTTGCATCATGTAGTACCCACCAATTCCCATAATTCCGGTTGTGGCTACACCTATTAAAAATGTAGAAGAACTGGTCATAAAGGCTGTAGCCGTTAAGCTTTTTTTTACGTTCTGATAGAGTTTATTTACCCCTTTTTCGAACACTTCATTTTCCTGAGCTTCAGCGTTAAAGGCCTTTATTACCCTAACGCCAGCAAGGGTTTCGGTTAACCTGCCCGTAACTTCTGAATTGATTTTTCCTCGTGTACGGAAAATTGGCCGAATATATTTAAAAGCACGAAGGGCAATGTAGCCAAAAATGGAAAGCGGTACGAATACAAAAAGCGTCATCCATGGGTTAAGCTTGATTAAAATGATTAACGAAACAATAGCCGTAAACGAGCCCCCAACAAGTTGTACTAGCCCTGTGCCAATAAGGTTACGAACGCCCTCAACATCCGTCATAATACGTGAAACCAAAGCACCGGATTTGGTGTTGTCAAAAAAACTTATGGGTAAAGACAATACTTTTTTTTGCACCTGAGCCCGTAATTCGCTGATTAAATATTGTGCCTGAACGCTCAAAATTCGAGTCAGTGAAAAAGAGGTTACAGCTTGTATCAAAATAGCCGATAGAACAATGGCCACCAATGTATAAACTTGGGTCATGTCTTTGCTCGGCACTACCCGATCTAACAACACTTTACTTTGCCAAGGAAGCACCAAACCTGCCAAACTCCTAATAACAATAAGAATTAATCCAATAAAAACTAAGTTTCGTCTTGGCCAAATAATGGTCTTGAACGCTTGCGCCATAGTTACTTTAGCCTTATCCTTTTTTTTGTTTTCTGAATATCTTGGTAAATGTCGCATCTATAATTTTTTAATCATTCTTGGCTAAATTAGACATTCTAACTAACCATTCATACAATTAATTTTGAAAAGTAAATTTGTCATACTTTTACATTCAAAATCTTAATCAAAAATAAAATCCGTGATTGATTTATCAGAAAAATATTGGGATAACCGCTACAAAGCCCATGATATAGGCTGGGATATTGGCTCTGTGTCAAATCCATTAAAAGCATACATTGACCAACTTACAAATACCGATTTAAAAATTTTAATTCCAGGTGGTGGAAATTCATATGAAGCTGAATATCTATACCGCAAAGGTTTTAAGAATGTTTTTGTGGTGGACGTTTCAAAAACGGCTTTACACAACATTCAAAAAAGATTACCTGAATTTCCAGAAAACCAATTGATTCATGAGGATTTTTTCAATCTTGACATGATCTTCGACATAATCATTGAGCAAACATTTTTTTGTGCCATAAATCCAGAGCTAAGAAGAGATTATGTTTTAAAAATGTCTCAAATAATAAAAGCTGAAGGCAAAATAATTGGGGTTCTATTTCAAGTTCAGCTAAACGAGACCCATCCGCCTTTTGGTGGAAACAAAAGGGAATATGAACAATTGTTCAGTCCGTTTTTCAACATAGAAATTTTAGAAACTTGCTACAACTCCATTGAGTCAAGAAAAAATAATGAACTGTTTTTCAAATTCATCAAAAAACAAAGAGTAGAATAATACTTCTTTTTCAGATAAAATAATAACCGGGAATATCTCCTCGGCAATCTATAAATCCTTAATTTTTCAATACATTTGCTTTCAAAATTATGGAGAATATACTTGTTGGAATAATTAAATTCTTCGGTAATTTTATCGAGAATATAATGTTTTCTTTTAAAGCAAAGAAGGCTTTAATTATTGGTTTTAATATAGTAATAATATGGTTCATAATACTTTAAATTTTAACTAAAGATTTTAAATGAAAAATACTGCCTTAACAGAAACGCACAAAGCTCTTGGTGCAAAAATGGTGCCCTTTGCTGGCTACAATATGCCCGTACAATATGAAGGAGTTAATATAGAACACGAAACCGTTAGAAACGCTGTTGGCGTGTTTGATGTGTCACATATGGGCGAGTTTTTGATTGAAGGTGAACACGCTTTGCCATTGATTCAAAAAGTATCAAGTAATGATGCTTCAAAATTAACTATTGGCAAAGCCCAATATAGTTGTATGCCCAATGATGATGGCGGTATTGTTGATGATTTAATTATATATAGAATTAAGGAAGAACAATATCTATTGGTTGTTAATGCAAGTAATATTGAAAAAGATTGGAGCTGGATTGAATCTAAAAATAATGTTGGTGCCACTATGAGTGATTTAAGTGAAGACTATTCCCTTTTGGCCATTCAAGGTCCAAAAGCCGTTGAGGCTATGCAAAGTCTTACAACCCAAGATTTGTCGGGTATTAAATTTTACAACTTTTTAGTTGGCGATTTTGCGGATATTGAGCATGTCATTATTTCAGCTACTGGTTATACAGGAAGTGGTGGATTCGAAATCTATTGCAAGAACAGTGAAGTAAAGCAGGTTTGGGACAAAGTTTTGGAAGCCGGAGCCGATTTTGGAATTAAACCTATTGGGCTTGCAGCTCGGGACACTTTGCGTTTAGAAATGGGTTACTGCCTTTACGGAAATGATATTGATGATACCACCTCGCCTATTGAAGCTGGTTTAAGCTGGATTACAAAATTCACCAAGGACTTCACAAACTCCGAAGCCTTAAAAGCTGAAAAAGAAAAAGGGCCAAAACGCAAACTTATTGCTTTTGAATTGGATGAACGTGGTATACCTCGCCACGGTTATGATATTGTAGATGACACTGGCAATAAAATTGGAGAAGTTACATCCGGCACTATGTCACCCAGTCTTGGTAAGGGTATTGGTTTGGGTTATGTGCCAACAATTTTTTCGGAAGTGAACAGCAAAATCAATATCCAAATTCGAAAAAATGCCATCCCCGCAACAGTAGTAAAATTACCATTTTACAAAGGGTAATATACATTTAAATGTAAATGAAACGGCAAGAGAAAGAGAGTAAACATAGAATTCTAATATTAGGCGCCAGTGGCTTTTTAGGCAGTGCGATTTACAAAGAACTCTGCTCCTATTTCAACACCTACGGCACTTATAATATCAGCAATAAAGCCCTTGAAAAAAACGAACATTTTTTTCAGTACAACATAGAAGAAGATGATATTTACGAGATTTTAGAACTTGTAAGGCCTACAGTCATTATTTCAGCGCTTCGGGGAGATTTTTCAAAGCAAGTTTTGGTGCACCAACACCTTACGGAATATGTGTTTTTAAATAAAATAAGATTACTTTTTTTGTCATCTGCCAATGTTTTTGATGCCTACAGCAAATACCCCAGTTATGAGGACGAAAAAACATACAGCAATAGCATATATGGGCATTTCAAAATAAAAATTGAAAATATGTTATTACGCTTACCCAAAAAACAAGTGGCCATTTTAAGATTACCCATGGTATTTGGGACTCAATCACCAAGGGTTCAGGAGATTGTTAAAAACATAAATGAAAAACAATCCATAGAAGTTTTTCCCAATCTCATCATTAATGTTACTGCCGATTCTAAAGTAACACAGCAAATACACTACATTATAAACAGAAACAAATGGGGCATATTCCATTTAGGAAGTACCGACTTGGTGCATCATGATGATTTTATTAAGGAAATTATTGAAACACTTCAATGCAAAAACCAACCCTTATTTAAGCGTGTTTACACTACAAATGACGACAGATACCTTGCCGTTTTGCCGAAAACCAATACGTTACCAAAACATCTTCAGCTTCTCAGTCAAGATATCCTTTCCGAACTAAAATTACCTTGATTTTAAGCGTTTAAATCACTAAATTGTAACAAACTATTTAATTATGGAAAGACTATCAGAACAAGACATAGAAAGAAAATTGCTGCGTTACCCAGATTGGGAATATTTTGACGAAGCTCTGCATGCCGAGTTTGAATTTGAAAACTTCAAAGATTGCTTTAGCGCCATGAGCCGAATTGCTTTTGAATGCGAAGCACAAAACCATCACCCAAATTGGACGAACGTTTATAATGTATTGACCATTTCATTGAGCACACACGATGCCAATGGTGTTACCAATAAAGATTTCAAATTGATTGAAGCCATTGAAAATATTGTTGAGCCGGAAGAACAATAGTTTGTTTTTGATTGACAGATTTTTAAATTTGTGCCACGAAAAACACCCTCATTTTTGAGGAAGTGATAAAAACATATTTTAATTATGGGAAGAGCTTTTGAGTTTAGAAAAGCAAGAAAAATGAAGCGTTGGTCTGCCATGAGCAAAGCCTTTACACGCATTGGCAAAGATATAGTTATGGCGGTGAAGGAAGGTGGACCAGACCCTGATAGTAATTCGCGATTAAGGGCAGTTATACAGAACGCTAAGTCTGTTAACATGCCAAAAGACAACATAGAAAGGGCCATAAAGCGTGCCAGCGACAAAAGCCAAGGTGATTATAAAGAGGTTATTTTTGAAGGTTATGCACCTCATGGAATTGCCATTTTGGTTGAAACAGCAACCGACAACAATACTAGAACAGTTGCCAACGTTCGCAGTTATTTTAATAAATGTGATGGCAGTTTGGGTACCTCTGGATCTGTTGTTTTTATGTTCGACCATACCTGCAATTTTAGAATAAATGCCGAAGGTTTAGACCCAGAAGAAATAGAACTAGAATTTATAGATTATGGTGCCGAAGAAGTTTTTGCCGATGAGGACGGCATTTTAATTTATGCCCCTTTTGAAAGCTTTGGAGCCATTCAAGCTGAGTTGGAAAATAGAGGTATTGAAATATTGTCTTCTGGTTTTGAGCGCATTCCACAAGTAACGAAGCAACTCACCCCGGAACAGGCTGAAGATGTTGAAAAACTTCTTGAAAAATTGGAGGAAGATGACGATGTGCAGAATGTTTATCACACCATGGAAGAAACATCAGAATAAAACATAAGTTTAATTGGGCGCTAAATGGCGTCCTTTTTTTATTCTTAAAACAAAATTACATCTGTGGAAAGCAAAAAAAATATAAACTGGGGCATTATTGGTTGTGGAAATGTAACCGAAGTTAAAAGCGGCCCGCCATATCAATTAACTAATGGGTTTGCCGTTTCGGCTGTTATGCGTAGAGACAAAGAAAAACTAAAAGATTACGCAAAACGACACAACATAAAAACTATTTATACCAATGCCAATGACCTAATAAATGACAAAAACGTTGATGCCGTCTATATTGCCACTCCACCAGATTCACATAAAGAATTTGCGTTAAAAGTTGCGGCTGCTGGAAAACCCTGTTGTATTGAAAAACCACTAACACCAAGCTATTCAGAAAGTTTAGAAATATACAACGCCTTTAAACAAAAGAACCTTCCTTTGTTTGTGGCCTATTACAGGCGTTCGCTACCAAGATTTTTAAAGGTAAAGGAATGGCTAGATAATAATTTTATTGGGCAAATAAGGCATATTACTTCGCATTTAAGCAAACCTGCCAGTGAGACCGATTTATCTAAAGTTTATAATTGGCGAACCGATAGTAAAATTGCTCCAGCTGGTTATTTTGATGATTTGGCAAGTCACTCGCTAGATTTATTTGCTTACTTATTGGGCAATTTTAGAGACGCCAAAGGCATCAGCGTAAACCAACAAAACCTTTATTCAGCCAAAGATGCAATAACAGCATCATGGCTGCATGATTCGGGGGTAACCGGTTCTGGGGTTTGGAATTTTGGATTTAATGACCATAAAGATGAAACCATCATTTACGGAAGTAAGGGCACTATTGAGTTTTCCGTATTTCACGAAAATTCAATCATTTTAAAAAGTGATTCAAAAAGTGAAGAATTGTTTATTGAAAACCCAAAACACATTCAAACGCCTCATGTTGAAAACATGCGCAACCACTTAATTGAGGGAATTCCCCACCCTTCATTAGGTGAAACGGCACTTCATACCAGTTGGGTAATGGATAAGATTTTAGGGGAAATTTAAATTCCGTTATCAACGCTTATTCCTTACATAGATAAGCTTGAAACGTGCGTTGGCTTGATTTCTTTCCTCCATTTCAAACTGTGGAAGCGATTTAAAAAGTGGAGTTAACTTCTGAAACCCAAAATTACGTGAATCAAAATTTGGTTGCTTTTTTATAATAAGTGTTCCAACATCACCAAGAAAGGCCCATCCGTCATCATCGGCAGCATCATCTACCGAATTTTTAAGTAGTCTAATTACTTTCGGGGTAATGTTGTATAGATTGGGCTTTTGTTTTGATTTGCCTTTCTCGTCTTTATCATTATCGTCACTGGCCAAAATTTCTAAATAAATAAATTTATCACAAGCCACTATAAATGGATCCGGCGTTTTTTTCTCACCCATACCATAAACAATGATACCCGCTTCGCGTAGGCGTGTTGCCAATTTGGTAAAATCACTATCTGACGATACCAAACAAAACCCGTTGACCTTTCCAGAATACAAAATATCCATGGCATCAATTATCATGGCCGAGTCGGTAGCGTTTTTCCCTTGTGTATAACTGTATTGCTGAATAGGTGTAATGGCATTTTCGAGAAGTACATTTTTCCATTTTGATAAATGTGGTTTTGTCCAATCACCATATATCCTTTTGATGGTTGGGGTGCCATATTTAGTTATTTCTTCCATCATTTCTGAAATATACTTTGATGGAATATTGTCTCCATCAATCAACACGGCAATTTTTATGTCTTTTATCATATGGCTAAATATACTGAAATATAATCACCATAACGAAAAAGCCCAATACATTTAATCATTAAAAAGCAAAAAGCTACTTAATAAGTAGCTTTTATTTTTTTTGAGGGAGTTAATGTTTCTTTTTAGGGACAAATAATTGTTTACTTTATGTTTCATTCGCTCGATAGTGTAATTTGCAAACTTTATGCCAAAATCATTGTATAACACTAGGAATACTCAGGGATTTTACCTTTTACACCTTTAAAAAAACGATGCATATATTCAAAATCGGCAACTTGGTTATCCGTTGGATAAAAAGGCTGAGAAACCTTATTTTGCTTATTATCAAAATCTAAAGTGAACATAATTATAGGAACATTCGCTTGTTTCGCAATAAAATAAAATCCCGTACGCCAAGTTGAAACTTTTTTTCTGGTTCCCTCCGGCGCTAAGGCTATCCTAAACTCATCATTATCTTGAAAAAGTTTAACTAACGCTTCTACTTTATTTTCATTATGTTTTCTGTTAACAGGACTACCTCCCAATTTTCTTAAAAACCAGCCTATTGGGAAAACAAAAAGGCTTTCTTTACCTATAAAATTTGTTTTAATGCCAACAACAGCCCGCAATAAAATACCGATGTAAAAGTCATGCCAGCTGGTGTGTGGAACAGCAATGATTACTACTTTTTTAATCGAATCTTTAGAGAAATTTGTATTACCAGTAATACGCCAACCTAATATTTTGAAGTAAATTAATTTGGCCAGCCATTTCATATTAAATTTTTTGGTAAAGAGCTTTAAGTTTCTCCTTTGTAATGATTTTTTGCCAGTTTTTACCAAGAGCATTTTCCCATAAAGGCGTTAACCCCAATGCTATGTTTATCATAACATCGAAATCATTATCACTCAAATTGGCACATATACCTTTTGGTAAGATAATGTTATGCTTTTCTTTCATCTGCTTAAAAAGTTTTACGCCTTCTGGATAAAACTCCTCTAAATGATCAAAGACAAGGCAATTGCCTATACCATGCTTTGTACCCAATAAAAAGGCCAAACCATAACTCATAGCATGTGCAACTCCTACTTGGGAATAGGCAATACTCATACCACCGTGCCATGAGGCCATCATTAATTTTTCGCGAGATTCTATTTCAGATAAGTTATTGTCTAAAAAGACTTCTTGGCACAATTGAAACGCCATTCCGCCATAACTTTGGCTGAATGTGTTTAAATAAGACCCGCTTAACGACTCAATACAGTGAATATAACAATCCATACCAGTGTAAAACCATTGCTCATGGGGAACACCAACGGTTAGGTCTGAATCTAAAATTACTTGATCGAAGGGGGTATAATCAGAATTTATGCCTAATTTTCTCTTTGGTCCAGTAAGCACCGTAGTTCTAGAAACCTCTGCTCCAGTACCTGATATGGTTGGAATACCTACATGATAAACAGCTGGGTTTTTCACCAAATCCCAACCCTGGTAACTTTTAGATTCTCCATCATTTGTTAACATTATAGAAACTGCTTTAGCTAAATCCAATAATGTTCCTCCACCAATACCAATAATGCCCGACGGACGTTCTTTAGTATTTAAAATAATATCTTCAACAAGTTTATCGACTTGTGAGGTTTTGGGTTCTTCATCTGCGGAAATAAAAATTATCCTGTCATCATAGGACAAAGAAATTCTTGAAGTCAAGTCGGTATTTCCCTTAAATACATCGTCAATTAAAAATATAAATGGCGCATCTATATTTAAACGTTTTGGTGCTAAAATTTCATTTAGTTGATTGAAACTACCTCTGCCAAAAATAACCCTTGGCACCATTGGAAAGTTTTTATGAATCATTTAATATATTTTCTTTTTTTCGCAAAGCGCAAAAGTACTATTATTTTAAATTCTGCTCGATTAAAAATGACTTAAATCTTTTCGGGATGTTTTCAATTATTCCAATAGATCTAGAAGGTTTTTTAATGAATTTATAGTTTTATAGGCTTTTCCATTTTTTTCTTCTTCCGTAACCTCCTCATGTGCCCATGTTGTATGGAAAGGCACATGTATGGCATTCGCTTTTATATGCACCAAAGGCAATACATCAGATTTTAACGAATTCCCTATCATTAGAAACTCTGATGGTTTTATGTCCAAATGATTCAATAATTTTGAGTAATTGGCTTCCTTTTTATCGCTTAAAACTTCTATATGATGAAAGTATTTTATCAGCCCCGATTTTTCAAGTTTACGTTCCTGATCTAACAAATCGCCTTTAGTGGCTAATATTAATCTATATTTTTTTGATAAATTTTCCAAAACATCCTCAACACCATTAAGCAATTCAACTGGTTTGTTCAACATGTCTTTACCAATGTTCAAAATATCATTGATGGTTTTCGAAGAAATTTGATAGTTAGAAAGTTCTAAAGCCGACTCAACCATAGAAAGCGTAAAGGCCTTAACACCATAGCCATATAGGCCTAAATTGTCTATTTCCTTTTTAAAAAGCTCTTGGTCTATTTTATTGGGTGTTTCATATTTTGACAACAACTGAGCAAATGCCATTTCAGCTTCACGAAAATATGTCTCGTTCACCCATAAGGTATCATCGGCGTCAAAGCCAATAACTTTTATGTTCTTAAAGTTTATTTCCATATTTTATTCGCTCGCTCTAAATCTTCAGGCGTATCAATCTCTACACCTTCAATGTCTGTTTCAACCATTTTAATTCGTTTGCCATATTCCAAGTACCGTAATTGTTCCAATTTTTCTGAAGATTCCAATGGAGTCATCGGTAAATTATAAAAATCTACAATGGCCTGCTTTCTAAACGCATAAACACCTTTGTGCTTGTAATACTTAGCACCCACATTTTTTGCTCTGGCGTATGGAATTGGACTTCTTGAAAAGTAAAGCGCAAAGTTTGATTGGTCTAAAACAACTTTAACGGTATTTGGGTTATTAATTTCTTCTTCATCCGTAATATGTACCATCAACGAGGCCAAATCCACTTCCTTTTTTGGGTCATTTTTAAAAACTTCAATAAGCTTTGACAACGATTCTTTATCAGTGAAAGGCTCATCACCCTGAACGTTAATCACAACATCAATATCCATAAATTCAACGGCCTCGGCAATTCTATCGCTTCCACATTCATGCTCTTTTTTACTCATTATAGCCTTACCACCATGGTTTACAATTTCATTATAAATAACCTCACTATCAGTCACGACAAAAACATCATCAAACAAATTGGTGGCTATTGTAGCCTCATAAGTACGCCTAATAACGGGTTTACCTCCCAAGTCTTGCATAAGTTTTCCTGGAAAACGTGATGCACTATATCGTGCAGGAATCATTGAAATTATCTTCATCTAGTGGCGTTCAGTTTCTTGAAGAGCAAATGGCCTAATTGCAAGCGTTACTCATGTTTAGTTGTGTATTCATTTTCAAAAATACTATAAATATTAGATGTTTTTTGTTTTGGAGGGTTTAAACTTTTTGTACAATTTAAAAATGACAACAAAAATAACAAGAACCAAAACCGTCGCCAAAATAGGCAAAAATATGGATACGACAGACATAACCATGGAAGTTCCCGTTTCTGCCGCTGAAACCAATGGATTAACTAAACCACCTGTTGTTGCCGTTGACGTTAAACGTGTTGCACATGATGATCCAGCTACGGCAGCTGCAGTCCCTCCACCAGCAATTATGGCCAAAGACCAGGTTATAACCGGACTTAAATCTGCCACCGTAGAAAGCATTACTGCAGTACCCGCCAATGCCGCCATTGGCACAGCAAGACTGTCCAATAAATTATCAATATAAGGAATGAAATAAGCGAAAATCTCAATTATGGTTGCCACACCAAGTGTTATTAGTGCAGGAGCGCTACCAATCCATTGCCAAGATTCATTGAGTTGCCAAACATCAAAATAGGATGCCAAGCTCAACGCAAATAAAGGTAGAAAGACTCTAAAGCCTACAGACGCTGCCAATCCAATGCCTAGGCAAATACTGATTATTGTTTCAACTGCCATATTTAGTGAACATCAAAAACTATTCCTCAAAAAAATCATCTTTAAAACCGATAAGGTACAATTTTCCCTTGGCACGCGTAACGGCTGTATATAGCCAACGCAGATATTCTTTATCAATGCCATTTGGTAAATAAGGTTGTTCTACAAAAACAGTTTGCCACTGCCCTCCTTGCGATTTATGACAGGTAATGGCATAAGAAAACTTAACCTGTAAAGCGTTAAAATGTTTACTGCCCTTTACCTTTAAAAACTTTCTGTAATTGCTAGTTTCATTTTCAAAATCCTTCATCACCTCTTGATATAATCTATTGGAATCCTCATAGGAGAGTGACGGAGTTTTAGCTTCAATGGTATCTAAAAGTAAAACGGTTTCGAAAGGACGCATTCGAGGATAATCAACCATCCGAATTTTAACCTCTGCAAAACGGAAACCATAAAGTTCTTCAATTTTAAATATTTCGAGAACTTCAATAATATCGCCATTTGCGATAAATCCAGCTTCGGTGGTTGGCTTTATCCAAAAATAATTGTTCTTTACAACCATGAGATAATCTCCAGGAGTCAATTCATTTTCATTGAACAAAATCCTACTTCTAATTTGCTGATTGTACAAGTTGGCCCTTTTGTTGCTCCTTACAATAATGGCAGTTTCTTCCTTGCCTAATTCACTGTAGGCTTCATTAATGGCATCCATGATTTCATGGCCGTCCACTAATCTAACTATATCAGCATAATTAGCAAGATTGAACTTAAAATGGTCAAAAACATTTTCTGACAGTGCCTCACGCAAAACGGTAGCATTGGCCAAAATGCCCGAATCCTGCTCTTGGCGTACAACTTCATCCAGTTCCATTTTGGTGACTTCCTTGTTATAGTTCAGGCTTAAATTATCTTCATTTAAGGCAGGACTCAAATCCAATTGCACAGGTGGCAACTGCGCCGTATCTCCAATTAAAAGCAATTTGCACTGATGCCCAGAATAGACGTATTGCATTAAATCATCCAATAAAGACCCATTTTCAAAGAGTTTGGATTCTCCAGTTGTGTCTGGAATCATGGAGGCTTCATCTACAATAAAAATGGTGTTTCTATGTTTATTGGGCTGCAAAACAAATTTCACCCCTCCTCCTTTTTCTTTCTTTGGAAAATATATCTTTTTATGGATGGTAAAGGCTTCCTTTCCCGAATAATTGGAAATAACTTTTGCTGCCCTTCCCGTTGGCGCCATTAAAACTGAACTTTTTTTGGCTTTCCATAAATTGGTCACAATAGAGCCTACAATTGTAGTTTTTCCTGTACCTGCATAACCCTTTAAAACGTATAAGGCATTTGGTTTTTTTGTAAAAATAAATTCAGCCAATTGTTGCAGTACAATATTTTGTTTTATCGTAGGCTGAAACGGAAACTGTTGTTTTAAAAGTGAATAGAATTCAGCAGGCGTCATTTGAGGCTTTGTCTGTTTATATTTTATTCAAATATAGAAATGATTTTCGGGCACATTGTTTTTACGATTAAAAAAAAATTGTAGATTTGCTAAATACCTTAAATAAACTTTTAATTAAATAACAGACTATGTTAACAATAATTCTTGTAACAGTTGGAGTAATTTTAGTAACAATTGGCTTGGTTAAGCTTGTTGATAAATTTATACCTGCCAAATTTAAGCCCATTTTAAACATACTGCTTTGGGTACTTATTGCCTTTTTGGGTTACCAAACTTACATGTCAATCTATGAGCCCATCCAATTTAACAAGATAAAAAACAAGCGCTATCTTCAAGTTATTGAGAGTTTAAAGGATATCAGGGATTCTCAATTGGCACACAAGCAAGTAACCGGAAAGTTTGCAAGAGACTTTGAAAGCTTAATAAAGTTTGTTGATACTGCTGAATTTACAATCACCCAACGCCGTGATTCAAGTGTTATTGATGAAGAAATGACCAAACGGTATGGTGTTGACACCTTTAAAGATATTGTAATCATTGATACTTTGGGCTATGTATCCGTTAAGGATTCTTTATTCAAAAACTCCGATAGCTATAAGAATATGATGAATGTTCCTGTTGGCGAACCAGGGGCCAAGTTCAAAATGGAAGCTGGTGTTATAGAACAAAGCAAACTTTTCATACCCGTATTTGAGGCCTCTGTAAAAAAGAATGTTATTTTATATGACCAAAATAAAGACCTTTTGGTTCAAGAAAACCAAGTAGTGTCGGTAGATGGTGTTAACGGAGATGCCTTAAAAGTAGGTTCTTTGGAAGAAGTTAACACAACAGGTAACTGGCCAAAAACTTATGGCGCAAACGAATAAAAGCAATAAAAATTTATTAAATACAGAATTGTCCATTCAAATAAGTTTGAGTGGACTTTCTTTTTGTGTCTTAGATAAAAATGTCAACACCATAAGCTATTTAAAAACAATTGAGTTTGATAAACAGCTTATCCCACTTGAAGTTTTAGATCAACTAAAACATTACTTCAGCACTGAAGAAGTATTACAGCAGCCATTTACAGAAGTAAAAGTTATTCATGATAATAACCTTTCAACACTTGTTCCAAAATCACTTTTTGACGAGAACTATCTAGCGGATTATTTAAAGTTTAATTCAAAGATACTTCGCACCGACTTTATAACCTATGATTCCATTTCAATAAACGATAGTATTAACGTTTATGTGCCTTACATAAACATCAATAACTTTATCTTTGAAAAATTTGGGGATTTTACCTTTAAACATGTTTCAACGGTTTTAATTGAAGAGATTTTAAAGACTGAAAAGAATTTAGAAACCGCAAAAGCTTATGTCAACGTAAGTAAAGACCATTTTGAGATTTTAATTGTAAAGAACAGTAAACTACTGCTGTATAACTCTTTTGCCTATCAAACTAAAGAAGACTTTATTTACTATATATTATTTACGCTAGAGCAGTTGGAACTTGACCCAGAAACGATAAGCCTAATATTCTTGGGTGAAATTGATACTGACGACGAATTATACATCATAACCTATAAATACATTAGACTTGTTTTTTTAGGAAACCGTGAGGATAATTTTAAGTATAATACGGATGCCCAACCAGCAAGCAACCAATACAATTACGCTATCATAAAAAGCTTTTAATGCGCATAATTTCAGGATTATATAAAAGCAGGAAAATTAACCCTCCAAAAAACTTGCCCGTTCGTCCAACAACCGATTTGGCGAAAGAATCGTTATTCAACATTATAAATAATCTATATTATTTTGATGAACTAACGGTTTTAGATCTTTTTTCCGGAACAGGCAATATCAGCTATGAATTTGCCTCAAGGGGAGTTGAGCAAATTACCTGTGTAGATCAAGATTATGGCTGTATTAAATTTATTAATGAAACTGCTAAGGCTTTTGAAATGCCAATTGAAACAATTAAAAGCGATGTTTTTAAATTTTTGGAAAAAAAATCTACAAAAGCAAATATTGTATTTGCTGATCCCCCTTATAATTTTACCGATGAGCAATTTGCAAAAATATCAGAGTTGGTTTTTCAGAACGATTTTTTAATTGCCGACGGTCTTTTAGTTGTTGAACATTCAAAGCATACAAACCTTTCCGAACTTGAAAATTTCAGCTATTCAAAAAGCTATGGGGGCAGTGTTTTCAGTTTTTTCGAAAAAGATTAGTTGCCTTTTTAATTTATCTCCATTTTTTTCAGTACTTTAGGTAATTCTCTCAAAGAGTCCCAGACTCTATACTTAATAAACACTTGCTCGCCAATTTTTTTTGGTCTCTGTTTATGGTTTTTCGCTAGTAATAACCTTTAAAACCATAAATAAAATGAAACAACTTTTTCTTCTTGGGCTGACCATATCGCTATTCATGGCTTGCCAAAACAAGCCGCAACGATATTTTGATGAATCTCCAGAAATTGAGACCACAAAAGCTGGCATCACAGCTTATGAAACCCAGGATTGGGATACCTGGAAAGCTAATTTTGCAGATACGGCAAAAATATTCCATAATACAAACAAAGCATCTACTCCTGATGAATCCATGGAAGGCATGAAGCAAATGCTTTCTAATATGGAATCTTATGGCTTTGGAAAAGAAGGTGCTGAGGTTGAAATGATCGTTGATAAAAAAGGCAGAACTTGGGTTAATTATTGGAACACTTGGATGGGAAAAACAAAAGTGACCAATAAAACGCTTTCAATTCCTGTGCATCTAACAATTCAATATGTTGATGGAAAAATTGTGCAGGAATATGGGTATTATGATACTGCTCCCATTCAAACTGCATTTGCTGAAATTGAGGCTTACAATGTGATGTCAACTGATGAAAAATCCATTTTAAAAATGATTGATGGTGTAGTTGAAGGATGGAATGCTCACGACATATCAAATCTTAAATCACTTTCTGAAGCAAATTTAGTAAGGACAACGAATGGTAATGTTGAAATAAACAACATTGATGAATACGAGGGCTTTATGAAAACTTTTGTGTCGGCCTTTCCAGACTTTACGGTTTTAGTGGATAAATCGGATATAAAGGGTAATAAAGTTTATATAAACTGGACTGTAACAGGAAGCAATAATGGCGAATTTTTAGGCAATGCCCCTACTGGAAAAAAAATAAGAACGCATGGATTTAGCGTATGGACTTTAAATGACGCAGGTAAATTTATTCAAGAAGATGCTTATTATGATAACCAAACGCTTTTTGACCAACTTGGAATAGCTCCTCCAAAATCCTAAATTATTAATCAACTAAAATCAAATATTATGAAAATCCTTAAAAAAATCTTTGTTTCAGCAGTTTTACTGTGCCTTAGTATTAATCTGTCTCTTGCGCAAAAAATGTACAACATACATCAAGACAATGTAAAACCTTCAAAACTTATGGACTATGAAAAAATAGCCAAAGAATTTAACGAAGCTTGTAAAGAACACAATGTTCAGATGGGTTGGCTTGCCGCCACTACAGATGATCTTAAATATTTATACATTTCACCCATCGATAAAATGACGGATTTAGATAAACAGCCCTTTGCAGATATGGCCAAAGCCATGGGCGACAAGTTTGGTGAAATGTTTGAGCGTTTCGATGAATGTTATGATTCCCACGGAAACTATATTATTGTTTTAGATGAGGAACTCACCTATATGCCTGATGGCATTACACAAATGCAAGAGGGACAAAACCACCGCAAATGGGTTTACATGTATTACAAACCTAAAAACGCACAAAAAGTCCGTGATGGTTTTAAAGCGGTAAAGAAACTATTCGAAACTAAAAACTCTCCGGAACACTACCGGGTTTACAGAAGTGGTTTTGGTACAATGGAAAGCTTTTATATGGTGGCTATATCCTCAAAAGATGAGGTTGATGCTGCTCAACGCGCTAAAGCTAATCAAGATATTTTGGGTTCTTGGGAAGAACGTTGGGAAGTGTTTAGGCAAGTGATGAACAGCACCAGTAGAATGGAAGAATACAACGGTGATATGCGTCCAGATTTATCTTATACACCAAAATAGATTAAACCAACCATTTTTAACCATAAACCCTTCTTATTCAAGAATAAGAAGGGTTTGCTATTTCTAAGTAAATCTATAAGCCGAATTCTGTATCACACCTTGGCGTGACCCCTATCATTTATCTTAATGTATTGTTACCAATACATTTTAGCTGCCTACCCTCCAGCATCAAGCGTGCAGCCTTCAAACGCTGGTATACATGACATTGCACCACATAGAGTTTACCTGATTTCACTACAGCTTTACCTGTACATACTTTCTGTTGCACTTTTCCTAACCTCACGGCTGGTGGCCATTAACCACTATGTTGCACTATGGTGTTCGGACTTTCCTCCTCCCAATATCGGGAAGCGATAAGGCGATTTACTAAAGACAAAAATACAACAATGAAATCCCAAAATCACTCAAAGACATAAACTTTTTAATAGAGATACTTATCATTCCATTATGTTAATAACTCCTTTTAAATTCTCAATGCTTAATTCTGAATTTTGAATTGAATTTTTAACTTTGTTATAAGAAGATTTTCCCATGGAGCATTTTATAGTATCGGCCAGAAAATATAGACCCCAAACGTTTAAAGACGTTGTTGGGCAACAGGCCATTACGAATACACTGTTAAATGCCATTGAAAATAATCACTTAGCGCAAGCCTTATTGTTTACAGGTCCCCGTGGAGTTGGCAAAACAACTTGTGCACGTATTTTGGCAAAAATGATAAATAGTGATGGTTCAGAATCTGCAGATGAAGATTTTGCCTTTAATATTTTTGAGCTTGATGCTGCATCGAATAATTCAGTAGACGACATTAGGAATCTGACCGATCAAGTTAGAATACCTCCACAAGTCGGAAAATATAAAGTTTACATCATTGATGAGGTGCATATGCTTTCGCAGGCGGCATTTAATGCGTTTCTAAAAACATTGGAAGAACCACCAAAGCATTGTATTTTTATTTTAGCTACCACGGAAAAACACAAAATCATTCCAACCATTTTATCGCGTTGCCAAATTTTTGATTTTAAACGTATTACGGTAACCGACGCTAAAGAATACTTAAAGTATATAGCTGAAGAGCAAGGTATTAATGCAGAGGATGATGCATTGCACATTATTGCTCAGAAAGCCGATGGTGCCATGCGTGACGCACTCTCAATTTTTGACCGTGTGGTGAGCTATTCCGGTAAAGATTTGACCAGACAGGCGGTAACCGAGAATTTAAATGTACTTGACTATGAAACCTATTTTACAAGTACAGACCTTATTTTAGAAAATAAGATTCCGGAGTTACTTCTTCAGTTTAACAGCACCCTTTCAAAAGGGTTTGATGGACACCATTATATAGCTGGTCTTGCATCGCATTTCAGAGATTTATTGGTTAGTAAGAATGAAGAAACCATTCCTCTTCTTGAAGTTGGAGAGCATACTAAGACTAAGTATTTGGAGCAATCCAGAAAAGCTTCAAACGAATTTTTAATGCAGGGCATTAACCTTGCCAACGATTGCGACCTTAAATACAAAACCAGCAAAAATCAACGCTTACTAGTTGAATTATGCCTCATGCAATTAGCCTCTATCACTTTTGATGGAGAAAAAAAAAACAATAAGCACTTCATAATTCCAGCTTCATATTTTGCAAATAAAGGCATAAAGCCCATTCCTGTTAGCATTCCGAAGCAAAAAAACAACAATAATCATTCTGAAACAGAGCTAGACAGTAAACCAACGTCAGAATCTATTTCAAAAACTGTTCAATCATTTCAGGTTAAAGAACCTCCGGTAATTGAACTAAAAAAGGAAGGCAAACGGACTTCGGGTCTTTCATTGAGCAGTATCCGTACAAAAAAGGAGCATCAAATCAAACAAATGGAAGTTATTGTAAATGAAGATGATTTACCTAAAGAACACTTTACAGAGGATGAGTTCGTTGAAGTTTGGAAAGCTTACATTGACGAACTTACCAACGAAGGCAAGCATAATTTGGCCTCAATCCTATCCATTGACACGCCCAAAGTTAAAGATACCGTTGTCCATTTGGAATTTCCTAATGCCACCAATAAATTGGAAATTGAGCGCCATCAATATGACCTTTTGAGTTATGTGCGAAAAGCACTAAATAATTTTGATATTAGCCTATCCATAACAGTAAATGAGGTTATGGAAAAACAATATGCGTACACCCCTTTTGAAAAATTTGAAAAACTAAAGGAGAAAAATCCCAATATTGATGTTTTAAGAAAAACATTTGATTTGGATGTATAATCTAAAAAAACTGTAATGCTAGGACTAAAATTACCAACAGACCCAAGATGGGTTAACATTGTTGAAAAAAATATTGAGGAAATTTTAACTGACCATGCCTTCTGTGAGCAAAAGGCAACAAGTACAGCTATTTCCCTAATAGTAAGTTTTCCTGAATATACAGAATTGGTCCAGGAAATGATTGCCTTGGTTAAAGAGGAGATAAGCCACTTTAAAATGGTTCATGATAAAATTTTAGAACGAGGCTGGGCCTTAGGACGAGATAGAAAAGATGACTATGTAATACAACTCGTGAAGTTCTTTCCAAAAGGAGGTAGTAGAACCACCCAATTAGTGCATAGATTATTGTATGCTGCATTAATTGAGGCCAGAAGTTGTGAGCGTTTTAGATTATTATCAGAAGAACTTGAAGATAAAGAATTGGCAGAGTTTTACAGAAAGCTAATGGTTAGCGAAGCCAATCACTACACTATGTTTTTAGGTTTTGCCCGAAAATATGGGAATAAAAAAGAAGTTGACGCTAAATGGCAACAACTTCTCGAATATGAAGCAGAAATTATGAAAGGCTTAGGTAAAAAGGAAACCGTACACGGTTAAAATTTATACCCAATACCTATTTGTATATTTCGGTTTTTTGCTGAAATTCCGGTGGCATCGTTAAAAACATTCTGGATGCCATAAATATATCTGACATCAACAAAAATGGCGTAGTTAATTTTGTACTCGACACCCGCAACGCCAGAAAAACCTAAATCCCTCAAATTATCACCAACTTTATGAACCTTCCATCCTACCTGTGGACCTAGTCCTGCATGGAATTTTTCATTAAACCTAAATCTAAAAAATATTGGCATTTGAATATAATCCAAATTAAGGGGTTCTGCATTGGCACCTTCTGCCGAAAATTGTAGCTCAGGAACAATTGATAATGTTTTTGACATTCCAAGGTTAGCAAAAAAACCAATATAAAAGCTGTTTCTGTGGTTGTTAGCCATGAAAGGGTTGCCATCAAAATCTAAATGTGAAATTGTATAACCACCACGTACACCATACTTTACTCCTTGAAAAGTAGAGCTATTTGTTTTTGGCTCGATGGTATTAAGATTAAGGGAATCTTGGTCTTGCGAAAACCCGTAAAGGGAAAAACTAAGTATTGTTAAAAGTAAAATTTTTTTCATCTGTTTGTTTATTTATTAAATCTATCAGATGCAATTAGCCAAACTCAGCTTGGTTTTGAAGTGAACCACTAGGTAGGCTTATTTCATGATTAATAGATTTGGGTTATAATCAATAATAAATATTTCGTCACGAATATATATTTTAATTTTTATAAACTACAACAATTAAAGCCAAAGTGCACAATTTTACTGTGTATTGCTCGAAACGGTATCATAATAGATGCTTTTTATTATACCATCAGCAAGTCCAATTTTTGGAACATAGATGTTTTTTGCTCCACTCCATTTCATGGCTGAAAGGTAAATACGCATAGCAGGAATAATTACATCGGCCCTATCTTGGTTCAAATCTAATTCCGTTATACGTTCTTCATAAGAATACGTTTGAAGTGTGTTATAATAAGACGTCATATAAAAATAGGAAAGCGGTTTGCCTAAATTTTTCCCGGATATTTTGAATATTTTATTAATGTTACCTCCAGACCCCAAAACATCTATTTTGTCATATCCTTTGGCATGTTCCCCAATCCATTTTTCCAATTCTTGCCAAGTTTCTTTTAACACCATATCGTTTAACAACCTAACAGTGCCTATTTTAAAGGAACGGGACACCACTTGGTTACCCCTGTCAATAATCGTAAATTCCGTACTTCCGCCCCCTACATCAACATACAAATAGGTTTTATCTGGGTCTATGTATTTATTCAAATCTGTGGCAGCTATTATAGCAGCTTCTTCCTCACCATCAATAATATCAATACTTATACCTGAGTTTTTCAATATCAAATCAACAACTTTTCTTCCATTTTCAGACTCTCGCATAGCAGATGTAGCACATGCTTTATATTTAACCACTTTATGCGATTTCATCAGCAAGTTAAAAGCAAGCATGGTATCTACCATACGCTGCGTGTTTTCTTTGGAAATCTTATTCTTGATAAAAACATCAGCACCCAAACGGATTGGCACACGAACCAACGAGTTCTTTTTAAACTGAACAGGTTTCCCTTTTTGTTCAATAATGTTTGAAATTAATAGTCTCACCGCGTTAGAACCAATATCTATGGCCGCATATTTCTTAATTGAAAGCATTTAGTTTTCTAATTTTTTTAGATAATAATCATAAGTTGCAAACTGAGACCTAACCCTTGGTTTATTGTCAACTTTATATTCGTTTTCCTGTTCGTCATTCAACAATCTGGCTTTTACATTGTCACTCCAACTTATATTAAAGGTATCGATGATTTCTTGTTTAATGCCTTCATCGTAAATTGGGCAACTTACTTCTACCCTGTTTTCAATATTTCTGGTCATCCAATCTGCGGAAGAAATGTATAATTTGCATTCTGAACCTTTACCAAAAATGTAAATCCTAGAGTGCTCTAAAAATTTATCGACGACACTGATGACTTCAATATTTTCACTCATTCCTTTTATTCCCGGTACCAGGCAACATATCCCTCTAACTATCATTTGTATTTTCACTCCAGCCCTACTTGCTTCATATAGCTTATCAACCATCATATAACTCGATATACTGTTCATTTTTAGCCTAATAAGACCCTCTTTACCAATTTTAACCTTCTCAATTTCCATGTCTATTAATTTAAAAACCTCTTTCTTAGTGTAATGTGGAGATACGATTAAGTGTTTATAACGGTTAATTTTGTAGTTGGCATCAAAAAAGGCAAATATTTTATCGACATCCTTCAATATTTTTTGATTGGAGGTGAAAAGTGTAAAATCTGTATAAATCTTTGCGGTGGATTCATTAAAATTACCCGTGCTTATAAAGCCATAGCGTTTTATTTTTTTACCCTGCTCCCGTTCGATAACGCACATTTTACTATGTACTTTTAACCCTGCAACACCAAAAATCAAATTTATCCCTTCCCCTTTCATTTGTTGGGCATAAGCAATATTTGCCTGTTCATCAAATCGAGCCCGGAGCTCAATTGAGACAGTTACCGATTTTCCGTTAATGGCAGCGTTAATCAATGAACTTGCTATATGCGATATTTCAGCCAAACGGTAAATAGTGATTTTAATGGTTTTAACCGAAGGATCTAAGGCTGCTTCTCGAAGAAACTTAACCACATAAGAAAAGGTTTGATACGGTGCGTGAAGCAAATAATCCTTTTTCGCAATAGCTTCAAAGATACTGTCCTGTAAACTTAGATTTTTTATGGGAAGGGCCTCAATTCTTTCATACATTAAATCGGTTCTTCCCAAACTAGGGAAACCCATGTAATCTCTTCTATTATGGTATCTACCACCCGGAATTATACTGTCGGTACTGTCAATTCCCATTTTGTTCATGAGGTATTGCAAGGTTTCTTTGTTAATTGTTTTGTCATAAACAAACCTTACCGGTTCTCCTATTTGCCTGTGCTTTACGCTATCTGATATTTTTTCAATAAAACTTTTACTCAGGTCGCTTTCAAAATCCAACTCACCATCTCTGGTGATTTTTATCATGTGTGCACAGATGTCTATATAGTCGAAAATATTAAAGATATCACTCATACAATAACGAAGCAAATCATCGACCATAATTATGTAATCCTTTTTGCCTCGTTTAGGCAACACAACAAACCTATCAACGGTTTTGGGTATTTCAATGAGTGCGAACTGCTTTTTATCGCCAGGCATTAACATTTTTACTGCTAAGTACGCTGCACTATCTTTTAAATTTGGCAGAACCACCGAATCATTTAAAATTATGGTTACTAATGCTGGGCTAATAGTTTTAAAAAAATACTCCTTTACAAAATCATGTTGTTCAGCAGTTATCTGGGTTTCATCAATAATATAAATGTTTTCTTCCTTTAAATTTTCTTCAATAGCACTTAAAATCTCCAAACTTTCTGTTTGTTGTTTAATAACGATTTGGGTAATGATTTCAAGTAACTCTTTTGCCCTTATCCCTCCTAATTCACTTTTACCTCCTTTACCGGCTTCAACTATACGTTTTACCGTGGCATATCGAACTTTAAAAAACTCATCTAAATTATTGGAAAAAATACCTAAAAACCTTAATCGTTCAATTAATGGCACTGTTGCATCATCGGCCTCTTGTAATACTCTAGCGTTAAATTGTAGCCAGCTTATTTCCCTATTAATGTAGCTATTCGTGTATACTTCGGGTTTGGTCATATTTTTTTGATTAAAAAAAACTTTCTCACAAATATATTGTATTTAGAGCGAATAGCCTTTATAAATAACTGGTCCAAATATTAACATTTTTAAAGAAAAAATTGATTTTAATTGTATTTCATCGGATTTTTTAAACACTTTAAAGAATTTTGTCATATATTTAGTGCCTGAAATTGAATGTAGTAGCAATTAGGCTAATTGTTGCAACATAGAATTACAACAAGGATAAATTAGCCCCCAAAATCTAAATTTAACCTAATGAAAACAAAACTACTGCTATCTTTAGCAATATTTTTCATTGCTTATATAGTAAACGGCCAAACTGTAGTATGTGAAAACGCCTCTTGTACAGCGAATGACTATACTCTAGACTATTTTTATTTAGGTGACGAAAACGGTACGCCCTATTCTCCAGGCTTTTGTGACTTAGGAGTCAGCCTAGAAACGCATATTTGGACAAACTTTATAACTAATAGTGCTGCCGACAGGTATTCGCTTTATATCCATTTTAATGTTTATATAAATGATGTTTACACTGAAACCGTTGACGGATGTTATTATGAATACGAAAGTGTCCCCACTGATATTCTTATGAATTTATACACTTTTAACTGGGGCTGTGGTGATCAAATTGTTCTTAAGGATTTTTATATGTCATGGCAACCAAATGCCAGTAAAGGCTGTGGATGTAATGGCGCTAAATGCTACCAGATTCCATCTATAGACGTTCAAGGACCTCTAATTACTAATTTTGAATACAGTTCGAGCTGTTCTACCCCAAATACCTTAGATTTTATTTCAACAACACGAGGCGGTGTCCCTCCATATATTTATAGCTTTTTATGGGATTTTGGTGATGGCACAACAAGTACTTTAGAAGCCCCATCACACACATACGCATCTACAGGTCCTTATAATGTGAGTTTAACAGTAAATGATACAAAAGATAATGATACCCATGAAGTTGAAATCCCTTCATTTGATTCCAACTTTCCGCCAGAGATTTATGCGCCCCCCAGTAGTAACATCATGGGATGTAGTATTGCAGACATACCGCTTTTACCTTTTAGATCGAGTACTGTAAATATTACAGAAACTGAATTTAATAATGCTGGAGGAAATATTGTCTTATTCAATAATCTGGTTTCACTTACTTATACAGACGTAATGTCTGGAACTTGCCCTATAACTATTACAAGAACATTTACCGTTGTGGACAGTTGCAACAAATCTGAAAATGCTACACAAACTATTGAAATAAATGACACAGAATTACCTACTGCCAGTAACCCCAACCCAATTAATGTACAGTGTGCATTAGATATTCCGGCTCCCAACACAAATGTGGTAAACAATGCTTCTGATAATTGTGTTACACCAGCCATCTCATGGGTTTCCGATGTATCTGATAATAAATCTTGCCCAGAAACGATCATACGAACCTATCGCGTTTCTGATGATTGTGGTAATTCAATTAACGTCGCACAGACTATCATTATTAATGATGATATTGCTCCAACAGCAACAAATCCCGAACCTATAGTTGTTCAATGTATTGAAGAGGTTCCCTCGGCCGATATAAACGTTATTACTGATGAAATGGATAATTGTGGAATACCACAAGTCTCCTGGGTTTCAGATAATACTGATGACAATTCATGTCCCATAACTATCACCCGAACTTATAGTGTTACCGACTCCTGTGATAATTCCATCTTATTAGAACAAATAATTACGGTTGATGATACAACACCTCCAGCTTTTGTTGAAGCGCTACCTGCTGATGCAACCGTTGAATGTGATGCGGTACCTACTGCTGAAACGCTTACGGCCACCGATAACTGTGGTACTGCTACGGTAACTTTCAATGAAGTTAGAACCGATGGCGATTGTCCTTCCAGCTACTCGTTAGCTCGTACCTGGACGGCTACGGATGAGTGTGGTCTAGAAACCGTACATACTCAAACTATAACTGTACAGGACACAACCGCCCCTACTTTTGCTGAGGCCCTACCTGCTGATGCCACTGTGGAATGTGATGCGGTGCCTACTGCTGAAACGCTTACGGCTTCCGATAACTGTGGTACTGCTACGGTAACTTTCAATGAAGTTAGAACCGATGGTGATTGTCCTTCCAGCTACTCGTTAGCTCGTACCTGGACGGCTACTGATGAATGTGGTCTAGAAACCGTACATACACAAACTATAACTGTACAGGACACAACCGCCCCTACTTTTGTTGAAGCGCTACCTGCTGATGCCACTGTGGAATGTGATGCGGTGCCTACTGCTGGAACGCTTACGGCCACCGATAACTGTGGTACTGCTACGGTAACTTTCAATGAAGTTAGAACCGATGGCGATTGTCCTTCCAGCTACTCCTTAGCTCGTACCTGGACGGCTACGGATGAGTGTGGTCTA
>NZ_JBGGTX010000007.1:0-56788 GCF_041287255.1 Tamlana flava
AACGGTAACGGCTTCCGATAACTGCGACTCTTCTGTACCGGTCTCGTTCACCGAAGTGAGCAACACCGTGGTGGACGGATGCGGACAGATCGTAAGGCAATGGGATGCTTCCGACAACTGCGGCAACGACATTTCATTCACACAGACCATAACCGTGATCGACTCCACGGACCCCGTGTTCGCCGGATTGCCCGCGGCCACTGCAACTGTAGAGTGCGACGCCATTCCAGCGCCCCCAACGGTAACGGCTTCCGATAACTGCGACTCTTCTGTACCGGTCTCGTTCACCGAAGTGAGCAACACCGTGGTGGACGGATGCGGACAGATCGTAAGGCAATGGGATGCTTCCGACAACTGCGGCAACTCTGTGTCGTTTAACCAAACCATTACCGTAACCGATACTACAGCCCCTACCTGGACAACCGCTGCCAATGACCTTGACAGGACCGTCCAATGTAGCGATGCCGCTGCTATAGCTGACGCACAGGCTTTGTTCCCCGTTGCTTCTGACAACTGTGATGCCGATGTGACCAATATCAACAAAACAAGCGGTGGATTCGCTGCCGGTTCTTGCCCTCAGGCCGGAACTTATACAAATACATGGACCGTTACCGATAAATGCGGCAACACGTCCGCCGTATATACTCAGACAATTACTTTAATCGACACCACAGACCCTACAGCTTCCAACCCAAGCCCCATTTCAGTACAGTGTGCGGCCGATGTGCCTGCACCTAACGTTGCGGTGGTTACCGACGAGGCCGATAACTGCACAGCTAACCCTGTGGTGGCATTCGTGTCTGATGTTTCTAACGGAGATTTCAATCCGGAAACAATTACAAGAACATATTCGGTTACCGATGATTGTGGTAACTCTATAAACGTTACTCAGACGATTACTATTGATGATACAACACCACCAACAATAACCTGTCCTGGTAATATAAATGCTTCTAGTTCCGATGACGGTACAGGGGACTGTTACACAACGGTTGCGCTAGGAAGTCCAACTGTCTCTGATAATTGTACTTTAGACAGTAACCTGATAATATCTAATAATGCACCCGCTACTTTCCCTGTAGGATCTACTACAGTAACTTGGACCGTAGCAGATGAGGCAGGCAATACAGCAACTTGTACCCAGACTGTGACCGTGGCCGACGATGAAAACCCAACCATAACATGCCCAGCAGACATAATTGAAAATAACGCAGGTGGTGATTGTAGTGCTGGAGTAATTATCCCTAATATTGTTTATGCTGATAACTGCCCGGGAAGTACTGTTGCTTGGACTATGACAGGCGCTGAAACTAATAGTGGTTCTGGACAAATTGGAACTTATACGTTCCCTGTAGGCACCACAACTATTAGCTTAACGGTAACTGATGCTGCTAGTAATACAGCTTCCTGTAGCTTTACTGTAACCATTAACGACAGTGAATTGCCTGCATTTACTAACTGTTCTGGAGATATAAACGTATACAATGACCTTGGTGTCTGTAGTGCAGAAATAACATTTGCAACTCCTACTGCAGATGATAACTGTGGTATAGCGTCAATCGTACAAATAGCTGGATTACCTTCTGGCAGTACATTCCCTGTGGGGACCACTACTGTGACCTTTAGAGCTACGGATACTGCAGGATTAACCAGAGATTGTAGTTTTAATGTTAATGTAACCGATAATGAAGAGCCAACAACACCTGTTTTACCAGATCTAACCGATGAGTGTTCAGTCACTATTACTGAACCACCAACAACTACAGATAATTGTGCAGGTACCATTACCGGAACAAATGGAGATTTTAGTAGTTTTCCTTACACCTTTAATACCCAAGGGACTCACACTATAACTTGGCAGTTTGACGACGGTAATGGGAATCCTATTTCTGTGAATCAAACAGTTATTATAGATGATATCACAAATCCTGTACCTAATAATTCATATTATCCATCATCACTACCAGATGACCCCTATATAGATTGTGAGGCTGATGTACCTGTTCCTACCGCTACTGATAATTGTAGAGCTGGAACATTTAATGCGATTCCGGTTGATGCGCCTAATGCTAGTGGAAATGTTATTGATTTACCTATTACAACTTTTGGCGATACAACCATCTATTGGAAGTATGATGACAGAAATGGAAATGTTATATATCAAGAACAACTAATAACCTTAACAAAACCACCAATTTCAGGAGGGGTTTTACTGGGTCAGGTTGATACTCTAGACCAAGACTTGTTTCCTCCTACAAACAATGTGGCCATAACAGCCTGTCCAGATGAAATTAATCCAGTTACAATCAATTTGTCTGGGTACAATGGAACCATTGTACGATGGGAAAAATTTGAAGAAAATACCAATAATTGGGATAATATTGCAAATACTACCAATACTTATCATATCGATTTTGATATTGCAAATTCAGTATCCACAGTATTTAGAGTACTCATCCAATACAATTCCTGTTATGAATATTCTCAAATTTTAACTGTACATGCCGTACCACCAGACATCCCTCCATTACTTGAAAACGATTATTTTAATGAGTGTTTAGGTACTACAATTGAACTAACGGCCTATAGTGGTTATACTGGAATTGTTGATCCATCAGAAGAAGAAGCTGGACAGTTTGATCAGGGCCAATTCCCTGATAAATGGAACCCGAATATGTGGAAAATTGATGGTAATGTAGCAGGCGTAGCG
This sequence comes from Tamlana flava, assembly GCF_041287255.1. NCBI lineage: Bacteria > Pseudomonadati > Bacteroidota > Flavobacteriia > Flavobacteriales > Flavobacteriaceae > Tamlana > Tamlana flava. Next base: position 2,711 of record NZ_JBGGTX010000007.1, read on the forward strand.
TTTACTGGAGCTGCCAACAACCGCTCTGTGAACAACTGGACTGCAACCAATGATCACCCTTTCCCTGATGGAACTTGGACCCCAAAAACCACATTTGATTCCAATAATTTTAAGTTTGCTATTGCTCAAGGCGATTTTACCAGCCAAGAATACATAGATGCTTTTCCTCCTGGGAATGCAACAACTTTAGAAACTCCAATTATGAGTTTGCTCGGTCTGGACTCACCAGAAATTTCATTTACTCAGGCTTGGAACCTGTTTCCTGGGGATACTGCAATATGTGAGTTATCCTTAGATGGGGGATTGACTTATAATATTGTATTAGAGGATTTAACTGACCCTATTGTTCCATGGGACTGGGCCGCTTACCCTCCATCTTCAGAATATAATTTTGAGTTTGGCAATAGTGTTGCAACATTTGATTTGAGTGATTATAATACTTCCGACGAGGTTAGGGTACGATGGACCTTCTTTGGTACAACACCATTTAGTGCTTGGGCCATAGATGAAATTACTTTGCCTCTTGGTGGATCGCCAGGAGATGAAATTGAATGGACCGATGGTATTGGAGACCCTAATGAAGAACCTCTTGCAGATGGAACCTTGAATGTAACCTATACCTTTACACCAGATGCACCGGGGGCCCATGAATATGGTGCTACTGTAGTGGTTAATGGATGCAGAGCTTATGACCCTGACGGTACAGCAATTGCAGATGTTTTGATCAATTACGCTTATGCAGGTGAAGATAAAGTATATGCTGATGACGAATGCGGTGACAATATTGTGACCCTTAACGCTTACGATAATACCAAGACGGCTAATGAAAATGCCAACAAAGGCGCCTTTACGCTTCCTGTAGACTGTAAGAATTGTGATGATCCCGGTACAGGATCTCCACAGAAATGGACTGTTGTTAATACAGTCTCTTCTTGTGGTGGTAATTATTCATTTTCAGACGACACCGATCCCAATGCTACTTTTACTGGAGATCCAGGAACCTATACATTAAGATGGACCGTTGGGCCATTTGGTCCTAATAATGGCACCTGTTCTGATGATGTCATAATAGAAATTACAAATTGTTCTGTGGTTGATTTTGATGGAACCGATGATAATGTTACATTTAATGATAATTATAATTTAACTCCAGCATTTAGCATTGAATGTTGGATCAAACCGGATGCCACCACGAACTTAGGTGGAGCAAACAATGGTATACAAACCATCATATCCAAACGGAATGCTAATTCGAGTGATTATGATAAAAAGGGTTATGACCTTCGACTTGTAAATAACACTTTATCTTTTAAATGGAATGGTACTGGATCGATTACATCATCCTATCCTATTGACACCAATAGATGGTATCATGTTGCCGTTACTAGAGTAGTTGGTAGTAATAATAATACGAGTATTTATCGTATGTATATTGATGGCATTCAAGTAGCAAGTACTACTGGAAGTGCTCCAGCTTCAAATACTGATGATTGTATTTTAGGTGCTATGGCACAAACTGGCAACCCACCAAATAAACCCGTAAATTATTTCAGTGGCTGGATTGATGAAGTTCGCATTTGGAACAAAGCCCTGAGTGTAGATCATATTCGTCAGATGATGAACCAGCAAATAGATGATTCAGGAGGAAATGTTATTGGAGATGTGATTCCCCTTAAAATAGACGGGCCTGATGCAAATGGAGATAGTATTGACGACAATCCTATAACCTGGGCAAATCTTAGAGGCTATTATCGTATGGATCCGGCATCAATATCATGCGGTTACTTACAACCCTATGCCGGAAAAGGTGTTGCTGGTCAGCTTAGAAATATTACCACACCTCAAGATGATAGTGCCCCATTACCTTATACTACAGATGCCAATGGTAATTGGAATGACACATCGAGTACTTCCCCTTGGACCTATGGTGATACCGTTTGGGATTACCCAAATAGTACAGGTGTAAATGGAGACCCAATTGATTGGAATATTGTAAGAACAGGAAATAATATAACTTCAGACTCACAAGATGTAACCCTACTAGGACTCCTTGTAGATAGTAATGAACTTACAATCACCAATTCAGGAACCCAGGACGAAACCAACCCTGGACATGCCTTAAACATTACACGGTATTTAAAACTTGATGGCTTGATAGATTTAATTGGTGAATCACAATTAATTCAAAAACGTTATTACTTTGACCATGATGGTAACCCAAATAATGATGATGTTACTTATCAACTTAGTGGAAGTATATTAGATAGTGATAGTAGTGGACATTTAGAACGTGACCAACAAGGACAATCTAATCTATATAACTATAACTATTGGAGTTCTCCTGTAAGTCCTACTTATAATAGTGCTTATAGTATAGAACATGTACTTAGGGATGGTACGAATACCAACATTCCATTAACATTACAATGGACTAGTGGTCATAATGCTAATCCTAATACATCGGGAATCACTTTAAGTACCCGATGGCTATATGCATACATAAACAACCCAATGAGTATTTATGCCAACTGGGAATATATAGGGAAATCTGGTACAATAAATCCAGGATTGGGCTATACCATGAAAGGTAGTGGTGCCAACAGTGATGAACAAAACTATGTTTTTGATGGGCTACCTCATAATGGTACAATAACCACACCAATAACCTTTAATAACCAAGCATTGGTTGGAAACCCATACCCATCTGCTTTTGATGCTAGAGATTTTATCTTAGATAATATTCCTGGGGGAAATCCTGGAACATCAGCTAGTATTGATGGTACACTTTATTTCTGGATTCACTATGATACAAACGACACCCATATTTTAAGAGATTACCAAGGAGGATATGCCCAACTTAACATATCAGGCGGAAATCCTGCGGCATCGCCACCTGTTACTCTTGATGGCTATATAATTAGTGGACTTGGAAATTCAAATAAAATACCGGAATATTACGTTCCTGTTGCGCAAGGATTTTTTGTCTCTGCCATTCAATCTGGAACTGGAGGAAATATAGCATTCCACAATAAACACCGTATTTTCAAAACCGAACAAGGTGGAGAATCTGTCTTTATGAAACAAGGAAATTCAAAAGGTAAATCAAATAATGCTCAACCTAATGCTAACCAAGAATCTGATGACATACAAAGAGTACGCTTATTATTTAAAACACCTGAAGGCGTTAAAAGACCTTTATTGCTAGCATTTACCCCTGATAATACTGCTACCGATGGTTTTGATTTTGGATATGATGCTATAAATAACGACAATTTCCCTAGCGATATGCTTTTTAGAATAGGTGATGGAAATTATAATATCCAAGGTGTTGGTGCATTTGATGAAACTAAACAATACCCATTAGCAATATATTTAGAGACTGGGGGTCCAATTGAAATACATTTAACTGACCTGGAAAATTTACATCCAAGTACCAAAGTGTATATTTATGATTCTTTATTAGGCACTTATACCAAAATTAATAATAAAGCATTTGAAATGATAATGGACTCTGGTGAGTATCTTAATAGATTTTATGTTGCGTTCGCAAAAAACAATGCGCTTTCTATTGATGAAGATTTATTGCCAAATCAAGTTGTTGTTAACTATTTGCAGAGTAGTAAAGAAATATACATTAAAATAAATGATGGAATTAAAGTTAAGCAAGTGTACTTAACCAATACTCTTGGTCAAACGGTTAAGGCTTGGAATGTATCTAATACCCCTTCATTCTCAAATGACATGAAGATACCTGTAACAAATATTTCTGAAGGAAGCTATATTATTAAGGTTCAAACAGACATGGGCTCAACGAACAAAAAGGTAATAATCAACCAATAAAAAAGCATTATTAAAATATCTTAAATAAAAGGGGGGGGGGATAATATCCACCCTTTTTTGTTATAAAACCCCGACAAATGGTTAACAACATATACCTTTTATCGTATTTTTTTGCATTTTGTGGATTTTTTAGTTAAAAAATGATATATTAGCGTCAGCAATGAATGTAATGTCAACTAAAAACCCCAAATCAAATGACACAAATTACGCGCTTATGTCTGTTTGCCCTTTTATTATTTATTACTAATGTGTTTGCAAAATCAAATAACTTTAGTAGTGAATATAATGATACCGAAGCAACTTTTAGTAATTCAGAAATTCAACGTGTTAGAATTTACTTTACAACACCTAATGGTTTTGTAAGATACTTATTATTAAGTTTTACAAGTGATGGTATTGCTAGTGATGGATTTGATTTTGGGTACGATGCCCTTAATATAGAGGACCTTCCTGACGATTTAAACTGGATGATTGAAGAACAACGCTATGTAATACAAGGCGTTGGTGCATTTGATAACACTAAAAAATACCCTTTAGGACTATTTTTAAAAAATGCTGGTGAAATTAAAATTGATTTATTTAGATTAGAAAATTTTGATACACCAATTGAAATTTATATATATGATGCTTATCTCAATACCTATACTAAAATAAATGAAGCCTCTTTTGCAATGACTATGGAAAGCGGAGATTATATTAAAAGATTTTATGTTGCATTTAGTGATAATTTAGACACAAACTCAATTGCTAAAACCAGTTTATCTACAGAAGATGAAACGTTGGAAAAAGCTAACATAAGTTATTTGCAAAATACCAAAGAACTATTTATAAAAGCAAATACTTCAACAATAATAAAAACTATTACCATATTTAATCAACTAGGACAAAAAGTTTATGTTTTAGGTGGACTAGAAGACAATCAAATCAAGATGTCAATACCTAATTTAAAGGATGGTTATAGTATTGTTTCTGTAGAAACAGATAATGGCTATATGATCTCTAAACAGATATTTATAAATTAGAAACACGCACCAATAAATAATTCACCAAAAAACATCTAAGATTATTTTTGAATTTCATGGATTATAAATTTCATTCGGCTCCAAGCATTAATTAGCCCCAAACTAAAACTTAACTTATTAGGAAAAATTTACGCTCGTAATTTTCACTGCATAATCAAGCGAGGAAAGCTATTAATCTTCGGAGATTTTAAATATTCTTGACAATCAATTTAGAAATTTTACCAAGAAGAATTAGAACATTACCAAGTATTTTAAACTAGAAATATCAACTCAGGATCCTATATAATTAAGTTAACATTATAGATGGCATGCTATCTAAAAACATAATAGCAAAATATGTTTGGGTTTTGGGCTAGTTTATCAAATTCCAAATCTATCCAACTAAACTACTGAGTCCTAATTTAACTAGACCTCTTTTTATTTCAATTTTGAAATGAGATCTATTAACGATAATTTACTTTGCTCTCCGGAAACCATATCTTTAAGGGTGAACATATTGGAATTAATTTCTTCCTTGCCTAGCAAAACCACAAACGGAATATCGCGCTTATTAGCATGGTTCATCTGCTTTTTCATTTTAGCTGAATCCGGATACAATTCGGCGTTAACACCTTTTAAACGTAATTGCTTAATTGCTTTTAAGCAAAACAATGCTTCTTTATTACCAAAATTGATAAACAATACCTCAACATTTTTATTGACGGTTTCAGGAAACAGACCCAATTCTTCAAGAACCAAATAAATTCTATCCAAGCCAAAGCTAATACCCACACCACTCATATTAGGCATACCAAAAATACCCGTTAAATCGTCGTAACGGCCACCACCACCAATAGAACCCATTTGTATGGTTTTGGGCGCAGCCACTTCAAAAATAGCACCTGTGTAATAGTTTAGTCCGCGTGCCAAGGTAACATCCAATTGCAATTTGGCTGTGGATAAACCCAATTCATTAATGGCGTTATTGATAAAAGCCAGTTCATCAATACCTTTTTTGCCTTCTTCGGAAGTATCTAAAATGCCTTTTAAACTTTCAATTTGTGATTCAAACGAGCCGGACAAGGTGAATAGCGGCTGTAATTTCTTAATTCCTGTTTCTGAAATCCCTTTACTCAACATTTCTTCTTTTACCTTCTCCTCCCCTATTTTATCAAGTTTGTCCAAAGCTACCGTAAAATCTATCAATTTATCGGAAGCACCAATAACCTCTGCTATACCAGACAATATTTTACGGTTGTTTATTTTAATGGCAACACCATCCAGTTTTAAAGCCGAAAAAACGGTGTCATATAGTTGAATAAACTCCACTTCTTGCCAAAGTGAGTCACTACCAACCACATCGGCATCGCATTGGTAAAACTCCCTAAAACGACCCTTTTGTGGCCTGTCAGCGCGCCAAACAGGTTGTATTTGGTAACGCTTAAACGGAAACTCTATTTCGTTTTGGTGCTGTACCACGTAACGCGCAAAGGGCACGGTTAAATCGTAGCGGAGCGCCTTTTCGGAAATTGAAGCGGTCAGTTTATTTGAATCCTTTCCATTATAAGCGCTTTCATCTGCTTTAGATAAATAATCCCCCGAATTCAAAATCTTAAAAATCAAACGGTCACCTTCATCTCCATATTTCCCCATTAAGGTTTCAGAGTTTTCAAAACTTGGGGTTTCAATGGGTTGGAACCCAAAGGTTTCAAACGCACCACGAATGGTATTGAAAATATAATTGCGTTTAGCTACTTGCTCCGGATTGAAATCTCGAGTACCTTTTGGGATGCTTGGTTTTTGAGCCATTTAATGAATTTAATTGATAAACACTTCAACAATGCTAAGTGTGACAAAAATAACAGATTAATTTGAAAAAGATTCCTGCCTGCGCGGTAATGACAAATCTAATTTATCAAGTTGTCAAAATACTTGTACAAATCGCCTTTAGTAATGACGGCACCTTGCTCAATCATTTTGAATTTATCTAGGTTTTTGTCCTCGGTATATTCTTTATCTGCCTGTAAAAATTCAACTTGTTCATCCATCAAGTTTTCACGAAGCCAATTGTAACCTTCCTTTGTTGTAATATCAACTTCATCATTTTTTACATTTACAACTATGGCAAGCATGCTTTTTTCATCAAGATGAAACAAATACATGTGCTGTGGCGCAAAATGCTCTAAATATTCGGCTTGGTTTAAAACCCCTTCCCAAATTAAATCGCTGAACACGTCCAACTCTGTTTCAGCCAATTCTGCCTTGTTGGCTTTTAGGTTGGTCCATTCCTCGTGCGTGATGGATTGGGTGGCCAAAAAATTAATGAATTCTTGGTGCAGCTCTTCAAACTGTTCTTTGGTAAGTCTTCTATATTTCATAATAAAAATGCGCTCCTTTCGATAGATAGCTATCGAGATTGGAGCGCAAATTTAAGAATATATATCCGTTTATATTAGAAAATGTAACGTAATCCGAATTGAGCCTGCCATCTAGATGCTAAGCTAGAATCAAAGCCAAATGTTTTTGCTTCTGATCCGCCATTAAAAGTATAAACTGGCTCGCTACCAGACACATCAACACTTATTGGGGATAAATTATTTGGTTGCTCAACAACTCCCCAATCAGAATTTAAAAAGTTTCCAAAGTTTAAAATATCCAAACTTAACTGTAACGTATTGGTTTTTGTTTCAGAAACTTTAAAAATAAAATCTTGTAAAATTTTAACGTCCCATCTACTTCTCCACGGCGATAAGGCACCATATCTATCAAAATAGCTTCCTCTATTATCACTCATGTATTTATCTTGTTGAATAAACTTTTCAAAATCATCTGCCATCGCCTGCCCACCAGAAAAATTCATTTGCTGCACTTCTAAGGCTGTTGGAATATAGATAAGGTCATTATTTTGGAAAGAGGAGTCACCATTTATATTTCCCGCATAAGTATAATTAAAACGACCTCCCTGAGCATATTCAGCAAATGTTGATATTGTAGTTGCCATTTTATCATTTGAATAAGTCCACTTTTTGCTTGCTACACCAATAAAACGATGAGTATCTCCATATTTTGAAAAAGAAAGCACATCATCATTTGCATTACCTAAGTTTGGATTAAAATCAAAAGCATCACCGGTAATTTCTGCCTCAATGGAATTAACATCTTTAGCATTCAAATAGTTGTAGGCAAAACTGGTATAAATACCATTATCAAATGTTTTTTGAGCTTTGAATGTGGCATTCCAAATTCTTCCTTTATCGGAGTTTGTGAATACATAGGCACTTGTTGGACCTCCAAATTGGTTATTAGCTCTATCTCCTGCCAAATATACCGGGCGATTATCTCCAGGTGCATTTAAAGTACCTGATGGTGTATTTAATGCCCAATTTTGGACATGGGCAGCATTAATGTCTTTAGTATAAGAAACATCTGTAGTTAAAACAAGTCCATTATTAAGCCTGTGGTCTACACCAATATTAGTACGCCAAACCTGTGGCCACTTAAAGTCTGGATCTACGACTTGATAAAAGAAAAAGTCCACCCCTTGTACTTGGTTGCCTAACCAAACAAAAGGGAAACGGCCTGTAAATATTCCTGAGCCACCTCTAATTTGTGTTATGCTCTCTCCATTCACATCCCAGTTAAATCCTAATCTAGGAGAAATTAACCAATCATTTGATGGCAATTGCTCTGAATCCAAAAAGGTTGACCCCCCAGTTTCAGGATCAAAATAACTAATACTTGGTGCATAGGTGCCTCCTGAAAAATCTAAAGGATTAAAAGGACCTCCTTTTCTTTGGATATTTTCCCTTATTTTATCTTTTGTATCAAAGTACAGCGGTTTATCAAAACGTATACCATACGTCAGTTTAAAATCATCCGTTATATTCCACTCATCTTGTGCATAAAAAGCTAATTGACCAACATTGGTCTCGGCTAATGCCCATCCGCCTGGATTACCTGTTCCTGCCGCCTCCAATGAAGCATTTGTTGCAATGGCATCATTAAAATAACCTTGGTATGTAGCAACTAAATTTGCTTCAGCTGTTGCATCTAAGTTTCTAAATGAAGAAATATCACCGGTTGGAAAAAAGACACCTTGAGCCCCATATACTCCTAAATTAAATGAGTTATCAAATTCAAATTTTTCAAACGAAAAACCAATTGTAAAGGTGTGCTCTCCTTGAATGACATTCAAATTATTTGTGAGCTGAAATACTTTTTGGTCTAGAGTATTATGAATAGAAAATGGTTCATGCCCTGCAATTATGTAATTCTGTCCACCATTTTGAAGAGTAATAGAAGGCGCAGGTGTTGAAAGTGGATTTCTGAAATCATCAAAATGTGTATAACCAGCTTGAAGTTTATTGGTCATCACATCTGACAAGGTGGAATTTAACTCTAATTGAACTGATTGCAATTTATTATTAATTTGATATCCAGCATTTTCAAACTGAAGCGTACTAAAGCTTGGTCCTCGAACGCCAAGTGCTGTTGGATGAGCAGGTTTTTCCTTGGAGGCATCTAAAAAGTTATAAATTACAGCTAGCCTATTACTATCATTGATATTCCAATCCAATTTAAAGATACCTTTAGTAGATTCAGAGGCATAGGTAAATCCTTGAATGCTTCCTGGATTATAAAATTGACCATTTCCTATGGATACTTGTCTTAGAATGTTATCAACCGAATTTAAATCAGAAATAAGAACACTAGACTCATTTACGGCACCAGAACCCGTGTTGGGTATCCAACCATTAGAACCTAAATCATCTCTTTCATCTCTTTCAAAATTTGCAAAAAAGAATAATTTGTTCTTTACAATTGGCCCACCAATACTTACACCATATTGCGTTTGGTTTAAATCTGGCCTAGTGACTTCTTCTCCCTTTATTTTCTTTCCAGTCATGGTTTCATCCCTATAAAAACCATAAACAGTTCCATGGAATTCATTGGTCCCACTTTTGGTAACGGCATTTACAGAGGCACCTGTAAAACCAGATTGTGTTACATCAAATGGTGCGGTAGATACCGAAATTTGATCTATGGCATCCAAAGAAATAGGTTGAGCATCAGTTTGTCCACCAACTGTTGGCGCATCCAATCCAAATGGATTGTTAAAAATAGCACCATCTAAAGAGAAGTTGTTATACTGGTCATTACGACCGCCAAAAGAATTGCCACTAGAAGAAGGTTCTAATCTGGTGAAATCAGCTGCAGATCTAGAAATAGTTGGCAAGCTTGTCAATTCACGTCTACCAACGCTTGTTTCTGCTCCGGTACGGTCACTTCCAAAAGTACCTGTACCCCCTCCTCGAATAACTACTGTATCTAACTGCTGGTTATCCGTAATCATGTTTGCATCAATATTTTCTGTTTTACCCAATATCAAATACACATCATTAAATGATTGCTCTTTATAGCCAACATATGATATGGTAATGGTATAAGGCCCTCCAATTCTTAAATTCAAAAGGTTATACCTTCCGTCAATATTGGCCGCCGCTCCATACTTAGTTCCAGTTGGCGTATGGATAGCCACTATATTAGCACCGGCAAGTGGTTCTAAAGTTTCGTCTAAAATAAGACCTTTAATGTTTGAGGTAGTTATTTGCGGAAATGCAATAAAACCAAGAAACAAAAAGAAAATTAAAAATGCAGTTTTTTTCATTACGCTGAAGTTTTTGAGTTAGTCATATGGTGCTTAGCATAACACCTTGTGACTAATATAATTAAAAAGAAAAAGCCACCCCAATGGAGTGGCCTCAAATTTCAATACGTTTTATTAACAAATAGTTAATACTAATTTGCTTGCGCTATAACCTCAAAAGGAAAATCGAAAACTACCTCACGGTGTAAACGTACAACAGCATTGTACTGCCCTAAACGTTTAATGTTTCCACCAGTAATGGTAACAAATTTTTTGTCTACGATATGCCCTTCTTTTTCAAAAGCCTCAACCAAATCAGCTTTGGTTACCGAGCCAAATAATTTATCTCCAGCTGAAGCTCCTTCTGTTGCTTTAGCGGTAATTTTAACTTCCAACCCTTTAATAGCCTCTGCTGTTTTATTAGCATCTTCGATTAATTTCTTGTCTTTAAAAGCTCTTTGTTTCAAGTTTTCTGCCAATACCTTTTTAGCAGAAGGCGTTGCCAATATAGCATGCCCTTGAGGAATTAAAAAGTTTCTACCATAACCGCTCTTAACTGTTACAACATCGTCTTTAAACCCTAAATTCTCAACGTCTTGTTTTAATATAAGTTCCATTGTTATGATTGTTTTATTTTAATAAATCTGCTACATAAGGCATCAAGGCTAAGTGACGAGCTCTTTTTACAGCTACAGACACTTTTCTTTGATACTTTAAGGATGTTCCTGTTAAACGACGTGGCAAAATTTTGCCTTGTTCGTTTACAAACTTTAATAAGAAATCTGGATCTTTGTAATCAACATATTTAATTCCAGATTTTTTGAAACGACAGTATTTCTTTTGCTTATTAGTTTCAATGTTAAGCGGAGTTAAATACCTTATTTCTCCGTCTTTTTTTCCTTTTGATTGTTGTTCTATTGATGACATAATTAAGCTTTTACTTTAAGTTTTTCTCTTCTTCTTTCTGCCCATGCAATGGCGTGCTTATCAAGAGCTACGGTTAAATAGCGCATGAAACGCTCATCACGTCTAAACTCCAATTCTAGGGCATTAATTACATCACCTGCAACGGTGTACTCAAATAAATGGTAAAAACCACTTTTCTTGTTCTGGATTGGATAAGCTAATTTTTTAAGCCCCCAATCTTCTTTCGATACCATCTTAGCGCCGTTAGAAACAAGAAAATCTTCGTATTTCTTTACTGTTTCCTTTATCTGTTCTTCAGATAAAACGGGATTTAAGATGAAAACAGTTTCATAATGATTCATAAAAATCGTTTTAATTGTTAAAAATTGGCTGCAAAAATAAATAAATTCTATATATTTCACAACTAAAACGCACCCTATTTCAAAGGTAAAAATTATGACGTTAAAAATGTTAAAATTATGTTAAATTGCGCATTTTAACGATGTTTTTTGGTTTTTAACCGAATTATTCGTACTATTGTCGATATCTTAACCGAAATAATACAAATGTTATGACTTTAAACTGTGTAGTAGTAGACGATTCAGCAATACAACGTCTCTCTATTGTTAAGTTAGTTGAAAATCACCCAAATCTAAACTTAATAGCAGAGTACAGTAGTGCTTTAGAAACAAAAAATGGTTTAAATACGCATCAAGTAGATTTAATCTTTTTAGACATTGAAATGCCAGTGCTAAATGGATTTGAACTTTTGGACGTATTGAACAACAAGCCCCAAATTATTTTTGTAACCGGTAAAACCGAATATGCTTTTAAAGCATTCAATTATGATGCTACCGATTATTTGCACAAACCTATTACAAAAGAACGTTTTAACACCTCTGTAGAAAAAGCCCTTGAGCAACACAGGTTGACCCAAGACTTTAACGAAGAAGAAGGTGAACATATTTTTGTAAAGAGTAACCTGAAAAAACGTAAAGTTTATATTAAGGACATTAAATGGATTGAAGCCTTGGGTGATTATGTGAAATTAGTTACAGAGGAAAACAGCTTGGTAGTTTTATCTACCATGAAATCTTTTGAAGCTGAACTACCAGAGGGCAAATTTTTAAGAATCCATAAATCGTACATTGTTAATCTGGATAAAATTGACAGATTTAACAGTAAAAATGTTGAAGTCGGTGCCTACGAAATCCCTTTAAGTAGAAACAAAAAAACCCAATTGGTTGATGCTTTAAATAATATTTAAACCACTAACCATCTAAATTAAAAGTTATCGACATTTAGAATTACCCTAACCGACCGAAAATCTTTTATACTCAGGAAGCTATTATTAATTTTAATGATAGCTTCCTTTGTTTTTGACAATGATTGCTGCTTTGGTATTTTCACCAATATGTTTTTATGAAACTGGTTACGGATTCTGGCGATGGGTGGAGATTCTGGTCCTAAAACAAAATCGTCAAATACTTGTCTTAAGGATTTTGCGAACCATATAGCTGCAGTTTCAGTTTTACTATAATCTTTATGTTTTAAAGTGATTTTAATCTGCTTGTAAACGGGAGGATACTTAAAATTATATCTATCGTTCATTTGCTCATTGAACATATCAATATAATTATTGGTCGATACCTGCTGCAATATATTATGGTGCGGATTGTAAGTTTGTATCAAAACCTTACCACGTTCTTCAGTTCTACCAGCCCTACCTGCTACCTGTAGCATCAGCTGAAAACTGCGTTCATGGGCTCTGAAATCAGGAAAGTTTAGCATGTTATCAGCATTCATAATACCTACCAATTTTACATTTCTAAAATCAAGCCCTTTAGTTAGCATTTGCGTACCTACCAAAATATCAATTTCCTGTTGCTCCAATGCCGTGATTATTTTTTCATAGCCGTATTTACCACGCGTTGTATCTAAATCCATTCGGGCAACATTATGATTAGGGAAAAGCAGCTTGACCTCCTCCTCTATTTGCTCAGTACCAAAACCTTTGGCGTCCAAATCTTGACTTCCACAGGCCATGCAATCTTGCAACATAGCCATATTATAACCACAATAATGGCAGCGCAACTGGTTTCTATATTGATGATAGGTTAAACTCACATCACAATTGGGGCACTCCGGTGAATTCCCGCAAGTGTTACATTCCACAATGGGCGAAAAGCCACGCCTATTTTGAAACAATATGATTTGATGTCCTTCTTTTAACGCCTCAGTCATTTCTTCAATCAACCGGTCACTAAAATGACCTTTCATACGCTTCCTTTTCAGTTTATCTTTAATATCAACCAATTCAATATCTGGCATCAAAACATCATTATATCTATGCTTCAATTCCACAAAGCCGTACTTATTCTGTTTCGCATTAAAATAACTTTCCAAACTTGGAGTTGCAGAGCCCAATAACACCTTTGCCTGATAAAGGTTTGCCAATACCACCGCAGTATCTCGTGCGTGGTAACGTGGTGCTGGATCAAATTGTTTAAATGATTGCTCGTGCTCCTCATCAACAATGATTAATCCCAAATCATTAAATGGCAAAAAGATAGATGAACGTGCACCCAACACTATTTGTGCTTTTGCAGAATTGTCAAGAACATTGTTCCAAACTTCAACCCGTTCGTGCGAGGAATATTTTGAATGGAACACAACAACTTTTTCACCAAAATAATTTTGAAGCCGCGTGATTAATTGTGCCGTCAATGCAATTTCTGGAAGCAAATACAGAACCTGTTTGCCCTGTGCAATAACTTCTTCAATCAGCTTCACATAAACCTCGGTTTTCCCAGAAGAGGTAACTCCATGTAACAGAGTTACATTTTGGTTCTCAAATGACAATTTTATTTCGCCTAAAGCAGAGTCTTGATAAGTATTCAGTTTTTTTGAATCCTCGGTTTCTTCACCAGAAAATTGTATGCGATCGGTTTGGATATAATACTCCTCCAAAACACCTTTATCAATTAATGCCTTTATAATTGCCGAAGACGCACCACTTTCCTCTGCTAATTTGGTAACCTTTACCGGCTTTTTTGTTTTTGCTGAAATGGAAAACAAACTTAGCACCACATCACTTTGTTTTCGAGCTCTGCTTAAATCTTCCAGTAAATTTTGAAGTGACTTTTCTGAGGAAAAATTGGAATGCAATTTTACGTACCGTACCAATTTGGGTTTATACTTTTCGTAAACTTCTTCTTCAACAGAAATGGCTTCCCTTTCAATAAGCCTTTTTATTACGGGTAAAACATTCTTCTTATCTAAAATGTTTGAAATATCATGGATTTTCAATGAAGATTGATGGTGAAGCGCTTCATAAACCAAAAATTCATCATCTTTTAAAATTGACTCGTCAATGGTTTTCGTCATATTTCTAACCACCACGGTTTCACTCTCTAAAATAAAAGGATTTGGCAGTGCGGCTCGCATTACATCACCGAGCGTGCACATGTAATAACTAGCTATCCATTCCCAAAGAAGTAACTGGTTTTGGTTGACTACTGGATCTTCATCCAAAATTTGCTGAATCTCTTTAGCTTCATAGGCCGTTGGTGCATTATTATGGATTTTAAACACAATGCCAGTATAAATTTTAGATTTTCCAAATGGCACAGCAACCCGCATTCCTGGTTTTAAAAACTCCGATTCTGAAGCGGTAATACTATAAGTGAACAACTTTTGGAGCGGCACAGGAATGATGACATCTATGAAATAAACCATAAACTAATTCCTTTTTCTTAGTTTATTTAAAGATGCATTCAGCTCATAACCTAACAATAAAATATTTGAATTGAGCCATAAGTAAAATAGCAAAATCAACAATGCACCAATGGAACCATAAAGCTTGTTATACTGACTGAAATTTTCAATATAAACACCAAATAAATAAGATGTTAACATAATGAGCAAGGTCGTGAAAAGTGCCCCAACGGAAAAGAATCTTGAATGCCTTCCTTCATGCGTGCCAAAATAATATAAGATTGATGTGGCCAAATAAACCATTAGCACAAAGAATATATATTTGGCGACATCGGCCCAAAACACATTTTGAACATCTATTTCATATCCCCTATTTTCCAAAGCATTAAGCAACTCCTGAACCACGTAAAGTTGAAAATATCCTAATACAGCAATGGTCAAAATAAGTAAGAACGCCAATATTAATGCAATGCCCAAGGCGTACAAGTACTGCCTAAAAATGTTACGCGTAAGTTGTTCGTGGTAAGAATTTTCAAAACCAGAAAAAACTGCATTAACTCCGTTGGCCATCAATAATAAGGAAAGCACAAATACTGAAGACAACAAACCTCCGCGTTGGGATTGGTCGATGTTTTCAAAAATATTTTCAAAAAAGAAATCTGAAGTGTTTGGGGGTAAAAATGACTCTAAAAATTGTAAAAATTCAATTTTAAAATCATCAATTGGCACATAAGGGATAATGAATAAAACAAACAACAAAAACGGAAAAATGGCCGTAAAAAAGCTAAACGCAATGGCACTTGCCCTAGTGGTTAAAGCGCCCCTTACAATGCCTGTAATATAGAGTTCCAATAAATCATAAAAGGACAAACCTTCAAGACCGGGTAGTTTTATTTTCTTAAAAAACCGCACCAAGACATTAACTATAGGAATTTTGTCAAGTCTGTCTTCTAAGGGTTTTGTCATTAATACTTTGCTTTTGTAGTTAAAGCAAAGTTATTAAAATAAAGATTGCATTTTGCTGTTTGACCATGCGAATTTAGCGAATAAACTATCCTTTATTAGAAGACTATTTTATGGCCTTTAAACTCAAGTCCATATTATGTACAGAATGGGTCAATGCACCACATGAAATATAATTTACACCACATTCAGCATAATGCCTAATTGTATCTTCGTTAATGTTACCTGAAGATTCTGTTAAACATTTCTCCCCAATCAATTTTACCGCCTTTCTAGTGTCTTCATAATCAAAATTGTCCAAAAGGATTCTGTAAACACCATCATTCTGCAAAATTTCCTCAACTTCAATGAGGTTACGTGCTTCAACCATAATCAATAAATCCTTGCCCGTTTCATCCAAATACTGCTTGGTCATTTCAATAGCTTGTGTAATGCCTCCGGCAAAATCGATATGGTTGTCTTTAAGCATTATCATATCATAAAGCGCAAACCTATGATTTTCTCCACCACCAATTTTCACGGCCCATTTTTCCAAAACACGGATGCCTGGAGTTGTTTTTCTGGTATCCAAAATTTTTGTTTTGGTTCCTTTAACCAAATTCACAAACATTCTGGTTTTGGTAGCAATAGCACTCATGCGCTGCATGGCGTTAAGCACAGTTCGTTCTGCCATTAAGATAGATCTGGAAGGACCTTCCACATACATAACTACATCACCATAAGTTACTTCGGTGCCATCCTCTATACGAACGTCTATTTTTAGGTTTTTATCTACATAAGCAAAAACCTTTTTTGCAAAATTAACCCCGCCTATAACACCTTTATCCTTTACTAAAAGTTTTGCTCTACCTCTAGCATTTTCTGGAATACAAGCTAGGGAACTGTGGTCGCCATCGCCTACATCTTCTCGAATAGCATTTGCAATTATACCTTTAACCTCGCTATCAAACTGCTCTTGTGTAATCATTACTTGTTAATTAGTTTTGGTCAAAAATAAGAAATTGATTTACTATATTAAATTTTCCTTTTACGAATTTTTAGGTATTTTGATTTTTTTTTACATAATTCGCAAATAGTAAGCAATAATTTTAACTTATGACTATTAAGCTTATTGCCATTGGCAAAACTGATAACAAGCTACTTACATCTTTAATTGATGATTACCAAAAACGTTTGGGCTTTTATGTTAAGTTTGATTTTGAAATAATTCCTGATGTAAAAAATGCAAAGAATTTAAGTGAGGAGCAACAAAAACAAAAAGAAGGTAACCTCATCTTGTCTAAACTTAATACGACAGACACCTTAGTACTTTTGGATGAACAGGGAAAACAGTTTAATTCTGTAGCATTTTCAAACTACCTTCAAAAGCATATGAACTCGGGCATAAAGCAATTGGTGTTTGTTATTGGTGGACCCTATGGTTTTTCGGATGGAGTTTATAAAAAAGCTGATGGGAAACTATCACTTTCTAAAATGACATTTTCCCATCAAATGATTCGTTTATTTTTTATTGAGCAGTTGTACAGGGGCTTTACCATTTTAAGGAACGAACCCTACCACCACCGCTAATACGTTTTAAAAACTTGTTTACGCTTTTTAAGCTGTCGTTCAAGATCGCTAATCGTTTCCCTAACGGCCACCTCAAAGTTATGTTCTTCTGAAGTTGCAAATATTCTTGGGCCTGGCAAACTCAGTTCCATATTGCAGATCTTACCTTTATCATGATGCTTTTCGTCCTTTTTAAAAAATACCGTAGCACCTATTAAAAACTCATATCTATTAAACAATTTCTCTAATTTTTCCCTTGTAAAAGCTGAAAGCGTTTCGCTAATATCAACATCTACGTATTGAATGTTTACTGTCATAATCGTTCTCTTTTAAAGTTTAATTTCAGTTGTAATATACAAGTTTTTTATACAAATCAAAGTAACAAAAATCATAAATTGAATATAAATTTTACCAATCTTTAATATTTTCAGTTTAGCCATTTAATAGTACTTTTGAATTCTCCGAATTTCAATAAAATCAACTGAATACACCTATGAAAATCGTTTTTGCCACAAACAACAAAAATAAAATTAGCGAGGTCCAATCTTTGATTCCCCAAAATATAAAGTTACTCAGTCTAGAAGACATTGGTTGTTTTGAAGATATTCCCGAAACCCAAAGTACGATTGAAGGCAATGCCAAGCAAAAGGCAAATTATATAAAGGAACGCTATGGCATTGATTGTTTTGCCGACGATACAGGTTTGGAAGTTGATGCCCTTAATGGAGAACCAGGAGTATACTCCGCTCGATACGCTGGGGAGCAAAAAAACGCCGCCGATAATATGGCAAAATTACTCTCCTACTTAAAAAACAAAAACAACAGAAATGCCCAATTTAAAACCGTCATTGCCTTAAATTTCAACAATGGACTAAAAACGTTTACTGGAATCTGTAAAGGCGAAATCACTATGGAAAAAAGGGGGGGGAAAGGATTTGGGTACGACCCCATTTTTAAACCTTTGGGGCATGAACAAACCTTTGCCCAAATGGATTTAAGTTTGAAAAATGAAATCGGGCACCGTGGTAAGGCCATATTAAAACTGATCACTTTTTTAAACGAGTATGTGCGCTAGATTAACAGTCAAAAAACAGAATTTGGTGTTGCCTGTTAATATTCTTTATGTTACTTTTAATTCATGATGACAGAGGAATACATTGAAAGAGAAAATGCAGCGATAACAAAAGCCTACAAAGAGTTATTAAAGGTCAGTTACACGACGCTTACCAATGACGATAAAAAACTCATTAGAAAAGCTTTTGAAGTAGCCATGGATGGCCATAAAGACCAACGCAGAAAATCTGGTGAAGCTTATATATTTCACCCTCTTGCTGTTGCGAAAATTGTTGCCCAAGAAATAGGTTTGGATGCCACTTCCATTGCTGCTGCGTTATTACACGATGTCGTTGAAGACAGTCCTGACTATGAAATTGAAGACATTGAAAAAGAATTTGGACCAGTAGTGGCAACCATTGTTGATGGCCTCACAAAAATATCTTCCTTAAGTAAGGAAAAAGACATGGATGTTTCGCTCCAAGCAGAAAACTTCCGAAAAATGTTGTTAACACTTAATGATGACGTTCGGGTAATCATCATTAAAATAGCCGACAGGTTGCACAACATGCAAACCATGGACTCCATGCAACCCGACAAGCAAATAAAAATAGCATCAGAAACCCTTTATATATATGCACCCCTTGCCCACAGAATTGGGCTTTATAACATTAAAACTGAACTTGAAGATTTAGGGCTTAAATATACAGAGCCTGATGTTTACAATGATATTCTTGATAAAATAAAAGAAAGCAAGGTCGAACAAGACGACTATATTGAAAAGTTTAGTTCTGTCATAAAAAATTCATTGGATAAAGAGCATTTGCGCTACACCATTAAAGGCCGCCCAAAATCTATTTTTTCCATTAGGAAAAAAATGATAAACCAAGGGGTTTCCTTTGATGAAGTTTACGACAAATTTGCCATTAGAATTATTTATAAATGCGATGCCGATCAGCATAACGAAAAGTTTTTGGCTTGGAAAATCTACTCCATCGTTACCGATCATTTTAGGCCTAACCCTATTCGTCTGCGCGATTGGATTTCATCACCAAAATCAACCGGTTATGAAGCCTTGCACATTACGGTAATGGGACCAAAAGGGCGGTGGGTAGAAGTCCAAATACGAAGTGATCGTATGAACGAAATAGCCGAAAAAGGTTATGCGGCGCACTATAAATACAAACAGGGCAACGAAAAAGAGGACAATCTTGAAAGTTGGATAAACAGATTGCAAGAAGCTTTAGAAAATCCAGAAACCAATGCGGTAGATTTTGTTGAACAGTTCAAGCTCAACCTGTATTCAAAAGAGATTTTTGTGTTCACTCCTGCCGGCGATTTAAAATCACTGCCAAAAGGCGCTACGGCTTTAGACTTTGCATTCCATATACACACCGAAATAGGCATGAAAACCCGTGGAGCAAAGGTAAATAATAAATTGGTGCCCTTAAGTCATGAGTTGAAAAGTGGGGACCAAGTAGAAATTTTAACGGCCGAAAATTCAAAACCAAATACAAACTGGTTAGATTATGCTACTACAGCTCGATCCAGAAGTAAAATTAAATCTGCCTTACGTGAAAACAAAAAACAAATTGGCGAGGATGGCAAAGAGATTTTACGTCGCAAATTAAAACAACTAAAAATCAATCTTGATGAGGAATCTGTAAACGAAATGGTGCGATTCTTCAAGCTTAAAACAAGTTTGGATTTATTTTACAGAGTTGGCGTTGGCACCATAGATAATACAATGCTTAAAAGCTATGCTTCATCCAGAAGCAATGCTTTCATGAGCTTTATCAAAAACAGAATATCCAAGAAAACCCCAATAAAAAAAGAGGAATTGGAAAAAGAGGAAGTCACTTTAAAATATGACTCTCTGGTTTTTGGTAAAGAAGAAGAAAAATTAGACTATAAATTGGCCAATTGTTGTAACCCAATTCCTGGCGACGCCGTTTTTGGTTTTTTAACAGTTAATGAAGGCATAAAAGTCCACAAAAAAAACTGCCCTAATGCCGTTAGTTTACAGTCCAATTATGCCTACCGAATTATGCCTGCCAAATGGATAGATTCAACACAACAAGAGTTTTCAGCCAAAATTGTTCTAACTGGAATTGACCACATTGGCTTGGTAAACGAAATAACCACCATAGTTTCTGAAGATATGCACGTAAACATGAACAGCATAAGTTTTGAAAGCAACCATGGGCTATTTTCGGGAAAGATTAATGTGGTTGTAAAAAACAATACCATAATCAACAGACTTTTGGAAAAACTAAAAAAAATTAATGGTATAGATAAGGTTACTAGAGTGTAAAAAAAGTGTAAATTTGCGTCGAAATGATGGAGGCTAAACCAGAGAATAAAAATCAAGAAATTGTAAAGAATGTATTTACTACGTTTTTGGAAGCCAACGGTCACCGCAAAACGCCCGAACGGTACGCCATACTTCAGGAAATCTACAACAATAAGGAGCATTTTGATATAGAATCCCTATATCTTAATATGAAGAACAAAAAATATCGGGTATCTCGCGCAACGCTTTATAACACTATAGAACTTCTTTTAGAATGCGGTTTGGTAAGAAAACATCAATTTGGACAAAACCAAGCACATTACGAAAAATCATATTTCGATAGGCAGCACGACCATGTTATACTTACCGACACAGGTGAAGTCATTGAGTTTTGCGACCCAAGAATTCAATCTATAAAAAAAACAATAGAAGAAGTTTTCGATATAGAAATCAATAACCACTCACTCTATTTCTACGGAAATAGAAAATCAACCACAAATAACTAATTTTCACAATGGCAGTAGACTTACTACTAGGATTACAATGGGGAGACGAAGGCAAAGGTAAGATTGTTGACGTACTTACATCAAACTACAACATTATAGCACGTTTTCAAGGCGGGCCAAATGCTGGACACACTTTGGTTTTCAATGGAAAAAAACATGTTTTGCATACTATTCCATCGGGAATTTTTCATGATGATGCCACCAATTTGGTTGGCAACGGCGTAGTAATAGACCCCGTAATTTTTAAAGGCGAACTTGACAAACTTGAAGAGCAAAATATAGATTACCGAAAGTCTCTACTTATTTCACGCAAAGCACATATCATTCTACCAACACATAGATTGCTTGATGCAGCTAGTGAAGCTTCAAAAGGAAAGGCTAAAATTGGTTCAACCTTAAAAGGAATTGGACCAACTTATATGGATAAAACTGGTAGAAATGGTATTCGTATAGGTGATTTGGAGCTAAGCGATTGGAAAGAACGTTACAGAAACCTTGCCGACAAGCATGAGTCGATGATTGCTTACTACAATGTGGATATTGAGTATAACTTAAAGGAACTTGAAGAAGAATTTTTTAAAGCCATCGACGTCTTGAAATCGTTAACCTTTATTGATTCTGAAGAATATATTTACCAAGCGCAAAAAGCCGAAAAATCCATTTTGGCCGAAGGTGCCCAAGGTTCTTTGTTGGACATTGACTTTGGAACTTATCCTTTTGTAACATCAAGTAACACTACTGCAGCAGGTGCCTGCACAGGCTTAGGTGTTGCTCCAAATCAAATTGGTGAGGTTTTTGGTATTTTTAAAGCATACACTACCCGTGTTGGTTCTGGTCCTTTCCCTACTGAATTGTTTGATGAAGATGGTAAAACGATGGGGCGTGTTGGTAACGAATTTGGTGCCACAACTGGTAGGCCAAGACGTTGCGGTTGGTTGGATTTGGTTGCATTAAAATACGCTTGTCGAGTTAACGGCGTTACCCAATTGATGATGATGAAAGGCGATGTGCTTTCTGGTTTCAAAACTTTAAAAGTTTGCACGCAATATAAATATAAAGGTAAAACTATTTCGCATTTGCCTTACAATATTGAGCCTGAAAACGTGGAGCCTATTTATACCGAATTCAGTGGCTGGAACGAAGATTTAACAGAAATGTCTGATGCTTCAGAATTGCCAAAGGCACTAAATGAATACATTGACTTTTTAGAAAAAGAATTAGAAATCCCTATTACCATTGTATCTGTTGGACCAGATAGAAAACAAACTATTTTTAGACAACAGTTCGTTTAAAAGAACGATTTGATTCAAAATAAAAAAGCTCCAAATAAAATTTTTTGGAGCTTTTTTTAGCATATATTTTTATGTCTAAACCTTGATGGTACAGCCAATGGCTTTTGTTTCTTTTTCAGGCACTTCTTTCCCAGCCAATAAGGCATCTACTGCATCTTCAACATATTTTGTTGAAACCGATGAAGCGTCTTTATAATTGTCATCAATTGCACCAATATACTTTACGACATTACCTTTTTTAGTCTTTTGCAAAACAAACATATGAGGTGTTTTAGTGGCGCCATATTTTGGATAAACGCTTTGATCAGCATCTATTAAATATGGAAAAGTAAAGCCCTTGCTTTCAGCACGCTCTTTCATGGCATCCAAATTGTCACCTGGCTTAACCTTTACATTATTCGGCATTATGGCTATAACGGGATATCCTTTACTGGCATATTTTTGGTCTAATGCTATAATTCTGTCTTCATAAGCAACGGCAAACGGACATGTATTGCACGTAAACGTAACAATAAAACCTTTGGCATCTTTATAATCTGATAGAGATACCATTTCACCGTTTACATTTTCAAGTGAAAAATCTTCTGCAATATCTCCTATTTTGTAACCATCACTTGTAATGGTAAAAGCACTCATTACAATTAAAACAAGTACGGCCGAAACTAATTTGATTGACTTTTTCATTGGTATATATTTTTAATTTAAAAATTGGTTTAACTCTGTTTTTAACTCTTCAAAATCAAATGATTGTTCATAAAATTTACGATTATCATTTTTGTATATAATGGTGGCTGGTATTGCTCCAGTCCAACCTTCACTTACTTTCGGAATCCAAGTATTCATGTCTGGGTCATCCAACGCCACTACTTTACTTTTTAAATTTCTTTCCTTGATAAATGGCTTTAGTTTATTTTCATACAAATGTGGAAAATCAAGACTTACCAATATCACTTCTACCCCATCATCCTTAAATTCAGCATTCAACCTCTCGAAATATGGCAATTCCTTCACACAAGGCGCACACCAAGTAGCCCAAAAATTTAGGACATAGGTTTTACCATCTTTTCTTTTTAAGAATTTTTCAAAGCCATTAAAATCGTAAACTTCCAATACAACTCTATCTGTAGTTTCTTGTAGCTCTTCATTTTGAACAACTTCGGAAACATCTATTTTAATCGTTTTATTGTTCTGTTTACACCCAACAAAACCCAATAGCACGAAGGCTATAATTGCTATTTTTTTAATCATAAGCTTAAAAATAATCAATCAACGGCTATAAATATTGAGGTTTAACAAACTTTTAATTAAAAATCGTTTTAATTCTTGTGAAATTATTATTTCATTTTTATATTTGGCTCATCAAAAAATATAAATGAATTCAGCTTTAAATAATACTTGGTGGTGGTGCTTTCAGAACTAACATTCGTGAAGTAAAACCTGGTATATTTAAAACTCTAAAAAATATAAAAAAGGCTTGTCATTCACGACAGGCCTTTTTCTTTGTTCTGAATCGTTTTCAGAATGACATAAAACTAAATTTATGAAGACCTATAGCCTTTATACACATAATAAAAGAATCTTAACGGATACCATTACACCGGTTACCGTGTACTACAAGATACGTGATAAATATCCAAATAGTATTCTTTTAGAAAGTGGTGATTACCATAGAAACCACAAAAACTTTTCGTACATCTGTTTTAACCCAATAGCTTCAATAAAGGTTGAGAACGAGGTGATTTCACAAACATTTCCGGATGGAAGTTCTACGAACTTAGATATTGCCGAAAACGTTAATGTGGTTGATGAGATTTACAATTTCACCAAACGATTCAAGGTGAAGTCTCAAGAGAACTTCAAGTTCATCAACAATGGTATTTTTGGTTATACGGCATACGATGCGGTAAGGTATTTTGAAGATATTGAAATTGGTAAAAAAGATAATTCGGTTGTCATTCCAGATGTTTATTATGCGGTTTACAAAAATATTATAGCCATCAATCATTTCAAAAATGAGGCTTATATCTTTGCCCATTGCTATGAAGACCATGAAAACAACATTGACGAGATAGACAAACTCATTAACATTCAAAATTTCGCTTCGTACAATTTCAATTCAAAAGGAAACATAAATTCCAATTTAACTGATGACGAATTTAGGGAACATGTAGAACTGGCCAGAAAACATTGTCACCGAGGCGATGTGTTTCAATTGGTATTATCAAGACGATTTTCCCAAGAATTTACGGGTGATGATTTTAATGTTTATCGTGCTTTAAGAAGCATCAATCCTTCTCCCTATTTATTTTATTTTGATTACGGCGATTTTAAGATTTTTGGAAGTTCGCCCGAAGCGCAACTTATTGTAACCGATGGTTTAGCTGAAATTCACCCAATCGCAGGAACATTCAAACGCACAGGAGAAGAACAAAAAGATGAAGTCTTGGCAGAAAAGTTGAAAAATGATGACAAAGAAAATGCCGAACATGTAATGTTGGTTGATTTAGCAAGAAACGATTTGAGCCGTCATGGTAGCCAAGTAAAAGTTGAGACTTACAGAGAAGTACAGTTCTTTTCCCATGTAATCCATTTAGTGAGTAAAGTTACGGGTCAAAAACACAATACAACCTCAACCATGCAGGTTGTGGCGGACACATTCCCAGCCGGAACCTTAAGTGGTGCACCAAAACATATGGCGATGCAACTTATTGAAAAATATGAAAAAACGAGCCGAGGATATTATGGTGGAGCCATTGGCTTTATGGACTTTGAAGGTAATTTTAATCATGCCATTATGATTCGAACGTTTTTAAGCAAGGACTACAAATTAAACTGGCAAGCCGGTGCTGGATTGGTTTCAAAGTCAAACCAAGAAAACGAATTACAAGAAGTTTACAATAAATTAGGAGCATTAACCAAGGCTATTGCTTTAGCTGAAGATATTTAAGATGAAAAAGGTATTAGTTATAGATAATTACGACAGTTTCACCTATAATTTGGTGCACTATCTGGAAGATTTGAATTGTGATGTTACCGTTGTAAGAAACGATAAATTGGTATTAGAAGACGTGGAGCCTTTTGATAAAATCGTGCTTTCACCTGGCCCTGGAATTCCCGATGAAGCCGGATTATTAAAACCAATCATCGCAAAATATGCGCCAACAAAAAGCATTTTAGGTGTTTGTTTGGGCCAACAGGCCATTGGCGAAGTTTTTGGCGGTTCTTTAATTAATTTGGATGAAGTGTATCACGGTGTGGCCACTAAAGTTGAAATATGCGTTGATGACGAGTCCATTTTCGAAGGTCTAAATAAAAGTATTGAAGTTGGTAGATACCATTCTTGGGTTGTAAATTCAAATTTACCAGATAGCTTGGAGGCTACTTCATATGATGAAAACGGACAAGTTATGTCGCTTCGTCACAAAGAATATGATGTAAAAGGAGTTCAATATCACCCAGAATCAGTTTTAACGCCTAATGGAAAAAAAATACTAGAAAACTGGGTAAACCAATAGTGAATAAAGAATGAAAGACATTTTAAACAGACTCATAAACCACGAAACCCTTTCAACTGAAGAGGCTAAACAAGTTATTGTAAACATATCTAACGATATGTATAACCCCAGCCAAATAGTTTGTTTTCTTTCGGTGTTTATGATGCGAAGTATTACGATTGAAGAGCTTCAAGGATTTCGTGACGCCCTTTTAGAACTTTGCGTACCCATAAATCTTAGTGATTACAATGCAATTGATATCGTAGGAACAGGAGGTGATGGTAAAAACACATTTAACATCTCCACACTTTCATCTTTTATTACGGCAGGTGCGGGTGTTAATGTTTCCAAACATGGTAATTATGGCGTGTCTTCGACCTCTGGTTCGTCAAATGTTATGGAAAAACTTGGTGTTAAATTTTCAAATGATGAAGACTTTTTAAAACGTTGTCTAGACCATGCGGGAATTTGCATTTTGCATGCGCCATTATTTCATCCTGCTATGAAAAATGTTGCTCCTATTCGTCGTGAATTGGGTGTTAAAACCTTTTTTAACATGTTAGGACCCTTGGTAAATCCATCGTTTCCAAATAACCATGTTTTAGGTGTTTTTAATTTGGAAGTTTTAAGACTCTACAGCTTTTTGCTTCAGAATACAAAGAATAACTATAATATTATTTATGCTTTGGATGGTTATGATGAAATTTCATTGACTGGAAAAGCAAAAATTGTTTCAAATCATTCTGAAAAGCTTTTTTTACCTGAGGATTTAGGACTTTCAAAAATCAAGCAGGAGGACATTTTTGGGGGAGACAGTGTTGAAGAAGCTGCAAAAATATTTATGAATATTATTGACGGTAAAGGAACTGAAGCTCAAAACAACGTGGTGTGTTCTAATTCTGGTTTAGCCATTGCGACTACCAAACAAATTTCACATAAAGAAGGTTTTGAAATGGCTAAAGAATCACTCTTCTCGGGAAAAGCAAAAAAAAGTTTAGATAAATTGATTGAGTTGAGTAAGTAATGAATATTTTAGACAAAATAACATTAGACAAACGCAAAGAGGTAGAGCTTAGGAAAAGTTTAATTCCTGTTTCTCAACTGGAGTATTCCGTTTTGTTTGAAAGACAAACTGTTTCCCTTTCCAACAAATTGAGAAATAGCAAATCAGGAATTATTGCAGAACACAAACGTAGGTCGCCTTCTAAATCGATTATCAACAATGGTTTAAACGTTCAAGATGTGGCCATTGGTTATGAAAATGCCGGTGTTTGTGGCATGTCAGTTTTAACAGATGGCAAGTATTTTGGAGGCTCTTTGGATGATTTACTAACTGCAAGAGCCAGTTGCAAATTGCCTTTGTTACGCAAAGAATTCATCATCGACGAGTACCAAATTCTTGAGGCGAAAGCCTATGGTGCTGATGTCATTTTATTGATTGCCGCCATCTTAACAAGAGAAGAAATCAAACAATTTTCAGAGTTTGCCAAAAGTTTGAATTTAGATGTGCTTTTAGAAGTTCATAATGAAGAAGAGTTGCAAAAATCCATCATGCCAAGTTTGGATATGCTTGGGGTGAACAATAGAAACTTAAAAACTTTTGAAGTTAGCCTTCAAACCAGTAAATCATTGAGCACTCTGATTCCAAATGATTTTGTAAAAGTTTCAGAAAGTGGCATAAGTAATATTGATGCTATTAAAGAATTACAACCTTTTGGTTATCAAGGGTTTTTGATAGGTGAAAACTTTATGAAAACGGATAACCCTGGTGCAAGTGCTACAGAGTTTATCAAGACATTAGAAGGATGAAACTGAAAGTTTGTGGTATGAAATATCAAGATAATATAGAACAAGTTGCAGCGTTGCAACCAGATTATCTTGGGTTTATATTTTACAACCAATCCGCGAGAAACTTTGATTTGGAATACATCCCTAAAATTTCAAAATCTATTAAAAAAGTTGGTGTTTTTGTTGATGCAAGTCTTGATTTAATTCAAGCAAAAATAGAAAAACACCATTTAAATTCGGTACAACTTCATGGTGAAGAATCACCTGAATTTTGTGACGCTTTAAAAAATGAAAAAATAGAAATTATCAAAGTGTTTTCAATAAAAGATGAATTCAATTTTGAATTGCTAAAACCTTATGAAAATATAGTTGATTATTTCCTTTTTGATACCAAGGGAAAATTACCCGGTGGAAATGGCTACACCTTCAATTGGGATGTTTTAAAGGATTACCCATCAACCAAACCATTTTTTTTAAGTGGTGGTATTGGATTTGATGAAGTTGAAAAAATCAAAGCATTTAAAAGCAGTAAGGCTTCAAAATATTGCTATGCCATGGATGTAAACAGTAAATTTGAAATTGAACCCGGACTAAAAAACATTGAATTACTTACAGAGTTTAAAAATAAACTGATTGAATAATCATGAGTTATAACGTTGACGAAAAAGGTTATTATGGTGAATTTGGGGGCGCATTTATTCCTGAAATGCTCTATCCTAACGTAGAAGAATTACGCCAAAACTATTTAAAAGTCATGGCCGAACCAGAATTTAAAAAAGAATTCAACCAACTTTTAAAAGATTATGTTGGGCGTCCTTCCCCACTCTATTTTGCAAAACGCCTTTCAGAAAAATACAATACCAAAATTTACCTCAAGCGTGAAGACTTAAACCATACGGGTGCGCATAAAATCAATAATACCATTGGGCAAATTCTTATGGCAAAACGTTTGGGAAAAACCCGAATTATTGCCGAAACTGGTGCAGGCCAACACGGAGTTGCTACGGCTACGGTTTGTGCTTTAATGGGATTGGAATGCATTGTCTACATGGGTGAAATTGATATTGCACGTCAAGCACCAAATGTTGCTAGAATGAAAATGCTTGGAGCTACTGTTGTTCCTGCATTATCCGGAAGTCGTACTTTAAAAGACGCTACCAACGAAGCCATTCGCGATTGGATTAATAACCCCGTAAACACCCATTACATTATTGGTTCTGCTATTGGCCCGCATCCATACCCAGATATGGTAACACGCTTTCAATCGGTCATTTCTGAAGAAATAAAATGGCAATTAAAAGAACAGGAGGGTCGTGAAAACCCTGATTATGTCGTAGCTTGTATTGGTGGTGGAAGTAATGCCGCTGGTACTTTTTATCATTATTTACATGAAGAGGGTGTCAACATTATAGCCGTTGAAGCCGCTGGTTTGGGTGTTGATTCCGGTGAAAGTGCTGCTACATCGGTTTTAGGTAGAGAGGGTATTATTCATGGTTGTAAAACCATGTTGATGCAAACCAACGACGGACAAATTACCGAGCCTTATTCCATTTCGGCAGGGTTGGATTATCCAGGTGTAGGCCCTATGCATGCCCATTTATGTAAAACGGGACGCGCAGAATTTATGGCCATAACCGATGACGAAGCTATGAGATCCGGTTTAGAATTATGTAAATTGGAAGGCATTATTCCGGCTATTGAAAGCTCGCATGCCTTAGCCATTTTTGAGCAAAAGACTTTTAAACCAGACGATGTTATCGTGGTAAGTTTATCTGGTCGTGGCGACAAGGATTTACAAAACTACATTGAATATTTTAAGATATAAATTGTGAATAGAATTAATAAAAAACTATCAGAAGACAGGAAACTTCTTTCTATATACTTTACAGCAGGTTACCCAAGCTTGAACGACACGGTTTCCATCATTGAAGATTTGGAGAAAAATGGTGTAGACATGATTGAAATTGGTCTGCCCTTTAGCGACCCTCTGGCTGATGGACCAACCATTCAAGATAGCTCTACTAAAGCCTTAAAAAATGGTATGACTACTGAGATTCTTTTCAACCAGCTAGAGGACATTCGAAAAACAGTTAATATTCCTTTAATCATTATGGGATATTTCAACCCTATGTTTCAATATGGTGTTGAAGCATTTTGCAAAAAATGCCAGGAAATTGGTGTTGACGGATTGATCATTCCTGATTTACCTGTTGATGTTTACCATGAGGAATATCAAGCCATTTTTGAAAAATATGGTCTGATTAATGTGTTTTTAATCACACCACAAACTAGCGACGAACGTATCAGATATATTGATTCTATTTCAAACGGTTTTATTTATATGGTGAGTAGCGCAAGCACCACAGGTGCAAAATCTGGTTTTGGTAATGAACAAACTGAATACTTTAAGCGTATTGATAAAATGAATCTTAAAAACCCACAAATTATTGGTTTTGGAATTAGTAATAACGAAACCTTTACCCAAGCTACACAATATGCCAAAGGTGCAATAATAGGTAGTGCTTTTGTAAAGTATGTCACTAATGAAGGCATAAATAGGATTGATAAATTTGTTAATTCTATTTTAGAATGAAACTTTTCAAAGATTTTAAAATCATCATTTTGCTTTGCCTCACCTTGGGGCTTGCACCTTTTTTTCCAGAACCGCATATTTGGGGTAAAATTAGGTGGATTGCTGGTGGTGCTAAAGGCATGCAACTTATTGATTGGTTTGATATTGTTTTACATGGCTTCCCATTTGTATTGCTCATCATGGCAATAGTTTTGAAAATATCCAAAAAATAATGCCCTTTAATATTGTCTTAGTAGAACCCGAAATTCCGAATAACACTGGTAATATTGGTCGGTTGGCATTAGCATCAGGTTCTAATCTGCATTTGGTAAAACCTTTTGGATTTGAAATTGATGATACCCGACTTAAACGTGCCGGATTAGATTATTGGCAACATTTACAAGTTACTTACTACACAAGTATTGATGATTTTTTTAGAATAAACCAGGGCAAAAAAATGGCCTTCTTATCCAGTCATGGTACTAAAAACCATTGGGACATACCTTTCGAAAATGATATGTTTTTAATTTTTGGAAAAGAATCAGTTGGATTACCAAAATCATTGATTTCAGCTCAAAAGGAAAACCTCTTTAAAATTCCGCTTTATAGCAACCATGTGCGGAGTTTAAATTTATCAAACGCCGTTAGTATTGTGGTTTACGAAGGAACAAGGCACCTTATTTAATTATATCTTCTCCTTGATTTAGATTTATTATTAGACCCTTTTCTATTATTTGAGTTTCTCCGTTGTTGGTTTCCACCTGGCTTTATAGGTTCTGCTGACGCATTTGGGTCTGGCTCAAAACCTTCTATAATTTCAACTTCAATTTTTTCGCCAATCAACTTTTCAATATCTATTAAATAAGTTGTTTCATCTGCACTAACTAAAGATAAAGCTTGTCCATTAGCTCCAGCCCTTCCAGTTCTACCAATTCGGTGCACGTAATCTTCTGAAACATTTGGCAATTCGAAGTTAACCACATGGGGTAATAACGGTATATCCAAACCCCTGGCAGCAATATCTGTTGCCACTAAAACCCTAACACTTCCTCTTTTAAATCCGTCCAATGCTTTGGTTCGTGCCCCCTGACTTTTATTGCCGTGAATAGCGGCTGCAGAAATTCCAGTCTTTTTCATTTTTTCGCACAATCGGTTGGCGCCATGCTTTGTTCGTGTAAATACCAAAACTTGTTTCCAGTTTCCTTCAGAAATCAACTTAATGATTAAATTTGTTTTTAACCCTTTAGCGACACGATATACTTTTTGGCTTATTGCTTCAACCGTGGTGTTTTGAGGAGTTGCTTCAACTTGGATAGGATTATTTAAAATACCATGGGCCAACTTTTTTATATCTTTTGAAAAAGTTGCTGAAAACATCAAATTTTGACGTTTATCTGGCATTGTTTTAATAACCCGTTCAATATCACGTAAAAAGCCCATATCTAACATTCTATCGGCTTCATCTAAAACAAAAATATCAACGCGCTTTAGCGATATTATTCCCTGATTTTGTAAATCGAGTAATCGGCCAGGTGTTGCAACCAAAATATCTATACCTTTTTTAATTTGGGCAACTTGCGGTTTTTGGTTAACACCTCCAAAAATAACAGCACTGCGTAAATCTAAATAAGCACCATACTCGCGTACATTGGCATAAACCTGGGCCGCGAGTTCTCTAGTCGGGGTTAAAATTAATGCCCGAATTGGCTTGAATTTTTCTCTACGATTTTCTGATAAAATATGCAAAAGTGGCAAAGTAAACCCCGCTGTTTTTCCTGTTCCTGTTTGTGCTGAAGCAAGAATATCATTTCCTTTTAAAATTGGAGGAATGGCTTTTTGTTGAATTGGACTTGGGGCTGTATACCCTTTTTTGCTAATAGCTTTTAATAAGGCTTCAGATAGCCCTAAAGATTGAAATGACATATAATTGATTTGGGAAACGACAATCTCTTTTTCAATGCCATTTCTAATGCACGGCGAAGGTACAGCTATTTTATCGGTATATGCAATTTATTTAAAGCTAGTTATTTATGAGCTAAATTTTTAATTAAAAAAACTCCTGATACTGCATCACACGAAAATCAAAAGTATTAAAATCAGGGTTTTTATTTTTTAACTGTTGATATAAAGCCAGGCTTCCAATAGCTCGATTTGCAGAACCAGAAGCAGATGTTAGTGAAACTGTTTTGATGATGCGCGAACCTAATTGAAATTGATGAATCCGCGGTATTTCGGTGGAGACCAGTTTCAGCTTTATATTATGTCCTTTAATATGTTTTCTAAAGAAATATTCAGGGCCATTTTTACTATTTCCTCCTGTGAATAAAAGCGTTCTGATATTTGGGAATTCCTTTAAATAGCCAATAAGATTTCTAAGTTTAATATTAGTCATTCCCAAATCTGAAGCATCAATTTTAGCACGCTCACAACTTTCAACAATATCACAAACCCCAATTTTGTGCACAACTAAAAACTGTTTACGCTCTTGAACTGCTTCGTTTGAATTGTCGTAACGCAAATTCAAATTATGTATTTTATCGATATACAACCAAAGGGAATTGTAATAACTTCCATAGCAAAAATCAACATCCTTTTCCAAAAGTTGGCCAGTTGAAAACCGCGGTGGTGGCAATGTGCCCACAATTAGTTTTGTAGTATCTGCTTTTATAAACGGGCTGTATGGATGTTTATGCTTGAACATGACAAAACCAAATAAAGTTGTTTTGTTTTAACCCGCAAAAAATTTGGCTAAAAATGTTGATTTCATTAAATTATACATCGATTATTTTAAAATCAAACCACTATGGGAAAAGGCGATAAAAAAACAAAACGAGGTAAAATAAATCGTGGAACTTTTGGGGTAAGAAGACCAAGAATTAAGAAAAAAACACCCGTTGAAACAAAAATCAGCGTTGGTGACAAAGCCAAACCAAAATAATTATTCCAACTCTTTTAATAGCTTTTCAACTTCCAGAATTGCAGCTCGATAGAGTCTTTTATTTGGCTTAGTCATATGGCTGGCTTCTGTGTTTACCTCTTTTAATATTTCAATAGCATCCTCATTCTTTTTAATGTTTAAAAGAAATTTTGCAAGAATTAAACGCTCTTCATAAAAGGAATATCTAATATCAATCTGCCGTAAATTAGCTTCAGCCTCTTCAATTTTGCCAATGCGCTCAAGTGCTAAGCCATATAAAAATTGTGTTCTTGATTTTTTGAACTCAGGATGGTCCTTAATTTTTTCAGTGTAAAAAATAACCTTGTCGCTATCTTCAATATTGAAATAAGCTTCAATGAGCTGTTTGGTGGCGTAAAAATTATTCTGTGAACGGTCTTCCAAAACATTCAAATAATGTTCAATGGCATTATTATAATCCTTTATTTCCAAATAAGCTTCGGCAAGATTTAATCTATTTTGATAAGATTCTGAAAATTGCAACCGCTTTTCTAAGTCCTTGACTTTTTTGGTAGGATTTATAATGTTTACGACTTCATTGGTTATTTTCTCGGCATCTCGCTTATTATAAACTTGGGTGATGATGTAAATAATACTACCAACAACAGGCACGAACATAATTATGAAAAACCAATAATATGGTCTGCGGTTGGTGTACATATGGTACAAGCAATAACCGTTGAGTGCCAAAACAAGATAATAATGCATTAAAAGCCCTTTACGTTAAGCCTCAAAAATAAGTATTATCTTATAAAAACCAACTCGGTTTCTGAGGACATGGGCTCACTAAAATTATAACCTTCGTAATTAAAGGCCTTAACATCATCAACGGTATTAGCATCGTTATCAATAATATAACGTGCCATAAAGCCACGGGCTAATTTAGCGTAGGTCATTATGGTTTTGTATTCGCCATTTTTAAAATCCTTAAAATTAGCGGTTACCACAGGCACTTTAAGTGCTTTTACGTCAACGGCCTTAAAATATTCGTTACTTGCCAAATTCAAAAACAACTCACCATCTTCCAACTCCTCATTTAAGGCCTTAACAATATCTATTTTCCAGAATTCATAAAGATTCTTTTTTGTACCAACGGGCATTTTTGTGCCCATTTCCAATCGGTAGGGTTGTATTAAATCTGTTGGTTTTAATAAACCATACAAACCAGAAAGGATACGAACTGTACCTTGCAGCTTTTCTATTTTGTCTCTTGGAATGCTATATGCATCCAACCCGCGATAAACATCACCACTAAAGGCATAAATCGCTTGCCTTGCATTGTCTTTTGTAAAAGGCAATTCCCAAGTTTGGTTACGTTCGTAATTGAGTTGTCCCAAGGCATCCGAAATACTCATAAGTTTCGAAAGGTTTTTGGCCGATTTCTTCTTCAATAATTTGTTTAGGCGTTCAGACTGCTCTAAAAACTGTGGTTGGGTATATTTCTCTATGGGCAATTTACTTTCAAAATCCAATGATTTTGCCGGTGACAGTACTAATTTCATTTAATGCTTTCGTTTTCAATTTTTTCAAATTTACGATTACTATGGCATTTTAATAATCTTATGTTAGAATAATTTTTAATGCTGCGATAAGTTGAATTTATATCTTGATTGTAAAAAATTTCAACTACCTTCGTTTAACGACTGATATAAGTCATTGAAACAACGCATATCATCGCATTAGTAAACATTAAGACCAATGTGTGTGAAGTATTTTTAAAACGAATAATAATTCTAAGGATTTTAAAAAATATCAGTTTTATAACAAAAAAACTTCTGACTGACACCAAGTAAAACGATAATGTTGCGGCTGAATGACTTTGAAAACGGTAAATAAAAACTAACTCTGACTATAATAAAACGTAAAAGCAAATGCTTGACCGAAAATTGTCATACATTTACAAACTAACCATTAGTAAACCTTGACTAAATTAACTAAGATGAAATCAACTTGGAGTAAATTACATAAAACATTAAAGATTGGAATAATAATATTCATTTTAGGGACTGGACCTTTATTAATTTTATTAGGACTTGATACATTAGGACTAATTGACGCAGGTAATGCAGTAGGTCCTGGAATATTAGCAATGCTGAGTTTTTACCCTTCAATTATTCTAATTATCATTGGTAGCATTCTCACATACCGAAAAAGAAAAAAAGCAAAATTGTCATAATAAAACGTTTGCTAACACCGTTTATAATTAATTGCTTTGGCAAGTGCTTATTTAGAAAATTCCTTCGGAATTTTCTCGCGTTCGTTTTTGTTTACTAAATTAGTTGCTCAAACACGCAACTAACCATACACAAACACGTTAAACGAACTTCCCAAAAGCCCAATCTAAAAATCCCAAACAATTAAATTATCTTTGCACATCTTTAAAAAACAGCTATGCGCATTGACATTATAACCGTTTTGCCCGAATTGCTTAAAAGTCCGTTTGAAGCCTCCATTTTAAAACGTGCCATTGAAGCGGGGTTGGTTGAAGTCCATTTTCACAATTTACGAGATTACACCTCCGATAATTATAAATCTGTTGACGACACGCAATTTGGAGGCGGTGCCGGCATGGTAATGATGGTAGAGCCTATTGATAAATGTATCTCGGCCTTAAAAGCCGAACGCTATTATGACGAGGTGATTTATATGACACCCGATGGCGAAACTCTAAAACAAGGCATGGCCAATCAACTATCGCTCAAGGAAAACATCATTATTTTATGTGGCCATTATAAAGGGGTTGACCAACGTGTGCGCGACCATTTTATAACCAAGGAAATATCTATTGGTGACTATGTGCTTTCCGGTGGTGAGCTTGGCGCTGCTGTACTTTGCGATGCCGTTATTAGATTGATCCCAGGGGTTTTAGGCAATGAAACCTCTGCCCTAACCGATTCGTTCCAGGATAATTTATTGGCTCCGCCCATTTACACCAAACCTCGAGAATACAAAGGTTGGAAAGTTCCTGAATTGTTATTTAGTGGCAATTTACCCAAAATTGAAAAATGGCGCGAAGAACAAGCCTATCTCAGAACCAAAGAAAGACGACCTGATTTGTTGGATGATTAATTTTTAAACGTGTTAAGGATTGAACGGCATGTTTGAGCTCGCAGACGAAGGAGGAAGCGAGTAGTGAAAGCCTGACTTTTTGCTATCTACCACGGTAAACAGAAGCACAAAACAACCAGCAAAAAGGAACACCATAAAAAAGCAAAAAACTTTTAACTTTTTACTTTAAACTGTTAACTTTTTAATTATCTTTGCACCCAATTTCGGGTTAACCTCTGGCGAAAATCGTGTATGTTGTTCTGAATCAAACACTATTAATTTTAAAGATATGGAATCTTTAGTAAAATTTGTACAAGACGAATTTGTTACAAAAAAGGAATTACCTGATTTTTCGGCCGGAGACACTATTACGGTTTATTACGAAATTAAAGAGGGTAACAAAACTCGTACCCAGTTTTTTAGAGGCACAGTAATACAAAGAAGAGGTTCTGGGGCTTCAGAAACTTTTACAATTAGAAAAATGTCTGGATCTATTGGTGTAGAGCGTATTTTCCCAATAAACTTGCCGGCATTGCAAAAAATTGAAGTTAATAAACGTGGTAAAGTGCGTAGAGCAAGAATTTACTACTTTAGAGGTCTTACTGGTAAAAAAGCCAGAATTAAAGAAGCAAGACATTAACAGCATTTTTGCTGCAACAGCAGTATATAAAGCCTTGAGAAATCTCAAGGCTTTTTTTATTAACAAAAGTGAATAAAATAGGTTCACAAACTGTTGAAAACTAATTGGTTGATAAATTTGGCTATTCTGCTTTTTAGTTGTATCTTAGTAGAAGGAATAATAACAACGTTATGTTGGTTTCGTCTCAACAACGAATTTATATTATACCCTAAATAAGGTAACGTTCTTATACAAAAATTGTTTTTTGAGGTGGACGAGCAGCACGTGTATGCGTGTACAGGCGAGAAAACCAAGATATCATGAAAAGTGTTACACGTACAAGCAGGTAATAACTAAAATGATTGAAAGCTTGAAAAACAGGGTAAACGAAAGTATAAACTGTAATTAAAGCAATACTGTTGATAAATTTAACGTGAAAACGAAGAGGGAGTTAACAGTATCAAGAAAAACAATTAACAGAAACACGGTGCAATAAGTCAATACATTTTGAAAATTGCAACAATGTTTCGTTGAAATAACAAAACTTGAACCAAAAAATTTGAATGAAAATTTTAAGTTTGTTTAGTAGCAATACTAATTTGGTCACGCAGAGTTATTTCGAGAAAGCCATGTCAACATAGATTAAATTCTAAATGATATGGCTTTTGTTTTTTTATAACTTTTCTTCCCGTTTATTAATAAATTGCTATTACTAACCTGCTTTTTTAAAATTATAACAATTATAATTTGCTCTATCTTTTAAGTTAATCGATTGAGCTTAAATAACTACCTTTTTTTTGTATATTCGCAACGCTAAAAACGAAGCCCTTTTTACTATGTTTTTAGCTTGGTAATAATTCTAAAAATTAAATCACAGGAATGTCTAAAATCATTTATACAAAAACCGATGAAGCCCCGGCACTAGCCACAAGGTCATTACTTCCAATCGTTCAAGCATTTGTTAAATCTTCAGGTATTGATATTGAAACCAAAGACATTTCTTTGGCAGCTAGAATTTTGGCAGTCTTTCCAGATTATTTATCGGAAGACCAAATGGTTTCAGATGATTTGGCCATCCTAGGTGAATTGGCAACAAAGGCAGAGGCTAATATTGTTAAATTACCCAATATTAGTGCCTCAATTCCCCAGTTAAAAGGAGCAATTAAGGAATTACAATCTCTGGGCTATAAAATTCCTAATTATCCTAATGAGCCAGCTAACGATGCCGAAAACGATGCCAAAGCACGTTACGATAAAATTAAAGGTAGTGCTGTAAACCCTGTACTTCGTGAAGGAAATAGTGATAGACGTGCGCCAAAAGCCGTAAAGAACTACGCCAAAAACAATCCACACTCTATGGGAGCATGGGCAAAAGATTCAAAAACCCACGTGGCAACAATGAGCGAAGGTGATTTTGCGCATAATGAAAAATCTGTTACGGTTCCTCAAGCTACAAGCATAACTATTGAACATGTTGATGGCGAAGGCAACACCAACATTTTAAAAGACAGTTTCAAATTGTTAAAGGGCGAAATC
The DNA here is from genome assembly GCF_041287255.1 of Tamlana flava. Taxonomy (NCBI): domain Bacteria; kingdom Pseudomonadati; phylum Bacteroidota; class Flavobacteriia; order Flavobacteriales; family Flavobacteriaceae; genus Tamlana; species Tamlana flava. The sequence continues at coordinate 41,490 of NZ_JBGGTX010000007.1, forward strand.
ATCGACGCAACGGTTATGAGCAAAAAAGCATTGGTAAGCTTTTTAGACAAGCAAGTTGCAGATGCTAGGGATAAAGGTATTTTATTTTCGCTGCACATGAAAGGCACCATGATGAAAGTGAGCGACCCTATAATTTTTGGCCACGCAGTAAAAGCATATTTTAAGGATGTTTTTGCAAAATATGGTAAGGTTATAGAGGATCTTGATGTAAATGTTAACTCCGGTTTGGGTAATCTTCTAGAGCGTATTCAGGAATTACCTGAAACTGAACGTAAAAAAATTGAAGCAGATATTGAGGCAACTTACAAAAAAGGCCCTAGCATTGCTATGGTAAATTCCGAAAAAGGAATCACCAACTTACACGTGCCTAGCGATGTTATAATTGATGCTTCCATGCCTGCCATGATACGTACTTCTGGCAAAATGTGGAATTCAGAAGGCAAGTTGCAGGACACAAAAGCAGTTATCCCAGATAGCAGTTATGCGGGCGTTTATGCCGCAACTATTGATTTCTGTAAAGAAAACGGTGCTTTTGATCCCACAACAATGGGAACAGTTCCTAATGTTGGACTTATGGCACAAAAAGCAGAAGAATATGGTTCTCATGATAAAACATTTGAAATCCAATCAAACGGTATTGTAAAAGTGATTGATGCCTCTGGTAAAGTACTTATGGAACACCATGTTGAGGAAGGCGATATTTGGAGAATGTGCCAAACTAAAGATGCCCCAATACAAGACTGGGTTAAATTAGCCGTTACAAGAGCAAGAGCTTCCGAAACACCCGCTGTTTTTTGGTTGGATGAAAACAGAGCGCACGATGCAGAATTAATAAAAAAGGTAAACACCTATTTAAAAGACCACGATACAACTGGATTGGATTTGAGAATCTTATCACCAATAGATGCCACTATCTTCACATGCAAAAGGCTTAAAGAAGGAAAAGACACTATTTCGGTTTCTGGAAATGTATTACGTGATTATCTAACCGATTTATTCCCAATTTTAGAGGTTGGAACAAGTGCAAAAATGCTTTCTATTGTACCATTAATGAATGGTGGTGGTTTGTTTGAAACCGGAGCTGGTGGTTCTGCCCCAAAACACGTCCAACAATTGTTAGAAGAAAACCATTTACGTTGGGACTCCTTGGGCGAATTTTTAGCATTGGCAGTTTCTTTAGAGCATTTTAGCGAAGTGAACAATAACGCAAAAGCTAAAATTTTAGCTGAAACTTTGGATGATGCTACAAGCACATTATTGGAGAACAAAAAAGGACCTTCAAGAGTAGCTGGAGAATTGGACAACAGAGGAAGCCATTTCTATCTAGCTTTATATTGGGCTCAAGAATTGGCAAAACAAAATAAAGATGAAGCCTTAAAAGATGAATTTACGCCTATTGCCAAACAACTGGCCGATAATGAAGCCGTAATATTAAAAGAATTGACTGACATACAAGGCAAACCAGTAAGCATTGGTGGTTATTACGAGCCCAATGAAGAAATAGCAAATAAAGTGATGCGACCAAGCAAAACCTTCAACGCTATTATAGCGTAATATTCTGTTAAAGAAAATGTTAAAAGCTCCTTTTCAAGGGGCTTTTTTTTATTTTTATGCAAATTGCCCGTTGATGAGAAAAAACTTCATGTGTTTACTCCTTGCTTTATGTTTTTACAACACCCTAAGCAGCCAAGAAAAATATACCATTAGTGGGACCATCTCAGAAGAAAAAAGCAATGAAACCTTAATTGGGGTCAATATTATCTTCCCAGAAATTCAATCAGGAACAACAACTAACGAATACGGCTTCTACTCCATTACACTGCCTGAAGGAAGTTACAGAGTTATCGTAAGCTTTTTGGGGTTTAACTCCATTTCTGAAACCATAACCCTTTCCCAGGATATAACGAAGAATTTCAGCCTAACAGATGCTTTGGAAAATTTGGATGAAGTTATTATTGTGGAAAATATTGAAAAGCCCAATATAAAAGCGCCGCAAATGAGCGTCAACAAGCTCACTTCAAACACCATAAAGGATATTCCTGTTGTTTTGGGTGAATCAGACATCATAAAAGCCATCTCATTACTCCCAGGCGTTACAACTGCCGGAGAGGGAGCTTCTGGATTCAATGTTCGTGGTGGTGCCGCCGACCAAAATTTAATTCTTTTGGATGAAGCAACCATTTACAATTCATCACATCTATTTGGTTTCTTTTCGGTATTCAATCCTGATGCCATAAAAGACTTAAGGTTATTTAAAGGAGGCATTCCTGCCCGCTACGGTGGCCGAGTTTCTTCTGTATTGGATATTTATCAAAAAGAAGGCAACAGCAGGGAGTTTCACGCCAACGGTGGTATCGGATTGGTTTCTAGCCGTTTGCTGGCAGAAGGCCCTTTAAAAAAAGACCAAGGCTCCTTCCTTTTTGGTGGCAGGTCAAGCTACGCCCATTTGTTCCTGCCGCTTTTTGATATTGACAACGTTGCCTATTTCTACGATTTAAATACCAAATTGAGCTATAAATTGAACGACAGAAACAACATCTATCTTTCAGGTTATTTTGGTCGGGACGTCTTTAGCATTCAGGATACTTTTGAAAACACCTATGGCAATTCAGTTTTAAACTTTAGATGGAACCATTTATTTTCAGACAAGCTTTTCTCAAACCTTTCGTTTATTTATTCGGATTATTACTATAGTCTAAGATTGAATTTTGTTCAGTTTGATTGGGTTTCAGGCATACAAAATTTCAATTTAAAATACGATTTCAAGCACTATATCAGCAATAAGTTAAAACTTCAGTACGGTTTAAATAGCATCTACTATAAATTTAATCCAGGAGAAATAAACCCAACGGTGTCCACTTCAGGCATCAATCCGTTTAAATTAACCAATAAATATGCTTTTGAAAATGCGCTTTACTTAGATGCCGAACATAAACTTTCAGAAAAATTGAACTTATCATATGGATTGAGATTGAGTGGCTTCCATCGTTTGGGGCAAGATGAGCTCAATATATATGAAAATGATGAAGCGGTGGTCTTTAATGAAGGTTTTCAGATTTATGAAAAGGCGGAACCAATAGGCACAGAATCCCTTAAAAGAAGTGATGTTATTGAAAGCTTTTACAATCTTGAACCAAGAGCCTCCTTGGCCTACCAGTTGAACACCGATAGCTCAATAAAATTAAGCTACAATAGAATGAGTCAGTATTTGCATTTGTTGAGCAACACCAACTCGCCCACCCCATTGGATATTTGGACACCGAGCGGAAAATATGTAAAGCCACAACTGTTAGACCAATATGCCTTAGGGTATTTTAAAAATTTCAATGATAACCTGTATTCCTTGGAACTGGAAAGCTTCTACAAAAAAGTTAAAAATAGAATTGATTATATAGACGGAGCAGATTTAATTGCTAACAACTCCATTGAACAAATTATATTGAACGGAAGAGCCAGAGCTTATGGCTTAGAACTTTTACTGCGTAAAAACGAAGGCAAGCTAAATGGTTGGCTAGCCTATACCTTCTCTAAATCTGAGCAACAAACACCAGGAAGAACCCCAAGTGAACAGGGTATAAACAATGGTAATTGGTATAAAACCCCCCATGACAAAACACATGATATTTCAATGACGGGAAGCTACCAATGGAACAGCAAATGGAAAATCAATGCCAATTTTTTGTACCAAACGGGACAGCCTGCCACTTTTCCAACAGCGCAATACGAGTATAACGGACTTAACATTCCCCACTACGAAGGAAGGAACGAAAATAGGCTTCCTTCCTATAACAGACTAGACTTAGCCTTGAATTACACGCCAAAGCCAAAAAAGACAAAAGGTTGGCAAAGTTATTGGGTGTTCAGTATTTACAATGTTTACAATCGCAAAAACGCTGCATCAATATCTTTTGGGCAAAACGAAAAAACAGGTTTTAATGAGGCAACAAGGTTGTCAATTTTTGGAATCGTACCATCTATATCTTATAACTTTAAACTTTAAGATTATGAAAAGTATATTTAAAGTTACTTTATTTTTTTTATTAATATTTTCTTGCGAGGATGTTATTAATTTAGACCTAAAAAATTCTGAGCCAAGATTGGTAATTGATGCTTCCATCAACTGGGAAAAAGGCACTGATGGCAAATTTCAAACTATTAAGTTAAGCCTAACCGCTCCATATTTTGATACAGAAATTCCACCTGCAACAGGCGCAATAGTTACCGTTACCGATTTAAAAAATAACGCATTCTCGTTTGTTGAAGAAGGAAATTCAGGCATCTACAATAATGATTCCTTTATACCCGAAATTGGCGAAACGTATTATTTATATGTAACTTATAACAATGAACTTTATACAGCTACTGAAACACTGATGCCTGTTGTACCAATAGAATCAGTGGAACAAAAAAATGACGGTGGCTTTTCTGGAAATGAAATTGAACTTAAAGCCTTTTATACAGATCCAAAGGACATTGAAAACTTTTATTTATTTGAATTTGATATTGTCAAGTTCGAATCTACCTTTTTTGAAGTTTATGAGGATAAATTTACGGACGGCAATAGGATATTCGCCTTTTACTCGAATGAAGACATAGCTTTGGACGATGAAATCAAAATTACAAATTACGGTATTTCAAAAAGAGCTTATGAATACTACAACATCCTACTCCAACAAACCGACGAAAACTCTGGAGACCCCTTCGAAACCCAACCCGCAACCTTGAGAGGAAACTGTATTAACCAAACCAATCCGGATAATTTTCCACTAGGCTATTTTAAGATTTCCGAAACAGATGTTTTCACTTATTTAATCGAATAAATCCCTTCAAATAGCTCTGAAATATTGGCATATATTTAACTAAATAAAATCCTACAGGAATGTTTTTTTTGTAATTTTAAAACTTCATCAACAAAAAACAAGCATGACCAAAAAAAGAATTGCCATAATCATAGCCATAATTGTTTTACCAATTATTGCTTACTCATACTTCAGCTCATCAAGTGATGAAGACGTTTCGCTTACCACTAAAGTAGTAAAAGGCACTTTTTTAAATGAGGTTTTTATTTCTGGTGAAGCACAATCCACGAGTTCAAAAAAGATTGACGGCCCCAGTAATGCCAGACGTTTTGGTTTGTACCAAATAAAAATCCAAGACCTGGTACCCGAAGGAACAGTTGTAAAAAAAGGAGATTATGTAGGCAAATTGGATGTTACCGAACTAAATGGGCGCATACAAGATGCCCAATTAAACCTGGAACAAGGAGAATCAAGATATATCCAACAACAATTAGATACTACGCTAACACTAAAACAAGAGCGTAATGCCATTAAAGATCTGTTGTTTAAAATTGAAGAAGACAAACTGGAATTGACACGGTCACAATATGAACCCCCAGCCACAATAAGGTCTTTAGAAATCAACATTGAAAAAACCGAGCGGGATTTAAAGGAAAAAAGAACAGATTATTCCATTAAAAAAAGACAGGCCAATGCAAAAATGATCGAAGTTGGAACCGAAGTTTCCAAATACAAAAAACAAATTGACGACTTATTGGATCTTCAAAAGGAATTCACCATATATTCTGATGATGATGGCATGGTAACCTATATTCGGGAATGGGGTGGAAATAAAAGAAAAGTTGGTTCTACAATTAGCCCTTGGGATCCTGCAGTTGCCAGTTTACCAGATTTATCTCAGATGGAATCTAGAACTTTTTGCAACGAAGTTGATATTCGAAAATTAAGAAAAGGGCTGACTGTAAAGGTAGGCTTTGATGCTTTTCCTAATATTGAACTGGACGGTGTAGTTACTGATGTTGCAAACGTTGGGGAAACAAAAGTTGGTTCAGATATAAAGCTATTTCAGGTTTTAATAAAGCTTAACGGTACAAATGAAAATATTCGCCCTGGAATGACCACGTCCAACAAAATTCTTACCAAGCAAGAGGATGATGTTTTAATGATTCCGTTGGAAGCTGTTTTTTCAAAAGATTCCATAAGTTTTGCCTACGTAAAATCCGGTTTATCCATAATAAAAAAACAGTTAGAACTTGGCGATTCAAACAACGAAGTTATTATAGTTAACAAAGGTTTAGAGGAAGATGAAATTGTTTACTTAAACAAACCCAAAGATTTGGATGAGAAAAGTATAACGCTATTAAAATAACATGATAGATAGAATACTTTTAGAAAAACTAAAATCCAGCTTTAGCGAGGCCTTTTGGTTTATTAAAACCAATAAAGTTAGGACTTTTCTAACTGCATTAGGTATCATATTCGGGGTTGCCTCGGTAATAGCCATGTTGGCTATTGGAAACGGTGCAGAAAAAGAAATATTGGCCCAATTGGAACTCGTTGGCGTAAATAATATTGTTGTAACTCCAATACCCGATGAGGAAAATGAAGATGACAGCGAAGATGAAGAAGAAAGTGGTAAAACCGAATCTAAAAGGTTTTCAAAGGGGTTGGATGTTCTAGATGCCCACAGCATAAAAAAACACATCCCTAGTGTAAAGTTGATTAGTCCGGAAATTGTTATGAACACTTACGTCATCAACAACGGAAGGCAAAATCCAGTAAAACTTGTTGGCATTTCTCCTAGTTTTTTTGAAGCTTCTAATATTACACTCGATAACGGGTCAGTTTTCTCCGATTACCAAATAAAAAATGCCATGCCCGTTTGTATTGTGGGAAAAAAAGTGGAAAAAAAACTGTTTACTGGGGAAAGTGCTCTGGGTAAACAAATAAAAGTTAAAGACGTTTGGCTGCATGTTATTGGCGTTATTGAAGAGAAATTTATTTCAGATAAAGCACAGGAAAATCTCGGTATTCGAGATTTAAATGAAGACGTATACATCCCACTAAACACTTTTTTGGTAAGGTATAAAGACCGTAAAATTATTACAGATGATGCCAACGCACTTAACCAAAACCAAAATGGACCTCAACAGAAAATGCCACGTGGCAATTATCATCAAATAGACAAACTAACGGTTCAGGTTGCCAACTCAAACCAATTAAAAGCTACTGCTGAGATATTGAGCAAAATGCTTAAACGCAGGCACAACGATGTTTTGGATTTTGAAATTACCATTCCTATTCAACTTTTAAAACAGCAACAAAAAACAAAACAGATTTTCAATGTTGTATTGAGTATTATAGCAGGTATCTCACTACTCATTGGTGGTATAGGTATTATGAATATCATGTTGGCATCCGTTTTGGAGCGCACAAAGGAAATTGGTATTATTCGCGCCATTGGTGCTACTGAGGAAGATGTTATTTTACAATTTCTTTCAGAATCTGTACTAATAAGTGTTGGCGGTGGCATTGTTGGAATTGTTTTGGGAATACTTAGCGCATACATTATTGAAGCTGTTTCTGGTATAGAAACCATATTGTCGCTTTCATCAATAACCGTGTCCTTTTTTATAGCCGTTTTGGTAGGGCTTACGTTTGGTATTTTTCCAGCAAAAGCGGCTGCCAACAAAAGACCAATTCAAGCTCTAAGATCTGAATAGAACAACATGCAAAGATTATTTAAATTACTTATCATTCTTTTTCCTTTGGTAACTTTTTCCCAAGTGAAAAAAATAACGCTAAATGAAGCAATTAGCATTGCACAAAAAAAATCGCCAGATTACAAAAGAAACCTAAATACAAATCAAGCCAGCTTTTGGCGATTTAAAAACTACAAAGCACGTTTTTTACCTCAGTTAGGGTTTAATGCAACTTTACCAGAATTTAGTAATTCCATTAGAAGGCAAACTAATGATGCAGGTCAAGATGTTTTTGTTAATCAAAACCAATTGGTGCTGGCAGGCGGTTTATCTTTATCCCAAAACGTTCCTTTTACTGGAGGCACATTGTCATTAACTTCAAATCTAGAAAAGGTTGATCTTTTCGGAAATAACGACATCACAAATTATTCCGTTGTTCCCCTTTCAATCCGTTACCGGCAAAACTCTCTTTTTTATAATGGGTTTAGGTGGGAAAGAAAAATAGAACCCTTAATTTATGAAGAATCTAGGCGTGACTTTGTTGAAAAAATGGAAGTCATTTCAATAAATACATGTAGAAGTTATTTCAGTTTGCTTAAAGCCCAAATGCAATTAAAAATTGCCGAACTGAATCTCTCAAATCAAGACACCCTTTATCAAATTTCGCAAGGGCGGTTTAAAATGGGGAAAATTGCCGAAAACGAGTTGCTGCAAATGGAACTCTCGCTTTTAAACTCGAAAAATAATGTTACTACAAACACCATCGAACTAAAGCGAACTTCCCAAAACATGGCTAGATATCTAGAGTTGGAAACTGAAAACATTGAACTGGAAATACCTGAAGAATTAGCACTTTTTGAGGTTGATGTAGAAAAAGCCATAGAAGAGGCACAATCAAATAGAAAAGCAGTTATTGAATTTAGAAGAAGACGATTGCAAGCCGAAAATGAATTGGCAAGGGCTAAAGGAAGTAATAGATTGGAGATGAGCCTTGTGGCCAATTTGGGTATTTCGCAATTTGGAAATGATTTTGAAAACCTGTTCAACAATTACAACAAACAACAATATGTGTCCCTAAATCTAGGCATTCCAATTTTTGACTGGGGCGTTTCAAAATCCGAACGTAAAATGGCAGAGGCCAATTTAGATTTAGCCAACAACGACATTGAACAGGGTAAACAAGAGTTTGAACAAGAAATTTATTTACACGTTCTCAATTGGTCCAGTAAAAGAGACTTTTTAATTACTGCGCAAAAAGCAAAGGAAATAGCTGAAAAGAGTTATGAAATTACCAAAAAAAGATACGTTTTAGGGAAAGTTACCATTACTGATTTGAATATTAGCCAAGAGAAAAAGGATCAATCCTTTGTTCAATACCTCAACTCTTTGGAAGCATTTTGGATAGATTATTATACGTTAAGACAACTAACGCTCTACGATTTTATAAATGACAAAAAAATAGAAGCTGAAGATATTCTTTATGACTAAAACTGCCAATTAATTGCTATTTTTGGCACATGGGTTTTACAAAAACTACCGAGCAAGATTCAAACTACAACCATCTTGAAAAGATGTCGGTTTTAGAATTATTGAAAAACATCAATAATGAAGACAAAACCGTACCCCTTGCTGTTGAAAAAGCACTTCCTAAAATAGAAAAACTGGTAGAACAAATTGTTTCAAAACTAAAAATTGGAGGCCGTTTGTTTTATATGGGAGCCGGAACAAGTGGGCGATTGGGTATATTAGATGCCTCTGAGTGTCCTCCAACATTTGGGGTTTCCCATGATTTGGTTATTGGGCTTATTGCGGGTGGTGATTCAGCCATAAGAAAAGCCGTTGAATTTGCCGAAGACTCCCTAACCCAAGGTTGGGAAGATTTACAAAAATATAAAATCAACAGTAACGATGTTGTTGTTGGCATTGCCGCATCTGGAACAACGCCTTATGTTATTTCAGCATTAGAGCGGTGTAACGAAAACAATATTATTACCGGCTGCATTACTTGTAACCACAACAGCCCACTTTCACAAACTGCTCAATTTCCCATAGAGGTTATTGTAGGCCCCGAATTTGTTACTGGTAGCTCAAGGATGAAAGCTGGTACTGCCCAAAAACTGGTACTTAATATGATAACCACATCAACCATGATTCAATTGGGGCATATAAAAGGCAACAAAATGGTTGATATGCAGTTGAGCAATAACAAATTGGTTGATCGCGGTACTAGAATGATCATGACAGAACTTAATATATCTCAAAACGAAGCAGAGGCACTGCTTGAAAAATATAAAAATGTGCGATTAGCCATTCAAAATTATAACCATGGAAAATAAAACAGATAAAGTCATTCTTTTTAAAGGCATAAAAACCTTAATCTTTGCCGTACTCAGCCTTTTTATTGGGCCAATCATGTTAAGCTTTGCGTTTAGCCAACCAGAAAATTCTTTGTACAAACCTATGTTGATTGTTGGCTGTTTAATATGTGCTATGGCTGTTTTTCTAATTTTTAAAGGCATCAGGCTCATCATGAGCAGCATGTTTAAAAACAAATAATTCTAGCCAGCGGTAGTTTGCGTTGGCGTTGTTGGGTTATAGCCGAATTCAGAATCATTCAGTTGAATGCCTAAGCTATCAAAAATATAGTTGATGATGGCGTAATGATGTATGGTATGGCTATTGGCCTGGGCTAAAAGAGAACCATAAGTATAGGGAATTTCTGTTTTCCCCATGCCCAAGTCATCAATAACCCAAATTCCATCCTTCAAGTTAAAATGTACTGCACTCAATTGGCGCATTATAGATTTTAGATAGTCTTGCGCACAAGTGCAGTCAGACTCTACATCCTTATTTCTACTTCTGGCCGTTAAATCAATTTTACCTTCAGAATTGACTTTGAATATGCAATCATAAAAATCTAAAATATGCCTAATGTGTGTACCAATACTGGAATGGTAAGGTGGCACAGAAGCATCGCACAATTGGGCATTGGATAAAGAGTTAAGAATAACCTGGGATTTTTGAAGTGTTTTTAAAGTAGATTGGATGATTATCTTCATGTAAACTAAAATAGGTAAAATTATTTTATTAAAACCAATGTGCTATTAGTCTTTCTTTGTTTGCTTCCTTACATAATTTCAAAAAATTGAAAACTAAAAACGGTTAAATTCAATTACATAAAATTTCATTTTCAAGAACGCTGTTCAGTCCTTAAAAAACACTTAAGGCAATCATAGCGAGCTTTTTTACTGACATGTTACATATATGGCATACTTTGAAACATATGTTTTATGGATGTATTGTATTTCAGCTTAGTTTTATGTGGTAAGGTAAATTCACATAATCTCTCGCAATCAATAACACATAGTTATATGCAACCTAAAAAACTTTTCATAGCAGCAGTATTACTTTTCTTCCTCTGCCCTGTCCACGGGCAGCTGCTGGATAAACTAAAGCAACGCGCCAAAGAGCGTGGTTTGGAAACACGGGAAGTTTCGTTTGACAGCACAGATAATGCCGTGAACAGGACCATCTCCAATGAAGAAGAAGAACTCGTTCTCAAATCGGCAAACGACTTTTACAACAAAGACGTTATCATGAAACTTTTTAATGATGGGCAACTGGTACAAACTGCTTATTTTGATTCTGAAACCATTGCCATGCGTACAGAACAAGTTGGCAATGCCAACCCACTTTATCATGATGATCAAGGTAAATTCTACGCCTATGATAAAGATAAAGGGCATTATTCCACAATGAAACTTTTGCCAACTAGTTCTATGGGATTTATGACTGCTGGTTTAACCACACAAGCATATAAATTGCCCCATGAACCCTATTTTGAGGCATTTAAGGCATTGGAAGACGTTGGCTCAGGTCTTAATTTTTTAATTCTTGAACTTGCTTTTATCTACAAACCAGCCCATTTTGAAAACAATGAGTCCTATTCTGCTCAAAAAAAAACATGCAACGGCTCAAATGACTGCATCCGCTTTAACTATAATTTTCCAGATTATCCAGAAAGCTATATTCAGTTTGATGGCCAAGGCAGATTGAACGAACTATACATCAATTCCAATAGTCCAGAACTTAAGGACGAACCCAAAGGTAAGTTTGTATTCACTTATCAGGACTGCAAAGTAAGCATTCCAGAAGCCGAAGAACAATCCATTATACCAGGCCCATTGGGAAAAATACTCCCAATAGAAAAAGGATTGGAACCATGGAAGTATAATAAAGCAGACAATAAAAAAAACTAAGTAATCATGAAAACAAAATATTTTTTATTCATTCTTATTGCCCTGGCTTTAACATTTAATGCTGAAGCTCAATTTCTTAAAAAATTAAAAAAGAAAGCGGAACAGGCAGCCGAACGCACTGTTTTAAGAAAAACGGACGAAGTGGTCAGTCAAAAAACAGAAAAAACAATTGATGATGTTACGGAAGGAAACCAAGACGAGGAAAATAAAGAAAATACTTCCAGCACCACCAATCAAACAAACAACACGTCATCAGGCAATAACACAACAAGAACCCAATCACCAAATATGAATCCTTTGATGGGTTCTGGTAAAAATGCTGCAAAAAATTTACCAGATACTTATGCCTTTGATTGGGAGTTTAAAACCATCATGAGAACTTCAGAAAATGAAGAGATGAACATGGATTATCTCATTAAACCAGATGCCAGCTACTTTGGTATGCAAATGTCCAGCAAGGAATACCAACAAATGGAATTTATGTGCATTGTGGTCGATTCTGAAACGGAAACCTCTGCAACATTTATGAACGCAAATGGTCAAAAAATGGCGATGATCAGCAAACATCCTAACGACCTCATGAAAAATGAAAAAGAGAATAAATTCAGTTATAAAGAAATTGGTACCAAAAAAATACTAGGCTATGAATGCTACGGCATTGAGATTGAAGATGCCGATTATATTGGTACCATTTATTTTACACTAGATGCTCCCATAAACTTCAGGGCCTTATTTGAAAACTCAAAAAGCACGCCTAAAGGTTTTGATCCCGCATTGCTACAAGTATTAAAGGAAGAAGCACTTATAATGGAAATGGATTTTAAGCATAAAAAGAAGAAAAAACAAAATTTCACCATGACAGCTCAAAGCCTGGAAAAAAAGAAAACTGTAATAAACACCAAAGAGTATCAAAGTATGGGATTTTAAGCCATACCAAAACTTAACCCATAAATTGAAATAAAACACATGCATAAAATATTTTTATACACTACACTATTATTCTTAATCAATTCGGCTATAGCACAGCAAACCATTAAAGGTAAAATAGACAATTACCAAAGTGGTGAAGCCGAGTTTATTTTGCCTGTAAGAGAACCAAAAGCCATTGGCACTATTAAAGCTAATGGTAAGTTCACTATAGAGTTGGAAGACGATATGGCTTTAGCGGTTATAGAAGCACAAAACAAAGCCAATGCCGAAAGCCAGGAACTCAGAATTAAGAACAATTCCGTTAAAAGAGCTTTTTATTGTGACTCCGAAGAGGTTAAAACAACCAATGGTGACTTGGAATTGGAATCTGTAACCATGCAAGGAAATTTCTTTATTGGCATTATAAAAGACAAAAAACCTGTTGGAAAACTTAGGCTAGCTAGCTCTAAAGCTTTTAGTGAAAGTTTCTTTTCATATGGTAAAAAAGATTTTGTAACTGGTTTTTATATAGACTTTTATTATGTGCCAGACGGTGCATCAGTAAAAGGAATATGCAAAACCAAAACCTATACGCTCGATATGAAAAATACTTTTGACCTCATCCATAATTATGATATCGACTTAAAAAAAGGATGGAATATTGTTAAAATTGAAGTTGAAGAAGTGTATACAGATCAAGAAGGTCATGTAAGGCCACTAAAGTTCAAAATGCAAACCATAGATAAGATTCCTAAAGAAACAAAATTCATTTTCTCTGAAGGCAAAACGCTTTAAATAGGAAATCAAGTATCGCAACTAAAAATTAAACAGCCCCTTCCCTACCATTTTAACACACTTTTGTTTGGCTCATAAAAATGAATAACTAACGTAATTAATCAACGTCATGATACCAGCCAACCAGCAAATGAAACAATATATTACTTTATTTTTCTTAGTACTATGTTCGTTTCTAGGATATTCACAGGCACCCACAACGCCTTCTACAAATTTTTCGGTTGTAGAAACCGATGGCAATAGAATTAGGGTAAGTTTCACCCCAGGAGATGGGGCCAAACGCATTATAGTAGCTAAGGCATTATCTCCTGTAACTGCTATACCAACCGACGGTGCAGATTACACAGCTGGGGCATTTGGGCTGGGAAATGAATTGGCACAAGGCGAATTTGTGGTTTATGATGGTACAGGTTATTCATTTTTATATATAGAAGGTTTAATACCTGAAACAACCTATTATTTTAAAATTTTTGAATACAACGGAATCGACTTTACTACAGAATACCTTACAAGTAGTTTTTTAGAAGCTAGCGGTCAAACTTCATCACCACCCACAACGCAGGCAAGCAATATTCAGTTTAGCAATATACTTGGTAGCACCATGACTGTTAGCTGGGACCGTGGTAATGGTAACGGCTGTATCCTTATAGGTAAAGAAGGAAGTGCTGTTGACATAGAGCCTGAAGATTTAATAAACTATAGCCGTAGCAGGAGCTTTGGCGCAGGTTCAACCCAAATCGGAACGGGAAACTATGCACTGTACATAGGCTCGGGAAGCAGTGAAGATATTTACAACCTCAAGTCCAACACGACATACCATTTTGCTGTGTTTGAGTACAGTGGAAGTAATGGCAAAGTTTACCTCACCTCTACCTCCACGGTGTCCACACCAGGCGCCACCGCCAGTCAGAGCACATCGGCGTACCCCACGTTGAACACTAATGCCATGTACTTTACCAACGTGGATGGTGACAGGTTCTACCGAAACATGTTCTCAAACTACTATGGGAACGGACAGAGCAGGCTCATCATAGCCAAGGCAGATAGCCCCGTGACTGCAGTGCCCGTGGACGGGACATCCTATACGGCAAGCACAACCTTTGGAAACGGCGACGAAATAGCCCCAGGGGAGTTCGTCATGCACAGCGGAGCCAACGGGGGCAACTGGGTATACGGCCTACAGCCCGAAACGACTTACTATTTCAAGGTGTTCGAATACAACGGCACTGGCACCGAGACCTTCTACCTGACAGGAAACGACATAAACGGAGACCCACCATTCGAGACAAGCTACGCTACGCTGTCACCCCCCACCGTACAGGCCAGTAATATACAATTCAGCAACATCATCGGTACGAGCATGACCGTAAGTTGGACAAGGGGGGACGATCAGCAAAGTGGCTGTATCCTTATAGCCAAAGAAGGTAGCCCCGTGGACATAGAACCACAGAACGGCATAAACTACAGCAGTAGCAGCAACTTCGGTACGGGCTCAACAGAAATTGGTACCGGAAATTTCGCATTATACGAAGGCTCAGGAACCAGCGACATTGTGGGCAACCTAAAGCCAAATACGACCTACCATTTTGCCCTGTTTGAATACAACGGCGAGAACGAAAGGATGTACCTCACCTCCGCCTCCACGGTGTCCACACCAGGCGCTACAGCCAGTCAGAGCACATCGGCGTACCCCACGTTGAACACTAACGCCATGTACTTTACCAACGTGGATGGTGACAGGTTCTACCGAAACATGTTCTCAAACTACTATGGGAACGGACAGAGCAGGCTCATCATAGCCAAGGCAGATAGCCCCGTGACTGCAGTGCCCGTGG
>NZ_JBGGTX010000008.1:0-35338 GCF_041287255.1 Tamlana flava
GGGGCGGAATCAGATGCCTATTGGATAATAGACAATGAAGGCATGGAATTTGCCATTGGAGGGCTTAACTGTACAGCTGTAGACTATGCTAAAATTGGACAGCTATTTCTTGACAACGGTAATTGGAGAGGAAAACAAATAATTAAGTCCAGTTGGGTTAAGGCTTCAACGACACCTGATGCCCCTCATCTAATACCAGGTATAAGACATAATGCCAAGAGAAAAGAGGGATATGGCTACCAATGGTGGATTCCTCTTGCAGCAGAAGATGAATTTAACGCTCAAGGTATTTATACGCAATTTATATATGTAGACCCCGATAAGGACATGGTAATAGTAAAATTATCTTCCAATTACCATTTTAAGAATGATACCACAGGGTTCTTTCATGACCTTGAGATTGCACTTTACAGAACTATTGCTAATTCCTTATATAGACAAAAATTTTTATGTAACAATTAAACTTGAATAACCAGGGATTATGCAACATTGGATACAAAAAACTGAAATTAAAGAATGACTATTTGTATCAAGATATTAATTAATATAATAAAAAATAAGTAGATTGAATAAACATATTACTATTTACTATTATGTTGTTTGCATTTATTTCAAAAATCTTTTTTTGGATTACTCGGTTCAATAAAAGGTAAAAAAAATAAATTAAACAGGGTCGGACCTGTTGAAGTATATCCCAAATAAATTCCCCTTAAAATAAAAACTATCTAAAAAGCTAAGCTATTATTTATTTAAATTCAAGATTTAATTCTTTTAATAATTGCAATAATTGCTGCTATTGTAAGAAGTAAGGACATAATTCCAATAATGCATAACAAAACTACTATAATCCCACCAAGCACAGCTTCACCTTTAGGAATATCAGGGCTTGTACCTTTAATACTCTGTGTAGTTCCTCCAATAAGATGAGCAAACCCTATTGTTAAAAAAATGAAACTAATAAACCCTGAAATTAGAAGAATAACTACATTTAATAAAACAGGCTTATTTAATAGTGGATTTCTCATAACATTGTGTTCGCTTAACCTTAACAAGTTACAAAAAAAAATGACTAATTTTTTGAATTCATTTTTAGTACATTTAATAATTAATAAAATAAAATCATGATAGAACGCCCCTTTAAAGAAAAAGAAAAACTGCTATTCTTAATAAACTAAAAAAACATAAACTGCTTTAAAGTCTCCATGAGCCACTATTTTTATGAATGAAAGGTTATATTCTTAAAATTAGTCTATTTAACAATTAATTTCTCGACATTAATGTTAGTGTCCTGCTGAACTTTTACAAAATATATTCCCGTTTGAAATGCCGAAATATTTAAGGTCTCATCCTCCATCATTTTATCAAGCATCAATTTACCGAATGTATCATAAATTTTCACATTGACTGGATTATTATGTTCAACCCCTAATATCTTGACCATATCATTGTCTACCGGATTGGGTGTTAGTCGAATACTTTTTAAGCTATATTGTGCATTTGACAATGTATATGTGCCATTCGGATATGGGGGCGAGCATGCTGAATTGGGATCACATCCAATAAAAGCATCGTCCATTATATTCCATTCTGACAAAGTAAATGTAGTATTAGGCCCAAAGCCAGGGAGCCTGTAAGCCCATCCTCTTGAGTACTCCCAAGCCGTACCAAATCCATCAACGCCCAATGCTCCATATATATCTATTATCTCTCCATTGATATCTTCAAGTGTCACCGTGTCGTCCCCATTAATATAACCTACATAAGAATAAGGGTCTGTAGGATTATAACCAAAAAATGGCTGGAAATAAAAATCATCCTGCGCCAAAGTTATATAAGTCCCAGCGGTTAGAGGTGGGCTTAAATATGTAGATCCTATTACAGAATTATCTGGTCTAGTAGCTTTTACTATATAAGCATCTGTAGTAATATCATTTAACACATACAACTCAACAAGTCCTGAGTTTCTGTTGTCATATCCATGACCTAGTCCTGAAATAATGATTGATTGCGAAAAAACCTGTGCTGAATAAAAAATAAAAAAAAGAAGAATAGTAATTGTTTTCATAATAGCATTTGTGTTAGTTAAAAAATGTATTAAATACCTCAAATCATATCTTAAGTAGATAGTTAAGATATTTTGGGACTATTCACCATTAATATTTCCAGGAGAGAGAAAAACTGTATATCTAAATGATAACAGCTGCCGAAGCTACTCAAAAATAATCAATAAATATTTATTTTTCAAGTACTTAATTCATTTTTAGCGAAGAAAATATCTAGCGTAAAAAAGCCTCAACTTTAGTTGAAGCTTTTACACTTGGCAGTCAGTTTAAGACATGAAAAATTTTATAAATTTTATTTGACCACCAATCTTTTTGCCAATCTCCCTTTATTGGTTTCTATTTCCAGAAAGTAAATACCACTTTGTAAATTTTTGATACCGATTGTACTGGTTTTTACAGAATATAGATATTGCCCCTGCATGTTATAAATATTTACATTCTTCAATGACACATCCTTGTTAAATTGAATATTTAATATATTGTTAGTAGGGTTTGGATGTAATTTAAATAAAGAGTTTTTAGTTTCATAGCTATCTACTCCTAGAAGGTAGCTATTGGCTCTAGCGGCAACTGTAGATGCATCCATTACACCATCATATATATTGAATTCATCAATTTCTCCTTTAAAAGTTGGATCATCATTATATCCTGAATTACCTATTAACGCAAGTTCTGTTCCTATCGCAGACAAAGAATTACTACCTGTATAGTTAACCGGTGATCCTATCATAACACCATCAATATAATAGGCCATTTTAGTAGCATCAAGCGTTAAAACAATATGATGTAGCTGCCCGTCATTTAAAGCTGGTGCACCAGTTATTTTATCTTCATATACCCATGGGTCTCCAATATTTCCTGTTGTGGAAATTGCCGCTATGCCATTACTGTTTCCCGTAGTTCCCTGTGAGTAAACATAATCATACCCTTTCCATGTATTATTTGGGTCCCGATTACCAAAATAAAAAACTGATGCGTTACCATTGCCCCCGTTTGAAGCGTTGACAGTACTGGCAGTAATAAAAGCCTCTATGGTAATAGAAGTATAGGTATTAAGGGCTATGGCTTCAGCATCCAGACTTATAAATTCTCCAGTAAATTCGCCTTCCTCTAATACCGCTTTACCATCAACATATGTGACAGTACCATAACCTATACCATCAGCATTTCCCGTACTATCAAAAGGGGTACCATCATTAAAAGTGTAGGAGTGTATCAATGTTTGCGCATTAAATACTGTAGGACCAAGCAAGAAACTTGCTAAACATGCAACCTTTACTATAAGACTAGTGTTACTAATTAATTTTTCTAAATATTGTTTCATGTCTTAAAATGTTTTAGTTCAACATCATTCTTTACAAGTTTGCAATCCTTCAATTACCAATTTGGAAACTGAACAAGCATAACTCTAAACCCTGTAATTAAGGACTTCATAAAGTTTGTAAAAAACACTTGGTTTTACTAGTAGGTAGGTTGCAAAAACCTATAAACATGTTGCATGGACGGTTTTTAGTTAAGTATTCTATTTTATATCTTTAAAAATTATATGTTCCCATTTTATTTATGGAAAACGATAACACCAATATTGTTTCAAGAAATGAAGTCTTTTTGAAAAAGATTCGAGACATCATATTGGACAATTTGGAAAATGAAACGTTTGATGTTGTAGAACTATCACAGGCATCAGGATACAGCCGCTCGCAATTGTATCGTAAGATAAAGTCAATCTCCGGCAAAACCATCATTGATTTCATTAACTGTTTAAGACTTGAGGAAGCGTTAAACCTTTTGGTTAATGATGCCGGTAGTATTTCTGAAATTGCTTATAAGGTTGGATTCAATAGCCCAAATTACTTTAGCCGTATTTTCCATGAGAAATATGGTTGTGCCCCCACACAAATTAAGTGCCTGGTTGAGAAAGAAGGTAAGACGGCTATTTTAGAAAAGTTTGAGGTATCTTCAAATGGAGACATCAAAAAGAAAAAGCATCATTATGTGTTATGGACAATAGGCTTTGCAATTGTATTGTTAAGTGTTGTGGCCTATGTTAGTTTAAGCAACAACCAAATACCAAAACCTGTATTAAAACATTCTTACACCTTTGAGGATGGCACTGCCAAAGATGTTGTTGGTGACGCTCATGGTATCATAAAAGGCGATGGCGAGATAATTAATGGATTTTTTATAACCGATGAACAAGAAGAATATTTAGAATTACCAGGTGACAAAATAAAGATCAATAATTATCCTGAAATTACACTTGAGGCTTACCTAATGGCGAGTAAAAAAAATACTGGAACTCCACAGTCTGTGATTTCATACTTTGGAAATATTCAAGATAAAATTGGTGTAGATTTTATTTTCCAATCAATTTCACATTGGGAGACCAGTCTCATGGCTATGTCTTGTAAAAACTATTCAACTCCATGGGAAACTGATATTAAGATATCTAGCTATCCATTAAAAGATGACAAATATCATCACATTGTAACAACTTTTAACAACTATAATCTCAAATTATATATTGATGGCAACTTGGTTGGACAAGCTTTCAAGCATAATGAAGATAATACCATCGTGAATTTAAGTAATGAACTTGCCTTTTTATGTAAATCAGGTTTTACAGATCATAATACTTGGTTGGGAGCCATCGACGCCTTTAATATTTATAAAGGGATTTTGGATGCTGAAACCATTGCGAGTTCAGCAAAAACGTATTTAGAAAACAGTGATTATAGTCGTGTCCCAGAACAACTTAAAAAAAAGTCTCAATTTTAGTTGAAGCTTTTCTAATTGGCGGTTAATTTAAGACATGAAAAAATTATTTAACTACCAGTTTTTTTGTAGCCTTGCCTTGATGAGTTTCAATCTCCATAACATACAACCCGCTTTGTAGGTTTTGAACATCCACTCTAGGTGACTTTACAGAGAATAAATATTGGCCCTGTATATTATAGACACTGGCTCGTTTTAATTGCAAACCAGTGTTCATATCAATAATCAAATAATCTTTAGCAGGGTTTGGATATAAGGCAAAGTCATCAATTTCAAACTCATCGGTGCTTAAACTGGAACAATCCAAACCACCATCGGCAATGGCCCAGTTATAGGAATTTATCATATTGTTTCTGCTCGACTCACCAATGCAATAAGTGCTGTTGCCTCCATTAAAATAAACATCGGTTTGTAATGATGGCAGTGCGTTCCAACCCATGAGCAAGGCATCGTAATTAGATGTGGAGAGGCCAGCCCCCTCAAACATATTATACATATTTATCACGTTGCCTACATCCCAATTGCCGATATTCTGATTGAAATTTGTTGCCCCCTCAAACATATTATACATATATATCACGTTGCCTACATCCCAATTGCCGATATCTTGATTAAAACTGACGGCTGATGAAAACATAAGAGACATATGGGTTACTTGACTCACATCCCAATTGCCGATATTCTGGTCGAAATTTGTTGCCCCATAAAACATACCCCACATATCAGTCACTTGACTCACATCCCAATTGCCCAAGTTTTGATTAAAATATTGGGCTCCATAAAACATTTCGCCCATAGATAAAACATTACTTACGTCCCAATTGCCTATATCCTGGTTGAAATTGATTTTTGATTCCCAAGAAGCACCCCCAATAAACGGATCATCATAACCCCCAAACATACCATACATACTGGTCACATTGCTTACGTCCCAGTTGCCGATGTCTTGATTAAAATTTGTTGCAGCTGTAAACATATAGGTCATATCGGTCACATGGCTCACATCCCAATTGCCGATATCCTGATTAAAGCTATCGGCCCAATAAAACATACTACTCATGTCAGTCACATGGCTCACATCCCAATTGCCTATATTCTGATTGAAATTTTCAGCATGGCTAAACATCCTTGACATATCAGTCACATTGCCCACATCCCAGTTGCCAATATATTGGTTGAAACTACTGGCACTTGCGAACATATAAGACATATCGGTTACATTGCCCACGTCCCAACTGCCAATATCTTGGTTGAAACTACGGGCACTTGCGAACATATAAGACATATCGAAGACATTGGAGAGGTCTGGTATATCGGTTGCGTTTATGACTAAATTATAACAACCAGCAAAAGCATGGTTCATGGAGTTCCAAAGGATGGCCCCCCATTGTTCTACTGATAATAATTTTGCTCTATCACTAGTATAGTTAAAGTAAATACGTGGGAAACTGCCCCGTATGGCCACCGTATAAGTACCTGAAACACCATAATCATGGGTGATATCGCCTGTAACCCCAAAATCATCAAAGGTTCCATCGTTTTCCCAGTCCACATCATAATTGTAGCCTCCACCTGTGGTTGGAATGGTAATGGAGGTTGTGTTTGAAACTCCATAGTTATCAGTTTTCCAAGTCGTAATAAATTCCGTTTGTGAAAAAGCAGGGTTGAAGACAAAAAGTAAAATGCCATAGCCTAATAATTTTGATTTCATGTTGGATGGATCAATGCCTTTTATAAAGCCAACATCCATAAGGATAAAAAGGCTGAATCGATAAATTAAACAGAATAATGTTTTCATAGGTCATCATATTAAATTAGACATATTTTAAAATTTAGCTAACCGTTACATTTACCAA
Organism: Tamlana flava; assembly: GCF_041287255.1. Classification (NCBI taxonomy): domain Bacteria; kingdom Pseudomonadati; phylum Bacteroidota; class Flavobacteriia; order Flavobacteriales; family Flavobacteriaceae; genus Tamlana; species Tamlana flava. The sequence goes on from NZ_JBGGTX010000008.1 coordinate 6,695, forward strand.
TGGATATGAGCTAAAGCGCTCTATTAAAAGTACTGGCTGTCCTAAATTATCCATAATGGAAAATTTGGACCATATTCTTAAAATTAGTTCAGGAAAGACTAGTATAAAGTTTGTAAAAATCGCTTGATTTAACTCGTACGAATGTTGCAAAGACCTATAATATTTACACCTCATCATTCGAACTATTAAACTTCAATTTATGAATCTATAATAATGTTGCATAAATCTATAAACTTGTTGCATGTCAGGTTTTTGGTTTAGTTTTCTATTTTATATCTTTAACAATTACATGTTTCAGTTTCATTTATGAAAAACAATAACACCAACATCGTTTCAAGAAACGAAGCCTTTTTGAAAAAGATTCGAGACATTGTATTGAAAAACCTGGAGAACGAAACCTTTGGTGTTGTGGAATTATCAAAGGAATCAGGCTACAGCCGCTCCCAACTGTATCGTAAAATCAAGTCCATCTCCGGTAAATCCATCATTGATTTCATTAACTGTTTAAGACTTGAAGAAGCTTTAAAACTTTTGGTCAATGATGCCGGTAGTATTTCTGAAATTGCTTATAAGGCTGGATTCAATAGCCCCAATTATTTTAGTCGCACTTTTAACAAAAAATACGGCCATGCCCCAACTGAAATAAAAGAAATGGTGGCCAAAGAAGGCAAGGTCGCTGTTCTGGAAAAGTTTGGTGGTGTTGCTAAAGGAGAAATCAAAAAGAAAAAGCGTCTTAATATCTTTCTACTTGCAGGTTTTGGAATTGTGGCGTTGGCAATTACAATATTTCTAAATTTTAACAATCATCCTGAACAGCTAAAACCGGTTTTAAAGCATTCGTACACCTTTGATGATGGCACTGGCAATGATGTAGTGGGAGCCGCTCACGGTACCTTAAAGGAAGGTGTTAAGATTAGCAATGGACTGTCATGGACTTTTAAAGAGGGGCAATATATAGATTTGCCCGCCGACAATATAAAGATCAATGAATATTCTTCCATTACATTAGAAGCATTTTTATGGGCAGGTAAAGGGAATGGAACTTTCACGATGATTTCATTCTTTGGAAACACTTTTGGTGCTTTCGGTGTAGATTACGTCTTTCAATCAATAAAAACCAGATATAATAGTGCCACAGGTATTTCATGTATGAATTACGAAAAACCATGGGAAACGGCTACTAGGGTAGTTGCAAATCCTGATTTACAAGATGGTAAATTCCATCATATTGTAACCACTTATGACAACGTTGAGCTCAAATACTATATGGATGGATCTTTAGTTGGCATTCAACAAAACAATTACCCTGAAGCAAATATCATTGAAAACCTAAGCAATGATTTTGCCTATTTATTTAAGTCCGGATTTCCAGGTGATGAGACCTGGATAGGTGCCATTGATACGTTTAATATTTATGAAGGTGTTTTGGATGCTGAAACCATTGCTAAAACAGCCAAAAAGTATAAAGAAAACAGTGATTATAATCGCATTCCCAAAGAAATAGCGGAAAGAATAGATAATATCTCTAATTAAGCAGTAATTTAAAACAAAAAGCATCCCAATCTTATAAAAAAGAAAGCTTCATAACGGTAAATTCAAAATAGGTTTTAAAATTTTGCCATAATATACCAACTCACTACCAGAACATTTTCTTAAGAAAGGGCATCTGTATGTATTGTTACGTTTCTTTTTTTAAAGCTTTTAAGTATAGTTTATTACCTATTTCCAATTCGTCCAACAACTCCTTTCTTTTTCTTTTAAGTTTAAATATGAGTTTATGTTGATTTAGGTTTAATTGATAATATCTTGCCTTTTCCTTGAAGAGATAAAAATTCTTAATGTAATTTAAAGTAAATAATCCTGCTGGGTAAAGAGAAAATAAAAAAACAAACGCATATACTTTGTGTATATACATGGCAAATAAAATAGTTTCAATACCATAGAAAAGCAAAAAGATAAACATCCCAAATGCAACCTTCATAGAGCCAACAAAATCTTTGCGAACAACTATTTTTTTTGATAAAAATTCTGAAATCCTGTAAGGAATAATATTTAAAACATAACCATAAAAGAACAATGGAAACCCTAATGTAAAATAAATAAAGTTAGACCAAAACTGAAGTCTAATTTTAACAGGTCCAAAATTTTTGTCTCGAAGCTTTATGCGTTCTAGACCTTTTAGATAACTGTTTATTTTTATCTCAAATTCGGATGTCTCTTTAGGTCTTTTATTTAAATTGTAAGCTACTGCTTTAACAATCTCCTTGGACAATGAAAATTTTTGGACAGCACTATCATCTAAATCATTTACATCATTTAATTCGCTGCTATAAAGTAATTCAATCTGCTTAGTAAGCTTATCCAATCGTTCACTCTCCGCGATAACCACTAAATTCTCAAGGCTTTTTTTAATTTTAGCTGTAAGTTGTATAACCGCTTGTTTTGAATTTTCATCATAAACACGATTAAAATCTGAAACTTTTATTGGCGAACCTATATTAATAAATACATGACTTCTAAAATGATGGGGGTTTGTATAATTAATCCCAATTGGTATAATTTTTAAATTGATTTGAAAACTATTTTGACTTTCCGTTCCCAAAGCAATGCGAGCCGCTCCAGTTTTAATCTTTCTTAGTTTACGTTCTGTTTTACTAATCCCTTCCGGAAAGATCATTATTGATTTTCCAGCTTTGAGGTAATCAAAACAGCTCTGAAAAACTTCCTCATTTTTATAAATTTCCTCAGGGGTAATATCTGGCCGATATATAGGAATCATATTAAACCTTTTAAATATCCAGGAAATAAGTTTGTGTTTAAATGATTCCCCTCTAGCCAAGAAATACAAAGTTCGCTTTAAATGGACTGCCAATAATATAGGGTCCATAAAAGCACTATTATGATTTGCCACAAAAATTACTGGGCCTGAGTTAGGAATTTGATCAGCCCCTTTAATGTAAATGGACCTAAAATACCCCTTGACAGTAAGGTAAAACAACCATTTAAATAACTGATACAACACAATCAATTGTTTAGATTAAAACATATCTCTGGCCAAATTTTAAGACTAAGGAGCTATTGCTGCAAATTGAAGAGTTTTATTTACAATATTGACCTTACCATAAAGATATTGATAAAATTACCTTAAACAAAGAACCATACAGAGATTACTAAGCAAAACGGTCTGGATAAGATATAAAACATTTTATATGCTTTATTTGACCACCAGCTTTTTTGTTGCCTTTCCCTGTTCGGTAACGATTTCAGCAAAATAAAGACCGCGAGATAGCGATTTGATATCAACTGAATATTCGAATGATGAAAACAGAAACTGACCCAAATTATTATAAAGACTGACCTTCTCTAATTCCATTCCTTCCTTTAAAACAATTGTAAACTTGTCTTGTGTTGGATTTGGAAATAAATTGAAATTAGATTGTATAAACCTTTCAGTTGCTAAAACACCCGACATGTCAAAAATACGAACATCACCGGAATTCGCACCGTTCCCATCATTGTCGTAGGATCCAACAGCCAATCTATTTCCATCTGATGATAAGCTCACACAATATCCGGATTGATCGCTAGCGGCTTCTCCATTAATATCACTACCAGCAAGATTCCAAGAATTGGAGCCCTGATTGTACTGATAAACACTTGCCCTCCCTGAACGATAGCCCGCAGTACTGTCGTAATTTGCGCCAATGGCCACAATATTGCCACTGGATGATAAAGACACACTATAACCTGCTTGGTCACCAATATTACCATAAATATCACTGCCTAACTTAAGCCACATATTACTGCCCATATCATACCTTAACACACGTACTTGACCCGACGTATTGCCCCCACCGCTATTGAATGGCGTTCCTATGGCTACCGTTTTTCCGTCTGAGGACAAAGACACACTATGACCAGATCGGTCACTAGAATTATCCCCGTTAATACGATTACCTAAGGGATTCCAACTATTACTGCCCATATCATATTCAAAAACAAGTACCTGACCAGCATTACTTCCTCCTGCATCATTGTATATCGATCCAATCGCAACGATATTACCATTAGATGACAAACTTACGGCTCCTCCCATGTTATCACCATTTGCCTGACCATTTATATCACTACCCTTTTGGTTCCACATATTGGTCCCCATATCATACTGAAACACACGCACCTGACCCGAATTGCTCGGAACATTATCATTATATATTGCACCGGCTGCCATAACGTTACCATCTGAGGATAAAGCAACGCTAATACCAAACCAATCACCTGCGGCTTCTCCAAAAAGTTCATTGCCTAGAACATTCCAACTATCGGTACCCATATCATATTCAAAAACACGTACCTGGCCAGAACTATCTCCATTGCCATCATTACCTCTGGCACCAATGGCCACTCTACTGCCATCAGCAGATAAAGACACACTGGCACCTGCGGCATCGCCTGTTAACGATCCATCAATATTGGCGCCCAGTTGTACCCACATATTGGTTCCATTATCAAATTGGAAAACACGCACATGCCCTGAATCCACATGAAAAGGAGAACCAAGTGCAATTATGCTGCCGTCAGAAGAAATGCTAATCCTATATCCTTCGTGATCACTAGCAGCTTCACCATAAATAATGTTGCCTACAAGGGATTGTCCAAAAACTGTAAGAGAAAAACATAAAAAAGGGGCTAACTTTAAAAATAGAGAAGATTTCATGATTTTTAATTTAGTTAGACTTATTAAAGTTAGTGATAAATACCGAAATTTTTGTGATTTTTTTAAACAAATATCACTGGCTATGAGATAATTACATATTAAAAACAAAAAAGTATCCCAATTCCGAAACATCCGAAAAGAAAAGCATTCTATTGGATACCAAATGTTGCTTTGGTAAACTACATCACGCCTTAGGCGTGAACAACACAACTACTTTTACTTGCCAAAAAAAGCCCTAATCTCTTAGAGCTTTTAGCAATTTTGCGGTCTGGACGGGACTCGAGACTATATTAACAATCATTCCTTATTAAGTTTATTGACAAGCGCAATAAACCTTGGCTTAGACTTAAATGTCTTTAATATAATATCATTTTCGGCTATTAGAGTATTCTTTAGAAAGCATTGATTGAATTTACAATAAAAAAACCACCCAAGTACTTGGGTGGTTTTTTTAATTGATTTAGTCTTATTCCATTGGTAATAATTCTATAGTTCCAACGTCTGAAATCTCTCCAACTGCCACAACAATCTCATCAGACTCATATGGCTCATAACCCTCAATGGATATTTTAAGCTTATAGCTTCCTGCCCCTAATCCTTGTATTAAAAAATTGCCAAATTCATCGGTCATAGTGTCTGTTACCATCACATCATCTAATGTGTAAACTTCTACGGTTACATTTTCCTTAGCTACGGGAGATTCTTCTATAGTCTCCACAACCATGCCATTAATGGAACCTGAATTAACTTCGGCGTTTACTCTAATTACCGGTTTTAAGTTATACATCCCTGTTGTCCCAGCTTTAACTATCGACTCCGATACAATCCAATCTAATATAAACGTATATGAGAAGCCCGCTTGCAATTCTTCATTTAAATTCAATTTCAGACCAGATTGTAAAGCGCTAGGGGTGTCAAGATGGATTGGTTCGCTTGGTTCTGCATTTTCTCCTTCCATAACCAAGGTATTGTTTTCGCTTAACACCAATCTTATTTGTTTTAACATTCCCGCTGGAACAATCTGGTCCGACAACAAAAGGTTATTTCCTCCCACCAATTCGGTTAAATCCACATTGATTGGATACCCGCCTTCAGGCGTGAAACTCTCCCAACCTTCCTCGCCATCTGAAATATTATATTGGATATCAATAATCTCAACATTAACTTCCAAATAATCACCTGGTTCATCCACCAGTCTTAATTGTACTCTTGCCGTTTTATCATTATTGCTATCACAGCTTTGAATCAAACACAAACCAATTACTGCAACCCCTAAAATCAGGGTTGTTTTTAAATTTTTCAATTTCATATTTTTCTTTTTTTAGTTGCCTTAAAATAACCATGCATTATTCTTAAAACCAAAAAATCACTGCTTTTTTCGTTGAATCACCCCCATAAAACAAAATATTTATCGTTGAATGGCACACAAACCAGCAACTTCAATAACTTATGGATACAAAAAAACATACTGATCTTAAATCATGGAAAATCAAACTATTTCAAAATAAATTTTGTAACTTACTATACTATTAACTTCAACTTAGAAGTCATTGGAATAGCTATTCCCCACAATCTTCACTTTAATCCAATTGCTTCTAAGCATAAAATTATATTACTATGAAAAAATTATTAAGACAGATGAATTATGCCCTATGGGCATTGGTGCTAGGCTCTATGCTAATGGGGTGTAGTAATGAAACACTATTGGAACCTGTGGACGATTCCTTAAATCTTTCACAAAGTGCCAAGTCAAGTTCGAAAAAGGCCATGAAAATGGTGTACACGACCTCATTAAGAGGTGAAAATGAAGTGCCCGAAAAAGAAACAAATGCTTCTGGCAATTGTATTGTATCTATGGATCATGATGGGGCTTCTATCCATTTTAAATTAATTGTGGCCAACATTAACGATGTTATTGGCGCTCACTTTCACTGGGCTCCTGCAGGAGAAAACGGTCCAGTAGTAATTGCGCTTTATGGCGGTGATCCAGCTGGACGAATGAATGGCATCCTAGCTCAAGGCATGAAAACCAAAGACAACTTGGTTGGACCATTGGCAGGTATGGAAATGAGTGCTTTTATAAATGCTTTAAGAAATGGCGAAATCTATGTAAATGTGCATACTTCAGCAAATCCCCCTGGCGAAATTAGAGGCCAATTTTAAGTTTTTTTCTAACTAGAAACACATCACAAACACCCACCCAAAATATTTGGAGTGGGTGTTGTTGTCATTGTTAAATACCGTTAAATCAAATGAACGGGCATTGAAAGTTGCTCCTTCAAAACTTATATAAGCCTGCTGATAACTCTTGGATATTTTACCTTCATTATGATATTCGAAATAATACAACTCTCCGCTAAAATTATCTAAATAAACATATTTAAATCTTCCATTTTCGTTTACATAAAACCCCTCCAATGAGGGGTTCAATACACTTACTTATTATTAATCCCAATTCTTTATGAGGTTGCCTTCTGAATCAAGAAACATCACTCTTCTCCATATTACACGCTTATAGAAATATTGATTTTTCATTAATTTCTTTGTTTCATTCCAACCTTCTTCCGGTAAATCAACATCTGTATTCCATGAATCATAAATATCGCTCATGTTTTTATAGGCATCAACTGTATAGCAGTTCCACTTATAACCATCACCTCGTGGGTTTATGACTGAGGCAGAGTACCAGAACACTTGTTTAGTGTTCTTTTTTGTGATATGTTCTTCAAAAAACGGCTTCCAATATTTATCCTGTACATCCAGAAAAGCATCTACATCGGTGGCTTTCGCATAATTATGCACTAAATAATTCCAATCGTTATTATTAGTAAAAACAGACGATCTCCTACTAAACAATACATTCGCTACTCTAAACTTCTTTTGTTTGAGTCGTTCGTCAATTAGTACCAGTTTTTCTTTATCCATTTTACTTCTCACTTCTTTTTCAGCTTCTGGCCAAACTTTATACAAATTGTCAAGATTTTCTAAAGAACCTATACCTATGTAAAAGTAAACATTGGGCTCAGATTCTAAACCTCCAACTCTTGTTTGCACCGACCATGCTTTTAATTGACCTTTCTTAATAAGGACTGCATGAATCTTACTCCAATACATGGCTTCATTTGCCATAAAAACTTCCATTTCGTCAGCTGGAACATGTCTGTAATCATAGGCAAATACACCATTCTGTGAACTCATATTTGAGATTCCAAATAAAACAAGGGCAATGAATACTAATTTTTTCATAATGTTTGGTTTTAATTATACAATTAGTTAGTGAATAAACATTAAAACAATTGAGGCTTTAACCAAACACAAATGACATGAAGTAAAGAGGCGAATATTAGATTTCTCTCTATTTAACAATTTCCTATAAAAATAGTAAATAAAAGAATTGGTTATACCATAATATTAAACTTCTTACAAATAAAAAAGCCTCAATTTTAGTTGAAGCTTTTCTAATTGGCGGTTAATTTAAGACATGAAAAAATTATTTAACCACCAGTTTTTTTACCACGGTCCCTCTTTCCGATAAGGCTTTAACGATATACACCCCTCTGGCAAGATCATTTATTGAAATGGTCTCAAAATTTGAGTTTACCTCTTTTACTTTTTGTCCAGCAATGGAGTAAAATTCAATTTTATCGAGACTAACAACCGAATTCACTGTTAGTACATCAATCACCGGATTGGGATAAAAATTTACTTCTATAGAAGCTTTTTCTTCTGCATTTAATCTTGATAAACTAATTTCCTTGACTCCCGTAAATTGGTGGGCCGTATAAGGCACCCTAAAATTAGGCTCTATTATTATCCCATATCCCAATTCTGTGGTTACAGGAGCCGAGCCCACATTTAAAGTAAGGGTAATATTTCCGTTTAGTACTTCTCCATCAGAGACGGATATTCCAGATACATTATTTCTTAAGAAAACCCATTTCACATCTTCTGGATTGTTACTCGCACACCCAAAGGTTTGATTACAGAATTCTTCCCAAGAGGGCTCGTCGTTGCAAAATCGGGGGCCATAGTCATCTTCTGGGATAAGTTCTAAAATGCCTTTGGAAGAGCCTCCCATACTACTTGAATATTCAAAAACACCTGTTAGGTTATTATTGTTCTCTAAATCCCAAACTTTGGGAGCTAACAATGCAATGTGAAATGATCCTGAATTTGCCTCCGCAACAAGAGTCGCATCTATAGTCACATTAACAGTAGAGCCCGCTTCAAATGTTGAAGGTTCATTTACCCAATTAATGGTCAAGCTGCACATAGTAAACAGAAATGATGCAAAAAGCAATACAATCCATTTTGTTAAGTTGTTTTTCAAAACATGTAATATTTTTTTCATTTTTATAAATTTTAGATTAGAAGAATGTTTTACTTCAAGTTTATCAAAAATCAATAGGTCTTATTTAACGACCAGTTTCTTGGTGGTCATGCCCTGATTGGTCTCAATCTCCATAACATACATACCACTTTGTAGGTTTTGAATATCTACTTTGTGTGACTTTATAGAGAATATATATTGTCCCTGTATATTATATAGATTAACCTGTTTCAATTCTAAACCACTATCTAAATAAATATTAAAATAATCTTTTGCGGGATTTGGATAAAGGCGTGCAGTTTGGTTAATGACGTGCTTATCCAGCCCAAGCACTTCGTTAATGCTCCATCCCAAATCTTTCAATGCCCCTAATAATATTGGCCCAGGTATTTGAATCGCATCGCTAGGGTTGGAAAAAGGCGTAAAAAGTTCGTTATCTGATCCAACAGGAAATGTATCTTCATCAAAGTGATGCATAGAAGAGCTAAGTGTCCAAACCGCAGGAGCATAAATTTTCGGGTTTTCACCACCATTGGCAGCTTTTGCATTAGTACCTGAAAAATAAATATCGTTGGATTGAATTTCCGCTGCAAGTGCAGTTGTTTGGTTTGGAAAGATTGACGAGTCAGCAATGTTCTGCCCTAATCCATTCACTAAAAAATTATCCCATACAGTAGGGGCTCCCGGTTCAAAATTTACAGTAAAAGAAGTTGGAAGAGGAATATCCGATACGGTTATCATTCCAAAAGACCCCAATCCATTTTCAACCTTTGCAAATGACACTCCCCCTAAACCATGAGCAATCTCATGCATGAAAACCGTAACAAAATCAAATTGTGCTCCACTTGGGGAGCCATCTAATCCAAAATACCAATTAGTTGAACTATTCATATAAATATCCATATCAAATTCACCTGCATTTAACTCCGTGCCTGAAATAGCATTTGCCAAACTTGTGTTATATGTAACAGTTGGATTTGGAGCACCTGTAAAATCGTTGCGAATATTGGATAAGCAAACACCATTAGTTCCCCCATCCCCTAAATCAGTAAATATAACATTGACCTTAATTGGGATTGTTGAATTTAAATATTGACTCCAAATGTCTGTAGCGTAATCAATAGCATTATCCATCTGAATAGTTGTACCATTGGTAGTAACCGTGAACGTACTTTGCCCCATAGTTCCAAAAGGTAGCCAGAGTAATAAAACGTATAGTATTTTTTTCATTTTTGGTTAATTTTCGATTGAAGAATGTCCTATCCTAAAGTTTGTAAAAAATCACTTATCATGAATGCACCCAAGTTGCAAATACCTATACTATTTAAACATGTGCTTACAATTCAGAAGGCTTACATTTTATCTGCTTGCACTCATGTTGCATAAACCTATCACCATGTTGCATAAAGTAGTTTGATATCATTTTCCGTGTATTTTGCACAAACTATAAGACTCCATTAAGGAAGCCTTTTCACTATCAAAAAATATTAAAAGCTTAGTTGAAATATTGTTCTATGCCTTCTTCTCAATTATTCAGCCCTTAAAAAGGTGCTTTTTTCGTACTTTTATTAATCAATTTGCCATTGCCAGTTTATGAAACCAGACGAATCCAATACACTTTCAAAAGATGAAGCCTTACTCTTAAAGCTTCGCGACATTGTGTTGAAAAATCTGCAATGTGAACAATTTGGCGTTGTAGAACTGTCATCAAAATCGGGATACAGCCGCTCGCAACTGTATCGTAAAATCAAGTTGATCACTGGTAAATCCATTAGTGATTTTATTCGCGATATAAGACTAGAAGAATCATTAAAACTTTTAATCAATGAAGTAGCCAATATCTCTGAAATTGGCTATAAGGTGGGGTTTAACAGTCCCAATTATTTTAGTCGCGCTTTTAACAAAAAATATGGCCATGCCCCAACTGAAATAAAAGAAATGGTGGCCAAAGAAGGCAAGGTCGCTGTTCTGGAAAAGTTTGGTGGTGTTGCTAAGGGAGAAATCAAAAAGAAAAAGCGTCTTAATATCTTTCTACTTGCAGGTTTTGGAATTGTGGCGTTGGCAATTACAATATTTCTAAATTTTAAAAATCATCCTGAACAGCTAAAACCTGTATTAAAGCATTCGTACACCTTTAATGATGATACTGCCAATGATGTGGTGGGAGAAGCCAATGGCACATTAAAGGGAGGCATTAGGATTGTAAATGGAATGTCATGGAGTTTTGAAGAGGGACAATATATAGAATTGCCCGCTGATAGAATCAACATCAACGAATATTCCGCCATTACGTTAGAAGCATTTTTATGGGCAGGTAAAGGGAATGGAACTTTCACGATGATTTCATTCTTTGGAAACACTTTTGGTGCTTTCGGTGTAGATTACGTCTTTCAATCAATAAAAACCAGATATAATAGTGCTACGGGTATTTCATGCATGAATTACGAAAAACCATGGGAAAAGGCCACTAGGGTAGTTGCAAATCCTGATTTACAAGATGGTAAATTCCATCATATTGTAACCACTTATGACAACGTTGAGCTCAAATACTATATGGATGGGTCTTTAGTTGGCATTCAGCCAAATGATAAACCTAAAACTAACATCATTGAAAACCTAAGTAATGATTTTGCCTATTTATTTAAGTCCGGATTTCCAGGTGATGAGACCTGGTTAGGTGCCATTGATACGTTTAATATTTATGAAGGTGTTTTGGATGCTGAAACCATTGCAAGCAGAGCTAAAACATATTTAGAAAACAGTGATTATAGTCGTATCCCAGAACAACTTAAAAAAAAGCCTCAACTTTAGTTCTAGCTTTTAATTGGTGGTCGGTTTAAGACATGAAAATTTTTATAAATTTTATTTGACCACCAGTTTTTTTGCAGACTTCCCTTTGTTGGTATCTATTTCCACAAAGTAAATCCCTGTATTTAAATTTTGGGTGTCTATTTTATTGGATTTTACGGAATACAAATATTGGCTTTGGATGTTATAGATATTTACTTGCTTCAATTGTAATCCACTTTTTAATTGAATGTTTAATATATTTTTTGCCGGGTTTGGATACATTGAAAAGTAATCCTGCTTAAAACTTTCTGTTGATAACACGGCACTTAAATCATAGACCTTTGCACGACCTAATGCAACTATACTACCATCTTTAGAAAGACTTAAAGCTCGCCATCCGCTATTAATATCCGCACCTACTTGAACCCAACTACCTCCTTGATTTTTGTAAATCCGAACTATAGTATCACCCCCTGAAGCAGCCAATATGTTACCATCACCTGATAGACTGACAGACAACCCGATTCCCTCTCCTTCGACCATCCCATTAATATCATTGCCTACCTGTACCCAACTACCTGACTGGTTTTTATATACGCGTACATGCCCCGAGTTATTTCCACCAGGAGCACCAATTGCAACGATACCGCCATCACTTGACAAACTCACATTGCCAAAACCATCACCAGCGGAATCGCCATATATATCACTTCCTACCTTGGTCCAAACACCAGATACATTTTTATACACGCAAACACGACCAGCTCCTTCCCCATTTCCATTATCAGCAGGAACCCCAATGGCTACGATACTGCCATCACTGGACAGGCATATAGATTGCCCAAACAGATCATAATAATTTTCAGCGCCAATAATATCAGAACCAATCTGAGACCAATTGCCTGAAATGTTTTCATATATTTGAACATAGCTTCTCTGCCGGTCTCCTATGGCAATAGTGTTGCCATCATCCGACAAACTTAAGGCAAATCCAAATTGCCCTTGCCCATTACCATTAATGTCACTACCTATCTGCACCCAACTGCCAGATTGGTTTTTATATACTTTCACATGTGGTTGGCCATAACCACTACTGGAAATGTATAATGGAAGACCTACAGCCAATGTACTCCCATCCATAGACAAGCTTACGGCTTCCCCAAAGCGATCACCAGGAGCATTACCAAACAAATTACCTATGTTTACCCAACTGCCAGATTGGTTTTCATAGATATTTACACAGCCTGTATTGAAATTATTATCAGAGAATGGGTCGCCTATGGCTACCGTGTTACCATCCCCAGAAAGAGATATAAGTATATACCTATTTGATGTACTTATATCATCACCTATTTGAGTCTGGGCATTTAACAAAACAGGAAAAAGTAGTAACGGGGCTAGCTTTAAAAAAATAGTAGTTTTCATAATTTTGAATATTGGGTTGGTTAGTTAATTTCATTTTACAATCAATTTTGCTAATCCTATATCATTAACTTTTATTATATACAGACCAGAAATAAGGGGCTGTTTAATTTCAATAGTTTTGGAACTTGGATTAAAATCTTGATCAAGAACCAATCTTCCTAAAATAGAGTACATTTTTACGTGTACTTTGCTTTCAACTGAGTTGAGTAATATTTTAAATGAATGGCCTTGAGATGGATTTGGATAGACTTTAATTCCAGTCGATAAAGGGTCATATTTGGTACTACCCAAACTGAGAGCGGCAGATGGACTTGCTCCACCTTCTACACAGTAATCTACGATACCCAAATCAACGCTCAAAGTGATTGGCGCATTGTCATCATACCCGTCTGTTAAGCTTACCGTAACTGATTGTACAAAATCGGTTATGTCTATATTGACAGAACCATTGCCACTAAACACCCCATAGGTTTGGTTTGCTCCAAGACTGTCTATGTAACTCACGGTTACCTGCTCTACATATCTATTTGTGGGTTTCCCACCAGTCACTTCATCTAAATCGGAAATGGTAAATGACAAATCTCTACCATTGCTGGGTATTGTAACTGAAGCACTACTAGATCCTGAACCTGAATGTGTCAAGGTGCTTGGAGTGAAATATGTAGAAGATGAAACACACTCGGGTACATCACAATAATCGGGGATGCCATCACCGTCAGTATCAATTGTGTCATTGCCTCCTGGGCAAATATCCAAATCATCACAAACACCATCGCCATCAGAATCCAAGGACACACCATTGGCATCAACATTGTTTGGACAAGGAGAGTTGATTTCTTGATCTATACAATCACTCACACCATCGGCATCGTTATCCACTAAATCATTGCAGGTGTCGCAACCATCAGGAATGCCATCGCCATCGGTATCAATCGTATCATCAAACCCTGGGCATTGATCATCTATATCACACACCCCGTCATTATCGGCATCTGCTGTGCATAGCACTATTTCTGTACAGAAATCCACTGAACTTAAATTGATAGACATGTTTCCCGATTGCAAATCGCCATCATAAATATCGGTGAGTTCAACCGTGACTGACTTAACGGTTCCCTGTATATCGACAACCACAGCATTCGTGTCTGAACCAGAGAAAATACCATACAGTTGAGAGGTATTGTTTCCATCAATATAACTGACTGTGACTTGTTCAATATATTTGCCTTTTGGATTGCCGTTATCTTTTAAATCAATATTTGAAATTGTAAACCCAACATCCCGGCCATCAGTTGGAATGGTTATGAAAGTACTGTTTGATCCCGTTCCAGAATGGGTCAATGTGGAAGTTCCAAAATCACCAGTACTGGCTGTACACAATAAATCATCACAGGCATCTGGGATGCCATCAGCATCTACATCTATGTTATCATCACCGCCAGGACAAATGTCAGAACTATTACATACGCCGTCACCGTCGTTATCAAAAATACAGATGTTAACCGATTGAAGCGTTGCCCCAATATCGCCAGAATCATCAACCACAGTTAAACTCACTACAAATTTACCTTCCAATGCATAAACATGGCTAGGGTTTTGTTGTGGGGAAGTACTGCCATCACCAAAATCCCAATACCAAGCCACAATACTACCATTACTGGCGGTAGATCCATCGGTGAAGTTTACCGACCTGTTCAATACATTCGCAGAAAAACCAGCCACAGGGGAGTTGCTATTACCTATCGTTCCAGTGATATAATATTTTCCTGTACTGCAGTAATCACTATAATTACTCGAGCCTTCACCTTCAATACTTAAATAATATAAACCTGCACTTAAATTAACCGAAATATCTGCCCTGGTTTCATTGTCCCAACTATAGGCCCCTATCAAATTTCCTGAATCATCATATAGTTTTGCCAATATATCCAGATTGGCACTTCTATAACCACCATCATAGAACGCTTTCCACGAAGGAATTACATTGAGTGCGACTTGTCCTCCAGAAGTTGAAAAAGAGAAACAATCCACATCTGACGCATTTTCAATAATTCCTTTATTATTGCTTGAATGATCCATCGGATCCATTTCTTCATGAACCACATTAATTGAGCCGTCTGACGCTATTATTAATGGTGTCGCACTATTAATATCGTTTCCGTGGTCGTCCGCGCTATTTCCCAATAGATTTTCAATTTCATTAATGTCATTTTGTCCCGTATTATTGGCACCGGCATAACTACCGTAATCCCATTGTGTGACATGTCTCCGATAAGAACTTCCCATAATAGGTGCCCAGCTTGTAAGACCAGAACCATGCCCATTATAATACGACCCATGACCACCTCCACCATGGTGGGATAACCCCAAATGATGACCGAATTCATGGCTACTCACAACATCGCTTCCAATGTTAGTGCCCAAATTATTATAATACACCAATGCTGGCGAAGAATATTCATAATCAGTACTGCCAAAAACACCAACATAAGAGTAACCTCCACACGATCCGCAAGGCATATTTATATTATTTTGATCGACGCTGTTTGTAATTAAAACATGCCCCACATAAGGGCCAAAGCTAGATGGTTCTTCCGTAGTCACATCAATATTGAAGGCAGCAAAATCATCAGAAACTTGTTGCCAGATTGAGGCAATATAATTATGTTCAGCGTCACTAAAGCTGCTTTCGTCTCCATCGGAGTCATAGGGTCTTGCATAATACGTGGAAACCCCATTTGCGTCATTCCAACGTTTCCCTGAAATGACCATCCCATCAAAATCTAGATACAAGGTATTGGGAGCTCCTGGCCTACTGTGCAACATAAATACATCTGAAGCCGATATTGCCTGGCTTACAACTGGTTCATTTTGGGTAGAGACAGATTCTTGTTCTTGTACTGGAAAATAATCGGCATATTGAATGCCTCCATTGTTATCAATCCTCAAACTATTAAAGTCTTCATCAGGTACATGTTTTAATCGGTTTAGCCAATTTTCGAAATTAACCCTTGTTTGAGGCGTTAATTCATCAAATGATGAGCGCAACTGGTGCCCTAGTGGTAATTTTTGTATTCTTTCACTAACTGATAGATTTTGTGATAAAGCCGTGAATGATACACATAGCAGAGATAGCAGAACTATTATATTTGTTCTGAACGGAACATAAGTTTGACTGAAATATTTAGGGGCAAGAATTTTAAAGTTGGCTATGAAAACTGAAAGCCGAAAAAAAATAGTAGTTTTCATCACATATATTATTAGGTTATTTATCTACTTTGAAAATTAACCCAAACACCCATGTGCAACCTAGTAGTTATGTTGCATGGGTTTAACATATGTCGCAAATGCTATTAAAAATATAAGCTGTAGACTTAAATTACCCGATTGATTGGATTTTAAGCTATGTAATAACAGTAGTTTCATTATTGAATATTATAATCTAAAAACTGAATTCAAGATGAAATATTCAAATCAGTTTAAAAAAGTTAAAACTAAAATTTAATCGGATCTATAAATTCAATTTTTTTAACAGTGCTTTATACCTTGGCTCTTCTTTGAGAGGCTCTAAATCGGTACTATGCATCACTGATATCATGTCTCTAAAATCTGCTTCGTAACATGCTTCCAAATTATCTAAAGCCTTTTGATATTGTCCTGTAATACAATAAAAATCTGCCAAATAGACACCTATATAACTAAACCCAATTTCTTCACCACTATATCTTAACCTAATTCTAGCTCTAGTATCAATATAAAAATTAAGAAGACCATTAATACCGGATTCTTTGTAAACTGAATTCAACAAAGAATCATTTTTTAGAAAAGCCATTTCCTTTATGAGATGCTGAGCAGCCTTGTCATTCTGACCTAATCTTATATAAGATTTGATATGAAGAATATGCCCATAAAAGCCTGTAATTTCTTGCTCTTTATCAATTGCTTTAATGGTATTTTCAAACTCATAATTATTATAATAAATTTCCGCACTTACAAAGTGCATAGAACCTGAGTTTGGGTTTAATTTAAGTGCCAAATCAATTTGCTCACGTGCCTCTTTCTTTCTACCCAAAGCATTCAATAATTCTGCATAGTATTGATGCGCTGTTCCATAATCGGGGTCAAGCGCTATGGCCTGTTTAAATGCCTTCTCTGCCTTTTTCCAATCTCTTTCAAAAAAAGTGTATAATTCACCCAATGTGGCGTAGGGTTGGGCTAGATTATCTAGTGATAATGCCTTCTCAGCGTATTTTTTTGCTTTTTTGATTGCCCCTTCTTTATCATCAGCCCAACGCCACCATGCCATCTGCTGATAGGCATCCGATAATCCGGCATAGGCCAAGGCATAAGTAGAATCCAGTGCTATAGCTTGCTCAAAATAAGAAATGCTCTTAGTCATATCTTCCTTATTTCTTCTTTCCCAGAAAAATTGCCCTTTTAGGTATAAGTTATAGGCTTCAATATTTTCAGTAGGGGTTTTTTCGATACTTTTTAATTCTGAAGAAGTCAATTTCATTTCAAGCTTGTTGGCCACTTCTTTAGCAAGATCACTCTGAATTAAGAATATGTCTTTATAGTCCCTTTCATAATCGTCAGACCAAACATGGGAATCATTCTTGGCATCAATAAGCTGCACAACAATCCTAACTTTATCGGCATATTTTTGAACACTGGCTTCAAGTACATGCGAAACCTCTAATTCCTTGGCTATTTCAGGAACGGTTTTATCGGTCTCGCGATATTGCTCCATGGTGGTTCTGGAAATCACTTTAAATTCCTTTATACTGGAAAGATGGCTCATAACCACATCCATGACACCATCAGCAAAATATTCATTGGATTCATCGTTGCTAATACTCTTAAATGGCATCACTGCAATGGAAACTGATTTCGTTTTTCCAGACCTTACACCAGAATTAAAAAACAATGTGTAGCAAATGATGGCTATAAGAAATAACGTAAAACCGATAAAAACATTTTTTTTATAATTATTACGAACCGATTTAACAGGGTTATTATTACTGCTAGCTTCTATTGGGGCACCTACTCTTGTTTTTAAATCATTAGGTGAAATACCATAATGCTTATGAAAGCACCTTGTAAAATAAGAAGGGCTACCAAAACCCACAGAATAGGCAATTTCCGAAACGGTAGATGTGTTGTTCTGCAATAAATCATGGGCTTTTTCCAATCGAAATATCTTTACGAATTGACTCACCGTCAAACCCTTTATTTCCTGAAGTTTACGATGTAGTTGCGACCTGCTAATCCCAATGGCCAAAGCCAACTCACTAACCCCAAAGTTTTCGTTTTGGTAGTTTTGTTCCAAAACCTCGTTTAGTTTTTCAATAAAAGACTGATTCATTGACAATTGAGGTTCCATACTTTAAAAAGTCTTAAAGATTTAAAAAAAGATGAATGTTAATTTACGATTTTTTTCAATACTACTAAGAAAGTATTAATTAGAACCAAAAGCGTATAATATATAAACAAAAAAGCATTCCAATTTTCTAAAAAGAAAAAAAGGAACCCTTATCCATTGGTTACCAATTGTTACTTTGGTAAAATACATCACGCCTAAGCCTTGAACAGCCTAACAACTTTCTATTGCCAAAAATGACTCAATTTTCTTCTTTCGATTCCATACAAACAATATTATTCCATTTTTCCATGAAATAATATTTGGCAATTCTTTTGGATATTCACGAGAAATCATGAAAACAATAACGAAATATCGTTAATTTACTATATATCATAACCTCATTTGCTCTAACATAATGTCGCAAATAACTGATATAATGCAAGTTAACAGGAATGGCACACGAAATGCATATTTAACTTCAAACAAAACTATTAAACATAGAATTTTAAAATGGAAGTAATTGAAATTTTCGGATATATTGGAGCCCTGATAGTTGGCGTGACCTTAGGTTTAATGGGTGGTGGAGGTTCCATAATCGCCATTCCAATTTTAACCTATTTGTTCCACATCAATCCAATAACCACCACGGCATATTCATTATTTGTAGTTGGCACATCTTCCTCAATAGGAACTTTTAATAATTGGAAGAAAGGATTGATAGAATATAAAGTAGCTGTTGTTTTTGCCATTCCAGCATTTTTGGCCGTTTATATTGTTCGTAAGTACTTGATGCCACTGATTCCAATGAAGATAATCACCGTAAACGACTTTGTAATTACAAAGGACATTGCCATTATGGTATTTTTTGCAGTAATTATGATATTTTCTGCCACTTCTATGATTAAGAAGAATAAAAAGTTAAGCACTGGCAATAATTCAAATCACAATAATTATCCCTTGATTATTTCGGCCGGAATTGTTATAGGTTTGATAACTGGTGTCATTGGCATTGGAGGCGGTTTTTTGATTATTCCGGCATTGGTTTTATTGCTGAAAATTGAAATGAAGAAGGCCGTTGCTACAACCTTGTTCATTATTGCCATAAAATCGTTGGTTGGTTTTTTGGGCGACCTCGGAAATACAGAAATAAACTGGAGGTTTCTTTTGGTTTTTACAGCACTATCAATCTCGGGCATATTCTTTGGCCATTATCTTTCTTCCTACATTAAAGGAGCAAACCTTAAAAAGTCTTTTGGATGGATGGTTTTACTTGTAGCCTTTGCTATTTTGTATAAAGAGATTTTTACATAATACATACCAATCTCAAAAATTGCTAAAAACAAAAGCATCCCATTCTTCTCAAAAAGAAAAAAGGAAAACTTTCTATTGGCTTAACTGCTTAAACCTTTTATATGCACTAATTCTTTCCTTTCTTTTTATGTGTACTCATATGCTTTTTTCCTTGACTTTTATCTTTTCTAGAACTTGCACTCTTCTTTAATTGATGAAATTCCACAGAACCTGGCTTAATACCCAATTCTTTGGCAATAACTCCCCAACCCCTAGACTTATGGTTTTTGTAAATGGTTAAAACCCTATCTAAAGAGACCTTGGCTATCTTGGAAATTTCTAATGAGAAGTAAATCTCCCCAGGTATCATTCCCAAACTTACGGACATATAATTAAGTTTCTTTTCAGAAACATGATAGGACACATGCATCTCTTTATTAAAAAGACTTAAATTTAGACTTGCCTGGGTATTTATAGCTTTTAAATCTGAGTCTAGTTGCGCACTTCCTGAATTAAAAGAAATCTGTGCAGACGCAATATAAAAACTAAATGTGAAAATGAATAAAGACAGGTATTTCATGGCATTTGATTTGGGTTAACATTCTTATTTACGAGAAAATATTCAATTTAGTTTAAAAGCAATTCTTTTTTTGATGAAATAGCTTTCACCTCATATGGTTTTATAACAACTCTGGCATTGCTACAAAACAAAAAAGCCTCTCATAAAAGGAAAACCTGTCGGCCGCCGGCAGAGGCTTTAACTTATTAATTTCTAAGTCTTTTGGCTTTTACGGATGCAAATTATTTCTTATATTAAACAAATTACCAACCAACTAAAAAACATTAAACATGGAATCAAACCAACAAAAATCACTGTACGAACGACTAGGTGGAGCTTCTGGAATTTCTGCTATTGTAGACGATGCAATTGATGCTCACATGAATAATCCTGCAATAAATGCAAGATTTTTACCGGTGAAGGAAGACCCTAAACACTTTAAAGAAGTCAGGAATCATCTTTTTACTTTTTTGGCTTCAGGAAGTGGCGGGCCCGAAAAATATACTGGAAAAGATATGCCTGAAGCCCATAAGGGAATGAACATAAGCCAAGGAGAGTACATGCATGTGATTGATGATATTATGTCTACCCTGGATAAGCATAATATTGACGATGCCACCAAAAAAGATGTATTATTTATTGCCTATTCCATTAAAGACACAATGGTGGGAATGTGATTTTTTAAATGGAAATACAAAATAATTTTTAGCGGGAGTTAATTGCTTTCTTTAATTTTCTATTACCTAAAACAAAAACGCCTCTCCTAATACACTTAGGCTGAAGCTAAAGCGCAAAATAAGGAAAAGCTTCACTAGTCCATACCGATGGCAACGGAGCCTAACTATTTTGCTACGTTACTGTGGCCAACACAACTACTTTTACTTGCCAAAAAAAAAAGCCCTAATCTCTTAGAGCTTTTAGCAATTTGGTGGCCTGGACTGGACCCGTCTGAACATTAGATTTCTTAATCTTAGCTATGTTCATCCTATAGGTAATAATTATCATAAATTTAATGATTACATTAAATTGCTCTGTATCTTCTATTGTGTGCAATATTTTTTCTGAGAGTATTTCCAAACCATTTATATTTCTCAATATTATTATTTAGAGATTCTCTGCTTGCATTTAAAATTTCATAATTTCTATACATTTTCTTAAATTTTTAAGTTCTATAATTTTCTATTGAACATCTTTATCTACATCGCTGAAAAATTATCTGGAATGAAAGAGGCAGATGATTCTGCCTCTTCTTTCTAATAGTTAAGCTTGGATTGATAAAGTAACTGGGACTTTGTTTGTAACTATGTCAAAAACAGGCGATTTATATGCGAAAGAAATCAGTTTGTTCTTTTGCTCTTCAGTTAAGTCTCCCTTAATATTAAAGACAACTTTAATTTTCTGATATCCATTCCTAATAGAGTCATCCAAGCCTAAAAAACCTTGAACGTCTAAGTCGCCTTCTAAACATGATTCTACACAATCAACAGATATTCCATTTGCAGCAGCATGTAGCATCATTGTTGTTGTCATACAACCTGCCAAACCATGAAGAATAAATTCAACAGGATTAGCACCTTCATTGTTACCCAATAAAATAGGGGGCTCGCTGTTATCAAAAACAAATGGTGTTGTACGTGATGTATCTTCAACACAGCCACCGTAAAAGTCTTGGATTGTACTTCTGTTGTGTCCTCCAGTAATCCATTTGTTTCTGGCTCTGAATTTAAATTTTGCAATTTCAGGATTTGATTGAATTGCACCAACGGTATCCATTATGTCTTGAGATTTGAATCCGTTAACTTCTTTTTGTAATGTTTCCATAATTAAATATTTTATTGATTTATAATGCTTTATTCTTGGCATAAGGTGTACCAAAATCATAATTTGCTTAATATCAGTCATCTAAGATTTTATTGCTTATTTATTATTGCCGATATTTCGTCAATATCTAATTTTTGGGTAACTTGTTCTCGTCAAAACACCTAAAGGAGATGAAGTCAAGAAAAAAAATTCCCGCTATAATAGCGCTAAAACAGATTGTTGAAACCACATCTCAATTTACTGGTAAAGAATTTTTTAAAGCTCTCGTAAAACATTTAGCAGAAATTTTGGACGTTTACGGAGTTTGGGTGACAGAATATTTGCCAGAACAAAATAAACTTAATGCATTAGCATTTTGGCTCAATGGCAATTATGTAGAAAAATATGAATATGCAGTTTCAAATACACCCTGTGAGCCTGTTTTAAAAACTAATGAGATTTGTCATATATCTGAAAAAGTGATTGACCTCTACCCAAAAGATCCAGATTTAAAATCTTTAGGTGCAGTAAGCTATATGGGGGTTTCTTTGAGAGATACTGAGGGCAGGGTTCTTGGCCATTTAGCTTTGTTGGACAACAAAGTTATGCCTGAATTACCAGAAGAATACGCCATATTTAAAATCTTTGCATCAAGGGCCGCTGCGGAATTAAGACGTGAAATTATTCAAAGAAAATTGGTAGATAACGAATCGAAGTTAAATCGTTTGGTAAACGGGACTTCTGAAGCTATCATTGAATTTAATTCAGAATTAAAAATAACCCAATCCAATGATGCGGCTGAACAAATGTTCCAACTTACTAAAGATCAATTTAATAATACAACCTTAAAAGAACTGTTTGACCCCAAGACTTATAATAAATTAACAGCCTTACTTTCCCATAACAATACTTTAGGTAATGAATATTTACAAATCCCTGAACCTTCGGTATGCCTTAACTTCAAAGGCGAATCTTTCCCTACACAAATCAACATATCATGTTATAGTTTTGAAAATATTAAATATCACGCCCTTTATATTAAAAACATTAAAGATATTGTTTCTAATAATTTGAAAATTAAAGAATTAAGCACGGAAGCCATTATGCTTAAGGAAAGGGTAAGTGCTCAGCAATTTGATTATATAATCGGTGAATCTGAACCCATAAAAAAATGCGTTAATCTTATAAACCTTGTTGCTTCAACAGATACTAATGTTTTGATACTTGGGGAAACCGGAACTGGGAAGGAGTTATTTGCCAAGGCGATACATGAATCAAGTACTCGCCATACCAAATCAATGGTCACACTGAATTGCGCAGCACTGCCTTCAGAATTGATAGAAAGTGAACTTTTTGGCCATGTTAGAGGTGCTTTTACAGGAGCATTAAATTCAAGAGAAGGAAGGTTTAGTTTGGCAGATAAAAGCACTTTATTCCTTGATGAAATAGCTGAACTTCCTCTACCATTGCAAGCAAAACTGTTGAGGGTTATTCAAGAGGGAACCTTTGAACCTGTTGGAAGTTCAGAAACCAAATATGTAGATGTTAGAATCATTGCGGCCACACATCGTAATTTGGAAAAGCAAATTGCCGACGGTAAATTTAGAGAAGACCTTTTTTATAGACTAAATGTGTTCCCAATTAATATCCCTCCATTAAGAGAACGAGGAAAAGATATAGGCCTTATTGCCAATGCCTTCTTCGAAAAGATTACTAAAAATAAAGCATTGCAAGTAAACCCTTTAACTAATCAAGATTTGAATGTATTAGCTTCTTATAGTTGGCCAGGAAATGTAAGGGAACTCCAAAATATTATTGAGCGAGGTATTTTAACATCTCGTGATGGTAATTTTAATATTGACCCAATTCTATCTGGTTCAAAAAAAACAAATACTCCAAAAATTGAAATGCCAAACATTCTTACATCTGATGAAATTTTAGAGTTAGAAAAGAATAACATTATAATGGCATTAAACCTTACTAATTGGAAAATTTCAGGTAAAGGTGGTGCCTCAGAGTTACTAAACCTTCCAAGAACAACCTTGACCTCTAAAATTAATAAGTTTGGAATTAAACGTGCCGCTATTGGTTAAAATCAATGTTGACAACAAATGTCAACAAATAATTAAACTCAAATTACATAATTGCCAAAACAAAAAAGCATCCCAATTTTCTAAAAAGAAAAAAGGAAAGCTTTCCATTGGTTACCAAATGTTACTCTGGTAAACTACATCACGCCTAGGGCGTGAACAACACAACTACTTTTACTTGCCAAAAAAAGCCCTAATCTCTTAGAGCTTTTAGCAATTTGGCGGTCTGGACGGGACTTAAAATTTTATTCTACCCTTGAATATTTTTGAAGCTCCCCGTCATTTCCCTCTTTTAACAACAGAACATTTTCTTTTATTTCAAATATGTAAAACTCTTCTTGATGAAATTTGATAAACATGGAATCTCCAGGATAATACCATTTTACTTCATCATAAAAATCCATTTGCATTAGTTCTTTTTGCATGGAGCCTGCTTTTATTAAACTTGTTCTAATGATATTGCCTTCAACAGAAAAATCACTTACCATAACAGCAACAGTAATATATTTTAGGTCCTCTTTCCTTTTGAACAGCCAATGAAACTCACTTTCTCCCTTATCCTCAATTGTTTTCTTAAATATCCATCTGAATATTTGACTTGGAATTTCACCTTCACCAGGCAAATCTATTTCCCATTTACCTATTAGTTCGTCAGGTATTTTTTCAATATTTTTAGTTTCACTTTGTGAAAACAGTAATGTTGCCAGTAAAAATAAAGTAAAAAATAATTTTGTTTTCATTGCTAATATATAATGGTAAAAAATTAATAATCTATTTCTTTAAATACAATGATTTAAATCATAAGCAGATCATGTGAATAATAAGGGACTGACAAGAACAGTCTAACAAATCTTCTTCATATAAATTTACCCAAAAGTCTCAAAAACAAATAAGCATCCCCATTTTCTGTAAAGAAAAAAGGAAAGCTTTCCATTGGTTACCAAATGTTACTTTGGCAAACTACATCACGCCTAGTGCGTGAACAACACAACTTCTTTATCTTGCCAAAAAAAGCCCTAATCTCTTAGAGCTTTTAGCAATTTATGATATTTACTATGTAATTTTAAAGCGAATTTTTATTGATAAAAGTTGTATTATTAATTTAATAAACTTAAGTTAGCTAATACTATTATTATCTATAATAACAGTATTCCCTTCAAATTACAACCCCATTTTTACATAAATATTCTAAACGCAAATGTACACTCTATTCATGTTATGTAACTAAACCAACATAATTATGAAAAAAGTTTTACTTCTTTTAATTGCCCTAACTTTTATTACCCATCAATCCAATTCCCAAGAATTATGGGGCATGAGCTTTGGCGGCTCACAAGACTTAGGTACAATTTTTAAAGTAAATTCTGATGGTTCTAATCATACTATTGTTCATGTCTTTACGAATGACTTTGATGGCCATGAACCCCAATACTTTAAACTTTGCGAAGGAGATAATAACAAACTTTACGGAATGACGGCTAAAGGTGGTTTGGCAGATGGAGGCATTTTGTTTGAATATGACCCTACAACAGATACTTACACCAAAAAAATTGACTTTGCTTATGACTCTGTTGATGCGAAAGCCCCTTATGGTGGTTTAATGTTAGCTTCAAATAATAAAATGTATGGTGTTTCTAGAAATGGAGGTGCCAATAACAATGGTGTGCTGTTTGAATACGATTACCACAATAACACCTATACCAAACTTAATGATTTTAATTTATCTACCACAGGTTCAAACCCTACCGGTAATCTTCTAGAAGCTTCAGATGGCAAATTATATGGCATGTCAAGTCTTGGAGGCCCTGCCGGGGATGGAGCTATATATAGATACGACATTGATGCCAATTCATTTAACATTGTAATTTATTTTGGCACAACTAATGGTGCAAATCCTTATGGAGAATTAGTAGAAACCTCTGATAATAAGTTATATGGAATGACTAGTCGAGGCGGAACTAATGACATGGGAGTATTATTTGAATATGATTTATCTACAACTACCTATACCAAGAAAATAGATTTTGACGGAACAACCAAGGGGAAATATCCTTATGGCGGCATATCTATTGGAGATGACGGTAAACTTTATGGTGTTACACGTCAAGGGGGCACAAATAACCAAGGAATACTTTTTAAATTTGATCAAAGCATTAATAGCTTTACGGAATTACAGGATTTTTCAACAGCATTCGGAACAAATCCCTATGGGACCATGTTACTTAAATCTGACGGCAAATTTATTGGCCTAACATCTAATACTGTCTATGAATATGACCCAACGCTTAATGTTTTAGAAAAAAAGCAAGACTTAGCAGGAACTGCAAGAGGCAGCATTATGATGGCTTCTAACGGAAAGTATTATACTGGCACCTTAAATGGAGGTCATAATAATCAAGGGGTAGTACAAGAATATGATTCAAATAGCAATACATTATCAACCGTATATTCCTTTAATTCGGTTTATAAAGGTAAATATCCTACAGATGGCTTGGTATTGGCAAGCGATGATAAACTTTATGCGGTGACTTGGGAAGGGGAACAAAGTGCAACTAGTAAATTAAAAGGCACTTTGATTAGGATTGATCCTTTGACCGAAGAAGTCAATATCATATATGATTTCAATTTGGCGAGCAATGGTTTGTTTCCATATCGTGCACCCATTCAGGCGTCAAATGGTTTTTTATATGGCCAGGCCTCTGAAGGTGGGGTTAATGATAATGGGGTTATTTATAAATTCGATATAAATACCGACACTTATACTAAACTTTTTGATTTTGACCCAAATGATGGAATAAGTGCTAATAATGGATGGAGACCAAATGGACGATTAATAGAGGCTTCAAATGGTAAATTATATGGCGTTGCTGCCAATGGCGGGGCCTACAATGACGGCGTAATTTATGAGTATGATATGGACACTGACACATATACTAGAAAGGTTAACTTTTCACAATCCTTTGGGAAAGCCCCTCAAGGTTTAATGGAAGCTTCTAATGGTAAAATATACGGTTGTACTTCAATAGGTGGCGCATATGGTTCAGGCGTGATGTTTGAGTACATTCCTGGAGAAGCCACTTATACCGTTTTGGTTGATTTTGGAGGAACTGAGTCTGCTAAATTATCTTCTAATGCCGGCGTTCCTTCTAATGGCAAAAACCCTTTTGGAAATTTAACAGAAGCGAGTAATGGAAAACTATACGGCATGACCTATCAAGGTGGGACAAATAATTTTGGCATAATTTACGAGTATGATTTTAACACAAATACATACACTAAAAAGATTGATTTTGATGGAACTAACAATGGGAGTAATCCTGGTGGTGATTTATAAAAATCTTCAAATGGGAAATTACTCGGTTTTACGAGATATGGCGGCGCAAACAACCTAGGGGTTTTATTTGAATATGACCCTAGCAATAATTCTCTAACAAAAAAATTGGATTTTGATGGCCTAAATGGTTCCAACCCTCAATCGGGAGGATTTACAGATATAAGTAGTGTTTTAACTGTAAATGATATTAAATCACAACTTAGTTTTTTGCTATATCCAAACCCCACGAAAGAAAAAGTAACCATTAAAGTTAACTCTTCAGCGTATTATTCTTTAGTGAGCATTTTAGGTCAGGAAATAAAAAATGGTGTATTTAGTACTGGAAATAATGAGTTAAATCTTTCAAACCTATCAAAAGGTTTTTACTTATTAAACATAACGACTAACGAAAGAACAGCATCTAAAAAAATTATTAAAGAATAGCTATAAAAAAAAGCATCCCATTCTAATATAAAATAAAAAAGTTGGTAAGTTAATTTTAACAAAAAAATTATATTATTATACTGACACATATTCTCTGACCATTTCCTCCTCTCTCCTAGAACTACCTATTTAATAATTGATTAAAATGGGTCATTGCAAAACAGCCGACATTTTAAAATGGATAGCTCATATAAGCGGAGGAATAATTATTTAATTCACCACAATACTTTTATTTGAGTATGCTATTATGAAACGAGAGAAATAGACATAATATATCCAATTATCGCCATGAAAGTTTTAAAAAAAATACTGAAAAGTTTTCTTGTACTTATCGTTATCGCATGTTTAATAATAGGATTATTCTTTAGACAAGAAGTCTATCGTTTATATAAAGTAGTGACTTTCTTTGAACCTGAAAATATCTCAGAAAACTTTAGGAATACTACACATATATTTCCAACGAGGGTAGTTCCAAAATCAACTCATCCCTATCGATTCGCTTATTCTAAAATGAAGTTTAGCTT
>NZ_JBGGTX010000009.1:0-16124 GCF_041287255.1 Tamlana flava
CCCCAGGGGAGTTCGTCATGCACAGCGGAGCCAACGGGGGCAACTGGGTATACGGCCTACAGCCCGAAACGACTTACTATTTCAAGGTGTTCGAATACAACGGCACTGGCACCGAGACCTTCTACCTAACAGGGAACGACATAAACGGAGACCCACCATATGAAATTAGTCAGATTACCTTGGGTACCCCTACAGTTCAATCTAGTAATGCATTTATTAGTAGCAGAAGTACTTCAAGCATCAATATTTCTTGGACAAAAGGGAACGGTTCCAACAGACTTTTAATTGGTAGGCAAGATGGCCCTGTTTCCGTAGAACCTGAAGATTTTACCAATTACAGTTCAAACTCTGGAGGGTTTTACAATGGCTCCTATGAAATTGGCAGTTCGGGTAATTATGTACTTTATGCAGGTACTGGTACCAACGTCAACATTACCAATTTACAATCGGCACAAAACTATCATTTTGCATTGTTTGAGTTTAATGGCGGTAATGCCAAATTATACCTAAGACCCGGGTACAAATTTGCTCTAGAAACCTTTGGTGAACGGCCGACAGTACAAGTTTCTAGCGCCCAGTTCACAAATATAGATTTAAACTCATTTGATGTAAGCTTTACCCCAGGAGATGGAACACGTAGGCTTGTAATAGCCCGAGAAGGTAGTGCGGTTAACGCTGCCCCGGCCGATTTTACAACCTACAATGCAAGTGCAACATTTGGCAACGGAGATGAGTTGGGCAGTGGCAATTTTGTTGTTTTCAACGACTTTGGAGACAATTTTACACTTTCAGGCTTAATCCCATCCACAATCTACTATTTTTCATTTTATGAATACGCCATCAATGAAAATGGAGAACTTTATTTAGCTCCCGGTTATACGGCTCAACAAAACACCACGTTTAATTATGATGTTGGTGTTTCGGCAATCACTGCTCCAGATTCAGGTTGCGATTTAAATTCCAGCGAAAGCATTACGGTTGAAATTACAAATTATGGAGACCCAACAATAAACAGCCTAGATGTGGCCTATAGCATTAATGGAGGTGCTGCAATAGTTGAAACGGTAAATAACCTGAATCTTTTATCCGGCAATAGCACAACCTATACGTTTACGCAAACGGCCGATTTTTCTTCTGAAGAAACCTATAACATTAACGCCTACACGATAGTTGGCAATGATATTGACAACACAAACGACGACAATTCAAAAAGCATAACCCATTTTGCCCAACCAATAACTTCAATATCAGCAAATGCTACCATTTGTTCAGGAGAAACAACTTTACTAACAGCTTCGGGAGGAAACTCATATCTTTGGAGTACTGGAGAAACTACTTCAGAAATATCCGTAACGCCGTCCGCAACCACAATCTATTCGGTAGATATATCGAATACGGATGGCTGCACCAATACAGAGCAAGTAACCGTTACCGTTACAACCCTTACGACGGTTTCTTTAACTTTACCATTTGAAAGCCTAAATATTGACGACTCCGCAGTTACGCTTGATATGGGTACTCCCACTGGAGGAATTTATTATTTCAGCACAAGCCCTGAAACTACAATTACCAGTATTGACCCTACAATATTATCACCTGGAACATATACCTTAGTTTATGAATACCAAGAAAATAATTGTTCGGAAACGGCTGAAGATAGTTTCACCATTATTGACAACACGGTTATTGTTACAGCACCAAGTCTAGATGATTTATGTGAAAAAGGGAATGATTTTTCTTTGCCAGATGGTAGCCCATCAGGAGGCGTTTGGTCTGGTGAGTATGTTCAGGCCAATGTTTTCCAAACATCACTTGCCCCTCCTGGAATATATACCTTGACCTATACCATACCAGATCAAAACGGAGACAACTCAGATACTACAACCATCGAAGTATTGGAAACTGAAGAAACCTTTACGGAAGTCACCATTTGTGCGGGCCAAAGCTATGAGTTTGTTGGACAAACCCTAACGGCCGCAGGAACCTACACTTTTCAAGATGGAAACTCTGCAAATGGATGCCCCATTTTAAGAACAATAACCATTAATATTTCAGACCCTGGGGAGAGTCCCGTAATCCAGTCAAGTGCAGGCAATATGCTTTGCATAAATGCGCAAACCACACTTTCCACGCAGTACAATATTCCTTTAAAATGGAAAAGAATCTACGATGGAGAGTTTTATGATATGGGTACTTCAACAGAAATTACCACAGAATTGCCTGGTCAATATGAAGCTAAATTGATAAACAATTTGGGCTGTGAAGCGGTTTCAGCATTGTTTGAATTAATCATTATTGAGAAACCTACTATTCAAACCTCTTCGGTAACCACCATATGTATTGGCGAAACCATAGAACTTACCGTAAACAACACGGATGAGCAGGTTTGGTCCAACGGCTCAACATTGAGTACGATTACCGTTGCTCCAAGTTCGGATACCGACTATACCGTACAGGGCACCTATAACAATGGTTGTGCCTTTTCTGATACGGTTTCCATTAAAGTTATTCCTTCTTTCCCTCCAGTAGAGGTTTCCAACATGTTACCGAGCAATGCCTCCGTTAATCTGCCTCAGCCCATACAATTATCTTGGAACCCGGGAGCAAACAGTGTTCTATACGATATTTATGTATGGCCAACCAATGAAACCAAAAGTGAGATACCTGTTAAATCAAATGTTGAAGAAATAATCTATGTCGTTAGAAATTTAGAGCCTGCAGTGGAATACTCATGGCAAGTAGTGGCCAAGAATTCATGCTTTGAAACGCCAGGGCCAATTCAAGCCTTTACGCCATCTGGAACCCCAGATCTTACTGTTGAAAATGTATCAATGCCAACAGAAACTGTAGGTGGAGGATCTATAACCGTTTCATGGGAGGTAAAAAATATTGGAAATGGCAGCACCAATAATACCATTTGGAGAGACCGTGTATATTTGTCGGCTGATTTAGATTTACGTAGAGGTGATGATGTATTGTTAGCAGAATTTAACAGTTTAGCATCGCTTAACCCCGGTGAATCTTACGTTAATGAGCAACAAGTAACCATTCCGTTGAACTATGTAGGATCCTACTACTTATTTATAATAACAGATAATGAGGATGGCTATTGTAGAATTGAAAATGGGGTTTGCTCTAACGATAGAAACTCTCACGGCAATAGCCTTTCTGAATTAGATGAACAAAACAATTTATATTACCAAAAAGTATTTATTGCTGTCCCTCCTGCTCCAGATTTAAAAATGGTTAATGTAGGCGCACCCACAGATGCATTTTCAGGTGATCCAATTACCGTTCAATATTCTGCAGAAAATATTGGTAACAGAACTGCTGTTGGTGGCTTTTGGTGGAAACCTCCGTACATAACTTTAAATTTAGGTTTTGCGCCTTCTTCTGGAGGAAACTCTGGTGGTTATGGCGGTAGTTCTGCCATTTCATTCTCACCCATCCCTCAAAATACAGATTACGATCCATGTGTTTTTGAACGCCATTGGAGAGATGCCATATACTTATCACAATTCCCAACATTTTCATTTTCTACGGCAATTAAAATAAAAGATTATCGGGCTTCATTGGGAAATAGCCCTGGTGGCACTTGTGTTATCAATGATTACGTTGAAGTTAATGATAGTTATAACTACTCCAAAGAAATTGACTTACCCGATAATATTTTTGGTGAATACTATATTTATGTTATTACCAATTTTATGGGTATGTACGAACCCATTTACTCCAATAACATTCTTAGGAGCGACCCTATAAACATTACTTTGAGACCACCCGCCGACTTGGCATTAACCAATATAAATGTACCCGGTATGGCCACCGCCAACCAAGATTTGTCGGTAACTTGGACAGTAGAAAACATTGGTGTAAATCCCCCATTAAAAAACTCATGGGACGACGAGGTTTTTATTTCAAAAGAAGCAACATTTAACGCAAATGAAGCTATTTCGTTGGGTAAAAACAGGTTTTTCCAAAATGCCGAAGTCACTATTCCCGGAAAGAGCATAGCTGCTGAATTCGGTAATGGTATTTCGTATACCGTAAACCAAGGCTTTAAGCTTCCTGAAAAACTTGAAGGTGACCATTATGTATATATTATAACGGATGTTAAGGACGAAATTTTTGAGTTTCAATCCAGTGATAACGATACGATAAGAAGTGGCACAGTAAACGTTAGCCTTGATGTGCGTCCAGACTTAATTCCTGTATCGATGTCCTATCCGGAAACTATAACCCGTGGCGAACCCTTCTCCATGAAATACAGGATAAAAAATGTCGGCACAAAACCATCCGAATTTAGAGAGGATCGTATTTACTGGTCTGAAAATGCCAACTGGGACCCTACGGCATTAAAAATGCTTAAATCCAATAGGGTAAGTACGGCTATAAATGTTAATGAAACAAAAGAGTATACAATTACTTGCACTTTACCTCTTAATACTCCTGATGAGATATATTTTCATATCTACACAGATGTTTTGGATAATTTATTCGAAACCAACGAATTAAACAATAAATTAAACAACACCTCAACTGGGCTTGCTTCACCAAATATTGTCGATCCACCTGCACCAGACCCAGTTGACATTGACTTGGCAATTATTGACATAAGCGCACAAGATACAGCCAACTCTGGCGAAAGTATTCCTGTTGATTGGACCATACAAAACCTTGGCACAACAGACCTTAATCAGTCATTTTCAACAAGAATTTACTTAAGTTTTGACAACCAGATTAGTTCTGATGATTTTTATTTGGGTCAAAAATCAAATTACAAATTAGCGGCTGGTGCAACGGTTTCATTCAATCAAAACTTTAATATCCCCAATGGTATTGAAGGCACTTATTACATCATAATAATTACTGACTATAATTACAAAATAGATGAGGATATAGAACGGTATAACAATACGCTTTACAAACCCATTGAATTAACCCTTCTACCACATGCGGATTTGGTTATTACTAGCTTAACAGCACCCTCGGAGCTTGTGAACGGACAAAGTTTTACAGTAGATTATACTGTTGAAAACCAAGGGCTAGGAAGCACTACGATTGAATGGTATGATAGATTCTACCTCGGGTTTTTACCTAATGTGGTCTCTGGAAGTATTGGAATTGGGAATGCAGCAAAAAATATTGTTTTAGCTCCTGGAGAGTCCACCACAGAAAGTGTTACCTTACAAATTCCTGAAAACGTGTCTGGTAATTATTATTTAATTGCTAAAGCCGATGTTAAGAATTTAATTTATGAGGGCTTTGAGGATGGCGAAACCAACAATGAAGCCAGTCAGTTGATTAAAATCAATTTACAAGATCCTTCCGACTTAAAAATCGATTTAATAAATACAGACGCAACAGCCTTTTTAGGTGATGCTCTTGATTCTGAATTTGTTATCAACAATATTGGCGATAATACAGCAGTAGGCAATCTTGCAAATGCATTTTACATGTCACCTGATGCCATTTATAATGGATCTGTTGCTACGCTAATAGGCTCGGATGAGTTTAATATAACTCTGGGACCTGGCGAAACCCGTACGGTAAATGTATCTGGAAATATTAGAAATTTGTTTCCTGGTGATTATTTTGGTATTGCCAGAACAAACATAAAATCTTCCATCAATGAAAATAATTATACCAACAATAATTTAGCGACCGATCAAACTATTGGACTAGGCGTAAGGGATTTACCTTTAAATACCGACGTCGTTAAAAATCTTGAAAATCAAAATTGGCTGTATTATAAGGTTACCGTTGAAGAAGGTAAAGACTTAATCATTGATGTAGCATCCTCTAGAGATTTGGGAAGTAATGGCATATTTATCTCCTTTGAAAAAACGCCAGACCCAAATAATTTTGACTTTAAAGGATTATACAGCAACTCAACGAACCAACGTGCATTAATCCCAAACACACAAGCTGGTGACTATTACTTGTTAATTAACACAGAATTAAGTGCTTTACAAACATTAACAATAACAGCAAAGGTTCTGGATTTTATGATTCTAACATCCTCACCTCAGACCGTGGGAGATAGCAAGGTGAGCACTTCTATTACGGGAGCAGGTTTTAGGGAAGGTATGACCGCAAGGATTTTGAAAAATGGCACTCCAGTAAGCACTGCTCTTTCTACAACTTTAAAAAGCAGCATGGAAGCTGAAATATCATGGGATTTAACGGGTGTACCACATGACACATACGATTTAGAATTAGAAAATCCAGATAACGCAACAACTTCCTTACCCCAAGCTTTAACAGTTGAAGCAAGCAGTGGCTATACCCTGATGACGTATGATGTTCTGTCTCCAGATTTGGTAAGGGCCGGTAAAAGTGCATTTTTTGAGTTTGTCATCAGAAACGACAATAATGTTGATGTACCGGCGGTTTTGGCCGAATTGGCTATGCTGGATAATGTAGATATTTTAGATATCAACGTTAGTGGTAAACTCAGAAAAAACTCTACAACAGATATTTACAGAAGGCTTGAAGATATGTCAGATTATATTTCTGATGAAGGTTATCAAGTCATTCCGTTCACGGCTCGAGATTTAAAACCTGGTGATGTTATGACCGCCAGTGTTTACATCGCCAATTTCTCAGGAACCACTTTTCCTTTGCGGGCGAAAGTTATTGCAGGAAACGCAAATATGATGGTTTTTAATTCTTTGGAGAACATAGAGTCTATGCGTCAACTTGTCTTAGCAAATCCCGATTATTTTGCCGATGATCGAGCCATTGTTGAAGACCAAACAGCATTCTCCAAAATTATGTTGAATAACTATGTGGAGTACGGTTTCCTAAAACCAAGTGATACGCTTTTAGTAGATTTTGAATGCGCCGATTGTGGAAACCAATCCCTTAACAAAAGTATTTACAGCCCAGGTGAAAAAGGTCCAGATGCTACAAGGGCTACAAATGCGATATTTGGTCCAGGAAGCAAATACGTTTGGGAAATCAATAAATACGAAGGTGAAGCTGGTGCTAGCCTAGGGCATGACATAATTGAGCTATCCGATAATCTTAACATAACCTCTACATCTGAAAACCCATTTGAAATAGAGATTAAGACTTTAGATTATAGCAATTCGCCGACCTATTTGGCCGGATGGCACCCTGCTGTTGATAAATGTTGGACCATTTTGAAAGCCTCGGGTGGAATCACTGGTTTTGACGCTTCTAAATTCGTGCTAAAAACTGATGGATTTACAGCGTATAACTATATATATGGAGGTAGTTTCAGCATTGAGAAGATAAATGACAACGAAATTGCCATCTGCTTCTCCTCCTATAAACCAGGAATTGGTGAAAACGGTGTACCCGGAGCACCGGGCGGTATTGGTGAAGATGGCTCTCCAGGAGGTCAAGGAGGTCCTGGAAATCAATACATCCCACCAGGATTGGGTGGCATTGGCGGCCCTGGAGGACCAGGCTATGGTTCAATACCTCCAGGAAATAGAGGGCCTAATGGTCCCGATGGTTGTACCTACGGTATTGATTGTGAATGTCCTGACAATGGCAGCTGTACTGAAATTTGTAATGGGCTTGATGATGATGGAGATGGCATCATTCCATTGGTTGAACAAGATTTGGATGGCGATGGTTACTCTATATGTCAAGGAGATTGTAACGACTATGATAGTTCTGTTTATCCAGGTGCTCCAGAAATTTGTGACGGTAAGGATAATGACTGCAGTGGTTCTTTAGCAGGTAGTGAAAGAGATAACGACCATGATGGATATAGCGAGTGTGACGGCGATTGTAACGATTTTGACAGTAGCGTTCATCCAGGTGCAGAAGAAATATGCTTGGATGGAAAAGATAATGATTGTGATGGCAGTATTGATGAGGATTGTCAAGAAATTTGTAATGGTTTGGATGATGATGGTGACGGTGTGGTTTCGGCAAGAGAAATTGATAATGATGGAGATGGCTATTCTGAATGTGAGGGAGATTGCAATGACAACAACAGCTTAATTCATCCAGGACCTGAAATATGTGATGATGGGATAGATAATAATTGCAACGGCCAAATAGATGAAGGTTGCGATGATCCAGACCCAGAACCTGACCCTGATTGTCCATTCGGAGATTGTGGCCCT
Source organism: Tamlana flava (assembly GCF_041287255.1). Lineage (NCBI taxonomy): Bacteria > Pseudomonadati > Bacteroidota > Flavobacteriia > Flavobacteriales > Flavobacteriaceae > Tamlana > Tamlana flava. Next base: position 8,109 of record NZ_JBGGTX010000009.1, read on the forward strand.
GGACCAGTTGATTGTTCTACTGGAAGTATATTTGGTGCTCCTCCAGGAACACCATGTCCTGAACCACCTCCAGGAGTAGACCCTATTCCTGAAGATGATCCAGATAATCCAAATTATGACCCAAATGACCCAGGCTCAAATCCAAATGATCCTGGCAATGACCCAACAGATCCCAATACCCCACCTGAACCTCCAAATTCTTGTTCAGAAGGCGGTGGTGGTGGAGACGGAACACCAAGTTGGTGCGATGTTGCATTTGCAAGTTTAGGCTGTGGTGTAGCAGCAGCTAGCTGTATAACCAGCGTTGTTGGCTGTGCTACAGTTGTTGTTGGCTGTCCATTTCTTGCAGTTTCCTGCGGTGCCGGGGCAATGAGTTGTGCTTTATCTTTAAATGCTCTTAGTGGTGGGTCATCATCGGCCTCATCATATGGTTGTGTTGGTGGTACTCTTGGAGATGTACTAGGCAAATCTGGCGGTTATGCTGTTGCTGGATTAGGCCTTTGTGTTGCTCAAAGTTTTTTATGCACACCTGTAGTGAGCTCATGCGATCCAAACGAAATAATAGGACCCGAAGGTTTCGGACCAGAAAAATTTGTTTCAAACCAAGAAACACTTGATTATACCATTAATTTTGAGAACGACCCTGAAAATGCAACGGCTCCAGCCCAAAGAGTTGTAATCAGACAAAAATTGGATACTAATTTTAATGCATCAAGTTTTAGACTACTCGGCTTTGGGTTTGGAAAATATGCGTTTGATGTTCCTGAAGGATTATCCAATTACAGTGTCCGTTTAAATTTAGCGGACGAAATTGGCATGGATGTAAATGTTTCAGCTGGACTGGATATTGTAAATTCTGAATTGTTCTGGAGTTTCCAATCCATCGACCCTGAAACAGGGTTACCTCCATACGAAGCATTAAAAGGTTTCCTTCCAATAAATGATGACAATGGTGCCGGCGAAGGTTTTGTAACCTATTCGATAAAAGCAAAAAGCACCACGCAAACCGGAGATGAACTCAAAGCCTCGGCAAATATCTTTTTCGATATAAATGAACCCATTGGCACAAATGAAGCTATAAATATTATTGATGCTGTGTCACCAACCATAAACCAAATTACCGATAATAATTTGCAGTTTGATTTGATTCAAAGCTTCAAATTAGATGCTAGCGATGATTTGGGTGGAAGTGGTATTTTGGGCTATGAAGTTTATCTTTCCGAAGATGGTGGCGAATATCGTAAAATATCAGATATCATTAACATTGAAGATAAATTCACTTTTGAAGGAGAACCGAATAAGGCATATTGTTTGGCTCCTGTGGTTCTTGATAACGTTTTCAATAAAAGTGAAATAGATTCTGGTACAGCAATTTGTTATTCCACGCCATCCGAAGATGATGTTACTGTTAATTATCATAGTTTAACCACCGAAAAAACGGGTAATGGTTCAATCGTAATTTCACCGAACAACAATTATTTTGAAGAAGGAGTTTCAGTAAACGTTGAGGCCGTAGCAGATAATGGATGGGTATTTGACAAATGGGAAATCGATTTAACGAGTAACACTAACGCCGAAACTATCTTAATGGATAGCGATAAAACCGTCAGAGCCATTTTTGTTCAAGAATCTTACACTCTAGTTACAAACATTCAAGGTAATGGAACAATTACTGTTAATCCTGTTAGCGGTCCATACCTTTCAGGCACATCTGTAGATGTTAGTGCTGTTCCTGATTCTAACTGGACCTTTAATGGATGGGAAGGCGATTTAGGAAGTTTTAACAATGACGAAACCCTTTTTATGGACTCTAATAAGTCAATTACTGCCATATTTACTGAAGGCTTAATCTTAAGAACACAGGTGGTTAACGCTACTTGTTCTGAATCTTTAGATGGTGCAATAGAACTTGAAGTACTGGGTGGAACTGCTCCTTATACGTTTGATTGGGACAACGATGGCATTGCACCTGTCGACACAGAACCAGACCCTCAAAATTTGACGAATGTGGGCAATGGAACATATCAGGTTACTGTAACCGACTTTAATGGGTTAACTACCAACATTAGCGCGGATATTGGATTGGAAGACACTGTTTTCCCTTCAATAAATTCAATTGGTGACCAAATTGAGCCTTTAAATTCAGGATGTAAAGTTATTGTACAAGATTACAGTGCATTAGCTGGAATAAATGACAATTGCCAAGGCAATTTGCAAATTGTACAAATTCCTGCAGCTGGTACTGAGATCACGGCCACTACCAATGCTATTTTATCGGTAACTGATGCGTCCAATAATAAATCTTCAATTTCATTTAAAATTATACCTGAAGATACTACGGCGCCATCAATAGACCCGATTGCGGACCAAGTTCTTGATAGAAATGAAAATTGCACGGTATATCTTCCAGATTATAAACCGTTGGCTCAAGCGAGCGATAATTGCACTAGTTCCATTCAAATATCGCAAATACCGGCATCAAGTACGGTAATTTCTGAAAATACAGAGGTGACCATTACTGCGACCGATAACCAAGGCAATCAATCAAGTACAACATTTACTGTTGAAATTGTTGGGGAATTACAGGTTTACTATTACGATGCTGATGGCGACGGCTATGGTATTGATAATGTTCTGACCAATAAAACGCTATGCCAAATGCCTAGTGACAATTACTCAACTGTTGCAGGCGATTGCGATGACACCGACCCATTAATAAATCCGGAAACAACAGAACCTTGTGGCCCATTAAGCACAGAAGCAAACGAGATGTCTGATTTCATGCTTTACCCTAACCCCGTTAAAGAAAAGTTGACCATTAAGTTTTCCAACAATGTTGTATATAAAACCACCTTGACCATTTTTGATGCCTTAGGAAGAGAAATATCAACTACCGAGGTTATCAATAAATCTGAAGTTACGTTAGAGCTTAATGATAGCTATCAAGATGGTGTATACTTTGTGAAACTGAGCAATAATGAAAAAACCGGAACTAAAAGATTTGTAGTTTTAAGATAAGGTAAACGAGAAATAGAATAAATTTTGTTAAGGCAGGCTTTAAAAAGGCCTGCTTTAATTCTTTAAGAACTAATCACAACTCCCCATAAGAATACTTATCATCAAGTTGATGTTTCAAATCGGATAAATTTTCGAAGGATATTTGGGGAATGGCAGTTTTCAACTCATCGTAATGGGCGGTTGACATTAAATCTATAATTTTCACCTTTCCTGAAGGAATAAAACTTGCCAATTGTCCAAAAATGGCGTGACGGTAATTTTCAACTCGAGATTTTCCCATGCCGTTAACCTTTAACAATTCAGTTTTAGTTGTTGGCAAGGTTCCGTACATTTCATATAAGGCCTTTTGTGATAAAGAAACTTGTACTCATTACCTGTTTTAGGCTAGTTTTTAATCAAATAGATTGGATAATAAGCCTATATTAAACTCAAGCCACTTTTTCAAGTACTAGCCCTGTTGCGGTTAAACCAGGCCCGAATGCTATCGCAATGATTTTAGTGTTGGGCTTAATACTAGGATCATTTACAATTTCACTAAAAATATGAGGAACAGTAGCCGAAGACATATTTCCATTATTTTTTAGAACCTCGTAGGACCAATGCGCCTGTTTTTTATCTATTTCTAGCTCGTTTACAATGTGATCAACAATTTTTGGTCCACCAGGATGTATGGCATAATATATCGAATCCTTTTGCTCCTTAAAATTTAAATCAATTTTATTACACATATCCGTAATAAACTTCTCAATATTTCTTTTTATAAAAATAGGTACGTGTTTAGAGAGCGTCATTAAAAAATTATACTCTCCCAAGTTCCAAGTCATATCCTCTAAAGAATCGGGGATAATAACTTCATGAGAAGCCAGTATCTTTAATCCAACTTTATTCTTAATAGAATCATCATTGAAAAAACTTGTTTCATCATATAGCGAATATCCAATAAATCCATCTGCAAACAATGAACAAATCACAGTATTAGCAGGCGAGAATTCCGTTAAATTTAAATGAGTTGACAATAATTCTGTATGCACAATATCAACTCTTCCCTTTTTTTCACTGTAACTTAACAATCCTGAACCTGTTCGTATAGCAGGGAAGGCTCCATAACAACCCATATGATAAGAATGAGTAACGCTTACATCGTCCCAATTACGCTCTATAACTGCTTCTTGCGCTAAACTTGGAGCAGAATAACCAGAGCATGTTACATGTATAATATTTTCAGGCTTATTGGGTGAATATTCATAAAATTTATCAAAAACACATTTTACTTTTTTCTTGAACCAATCCATACGGGTGCCAATCTTCGGACCATAATGACTTCCTTGTAAATCTTCGAAACCATCAGGAAAAACGTAATCCCAAGGCTCTGTATATTCCATATCCTTTACAATAAAGCGCTCTATCTCATCGAAAAGTAAGACTTGTCTTTTTGCTATATTATTAGAAGACACGGCATATTTATCTACATGTTCGGATACTTCTTCAAAAAATAAAGGTTCTTTGTCATCTATGGTCCCCTCTGCAACTAAAACAGGACGATTTTGATAATGGTAGTACAAAAATTTTGTATACTGATTCAACTTGTCTTGACTAATCAACTTTCCAGCCAAAATAGGATGAAAATTAGATATTATAATATTTTTCATATCTATTATAGTTTAGTATTAATAAAAAGCTAAGTAATAATGGTTAGCATGATATCGTTATATATTTAATATCTGGTTTTTAAAATATTGACTCCTTATAAACGTTGTATGCTAAATTCAGTCTAAATATATATATATATAATGTTATTAAACGAAAAAAAAAGTATTTAATCGATGAAATACATAAAAATATATAATATTTGTAGGATAAATAATAAAATATTATATTAATGAATCAGTACCAGAAGCATATGCTTAAAAGCTTGATGGCAAAAATTATAAGTGTATTTAACAGGATTTTCTAACCCTTCATTATCTAGTTTGAATTATAGAATGGAATATCCTTTAATTATAGAAATGTATTCTTTAGATTACTTATTTTATTAAAATATAGTTTTTCATTGATTAAATGGCTTAAAACAAAAAACCCTCCATGTTTCCAGGAAGGGGTTCCAAAAAAGGCAACGACCTACTCTCTCACCGAATGCAGTGCCATCGGCACTAACGGGCTTAACTTCTCTATTCGCAATGGCAAGAGTTGAGCCCCGTCATTATAACAGTCTATAACTTTAGACTATTTATTACTCATTCAAAATTCTCTAGCTGCACCGTATGTGCAAACATTTTTCCGGTCAAGCTAAATACAAATACTAATTAGTAAAATCCGTGTCTTAATCCTTCAAATCTTCTAACACCAAACACAGCTCCCCATAAGAATACTTATCATCAAGTTGATGCTTGAAATCGGATAAATTTTCGAAGGATATTTTGGGAATGGCAGTTTTCAACTCATCGTAATGGGCGGTTGACATTAAATCTGTAATTTTCACCTTTCCCGAAGGAATAAAACTGGCCAAATGTCCAAAAATGGTATTTTCATTAAGTGCTCGTATATCGGCTATTTGTTGAATTGTTTTACCTTCCTTAAATAAAGCTAAAGACTATTTATTTGTATCACCACGCTTTCGCTTTGGTTGAGGCTCATCAAATATTTCAGCTTCATCAGATGTTTCAATGGCTTTTTCATTACAATATTCTTTAATGACCTCTAAAATGGCATGACCGTAGTTTTCAACTCGAGATTTTCCCATGCCGTTAACCTTTAACAATTCACTTTTAGTTATTGGCAAGGTTTCGCACATTTCATAAAGTGACTTTTGGGTGAATATTTGATAATGAATTAAATCCTTTTCTTGGGCAATCGTGTTCCTTAATATTCGTAACTTTTCGAACAAGGCTACATTGCTTGTACCTTCAACAACAGTTCTACGTTGTTTCTTCGATTTCTCTTTATCTACAAAAACCGATTTGGCTCTTAAATCCAAAAATTGCTCAGTAAAAAACCCGTTTTTCAAACCATTGAAATAAATGACCTTAACAGCCAAAAGTTCTTCAAAATCGTCCAAATGCTTTGTAATCTCACCTCCAATGGCTTGATTGTCCGTAGTAAATGAAAAAGTCTTTAATGGTTGAACAAGATGGGTTTTTATTTCACATTTAAAATATTCAATGGCCTTTTTAAAACGTTCTTGAATTAATAAACTCTTTTCAGCCAATCCTTCCGTTTCCGAAAGCTTTCTCAATTGAGAATTAAAACCATTGGCTACCTTTAAAAAATTGGTAAGGGATTCTTTAATAGAAAGAAAAGTTTTTTCAACAGGGCCTTCAATTATCGTTCTATTTTTATAATAAACATCCAAAATTCGGTTTACAGGATGCAAAAAGGCATACAAATCAAACACATCGGCAATCAAATCTAATTGAAACTCTTCTTGTGACTTTTCTAAAACCCTTTTACCAGGGACGTTCTGTTCAGCGTGCTCATTAAAGGTTGTAATACTGCTATCATTAATGATTTGATTGGTGTGAATTTTACTTTTAAGCACCAAACCTTCCAACGATTTGCATCTACTCAAAGCAACGTAGGTTTGTCCGTGTGCAAAAGCTCCTTCGGCATCAATAATAGCTTTTTCAAAGGTTAATCCCTGACTTTTATGAATGGTAATCGACCAAGCCAATCGCAATGGCATTTGCGTATACGAACCTATTTTTTCTTCCTTAATCGCTTTTGTTTCAGCATCAACGGAATAATTAATATTCTCCCAAATTTCAGGTGTGACGATGATATTATAATCATCTTCTGGGCAATGAACCACTACTTCATCAGTGTCCAAGTATTTAATTTGCCCAATTTTCCCATTAAAATAACGCTTTTCGGGGCTACTGTCGTTCTTAACGAACATCACCTGTGCACCAACCTTTAATTCCAAAAGACCCTTGTTTGGATAGGCATACTCGGGAAATTTTCCATTAACTTCGGCAGTATACATAAAGGCTTTAGATTTCAATTTTGCCAATTCAGCTCTATTTGTAGCTTCAGCCTTGTTATTATGTGTTGTTAGAGAAATATACCCCTCATCATATTTTGGTGTAAAATCTGGAATAAAACGTTTATTTAGTTCTAGAGCTTCAGCTTCATCCAACTGATTATTTCTAATAGCGTTGAGTATTTTAATGAACTTGGGGTTTTCTTGCCTGTAAATATGCTTTAACTCAATGGTAATTGCAGCACATTGCTGAAAGGCATGGCTACTAAAAAAGAAGCCGTTTTTGTAAACATGCCTTAACAAATCCCATTCTTGCTCCTTAATGACTGGTGATAGCTGCTGTAAATCGCCAATCATGAGCACCTGAACACCTCCAAAAACCTTGTTCCTATTCCTAAACCGACGGAGTGTTCTATCGATACCATCGAGTAAATCAGCTCTTACCATACTAATTTCATCAATCACCAAAAGGTCCATCGATTTAATGATGTTAATCTTCGTTTTATTGAACTTTCTGTTAAAACTCGTTGAAGCGTTCAAATCATTATCGGGCAAAATAGGGCCAAAAGGCATTTGAAAAAAGGAATGTATGGTAACACCCTTTGCGTTAATAGCGGCCACACCCGTGGGGGCAACTACAACCAAACGTTTAGATCTATGCATACGTAAACGATGCAAAAACGTGGTTTTTCCAGTACCTGCTTTACCCGTTAAAAAAATTGAGCGATTTGTTTTATTTACAAATTACCAGGCTAATTCTAATTCCTTATTCTCCATTATAAGTTAATGAAAAACAAACATAGTAGTTATTTTTTAATATTAACTATGGAAATAGTTAGGAAGATTAAGATTTATAATTGATAAATGGATGTTGCTCTACTCGAACCTTAATTATAAATCAAAAAAAAGCCCTCCATGTTTCCATGAAGGGCTTCCAAGAAAGGCAACGACCTACTCTCCCACAAATGCAGTACCATCGGCGCTAACGGGCTTAACTTCTCTGTTCGGAAAGGTAAGAGGTG